>DASPTD010000042.1:0-12264 GCA_035623575.1 Gaiellaceae bacterium
TGCTCGAACGCGCCGACGTCGTGCTCGAATCGTTCCGGCCCGGCGTCGCCGAGCGGCTCGGCGTCGGCCCCGCGGACGCACCCGAGCGCACGGTCTACTGCTCGATCACGGGCTTCGGGCTCGGGGGGCGCCACGAGCAGCGCGCGGGCCACGACATCAACTACCTCGGCTGGGCGGGCGTGCTGGAGGACACGGCGCCCGCGTGGCCGCCGGTGCAGATCGCGGATCTCGCTGCCGGCGCGCTCGGGGCGGTGACGGAGGTGCTGGCGGCGCTGCTCCGGCGCGAGCGAACGGGCCGGGGCGCGAGGCTCGTCGTCTCGATGACGCACGGATCGCACCGGCTCGCAGCGCACCGGCTCGCCGGCGAGCCGCGGCCGCGGCTGCTGACCGGCGGTCTCGCGTGCTATCGCATCTACGCGACCTCGGACGGGCGCGCGCTCACCGTGGGTGCGCTCGAGCCGGTGTTCTTCGCGCGGCTCTGCGAGCTGCTCGGCCGGCCGGGGCTCGCGGAGCGCCAGTACGACGCCGACCAGGAGCCGCTCGCGGAGGAGCTCGCCGCCGCGTTTGCAACGCGATCGCTCGCCGAGTGGTCGAGCCTGTTCGACGGCGCCGACGTGTGCGTCGGCCCCGTCGCGACCCTGGCCGAGGCCGCCGCCGACCTCGGCACCGCCGCGCCCGGCCGCGCCGCGGCCCTCGGCGAGCACACCGCCGCCTGGCGCGCGGCGCTCGCCGGCGACCGGTAACGGCAAGTAACAACTTGTTACTTGCCTTTCGGCTCCGTCTCGCTCGAGGCAGCGCCGAACGCGCGGCCGATCCTCTCGGCAAGTGACAACTTGTTACTTGTCCTTCGGCTCCGTCTCGTTCGAGGCGGCCCCGAGCACGCCGCCGATCTTGCCGAGCGCCTGCTGGAACTCGGCCGGGATGATCCACACCTTGTTCGACTCGCCCTGCGCGATCAGCGGCAGCGCCTGCAGGTACTGGTAGGCGAGCAGCTGCGGGTCGGGGTTGCCCTGGTGAATCGCGCTGAAGACGGTATCGATCGCCTTCGCCTGGCCCTCAGCCTGCAGGATCGTCGCCTGCCGTTGCCCCTCCGCCCGGAGGACGGCCGCTTGCTTCTCGCCCTCGGCGGTGAGGATCGCCGACTGCTTCTGGCCCTCCGCCTGCAGGATGGTGGCGCGCTTCTCTCGATCGGCGCGCATCTGCTTCTCCATCGAGTCCTTGATCGAGCCGGGCGGGTCGATCGCCTTCAGCTCGACGCGGTTGACGCGGATCCCCCACTTCCCGGTCGCCTCGTCGAGCACGCCGCGCAGCTGGCCGTTGATCTCGTCGCGCGACGTGAGCGTGCTCTCGAGCGCCATCCCGCCGATCACGTTGCGAAGCGTGGTGACCGTCAGCTGCTCGATCGCCTGGATGTAGTTCGCGATCTCGTACGTCGCCGACTTCGGATCGTTGACCTGGAAGTAGATGACCGTGTCGATGTTCACGACGAGGTTGTCCTCGGTGATCACCGGCTGCGGCGGAAATGACACGACCTGCTCCCGAAGGTCGATCAGCGGGCGCAGCCGGTCGATGAAGGGGACGACGATCGCGAGACCGGGATTGAGCGTCCGGTGGTAGCGGCCGAGCCGCTCGATCACACCCGCGCGGGCCTGCGGGACGATCCGGATCGTGCGCGCGAGAACCGCGAGCACGAGCACCGCGACGACGAGGATGACGATCAGACCGACCATGGGAGCTCCTTTGGTTTACCGGTAGACGAGTGCCGTCGCACCCTCGATCTTCGCGACCTCCACCTGCGCGCCCGCTTCGAACACCTCGCCCTCCGCATACGGCCGCGCCGTCCACTCCTCGCCGCCGATGCGGACGAGGCCGCCGTCGGCGTCGACGCGCCGGAGCACCGTCGCGCGCGCGCCCTCGAGGGCGGCGGCGCCCGTGCGCAGCGCCGGCGGCAGGCGCAGGTGCGCCCTCGCGATCGGGCGCAGGAACGCGAGCGACGCGAACGAGCCCGCGGCGAAGACGACGAGCTGCAGCCAGACGGCGGCGCCGAGCACTGCGGCGAGCGCGGACGTCACGGCGGCGAGCGCGACCGGGCCGAGAAAGAAGAGGCCCGGCGTGAAGATCTCGCCTACGGCGAGCAGGACCGCCGCGATCGCCCAGGCAAGCCACGCTGCCACGCGTCAGAGTGTAGGCAGACCGAGCGCCGCCCGGAGAGAGTGGAGGCCTTCGATCCGCGGCGCGAAGTCGGGATGGCTGCCGGTGCGGTCGAGCAGGATCGCGCGCATGCCGAGCGCGAGCGCGCCCTCGATGTCGTCCTCGATCACGTCGCCGACCATCGCCGCCTCCGCGGGCTCGACCGCGAGCAGGTCGAGCACGGCCCGGAAGATCGACGCGTGCGGCTTCGTCTTGCCGTGGTGGAACGAGCTGATCCCCGCGTCGACGTCGAGCGCATGGTGGCGGGCGAACCCGTGGATGTCGCGCGCCGAGTTGGAGACGAGACCGATCTTCAAGCCCGCGCGTCGCAGCTCGGCGAGCGCCGGGATCGTGTCCTCGTAGAGCTCGAAGTTGTCGTGCCGCTCCCAGCCCCTCGTGATCTCGACCGCACAGGCGTGCGACGCCGGCTGCACGCCTCCCATCCCGAGCACGATCCGCTCGGTGAACGAGAACCAGATCTCCTCGTCGTGCTCGAGCTCCGGGTGCCGCTTCAGGTCGACGAGGGCGGCGTCGCGTGCTGCCTCGTAGGCGGACGGATCGAGCGTGAGCCCGTGCCGCTCGCCGGCGCGGGCGTAGCCGTCCGGCCCGAGCTCGGGACCGGGCCGGGCGAGCGTGAAGTCGACGTCGAAGAGAACCGCGCGGAGCGTCATGGGGCGATCACGAGGCACGTGCCCTGGGCCCGCACCGGCCACGGCACGCGACGCGGATCCGGTCGGGCATACCGGTCGCACGCTACCCTATGGGCCGCACCGCGGGGTGTGGCGCAGCCTGGTAGCGCGCTCCGTTCGGGTCGGAGAGGTCCCCAGTTCGAATCTGGGCACCCCGATTTCTGCCGCGCGGCGGGCTGCGCCCGCCACGCGGTTCGCGTCTGTGCTCCGCAGAGCGGACGGCGGCGGAGCCGCCGTCCGCTTGTCACGAGAGGCGACCGGGACAGGAAGCGCGCACGGTGGTGGCTTCGCCATCCCCGCGCGCGTGAGGTCGGCCTCCACGAGCGCTTCGCGTTCGCTCCGGCCCTGGCGCGTCGCGCGGGCGAGCGTCCAGCGCCCTCAACCAAACCCGTACGAGCCTGGGAAGCGCTCGGCCAGGAGGCGCACCAGGAGGGCTGCCGGCAGGCCGACGACGTTCAGGTAGTCGCCTTCGACGCGGTCGACGAGGGCGGCGCCGCGGCCCTGGATCGCATAGCCGCCGGCTCGGCCCTCCCATTCCCCCGTCGCAACGTAGGCGGCCAGGTCGCGCGGCGTCAGCGTGCGGAACGTGACGAGCGTCGCCACCGCGTCGACGACCTCCCACTCCGGGGTCCACAGGCACAGACCGGACACGACGGCGTGTGTCCGCCCGGACAGCACCGTGAGCATCCGCTCGGCAGCCCGCGCGTCGGCGGGCTTGGCGAAGATCCGTCCCCCGAGGACGACCGTCGTGTCGACGCCGAGCACCGGCCGGCCGGCGGCCTCGTCCGAGACGGAGCGTGCCTTCGCGCTCGCGTGGTCGCACACGAGCCGGGTCGCGTCGGCCTCGGGCGGATCGTCCTCTTCGTAGCGCGGCGGCGCCGCCTCGAAGGCGATGCCGAGCTGCTCGAGGATCGCCCGCCGCTGCGGCGACGTCGACGCGAGCAGGAGGGGCGGCGCGCTGTCCGGCTCAGGCGAGCTCATCGGCGCGGAACCAGAGCGCGACCTCACGCTCTGCGGACTCCGGCGAGTCCGAGCCGTGCACGAGATTGTCCGGCATCGACATCGCGAGGTCGCCCCGGATCGTTCCCGGCTCTGCGTTCGCGGGGTTCGTCGCGCCGATCGTCTTTCGCATCGTCGCGATCGCTCCTTCGCCTTCGACCACGAGCGCCCACGTCGGCCCCGACGTGATGAAGTCCACCAGCTCCGGGAAGAACGGCTTCTCCGCGTGCTCGGCATAGTGACGCTCGCCGAGCTCGCGGCTCACGGTGAGCAGCCTGCCGGCGCGGATCGCGAAGCCGCGCCGCTCGATGCGGCCGAGGATCTCGGCGACGAGGCCGCGCCGGACGGCGTCAGGCTTGATCAGGATGAGTGTCTGCTCGACGGCCACGGGGCGGGAGTGTAGTCGCCGCCGCTACGGGGAGCTCTGGCTGCGCCGCGCCTGCAGCGTCGGCGCGGCCACGACCGCCGGCTCGATGGGCGTCTCGCAGAACGGGCACACCTGCCACAACGCCTCGAGCGGCGCCTTGCACCGTGAGCAGGCCTGCTTGAGCTTCGTCGTGCAGATCGGGCAGACGAGGAAGCTGGGATCGACCTCCGAGCGGCAGACCGGGCAGTGGAGGTCGCGCTTCGAGAGCCGGTCCTCCATCGCGCGGATCTCGAGCTCGCGCTCGCGCACGTCCTCGAGATACTCGGGCGGCCGGAAGAGCATGTAGATGAACGGCCCCACCACCGGCACCGACCCGAGCAGCGTCGCCATGCCGACGAGCCACGGGTCCTCGACCCGGCGGCGCGCGTCCTTGTAGACCCAGTAGGCGAACGAGACCCAGAAGACGAACGCGAAGAAGATCAGCAGGTTCCGGATCACGAACCACGTGCCGGAGTTGAAGAAGCTGCCGATCGCGGCGGCGCTCACAGCAGCACCCGCCCGATCAGGTAGCCGGCGCCGAAGGCGCCGCCCACGACCACGAGGAGAACGAGCGCGGCAACCGCGAAGACGCCGAGCTTCTCGCGCATGCTATGGGTTCTAGCCCGGACCACTGAGCTGGGCAAGAAGATAGAGGGAGCCCGTGACGAGAACCGCGCCGTCCGGGCCGGCGAGGTCGAGCGCGCGAAGACGGGCCGCTGCCGGGTCAGGGTCGGACTCCACATGTCGAAAGTACGGTTCGGCGCGAAGGGCGAGTTCCCCTGCGGGGACGGCCCGGTCAATTGCGGACTCGGTGGCGACGAGGGTGCCGCCGAGAACGGAGAGCGCCTCGAGCATCAGCTCCGGCCGCTTGTCCCGGAGGATCGAGCAGACGAGCACGTACTCCCGCGACGGGAGGCGCGGCAGCAGGTAGCCGATGCCGGCGAGGTTGTGGGCTCCGTCCCAGAGCTCCAGCGGGCGCTCGCCGCGCCGTTCGAGGCGGCCCGGGAGCGCGATGTCCTGGGCCACATGGGGATCGACCGGCTCGCCGAGGAACGCCTCCGCCGCATCGACCGCCAGTGCGAGGTTGCTGCGGGCGGTGACGACGACGTCGGCGGCGCCGTTCTCCTCGGCGAGCTCGCGCCACTCCGGCTCGGAGAGCACGACCGAGCAGCCGGGCTGGATGACTGCGAGCTTCTCGGCGGCGATCGCCTCCCGCGTGTCGCCGAGGACGTCCATGTGGTCGAGCGCGACGCTCGTGAGGACGACGACACGCGTGCGGAGGACGTTCGTCGCATCGTGACGGCCGCCGAGGCCCGCCTCGACGACCGCGACGTCGACCTCGGCCTCCGCGAAGGCGACAAGCGCGGCAGCGGTCAGGGCCTCGAACTGCGTCGCCCCGGCGGCCACGGCCCGGTGTCTGACAGCGGCGACCGCGCGCTCGAAGTCTGACTCGGCGCCGCGGATCCGGATGCGCTCGCTCCAGCCGCGCACGTGGGGCGAGAGATACGCGCCGACCGCGAGGCCCGCGTCCGCGAGGAGCGCCTCGGTCATCCGCACCGTCGTCGACTTGCCGTTCGTGCCGACGACGTGCACGGCCGGGTAGCGCAGCTGGGGGTCGCCGAGCTCGGCGAGCAGCGCGCGCATCCGCTCGAGCCCGAAGCCCTCCGCCGGCCACGGGCTGAGCGACGCGATCCAGGCGGTCGCGGCCGTGACCACCTACTCGCCGAGCGCGTCGAGCTCGGACCTGTGCTCGGCGAGCTTCAGGCGCTCCGCTTCGACGACGTCGGGCGACGCGTTCGCCACGAACTTCTCGTTGGCCAGCATCCGCTCGGAGCGCTCGATCTCCTTCCCCACGCGCGCCCGCTCGGCGTCGACGTCGCCCTGTCCATCGGCGGAGGGACGCACGACCGCCTCGAAGATCCGCAGCGAGTCGCCCGCCACCTTGATGCGCACGCCGCTCCGCCGGTAGATGCGCGCCGCCGTCTGCGCCCTGTCGAGCGCCGCCAGGTCGTCGGCGTACTCCGGCGCCGGCTCCGGCCAGGGCGCCACGACGAGCCGCGTCTCGCGGGCGGGCAGGTTCGACCAGATCTCCTCGGTCACGTGCGGCAGCACCGGATGGAGCAGCGCGAGCAGCCGCTCGAGCGCGGCGAATGCCGTCGCCTTGACGTCGGCGTCGCCGAGGCGCGGCTTGATCGACTCGAGGTACCAGTCGCAGAAGTCGTCGAACGTGAGGTGGTAGAGGCGGTCGACCGCATGCGCGAAGTCGTACGCGGCGAGGTCCGTCTCCACTCCCGCGCGGGCCGCGTCGATCCGAGCGAGGATCCAGCGTTCCTCGACCGACGAGGGACGAGCCGCCACCTCGCCGCCGCCCGACATGAGCAGAAGGCGGCTCGCGTTCCAGAGCTTGTTCGCGAGCTTGCGCCCCTCCTCGATCGGCCCTTCCGTGAACTTGATGTCCTGGGTGGAGGACATCTTCAGCAGCCCGTACCGGGTCGCGTCCGCGCCGTGCGCGGCGATCAGGTCGAGCGGGTCGACGCCGTTGCCGAGGCTCTTCGACATCGGCCGCCCGATCGGGTCGAGCACGTTCGAGTTGATGACGACGTCGCGGAACGGGATGTCGCCCATCAGCTCGACGCCGGCCATGATCATCCGGTTCTCCCAGAGGAAGATGATCCCGCGGCCGGTGACGTTCACGTCACCCGGGTAGAAGGCCCGGAGCTCGGGCGTGTCGTCCGGCCAGCCGAGCGTCGCGAAGGGCCAGAGCGCGGAGGAGAACCAGGTGTCGAGCACATCCGGGTCGCGCTCGATCTCACGCGAGCCGCATTCCGCGCACGCGTCGGGCGGCGTCTCGACGCAGGTCACGTGGCCGTCGGGGCAGTACCAGATGGGCAGCTGATGGCCCCACCAGAGCTGGCGCGAGATGTTCCATGGCCGGATCGCCTTCAGCCAGTCGAGCGCGACGCGGCCGTGCACCGACGGGTGGAAGGTGACGCGGCCCGTCTCGAGCACGTCGATCGCCGGACGGGCGAGCTCGTCCATCGCGCACCACCACTGGAGCGAGACAAGCGGCTGGATGCGCGTGCCCGAGCGCTCGCAGTGGCCGACCGCGTGCCGGTAGCTCTCCCGCTTCTCGAGCTGGTCGTGCTCGCGCAGCCACTCCACCACCGCCACGGCCGCCTCGTCCTCGGTCAGCCCGAGCAGCTCGGCGGGGATGTCGCCGATCATGTGCCCGTCGAGGTCGATCACGGTCAGCTCGGCGAGGCCGTGGTCGCGGCCGATCTCGAAGTCGACGGGATCGTGGCCCGGCGTGATCTTCAGCGCGCCGGTGCCGAAGTCGCGCTCCACGCGCTCGTCGGCGATCACGGGCACCCGCCGTCCGACCACGGGCACGACGACCTCCTTGCCGATCACCGACGCGTAGCGCTCGTCGTCCGGGTGCACGGCGACGGCGACGTCGGCGAGGATCGTCGCCGGCCGCACGGTCGCGATCGTCACCGAGCCGGGCCCGTCCGCGAGCGGATAGCGCGCATACGTCAGCGCGTCGTCCACGTCCCGGTACTCGACCTCGAGGTCGGAGATCGAGGTGCGGCAGTCGGTGCACCAGTTGATGATCCGGTTGTCGCGGTAGATCCAGCCGCGCTCGTACAGGTGCACGAAGAAGCGCATCACGGCGCGGACGTACGCATCGTCCATCGTGAACCGCTCGCGCGCATAGTCCAGCGAGCAGCCGAGGCTGCGGAACTGGCCCATGATCACGCCGCCGTACTCGCGCAGCCACGCCCACACCTGATCGAGGAACGCCTCGCGGCCGATCTCCAACCGTGACGTCCCCTCGGCGCGGAGCTTCTTCTCGACCACCGCCTGCGTCGCGATGCCGGCGTGGTCGTAGCCCGGCTGCCAGAGCGCGTTGAAGCCGCGCATCCGGTGCCAGCGGACGAGGACGTCCTGGATCGAGGCGTTGAGCGCGTGGCCCATGTGGAGGACGCCGGTCACGTTCGGCGGCGGCACGGCGATCACGTAGCTGGGCCGCCCCGAGGACGCGTCGGCGTGGAAGAGGCCTTCCGCCTCCCACGCGCGCTGCCAGCGTTCCTCGACGCCCTGGGGTGTGTAGAGCGGCTCCATCAGGCGCCGATCCTAGCCAGGGTCGCGGGGGCTAAACCGGTGAGCTCAAGCAGCGACGATGGACGAAGTATGCCAGAAGCGCCTTCAGCGGCTCGGTGCCGGGCGCGAGCGGGTCGATCCGCTGCCCCTGGCCACGCGCCAGTCGCGCGGCTGCGCCCCGACCTGCTCGAGAATCGTCTCGAGAAGGTGGAAGGAGGAGAGCACGTGCTCGCGTGCGAGCGCCCGCGCGCCCTCGCCGCTACCGGCCACGAGCGCCTGCTTGATCGCGCGATGCTGCTCCGCGTTCTTCGCGTACAGCTCGTCGAGCGAGTGGTCGCCGGGCGCCCATACCGCCGGCCCCGAGAAGGTCCGCCGTGCGCTTTTTGCGAGCTGCTCGACGAGCGGCAGGTCGGCGACGCGGTAGATCACGTCGTGGAAGGCGTGGTTGGCGCGCACCCAATCGCCCATGATCGAGCGCCGCTCGTCACCGGGCTCGCGCGAGCGCAGCTCCTGCGAGATGGCGGAGAAGCGCTGCTCGCACTCGTCGAGCTCCGCGAGCTCCTCGGGCGTGATCTTCGTGGCCGCCACCTCCGTCGCGAGCCCCTCGAGCTCAGCGCGCACCATGAACGCCTCGTGCAGCTCGTCTCGCGCGATCGTCCGCACGCGCACGCCCCGGTTCGGGACGAACGAGACGAGTCCGAGCGCGGCGAGACGGCGCAATGCCTCTCGCACGGGCGTGCGGGAGACGTTGAACTGCTCCGACAGCTGCTCCTGGCGGAGAACCGTCCCCGGGGCGAGCTCCCCGGAGACGATCGCCTCCTCGATCACGAGGGCGATGTCGTCGGCCTTGGTGGTGTCGAGCGTCACTCCAGATGAGTGTACGCGGGAAGCGTGAGGAACTCGACCAGCTCGGGGGCGAGCGCCAGCTCGCCGAAGAGCTGCTTGGCCTCCCTGCCGGCCTCGACCGCCTCCACCTCACGCCGTACGTGCTCGGCGTCGAAGCGGCCGGCTCGGACCCACTGCCAGACCTGGGAGCGGGAGATCTCCGCGGTGGCCGCGTCCTCCATCAGGTTGTCGATCGCCGCCGCCCCCACGCCGTGGAGCCAGGCGTCGAGGTAGCGGACGCCGACGGACACGTTCGTCCGCAGCCCCGCGTCGGTGATCTCGCCCGGCGTCTCGGGGATCGAGAGCAGCCGCGCCTCGTCGGGAACGACGTCCTCGCGCAGCTTCGCCAGCTGGTTCGGCCGCCCGCCGAGCACCGCGTCGAACACGGCGGTCGCCACCGGCACGAGGTCGGGATGGGCGACCCAGGTTCCGTCGAAGCCGTCGCTCGACTCGCGCTCCTTGTCCTCGCGCACCTTCGCCAGCGCGACGGCGTTCACCTCCGGGTCCTTGCGGGACGGGATGAACGCAGCCATGCCGCCGATCGCGTGCGCACCGTGCTTGTGACAACGTGCGACGAGCAGCTCGGTGTACGCACGCATGAACGGCACCGTCATCGTCACCTGGACGCGGTCGGGCAGCACCCAGTCGCGCGCGCGGAACTTCTTGATCGTGCTGAAGATGTAGTCCCAGCGGCCCGCGTTGAGCGCGCAGCCGTAGTCGCGCAGCTCCCAGAGGATCTCCTCCATCTCGAACGAGGCGAGGATCGTCTCGATCAGCACCGTGCAGCGGATCGAGCCGCGCGGGACACCGAGCTCCTCCTCGGCCAGAGCGAAGGCGGAAGCCCACAGGCGCGCCTCGAGGTGCGACTCGAGCTTCGGCAGGTAGAAGTACGGGCCGCTGCCGCGCTCGAGCAGCTCGCGGGCGTTGCGGAAGAAGGTCAGCCCGAAGTCGAACAGCGACGCCGACACCGGCTCGCCGTCGACGAGCACGTGCCGCTCGGGCAGGTGCCAGCCGCGCGGCCGGATCATCAGCGTCGCCACGTCGTCGTTCAGGCGGTACGACTTCTCCGGCGTGTCGAGCTCGATCGTGCGCCGGACCGCGTCCGACACGTTGCGCTGTCCGTCGACGACGTTGCTCCACGTCGGCGAGTTCGCGTCCTCGAAGTCCGCCATGAAGACGCGCGCGCCCGAGTTGAGCGCGTTGATCATCATCTTGCGGTCGACCGGGCCGGTGATCTCGCAGCGCCGGTCGCGGAGGTCGGCGGGTGCCGGCGCGACCCGCCACTCGCCGTCCCGGACGACCCGGCTCTCCGTGAGGAACCGCGGCAGCGCGCCGCCGTCGAGCTCCGCCTGCCGTGCCTGGCGGCGCTCGAGCAGCTCGATCCGGATCGGGTTGAGCTCGCGCTGGAGGCGCGCGACGAACTCGAGCCCCTCAGGGGTCAGCACCGCCTCGTCCGCGGGCGCCGTCACCTCGACGCCGCGGGCGAGCGTCTTCACGCGACGGCCTCCTCGTGCTCGAACTGCTCCTCCTCGGTCGAGCCCCTGAGGGCGAGCGTCGAGCTGTCCGGCGCGACGGCCTGGGTCACGAGGTCGAAGTAGCCGGCGCCGACCTCGCGCTGGTGTCGGGTGGCGGTGTAGCCGAGCTCCTCCAGCTCGAACTCGTGCTGCTGAAGACGCACGTAGGCGGACATCGCATCGCGACTGTAGTTGCGGGCAAGCTCGAACATGCCGGCATTGAGCGAGTGGAAGCCGGCGAGCGTGATGAACTGGAAGCGATAGCCCCAGCCGGCGAGCTCCTCCTGGAAGCGCGCGATCTGCGCGTCGTCGAGCTGCCGGCGCCAGTTGAACGACGGCGAGCAGTTGTACGCGAGCAGCTTGCCGGGGAACCTCTCGTGGATCGCATCCGCAAACGCGCGCGCCTCGCCGAGGTCGGGCGTCGACGTCTCGAACCAGAGCAGGTCGGCATAGGGCGCATACGCGAGCGCGCGCGCGATCGCCGCGTCGATGCCGTCGCGTACGCGGAAGAAGCCCTCGGCGGTTCGTTCGCCGGTGACGAAGTCGCGGTCGTACTCGTCGACGTCGCTCGTCAGCAGGGCGGCCGAGAGCGCATCCGTGCGCGCGACGAGCACGGTGGGGACGTCGAGCACGTCGGCCGCGAGCCTCGCCGCGTTGAGCGTGCGCACGAACTGCGACGTCGGCACGAGCACCTTGCCGCCGAGGTGGCCGCACTTCTTCTCGGACGCGAGCTGGTCCTCGTAGTGGACGCCCGCGGCGCCGGCCTCGATCATCGAGCGCATCAGCTCGTAGGCGTTGAGCGGCCCGCCGAAGCCGGCCTCGGCGTCGGCGAGGATCGGCGCGAGCCAGTGCGTCTCGTTCCGGCCCTCGGCGAAGTCGATCTGGTCGGCGCGCAGGAGCGCGTTGTTAAGGCGCTTGACGAGCGACGGGACGCTGTTGACGGGATAGAGGCTCTGGTCGGGATACGTCGAGCCCGCGAGGTTCGCGTCGGCCGCGACCTGCCAGCCGGAGAGGTAGATCGCCTCGAGGCCGGCGCGCACCATCTGGACGGCCTGGCCGCCGGTCAGCGCGCCGAGCGCGCGAACGGGCGCCTCGCGCCGGAGGAGCTCCCAGAGCCGCTCCGCGCCGAGTCTCGCGAGCGTGTGCTCGGGGACGACGGAACCGCGGAGCTTGACGACCTGCTCGGCCGTGTACGTCCGCTCGATTCCGCTCCACCGCTCGTCGCTCCACTGCGACTCGAGTTGCCGGACCGCCTCGTCGATCATCTCGCCTCCCCTTGTCCTCGTGAATCTCGGATCCGAGATATACCACAAGCAGCGGAAATTACAACCCCGAGGGCAGAAATACCTCGATCTGGGATCCGTCCTAGAGGTTGTAGTAGCGGTAGACGACTTCGGCGACGCAGACGGGCTTCTCCACCCCGTCGCACGCGATCGTCGCCGTGATCGTCGTCTCGCGGCCCCAGTCCTCCTCCCGAACG
>DASPTD010000053.1:0-87209 GCA_035623575.1 Gaiellaceae bacterium
CGTGAACGAAGCCCTGGATTCCGCCTAGATTGCGCCTGGCCCGGCTATACTGGCCGGCGCCACGCGGATGTAGCTCAGTTGGCTAGAGCGTCTGCTTGCCATGCAGAAGGTCGTGGGTTCGAGTCCCATCATCCGCTTCTCTTCTCCTGAGGCTCCGGACGCTTGGATCGCCGGGCGAGGTCATGCGGACGCTATAAGGGTCACTGGATGGTCGCACGCGTTCCCCCTGCGACGCCGGATGACGACAGCAGCGCGGTGCCTCTTGTTCGCGTGCTCACCGCGAATCGAAGCGAGGACTACCACCGCGTCATCTACGGCGCCATGCCGGAATGGGTTACCGACGACGACCTTCCGCCGTACCTGCTCCTCGACGCTGCAGCTCGCCCTCGGCGACTCGCCCGTTGGCGTCGCCGTTCCGAACCGGCGCTCGGTGCGGCTCTCGAGGCGTTCGACGTCTTCCACCTTCACTGGCCGGAGTGGCTGCCCCAGCGCTCAGATCCGCGCGCGCACGAGCGCCTGATCGCAGCGCTCGGACGCGCCGGTGTTGCGATCGTGTGGACCCAGCACAACTTGGTCCCGCACGACAAGCAGACGCGCGGGGCGATCGTCCACCAACTGTGGGCAGATGCGGCCGCCGGCGTCATTCACCATACGCACTGGGGCGAGCGAGTGTCGCGGGAGAAGTATCGGTTTCGCACCGACGCAGCTCAGTGCATCATCCCTCACCCGCACTTCGGCCCTGTGCTCGCCTCGCGTGGCTGGTCTCGCCCTGAGGTCGAAGACGAGCTCGGCCTCAGACGCGGCGCGCTGCGGCTTGCCGTCGTCGGCTACCCGCGCGTGGAGAAGGACGTCGATCTCGCCATGCGCGCGGTCGCAGCAGCGAGGCGCACCGATGTCGAGTTGCTCGTTGTCTGCCTCTGGCCGGGCCAGGACCCGGTCGCCGACTCGCGGATCGTCGCGTTTCCGTACGAGGAAGTGGCACGCGCCGTCTATGACGACCGCCTACGCGCGGTCGACGCGCTGGTGATGCCGTTCCGCCCGACGGGCATGCTGACGACCGGAACCGTCGGCGACGCAGTGGCGCACGGTCTTCCCTGCATCGTGTCGGACTGGCCGTTCCTCGCGGAGGCCCTGCCCGGCGCGACCATTCCCTACGGACGAACGGCCGAGGATCTCACGGCGTGCATCGACGGCCTGACCACCCAGGCACTCACCGCGGCGCGCGCAGGAGCCATCGCGCTACGCCGATCCATGTCACCGGAGCTGATCGCACGAGCCACCGCCGAGTTGCTTCGGCAGGCGGTCGCCGTCGAGCGGTCACGCGCGGGCCGCCCATAGGGGCTCCCGGCGGGCCGCGCCCGCCAGATATCTCTGTCTCAGAGGTATAATCCGGAGCATGCGAACCACGCTCTCAGCGGCGGGCGACGCGGCCGGACTGCCGGCACTCGCCGACGAGCTGCTCGCGACGATGGCTTCGATTCGGAGGAGCGGCCGCCTCTCCGCAGGGCGTCCGGTGGAGCTTTCGGCGCTCACCGGCTCCCAGGTCGACCTCGTGCGCCTGGTGCGCCGCCGCCCGGGCATCTCGGTCACCGAGGCCGCCGAGGAGCTGCGGCTCGCGGCCAACACCGTGAGCACGCTCGTACGACAGCTGACGGATGCAGGCCTGCTGATCCGCAGCGCGAACGACTCCGATCGTCGCGTGGCGCGGCTCGAGCTGACCGCCGGCATGAAGCGCAAGGCCGACGCTTTTCGGGACCGCCGCGTGGCCCTGCTGAGCGCGGCGATGGCGCAGTTGTCTTTGGCCGACCAGCGCCGTCTTGCGGGCGCCCTCGAGGTGCTCGGGAGGCTGGCCGGACGGCTCCCCGACCGAGAGGCCGCGCATGAGTGATGCGCCGGCTCTTCTGTGCGAGGGCCTACGGCACCGCTTCGGCGACCATGTCGCCGTCGACGGGATCGACCTCCGCATCGAGCAGGGCGAGATCTTCGGTCTTCTCGGCCCGAACGGCGCGGGCAAGACCACGACCATCCGGGTCGTCAACACGCTGCTGCCGATCCAGGAGGGCCACATCGAGGTCCTCGGCCATGACGTCCGCAAGGCGCCGATGGCCGTCCGTCGGCGCCTCGGCTACGTCCCGCAGCAGCTGTCGATCGAAGCCTCGCTGACCGGCCGCGAGAACGTCGCGTGGTTCGCCCGGCTGTTCGACGTGCCGCGGGCGGAGCGGAAGGAACGGGTGGCGGACGCTCTCGAGGTGATGGGGCTCGCCGACGTGGCCGGCCGGCTGGCCGGGACGTACTCGGGCGGCATGATCCGCCGGCTCGAGCTGGCGCAGGCTCTCGTCAACCGGCCGCAGCTGCTCGTCCTCGACGAGCCGACGCTCGGTCTCGACCCTGTGGCCCGTGACGGGGTGTGGCAGCGGGTGGAGGAGCTGCAGGAGGCGACCGGCATGACCGTGCTGCTCACGACGCACTACATGGAGGAAGCCGACCTCCTCTGCGACCGGGTCGCCCTCATGCATCTCGGACGCTTCAGGGCGGAGGGCGCGCCGGAGACGCTGAAGCTCGAGCTCGGCCCGGACGCGACGCTCGACGACGTCTTCCGCCGGTATACGGGCAACAGTCTCGAAGAGGAAACCGAAGCGAAGCGAGGCATACGTGAAGTCCGCACCACTCGTCGCACCGCAGGCCGTGTCGGCTGACTCCGTCGTCGTCGCGGACCCCGCGATCTGGCAGCAGTTCCCGAACCGGGTCGTCACCTTCTGCCTCGTCGAGCTGCAGAAGCTCCGGCACGACCGCACCGAGATCGTCACCCGCGCCGTGCAGCCGGTGCTGTGGCTCGTCGTCTTCGGAGAGACGTTCAACCGGCTTCATGCCATCCCCACCGGGAACGTTCCCTATCTGGACTTCCTCGCGCCGGGGATCATCGCCCAGTCGGGCATGTTCGTCGCCATCTTCTACGGCATCCAGATCATCTGGGAGCGCGACGCCGGGGTGCTCACCAAGCTGCTCGTCACCCCGACGCCTCGATCGGCCCTCATCCTCGGCAAGGGGTTCGCCGCCGGCATCCGTGCGCTCGTCCAGGTCGTTGTCGTGCTGATCCTCTCGACCATCCTCGGTGTCGCCCTGACCGAGAATCCGCTGCGAATCCTCGGCGCGTTCGCGATCGTCATGATGGGCGCCGGTTTCTTCGCCTGCCTGTCGATGACGATCGCCGGCGTGGTGCTCAAGCGAGACCGGCTGATGGGCATCGGACAGATGATCACCATGCCGCTGTTCTTCGCGTCCAGCGCGCTCTATCCGGTGAGCATCATGCCGGGCTGGCTCCGTGTGCTCAGCCGAGTGAACCCGCTCAGCTACGAGGTCGACGCACTCCGCGGGCTGCTCATCCACTCGCACGCACACCTTCCGCTCGACTTCGGCGTGCTGGCTCTCGCGGTGATCGTCGGCGTCACGACCGCCTCCTCCCTGGTCGGGCGCCTCGCCCGCTGAGTCCCGGTCACCCGGGCGAACCGAGAGGACGGCGAGCGTCCCGGGCGAGCACCGTGAGCTGCTCGAGCGCGCGGTCGGCCTCTGCGACGTCCCGGTCGCGCAGCGTCGCGTGGAGGTTCCGGCCCGCCGTGTCGACATGCACGCTCGCGAGGCGCAGGCTGCGCTGCGCCGGGCCCTGCACGCGTCGCAGGCTCTGCACCTTCTGCAGAGGGACCCAGCAGGTGACGCGACGGAGCCGGCCGCTCGTCGTCGCGACGCACGTCTCCGTCCTGCCCCACGCGATCATCCGGTAGCGCAGCGGGCTCTTCCAGCGGACACGACGCGGCGCCCGCGACTGCTCTCGCGGCCGGTCCGGGACGATGCGGTCGAGCAGCTCCCCGGCCAGCGCCCGGCTGCCGACCGGGAGCACGGCGCGCAATGCCCTGCGCTCGCCCTGGCCTTCCCCCTTCGAGCGCTGTCGCCCTGCCAGGTCGACCTCGAGCCTGCACCAGCCGAGCTGCCGCCACAGAAGCGGCTCGACCATCCGCACGGCCTGCACGCGTCCCGGGCGGATCGTCTCCGCCGTGAGCGCGACGAGGCCGGAGCGGACGTGGAGGCCGTCCGAGCCCTCCGCGACGGACAGCCGGTACTCCTGGTTGAAGCGCCGCCAGACGAGGGTGAGCGCGCTGAGGATCCACACGGCGCCGCCGCTCACCACACCCGTGGCCGCCGCAGGCGCGAGCAGCGCGGTCACGACCAGCCCTGCGATCACGGCCTCGGCGACCAGCCCGACGTCGCTGATCAGGATGGACGCGACGAGACGGCCGGTCGGGACGGTCGTGAGCACGCGCTCCTCCGCGCCGGCGGCGGTCGTCTCCGCACCCTCGTCGCGCCGGTCGCCGCGGGCGAGGGCGAGCAGCTCGTCGCGCAGCGGCTCGACCTCCCGCTCGGGCAGGTAGGCGAGGCGCGCGGTCGAGCCGCTCGCGCCGCCCATCCGCAGCCGCAGCTCCGCCACACGGAACATCCGGGCCAACCCGGGTCGCACGATGTCGACCGCCTGGACCTGCGACAGCGGAAAGCGCAGCGACTGCCGGCGCAGCACGCCGGTCTCGATCTGGAGGTCGTCACCGTCGATCCGCCAGCGGGTGACGAGCCACGACACGAAGCCGAGCGCGGTGAGAACAGCGGCGATCGCGAGCTGGACGTACGAGTCGCTGAGGTCGCCGCCCCTGAGCACCGTGGGCACGAACAGGACGGCCACGGCGATCGTGGCCCGGCCGCCGCGCACGATCGGGGAGAGGGGGTGCATGCGCTGCCAGCTGCGAGTCCCGCTCACAGCCCGGCCGCCTGGGCCTCTCCGAGCTCGGCGAGCCGGTCGCGCAGACGCGCCGCCTCCTCGACGTCGAGGCCGGGGATGCGGGCGTCGCTTGCGGCCGCGGCGGTGTGCATGCGCACCGTCGCGAGCCGGAACGACCGCTCGAGCGGACCTGCCGTCACGTCGATGAACTGCATGCGGCCGTACGGCACGACGGAGAGCCGGGAGAAGAGCACGCCCCGCTGGACGAGCAGGTCGTCCTCACGCTCGGCATAGCGCCACGCGGAGAAGCGCCGCCGGACGATGCGCTCCGCGACGAGCCCGAGGACGACCGCGACACCGGCGCACGCGAGCCCGGGGGCGGTTCCCGCCACCACGGCGAGCGCGCCGGCGGCGCCGAGCGCTGCGAGCGCGGCTGCCGCCACCTGGAGGCGGCGGAGGACGAGCAGCCGGGGCGAAGGGCGTCGCCACCGGTCGCTCCCGATCGACGACTCGTCGACGGCCACCGCGACGAGTATGCCAGCGGGTCGTGCGCCGAACGCCGGCCGGGTGCGCAGGGCGCTAGTGGCCGACGGGCAGATTCAAGAGCGTGCTTGCCGTCACCCCTTTCGCGACGTCGTCCCCCGGCTTCGTCGCCTGGACGTAGACGCCGACGAGCTTGCCCGCGCTCGAGAGCTTCCCGCTCGCCTTGAGCGAGAACGACACGCTGCCGTCGTTGCCCGTGGCGGCGGCAGCCGGCCGCGCCACCGCGCCGTACGGGAGCGGGATCAGCTGCACGGACGCGCCGCGCACCGGGTGGCCGAGCACGTCCGTGACGACGACCTTCGCCGTCACCGTGCCGCCGGCCTTGATCGCCGTCGGTGAGAACGTCGTGGAGGAGACGACCAGGCGATCAGGCAGCGTGACGTCGTTGACGAGCACGGACACTCCGCCGCCGGGCAGCGCCACCGTGTCGGCGGCGGCGGCGCCGGTCACCTGGCTCGTCGTCGCCGAGTTCGCGAGCTGGTAGCCGTCACTGTTCGTCGCCTTCACCTGGACGAACAGGTTGTGGCCGATGTCCGCCTCGGTGGTCGTGTACGTCGGTCCCGAGGCGCCGGGGATCAGCGTCCAGCCCGTCGTGCCGCCGCTACGAAGCCAGAAGTACAGGAACGTCATCGGGGTTCCGCCGGCCCAGGTGCCGGGCGTCGCGGTCAGCGTCTGCCCCACCTGGAGTCCCGTCAGCGACGGGACGCCGATCGGGATGGGCGGCTGGGGGTTGGCCGGCGACGCGAAGCTGGATCCGCCGCCGATCAGTGCTGCGGCGACTGCGAACGCGAGGATGAAGGCGGCGACAAGCGGAGCCTTCACTGAGGTCGGCATGGAAGCTCCTTTCGCAGGTCCCGACGGCGTCGAGACGACATGTGTCAAGAGGATATCGCCGTCTCCGATGCGCCTACCAGTGCAGGATGTCGACCGGGCGTGCGGCGACCACGACCGCCAGCACGAGGCTCGCGGCGGACTCGACGATGATGGCCGGCGTCGGCAGCGGCAGCGACTCGCCGACTTCGACGGCCGACCGCTGCAGGATCCCGACGCCGCGGTCGCGGGCTGACGGGGACTCTCCACACGGGAACCGCGAGCGTGCTCCGGAAACGGAAGCGGCCCGCTTCCCCGCGGGCCGCTCCAGCCATTTTCCCGACTCCCGAACCGTGTCCGAGGTCACGCCCGGAGTGGTTCGTAGCGCGAATGATCGGCAAGATCGCACTCCGCTGCGTCACTCCGAAGGGGGAATCCCGCGGCGGCGGCGTCAGTGCTTGAGGTGGAAGAACGCCTTGTAGATGTCGCGCGCCGCCGGCGCCGCGGCCTCGGCGCCGAAGCCACCGTGCTCGATCATCACGACGACGACGACCTCGGGATGGCTGCCGGCGGGAGCCCAGGACGCGTACCAGGAGTGGTCGTCGCCCGGCGGCGCCTCGGCCGTCCCCGTCTTGCCCGCGACCGGGACGGGGAAGTTCGCGAACACCGACGCCGACGTTCCGGTGTGTGCCGCCTCGTAGAGCCCCTGGCGGATCGCGTCGACGTCGACGAGCTTCACGTGCCGCACGGGAGGGAAGCTCAGCTTCCGCACGGCGCTGCCGCGCACGACCGCGTCGGCGACGTGCGGCCGCACGATCGTGCCGCCGTTCGCGAGGGCCGCGTACATGACCGCCATCTGCAGCGGACTCGCCTGCAGGTAGCCCTGTCCGATCGCGAGGTTGATCGTCTGCCCTTCGTACCACGGTGAGTGCTTCGTCCTCTGCAGCCACGCCGGCGTCGGTACGAGCCCGGCGGCGTCGCCGGTGAGATCGATACCCGTTCGCTGACCGAGGCCGAGCGCGCGCGCCCACTGCTGGATTGCCGTTCCCTGCCTGCTCGGGTCGCTCGAGTAGATGCGGTCGCCGAGCCGGTAGAACCACGTGTCGCACGACTGGGCGAGCGCGGTCGGCAGCGACATGTTCTCGAAGATCCCCGCCTCGACGTTGTGGAAGACGAAGTTGCCGAGGTTGAACGAGCCGCTGCAGAGGAGCGGCGTCGACGGCGTGATCACGCCGAGCGAGAGGCCCGCCTCGGCGACGATCGGCTTGAATGTCGAGCCGGTCGGGTAGACGCCTGCGATCGCGCGGTCGACGAGCAGGTCCTGCGGGTCCGTGTACAAGTGCTGGAGGTAGGTCGGATCCTTCGCCGCCTCGACCTGGTTGTACGTCGGAACGCTCGCGAGCGCGTAGATGCCGCCGGTCCGCGGGCTCATCACGACCGCCGAGCCGCCGGTCGGGTGGTATCCGAGCTTCCGCGAGAGGGCGATCCCGTGCTCCACCGCCGCCACCGTCGCGCGCTGGAGCTGCGCGTTGATCGTGAGCTGAAGCGTCGGGAGCGGTTTTCCGGCCGGCACCTCCAGCGGCCCGGCGATCCGCCCGCTCGAGTCGACGCGGAGGCGCGCGTGCACGAAGCCGGGATTGAGCAGCGAGTCGTACACCGCCTCGACGCCCGACTGGCCGACGATCTCGCCGGCGTTCGCGTGCACGTAGCGGGGGCTCCCGAGCTCCGGCTTGCTCACCTCGCCGAGCAGGCCGAGGAACTCGCTGCCGAGGCCGCCCTGCGGGTAGCTGCGCGTCACGAGCGGCGTCACCTTGAAGTCGCGGTACGCGGTCGTCCGCTCGGCCACGTAGAACGCCAGCCCGCCGTCCGGGTGCGGCAGGACGACGGCGGGTGCAAACGGCGAGCGCACGACGGACCGGCGGATGCGCTCGAGCAGCGTCGCGACGGGGACATGCGCGAGCTTCGAGAGATTCGTCAGCGCGCGCGTGCCGCGAGCGCTCGGGGTCCACGTGCCGTGTGCGCCGATCGTGCCGAGCGCTGCGACGTCGGCGGCGACGACGAGATGCCCTGTCGTTCCGGCGAGCAGGCGGCCCTTCGAGTCGACGATCGGCCCGCGGGGCCCGATCAGGTCGACCGTGCGGAAGGACTGCTCGTTCGCCTGCGACGTGTACCCGGGCCCGTGCAGGATCTGGATCGACCAGGCACGGAGCAGGAGGAGGCAGATCGCCGCGCCGACGAGCGCTGCGAGCCCGCCGATGCGCACGAAGAAGCCGGGGCTGCGGAAGTACGGGGCGTCCGCACGCGAATAGGGCTCGACGCGGCGTCCGTCGGGCAGGATGCGCGGGAGCGTGACCCGGCGCGGTGGGTCGGGGCTGGAGATGGTTACGGCGGCAGCGGCACGTCTGTCTGGCGGTCACGCCCGCCCGGGCCGTGGCGGGCACGTTCCCGCAGGGTACTCGCCGGCGACCTCGTCCGCGAGCAGGGCGAGCGCGAGGCTGCGCCAGGCGAGGTCCGGCTCGCTGCGGAGCGCGGCGAGCGCGCCGGCGACAGCCGGGAGGTCCTCTGCGGCGGCCCCGAGCCGGTCGAGCGCCGCTGCGAGCGCGGTCCGACGCTCAGGCGTGTCGAGCTCGCCTGCGAGCCGTTCCGCCGCCACCGAGTCGGCCTCGAGCTCGCGATGCGGGTCGCCGCCCGCGGCCAGCACGAGCAGCGCCCGTCTCCGCGCCCCGTTCAGCTCCGCCTCGCCGATCCCGAGCTCGCCGGCGACGAGCCAGACGAGCACGACGCGCAGCTCGCTCGAGCGCGCGTCGAGGCCGGAGGCCTCGAGCTCCTCCAGCTCAGTCCGTGACGTACTCGTCGGCGATCGCCAGCACGTCGTCGAGAATCGCGATGCCTTCGTCGAGCTCGTCGCGCGTGATCGTCAGCGGCGGGCAGATCATGATCACGTTCCAATGCGTCATCAGATAGAGGCCGCGATCGAGCGCCGCCTTCGCCAGACGCGACACCGGCACCGCCTCGTCGCCGCCGCCGTTGAAGGGAACGAGCGGCTCGCGGGTCCGCCGCGACGTGACGAGCTCGAGCCCCCAGAAGCAGCCGAGCCCGCGCACGTCTCCGATCGACGGGTGCTTCGCGGCCAGCCCGTGCAGCCGCTCCGCGAACACCGCTCCCATCTCGGCCGCGTGCTCGACGATGCCCTCCTCGCGGAAGGCCTCGATCGACGCGACGCCGACCGCGCACGCGAGCGGATGGCCGCTGTACGTGAGCCCGCCCGCGAAGTACTTGCCGCGCACCCACGCCGCGATCGGCTCGGAGATCGCCATCGCGCCGAGCGGCACGTAGCCGGAGTTGATCCCCTTCGCCATCGTGATGATGTCCGGCACGACGCCCCAGTGGTCCACGGCGAACCAGGTGCCGGTGCGGCCGAAGCCGGCCATCACCTCGTCGGCGATGAGGAGGATCCCGTGCCGGTCGCAGACCTCCCGGATCGACTGGAGGTAGCCGTCCGGCGGGACGATGATCCCGTTCGTGCCGGTGACCGTCTCGAGGATCACCGCGGCGACGGTGTGGGGTCCCTCGTACTGGAGGATCTCCTCGAGGTGCGGAGCGCCCGTGCAGACCGGGCACGGATCCGGGTGTCCGGCGGGGCAGCGGTACGTGTACGGGTCGAACATGCGCACGACGCCCGGGATCCCCGGCTCGGACGGCCAGCGGCGCGGGTCGCCGGTGAGCGTGAGCGAGCCCGCGGTCGCGCCGTGATAGCTGCGGTAGCGGGCGATCACCTTGTGGCGGCCCGTGTACCAGCGCGCGAGCCTGATCGCGTTCTCGTTCGCCTCGGCGCCGCCGTTCGTGAAGAACGCCATCGAGATGTCGCCGGGCGTGACCTCGGCGATCAGGCGCGCGAGCGTCGAGCGCGGCTCGGTCGCCATCGGCGGCCCGATCGTGCAGAGCCTGTCGGCCTGCTCCTTGATCGCGGCCACGAGCTTCGGGTGCTGGTGGCCGATCGAGACGTTGACGAGCTGCGAGGCGAAGTCGAGGTAGCGCTTGCCTTCGTAGTCCCAGAAGTACCGTCCCTCCGCGCCCGCGACGGGCAGCGGGTTGATCGCGTCCTGCACCGACCAGGAGTGGAGGACGTACTGCTTTGCATCCGCGCGAACCTGCTCTCCGAGCTGCGGGTTCGTCTCGATCGTCGCCACGCTGCCTCCTTCGTCGCCTCCCTGGATCGTAGCCCGGCGCGCGTCAGGAGACGGTGACGAGCACGCGCTGCACCGCGTTGTTGCAGTAGCCGCCGAGGTTCCACGCGGCCTCGGCCGGTTGCGTGTTGCCGGCGGCGTCCGTCGCCCGGCAGCAGAGCTCGTGCTCCCCCGGCCGCGCGTCCCAGAGATGGCCCCAGCCGCGCCACGCGTACTCTGCGAGCGGCTCGTCGAGGACGGCGTCCGTCCAGCTCCTGCCGCCGTCGACGCTCACCTCGACGCGCTCGATCGGCGCCCAGCCGGACCACGCACGCCCGACGAGCCGGCACGGCCCGGCGGCGAGGAAGCGCGAGCGCGAGAAGAAGTCGGGGATTCCGGGCGGCGCGAGCAGCGCGCGCGGCTGGATCCGCGTCACCGGCGTGCCCGGTTCGTCCTCGGACTGGTGCAGCGTGTACTGGTCCACCTGCTGGAAGCCGCGGAACGGCTCGGCGACGACGCTCACCCCGGCGAGCCACTTGACGTGCGTCATGCCGTACCAGCCCGGAACGATCAGACGCAGGGGATAGCCGTGCTGCGGCGGGAGCGGCCCGCCGTTGATCGCATACGCGAGCAGGACGTCGCCGCGCAGCACCTCGGCGAGCGGCAGGCTCCGCTCGTATGCGTGCTCGATGCCGCCCTGGACGCCGCGGTCGAGCCCGCTGAAGACGACCTCGAGCGCGTCCGGGAGCAGCCCCGCTTCCTCGAGCAGCGGTGCGAGCGGCGTTCCTGTCCACTCCGCCGTTCCGATCGCCTCCGAGAGCCACGGCTGGCTCGCCACGCGCGGCGAGAGGAGCGCGCGGCCGTTGCCCGCGCACTCGAGGGTCACCGCGTTCGTACGGGCCGGCCTCGCCCGCAGCTCGTCCAGCGTCAGCTCGAGCTGCCGCTCGACGCGCCCTTCGATACGGAGACGCCATGCCCGCGCGTCGACGTGCGGGATGTCGAAGTGGGTCAGGAGGTAGTGCAGCCCGAGCGGGGTGATGGCGTCGCGCAGCGTCTCCAGCGGCAGCCCGTGGTTGCGGGCGGCGAGCTGGAGCTCCTCGAGCGAGATCCCGGGCTCCGATTCGATGGTCGAAACTCAAGCACGGTAGGCTGGGCCCGACAAGGAGGCTTCGGAATGACCGAGCTAGCAGCCCCGCCCGTCGAGGAGCGAACGGGCGTCAAGCGGATCAGCCACTGGATCGAGGGCCGCGTCCACAGCGGCGAGTCGGGCCGCAGCGGCCCGGTCTTCAACCCCGCCACGGGCCGGCAGACCGGCGAGGTCGACTTCGCCACGGTGGAGGAGGTGGACCAAGCGGTCCAGGCGGCGAAGGCCGCCTTCCCCGCCTGGCGCGCGGTCTCGCTCGCGAAGCGCGCCGAGCTCTTCTTCCGGATCCGGGAGCTCGTGTCGGCGCGCCGCGAGGAGGTTGCGCGGCTGCTCACGGCCGAGCACGGAAAGGTGCTCTCCGACGCGCTCGGCGAGGTGACGCGCGGGCTCGAGGTGATCGAGTACTGCTGCGGCATCCCGACGCTCCTCAAGAGCGAGTACTCGGAGCAGGCTTCGGGCGGCATCGACGTCTATTCGATCCGGCAGCCGCTCGGCGCCGTCGCGGGAATCACGCCGTTCAACTTTCCGGCGATGGTGCCGATGTGGATGTGGGCGCCCGCGCTCGCCTGCGGCAACACCTTCGTGCTCAAGCCGTCGGAGAAGGATCCGTCGGCGTCGCTCTGGACGGCGGAGCTGCTGAAGGAGGCCGGCGTGCCGGATGGTGTGTTCAACGTCGTGCACGGCGACAAGGTCGCCGTCGACGCGGTGCTCGCGCATCCCGACATCGCAGCGGTCTCGTTCGTCGGCTCGACGCCGATCGCGCGCTACGTCTACGAGACGGCGACCGCGCGCGGCAAGCGCTGCCAGGCGCTCGGCGGGGCGAAGAACCACATGATCG
Organism: Gaiellaceae bacterium; assembly: GCA_035623575.1. Taxonomy (GTDB): domain Bacteria; phylum Actinomycetota; class Thermoleophilia; order Gaiellales; family Gaiellaceae; genus Palsa-739. Next base: position 12,264 of record DASPTD010000053.1, read on the forward strand.
TGCTGCCGGACGCGGACATCGACATGGCCGCGGACGCCGCGGTCTCGGCGGCGTACGGCTCGGCAGGCGAACGCTGCATGGCGATCTCGCAGGTCGTCGCGGTCGGAAGCGTCGCCGAGCCGTTGATCGCGGCGATCAAGGCGCGGATCCCGAACGTGAAGGTGGGGGACGGGCTCGATCCGTCGTCCGAGATGGGGCCGCTCGTCACCCGGCAGCATCGCGACCGGGTCGCGTCGTACGTCGAGAACGCGCCCGGCGAGGGCGCCAAGGTGCTCGTCGACGGCCGCGAGGGCGCGCCGGCCGACGGCTTCTTCCTCAAGCCGTCGCTGCTCGACGACGTGAAGCCGGGGATGCGCGCCTACGAGGACGAGATCTTCGGGCCGGTGCTCGGGGTGACGCGCGTCGCGACCTACGACGAGGCCCTGCGGCTCGTCAACGACAACCCGTACGGCAACGGCACCGCGATCTTCACGCGTGACGGCGGCGTCGCGCGCCAGTTCCAGTTCGACGTCCAGGTCGGCATGGTCGGCATCAACGTGCCGATCCCGGTTCCGGTCGCGTACTACTCGTTCGGGGGCTGGAAGGCGTCGCTGTTCGGCGACCGGCACATCTACGGGCCGGAGGGAATCGACTTCTACACCCGCGGCAAGGTCGTCACCTCGCGCTGGCCCGACCCGGCCACCTCGAAGGTCGACCTGGGATTCCCGCAGACGAGGTGACGCACTGCCGCGGCTCTTGTCGCGCCCGGGTAGGTGGGCGTAGGCTCGCCTGATCCGGAGAGGAGGTGCAGATGTCGAGACAGGCAGGGAGGCGGCGGGGGCGCCTGGTGGCCGCGTGGTCGCTGACGGTCGCGTGCGCCGTCGGCGCCGCGGCGTGGCTGCGTGCGCGGGGACAGAGTGAACAGCGGCTGAGGAGGACGAGCATGAGCGAGCAGAACAAGCGGATCTCCGGTCGGATCCTCGAGGAGGTCTTCGGTGGAGGCCGCATGGAGACGGCCGACGAGCTGATCGCGGCCGACGGGATCGGCCACGATCCGGCGCTGCCCGAGCCGGTACGCGGGCCGCAGGGCGTAAAAGAGGCGGCGGGCGGCTACCGGGCCGGCTTCCCGGATCTGACGCTCCGGGTCGAGACCCAGGTCGCCGAGGGCGACTGGGTCTGCACGCGCTGGACCGCCGTGGGGACGAACAGCGGCGAGTTCTGGGGCATGGCGCCGACGGGCAAGCAGACGACCGTAACGGGCATCACGATCGACCGAATCGCGGACGGCCGCATCGTCGAGTCGTGGACGAACTGGGACTCGCTCGGGCTGATGCAGCAGCTCGGCATCGTGCCCGCCGCGATGCCGGCCTGACGATGGTCGAGGGCCGCCGAACCGCGGCGGCCCTTATCTTTCTCGACGCCGCTGCCGATGACATGGGCGCGTATCCGCGTCCAGGCAGCGATGCTCGCTTTCCCGCAACCCCGGCACCTCCCCTGTCCCAACTGCGGACAGTCCGTGCCACGCGAGCAGGAGCAGGCGCACGTGTGCGACGACGAGCGCCGGCTGGACTACACGCTTGTCCAGCTCCGGGCCGAGGTCGCCGCCCTCGACGACCAGCTCGCGGCGTGGCTCGAGTCGCCGCAGGGGAAGTTCGCCGCCTGGCTCGCGGAGCGAGGCCGACGTTCAGGTGACGGCGAGCGTGGTGGTGAGGCTGCCGGCGGAGCCGCACGAGACGACGATCCGCCACCGTCCCGCGACTGACCCGGTCTGCCACGCCCAGGTGACGATCCCCGCGCTCGGCCGTCTCGGCGTGAGGCCCTTCGCGTGCCAGGCGCGACCCTTGTGGAAGGCGGCGATCGAGCACCTCGGCGTCGCGCCCGTGACGCGGGCGACGAGCAGCGCAGCGTCGCCGTGGTGAACGGGGGAGGTGAGGTTGACGAGGACGACCGAGGCCGCCGCGCCCGCCGGGGCGGCGAGGGCGGCGGTGCACGCGAGGATCACGACGAGAGTGCGCATCCTCACGCTGCCGGTATGAACGTTACCGGCTCGCCGAGCAGCGTCGTTCGCGCCGGCGTCGTCTCCGCGACGACACGGCCGCGGCGGATCACCCAGCGGCGCGGCGCGTGCAGCCGCAGCACCTCGAGCGCGCTCGGCGCGTCGAAGACGACGAGGTCGGCCGGCTTGCCCTCCTCGATCCCGTACTCGTCCTCGACCGCAAGCGTCCGCGCCCCCCGCTCGGTCGCGCAGCGCAGCATCTCCGGGATCTCCTCGAGCCCGCTCATGTAGGTGAAGTGGAGCGCGAGGCTCGCCGCCTCGACCATGTCGGCGCGTCCCATCGAGTACCACGGGTCCATGATCACGTCGTTGCCGAGGGAGACGTTGACGCCGGCGGCCAGGAGCTCCTTGAGCTGCGCGAAGCCGCGCCGCTTCGGGTACACGTCGAGGCGTCCCTGGATGAGCGAGTTCGCGTACGGGTTGACGACGACGTTGATACCGGCGCGGCGCAGGAAGCCGTGCAGCTTCGACGAGTAGTACGGCTCGTACGAGCCCATCGCGGTGCAGTGGCTCGCAGTGACGCGGCCGACGAGTCCGAACTTCACGGTGTCGTCCGCCATCACCTCGAGGAAGCGGCTGTTCGGGTCGTCCGTCTCGTCGCAGTGCACGTCTACCCGGCGCCCGTACCGCTTCGCGAGCTCGAAGACGCGGTGCACCTCCTTCAGCCCGAGCTCCGACGTAGGCTCGTAGTGCGGGATGCCGCCGACGCAGTCGACGCCGAGCCGGAGTGCGTTCTCGAGCCGCTCCTCGTCGCCGTCGCGGGCGAAGATGCCGTCCTGCGGGAACGCGGTCACCTGAACCGTGCAGAGGTCGGCGACCTCGTCGCGCAGCCGCAGCAGCCCGCGCACCATCGCCTCGTTCCCGCCGGAGACGTCGGCGTGCGCACGGATGAACAAGGTCCCCTGCGCGACCGACCAGCGCACGATCTCGTGCGCGCGCTCGAACACGTCCTGCTCCGTGAGGCTCGGCTTCAGCTCGCCCCAGACGTGGATGCCCTCGATCAGCGTCCCCGAAGCGTTCCAGCGCGGACGGCCAGCGGTGAGCGACGCATCGAGATGCAGGTGGCAGTCGACGAGCGGCGGCGTGACGAGCCGCCCCTCCGCGTCGAGCTCGTCGTCGCCGTCCGCGTCGAGCGACTCGCCGACCCGCGTCCAGCGGCCCTCCTGTGCGACGAGGTCGACAAGGCGTCCGTCGAGCAGGCGCGCATTGCGGACGACGAGCTCGAGGGCCACGTCCCAGACTCTACGGCGCGCGGAAGCCGAGCACGAAGGAGGCGCGCCGTCCCCACGGATCGATCGCGGTCACACGGACGCTGGCGACGCTGCCGGCCGGCAGCCTGCGGCCGTCGATCCGCAGCTGTACCGGGAAGCCGCCGGGGGAGAGGATGCGCGTGTGCTCCGTCTTCGCCGCCGCGCCCCGCAACGGCAGGGCCAGCCGGGAGCCGCGGGGCAGCAGCGACGGGCGGAGGCCTTGCGGCCCGAAGGCGTTCGCGAACAGATCCGACTGTGAGCTGACGGAGAGCCGCGTCACGAGCAGGATCGTGCGGCCGCTCTGGCGCCGGACCGTGATCGGCGCGACCCGGGCGAGCACGGGCTGTCGCGTCGAGACGCGACTCGGGTCGCCCCACGCGCCGGGCCGGAAGAGCGCGAAGCGGCCGGCCGTGCGCGTCAGCACGTGCAGCACAGTCCCGTCCGTGTAGGCGCCCGCGTCGAGGCCGTCCGGCAGCGTCGGGCCGGTGAGCGTCGCGACCGGCGACCAGACCGTTCCGTCGCTCGAGAAGCCCACCACCTGCCCCGGCGGCGCGGCAGCGTAGGCGAGGTCGACCGGCCACGGGAGCTGCCCGGCCGCCGGCTGGACGTCGAGCGCGACGCCGGTGCCTGCGAGCGAGAGGCCTCCGTCGGCGGGGGTGAGCGAGACGGTGGCGGCGACGGGCACCGAGCCCGGCTGCCAGGTGACCGTCGCACGGCCGTCGGCGGCGATCACCGCCCCGGCCGCGCCCGCCTGGGAGGCGGCGGAGCCGACGACCGCCTGCGGGACCGTTGCGGCGGCGATGACGGCGGTCGTCGGCGCGGTGGCTATCCCGGCACCGCCGGCGCCGGTGGCGGTGACGACGAGCGAGACGGTCGTGCCGATGTCGCCCGGTGTGAGGGTGTACGTGGACGCGGTCGCGCCCGCAATCGACGCGCAGTTCGCGCCGGTCGCGTCGCAGCGGCGCCACGTGTACGCGAAGGATGTGGGTGAGCCGGTCCACGTGCCGGGCGAGGCGGTCAGCGTCTGGCCCACCTGCGTCGTGCCGGTCACGAGCGGCGCGACCGTCACGGCGGGGCGGGCCGACGCGGACGAGCCGGCAGGCGCGATCGCCAGCGTCGGCGGCGAGCTCGCGACGGCAGGCCCTTCGTTCGACGCGGCCGTGACCGTGAGCACGAGCGCATGGCCTACGTCGGTTGCCGTCGGCGTGTACGTCTCGAGCGTCGCGCCGGGAATGGGCGCGCACGTGAGCCCGGCGGCGTCGCAGCTCTGCCACTGATACGTGAAGGTGACCGGCTTGCCGCCGCTCCACACGCCGGGGATGCCGGCGAGCTTGGCGCCTGCCTGCGCGGTCCCGACGACGGCCGGAGCCGTGGACACGACGGGAACACCGGTCGGGTACGGCGGGATCGTCACGCTCGACGGATCGGTCCCGTTCAGGCGGTCGCCGTCGACGCAGTGGGCGATGCCCGGAACCTGCGCGCAGTCGGTCCACTGCCAGAACGTCCAGCCGAGACCGGCCCAGTTCATCGCGGGCACCGTCGGCACGGCGTTCGTCGTCCAGTGCGCGATCCAGAGCGGATGCCCGTCGCCGGCGACGGTGGTCGTGTCGCCGAGCGCCGTCTTCCAGAAGCTCGGCGAGACGTAGACGGCGGCATCGATGCCGGTGCGTGCATACACCTCGTCGAGCCAGGCCTGCGTCCACTGGACCAGCCCCGTCGTCCCGAGGCTGCCCTTCGTCTCGAGGTCGAGCACCGGTGGCAGATCGCCCGCCGCAGGCTGCGCGGTGCCGACGAAGAAGTCCGCCTGCGCGATCGCGTTCGCGGCGATGCCGCCGGCACCCGACCCTCCCGGCCGTGCGAAGTGGTACGCGCCGATGCGAAGGCCGAGGCTGTCGCTGCCCGCGCGGTTGATGGCGTACGTCGGATCGATCAGGGTCGTTCCCTCGGTGGCCTTGGCGAAGGTGAAGCTGTAGCCTCCGCCCGCGACCTGGATCCAGTCGATCGAGCCCTGGTAGTGCGAGACGTCGAGACCCTTCGCGTAGCTCTGCGCACCCGCTCCCGCAGGCGCGTGCAGGCCGGCCGCGGCGGTGGCGAGAAGCACGAGGAGCGCCCGGCGGGGGCGTCGGCTGCCTTCGATCGTGACCCCCACGACGCCATCGAGGCTAGCGAAATGGTGTTTGGAGTGCGTAAAGCAGTAGGCTCGCGGGCGTGTCCGGCCCGCCGTACAGGCCGCTGAACGCCCAGGTGATCCCGCGTTTCGCGGGCATCCGCACGTTCATGCGCGCGCCGCACGTGACCGACCTCGCCGGGGTCGACGCCGTCGTCTACGGGATTCCGTTCGACACCGCGACGAGCTACCGGACGGGGCCGCGCTTCGGCCCTGAGGCGATCCGCTCCGCATCCGCCCTGATCCGACCGTACAACCCGGGCCTCGACGTCGACGTCGTCGACTCCCTCTCCCTCGTCGACTACGGCGACGTGCCCGTGTCGCCGGGGGACACCGAACGGACGTACGCCCAGATCGAGGAGGCGCTCGCGCCGGTCGTCGAGGCCGGCGTCTTCCCGGCGGCAATGGGCGGCGACCACTCGATCACGCTCGCCGAGCTGCGTGTGCTCGCGAAGCGCCACGGCCCGCTCGCGCTCGTGCAGCTCGACTCGCACGGCGACACGTGGGAGCAGTACTTCGGGCAGAAGTTCTTCCACGGCACGACGTTCAAGCGCGCGGTGGAGGAGGGGCTGCTCGACGCGCAGGCTTCGGTGCAGGCGGGGATGCGCGGCTCGCTCTACGGCGCCGAGGACATCCAGGTGGCGCGCGACCTCGGCTTCACCGTGCTGACGACAGACGAGCTGCGCGACCTCGGTGCGGCCGGGTACGGTGAGCTCGTGCTGAGCCGGGTCGGGACCCGTCCGGTGTTCATGTCCTTCGACATCGACTTCCTCGATCCGGCGTTCGCGCCCGGCACCGGCACCCCCGAGGTCGGCGGCTTCTCGACCGCGGAGGCGCTCGCGTTCCTGCGAGCGCTGCGCGGGGCCAAGCTCGCCGGCTGCGACGTCGTCGAGGTCTCGCCGCCCTACGACGGGCCCGGGATGGTGACGGCGCTCGCGGGCGCGAACGTGCTCTACGACCTGCTCTCCCTGCGCGCGATCGGAGGTGCGCCGTGATCCAGGCATGTCTGACCTTCGACGTCGACGCGGAGGCGCCGATCCTCGCGGAGAGCGCCCTCTACGCGCGCAATGCCGGCGTGATGTCGCATCAGGCGTACGGGCCGCTCGTCGGCGTGCCGCGCATCCTCGACCTGCTGCGCGACTACTCGGTGCCGGCGACGTTCTTCGTCCCAGGCTGGACGGCCGACCGCTATCCGCAGACGGTGGAGGCGATCCTCGCCGCTGGGCACGAGGTCGGCCATCACTCCTACGCGCACTTCTCGCCGTTCGCGCAGACCGAGGAGGAGGAGCGCGGCGACTTCGAGCGCGCGCTCGCGTCCTTGCGCCGGCTCGGCGTCGAGCCGGAGGGCTTCCGCTGCCCGAGCTGGGAGCCGGGCTGGCGGACTCCGGGCATCGTCGCCGAGCACGGGCTCGCGTACGACTCGTCGCTGATGGACTCCGACAAGCCGTATGTGCTCGACACCGGAGCGGGGGAGATCATCGAGCTGCCGGTGCACTGGTCGCTCGACGACTGGGAGCAGTACGCGTACATCCCCGACCCGCCGTTTCGCTCGGCGATCGAGTCGCCGGCCAAGGTGCTCGACCTCTGGACGAGCGAGCTCGACGCGATGCGCCGACACGGCTGCCTGTTCGTGCTCACCTGCCACCCCTTCCTGTCGGGGCGGCCGCATCGCGTCGAGGTGCTGCGCACCCTGATCGAGCACGCGCTCGCGGCCGGCGACGTCGAGCTCGTCGCCTGCCGCGAGGCCGCGCGGCGCGCGCGCGAGCACGGCGATCTCGACCGGCGCCGTCTGACGCCGGTCGAGATCGAGCCGGGTCTCTACCCCGAATAGCCTGCGACGCTCGCCACGTCCAGAATCGCGTCGCTCGCGATCTGGTCGTCCCGAATCGTCTTCGAGAAGCCGAGGCTCGTGCGCACCGGCGCAACCGTGCGGGCGAGCGCGACGAGCACGAGGTAGAGCCCGCCGGCCAGGAGCCACGCCTCGAGCGGCACCGGCCCCCACGAGTTCGGCGCGGTCGCCTCGAGCCAGCCGTGCGGCCAGCTCGCGGTGCCGGTCACGCCGAAGAAGACCGCGCCGAGGAGCGCGAGCGTCGCGGGCCAGTTGATCAGGCCCGTTTCCTCCCATTTCGGCACCTGCGTGAGCGGCCGCGAGATCCGGAACAGGCGCGGCAGGAGGAAGTGGTCGACGACCATGATGACGGTCGCGCACGGGACGCTGACGGCGAGGAAGCTCGAGACCTTGAACCACCCGTTGAGGAAGTGGAAGTTCACGAGGTCAGCGGCGATGACACCCCCGCCCGCGACGATCAGACACGTGAGCGGCCGCCGCCAGCGCTTCCAGGAGCCGATCAGGTTCTGGCCGGCATTCACCGACTCGTAGTAGTTGCCGTCGTTGATCGCGAACTGGCTGATCGTGGCGATGATCCACGCGAGCCAGAACAGCCCGAACAGCGAGTAGTGCACCGTGAAGCGAAACACCTTCGCCGTGTCGGTCGTTCCGGCGAGCGCCGCCATCATCCAACCCGCCATCACGAACAGCGTGAACCACACCGCCGCGAAGATGTACGTCGGCAGCGGCCAGTTGAAACGCGGGCGGCCGTAACGCCAGAAGTCGGGCTCGTTGCCCCACATGGAGAAGCCGATCACCGCGACGACCGCGACCCAGAACGGGAACGAGAACGCCGCGTGCGGCGTGCCGCCGAGCTTGCCGCCGTCGGCGATGGCCGCCTTCAGGACCATGTAGATGCACCAGACGATCAGGATCGGCGTCACGAGGTAGCGCGCGAAGACGCTGATCCCGGTGAAGCCCAGCAGGTTGTTGAGGATCATCACGCCGGCGATCAGCAGCGTGAGTGTGAAGATCGCGCTCCAGCCGTAGAAGCCGTTCCACAGCACCACGAGCAGGTTCGCCTGATAGCCGACCCAGCCGAGCGGCGCGATGAGGATGAAGGCGGAGACGATCCACGAGCCGACGCGGCCGAAGATCGAGCGTGTCAGCAGCGCGTGTGTCTGCCCGGTGCGCGCACCGAGATACGAGCCGGTCATCGCGTAGGCGACATAGAGCGCATAGCCGAGGATCGTGATCCCGGCGGTGGCCGCGAGGCTGTGCCCGCCGTCGTGGATCTCGAAGCCGAGAAACATGTAGGAGAAGCCTGCTACGAACGTCGTCCAGAGCCCTGCGAAGTGCCACATCGGCCGGCGCTTGTCGAGCGGGACGATGCCCGTCTCGGCCGTCGAGTAATCGTGGCTGATCGACGCATCGAGGCTCGCGCGCTCGTCCGCGAGATCGTGCCGGAACTCCTCGATGTCGTGCGCGATCTCCTCGCGGTGCTGGTGAGGATCATGGTCGGTCATGGGTCACACCTCTGTCTGTGGATGCCCGGCTTCTCGGGGCCGCCCTGAGGCGGCCCCGAGAGACGACGTGCCTACTTTCCGCCCGGGCTGATCTTGACGTTCAGCGGCTTCCAGCTCTTGCCGTAGACGTCGAGGCCCTGCGCCTTCAGCTGCGCGATCGCCTTCTCCGCGAGGTCGGTGCGGTACGCACCGGACGGCGCTTTCTTGATCACACCGAACTGTTGCGAGATCTGCGCGGTCCGCGTGTAGTCGGCCGTGTTCATGATCCCGATCCCGCTCGCGTTCGGCCAGATCAGCTTGTTGATCTCGTTCATCATCCAGGTCTGATGCCCCTTGGGCAGCGTCGGCCCTTCCTTGAGCGTCAGGTTGACGCACTCGGCCTGGTTGTCGCGGCAGTAGATCCAGCCCGCGAGCGACGCGGCGATGAACTTCACGGCGATCGCCTGGTTGGCCGGGGACTTGAGCCACGACGCGGTCGAGAAGAGGCCGTCCTCGAGCATGCCTGTGCCGACGTCCTGCATCTTGATGACGTTGATCTGCGACATCTTCACGCCGGTCTCGAGCACCTGCGCGAGCTCGTTGTACGTCATCGCCGAGGCCGAGTCGACCTGGTGCTTCAGGAACAGGTTCATGTCGAACGGCTGCTGGACGATCGTCACGCCCTGGTTCTTCTCGGGGTCCATGCCCGCCTTCGTGAGCGCGGCGAACAGCTCGTACTGGTTGCCGCCGAGCCAGTTCGCGACCTTCTTGCCCCTCATCTTCGCGATCGTGTTGATGCCCGAGCTCTTCCACGTGAGCTGGGTCATCCCCGAGCGCGCGAAGACCTGGGCGACGTTGACGAGCTGCGTGCCCTTGTCGCGCGCGGCCAGGAGGCTCGGCAGCCAGTCGACGCCGAACTGCGCCTGGCCGGAGGCGACGACCTGCTCCGGGATGATGTCCGGGCCGCCGTTCTTCAGCGTGACGTCGAGCCCGGCCGCCTTGTAGAAGCCCTTGAGGCTCGCCGCGTAGTAGCCGGCGAACTGCGCCTGCGGCACCCATTTCAGCTGCAGCGTGATCTTCGTCAGCTTCGCCCCCTGCGGCGCAGCCGACGCCGTCCCGGCCGCGGCCGTGACCGCGACGAGGGCGAGGACTCCCAGGATCCACCGCTTCCTCATGCACGTACCCCTTTCTGCGTCGACCCGTCCACTGCGGATGCGGCGATTCTGCACTTCGCGCGGCGGAATTACGAGTCCCGAGCCGCAGGCGCCCAGCGCACTACGATGCGTTCGAGCAGCGCGACCGCGCCGTAGAGCGCGAGCCCGAGCAGCGATGCGACGAGGATCCCGGCCCAGGCGGTCTGGAAGTCGAGGATCTGGGCGTCCGAGCGGATGAGCACGCCGAGCGCGTTGAACGCGCCGCCGAAATACTCGCCGACGATCGCGCCGATCATGGCGAGGACGCTCGACACCTTGAGAGCCGTGAAGACGAACGGGAGCGCGGTGGGGATGCGCACCCGCCGCCAGATGTCGAGGTCGGAGGCGGCGTACGAGCGCATCAGCTCGATCTGGCGCGGGCTCGCGCGCTGCAGGCCGCGCAGCGTGTTGACCATCACGGGGAGGAAGCAGAGCACGCCGGCGATCGCCATCTTCGAGACCGGCGAGAGCGGGTTGAACCACACGTCCGCGATCGGTGCGAAGGCGATGATCGGGATCGCGTTCGCCGCGATCGCGAGCGGCATCACCGCCGGGCCGATCGTCCTGAAGCGGCCGATCAGCGTCGCGACGAGGATGCCGGCGAGGGAGCCGCCGGCGAAGCCGCCGAGCGCCTCCTTGAACGTGTACCAGCCGGCGGGCCAGAGCGTATGCCGGTCGGTCCAGAAGGAGCTGACGATGTCGCTCGGCTTCGGCAGCAGGAACTGCTGGATGTGGAAGGCGACGATCGCGCCCTCCCAGGCGGCGATCGCGAGCACGAAGACGACGATCGCGGGCGTCCACTCGCCGGTGCGGCGCAGCGCGACGTTCACAACGGCTCCTCTTCGGGCAGAAGATGCTGGCCGCGCTTCCGCAGCAGCTCGCGCACGGCGGTGACGAGCTCGAAGTAGTGCGGGTCCTCACGCGTCTCGGCCGCGCGTGGGCGGGGGAGGTCGACGTCGATCGTCCCGGCGATCCGCCCCGGCCGTGGGCTCATGACCACCACCTTCGTCGAGAGGAAGACGGCCTCGGAGATCGAGTGGGTGACGAAGATCACGGTCGAGCCGAGCGTCTCCCAGATCGAGAGCAGCTCGAGGTTCAGCCGCTCGCGCGTCATCTCGTCGAGCGCGCCGAACGGCTCGTCCATCAGCAGCAGCGCCGGCTCGAAGGAGAGCGCGCGCGCGATCGAGACGCGCTGCTGCATGCCGCCAGAGAGCTGCCACGGATGATGCTCGCCGAACGAGCCGAGCTCGACGAGGTCGAGCATCTCCTCGACGCGCGCCTTGCGGCGCTCGCGGTCCCAGCCGAGCATCTCGAGCGGCAGCGCGATGTTCTTCGCGACCGTGCGCCAGTCGAAGAGCACGGCGTCCTGGAAGACGATCCCGTAGTCGCGGTCGATCCGCGCCTGGCGCGCGGTCTTCCCGTTCACCGTCACCGTGCCGGCGGAGGGCTCGATCAGGTCGCCGATCACGCGCAGCAACGTCGACTTGCCGCAGCCGGAGGGGCCGATCAGCGAGACGAACTCGCCGTGCGTCAGCGCGAGGTCGATGTCCTGGAGTGCGGTGACGTTGCCGCGCGGGAACGTCTTCGTGACGCCGGCGATGGAGACGACGAGGTCGGAGCTCATGCCACGTTCTCGGGAGCTCTGCGCACGATCGCCTTCTCCGTCGCGACGACGACGCTGAAGAAGAGGATGCCCACGAGCGCGGCGACGATGTTCGTCGCCCACAGCTCCTGCGGCTCGATCGAGTAGTACTGGTTGAAGTTGAGGATGGCGCCGCCGAGGCCGCTCTGCAGGCCCGAGGGCAGCTCACCGATGATCGCGCCGACGACGCTCGCGGTGGCGGCGAGCCGCAGCGCGGAGAAGACGTAGGGGAGCGACGCGGGCACGCGCAGCTTCCAGAGCACGGTCCACGCGCTCGCCGCATACGTCCGCATCAGCTCGAGCGCGCGTGCGTCGGCGGAGTGGAGGCCGCGCAGCGTGTTGATCGTGACCGGAAAGAAGGTGAGGTAGGCCGCGATCACGGCGACCGAGCCCCAGCCCTGGAACGGGCCGGGCAGCTTCGGGTTGACCCAGACGACGACCATGGGCGCGATCGCGAGGATCGGGATCGTCTGGCTCGCGACGATGTACGGCATGACGCCGCGCTGGAGCAGTCGCGAGTGGGCGAACAGGATCCCGAGCGCGAAGCCGACGACGGCGCCGAGCGCGAAGCCGACGACCGCCTCCTTCGCGGTGAAGAGGGACTTGTGGAAGAGGATGGTGATCAGCGCCGGCTGGTTCACCTGGGCCGGTTGGCCGAACGCCTTCAGGATCGTCCACACGTGCGGCATCGACGTCGAGTCGACGGCGAACGGCCACGTCCAGCCGGCGGTGGTCCAGCTCCAGCGGTAGAGCTCCCAGAGCCCCGCGAGCGCGAGCAGGACGGCGCCGACCTCGAGCGAGCGGCGGACGGCGCGGAGGAGCGAGGCCGGCACCGGACGTTCTTATCACGCTCGGGGTCGGTTGTAGGATCGGGTTCATGGCGCTCGACCCTTCGCGCACCGTCGCCGAGCTGAAAGAGCTGCGCGCGCTCACGGGAGACGAGGACGGCGCGCAGCGGGTCGCCTGGACGGACACCTGGGAGACGGCGCGCAGCTGGCTGCGCGAGAAGGTCGCCGGCACGGGCGCGGTCGAGGAGATCGACGAGGCGGGGAACCAGTGGTTCACGCTCGCCGGCGCGTCCGACCGTGCGCTCCTGCTCGGCGGCCACATCGACTCGGTGCCGAACGGCGGCTGGCTCGACGGCTCCCTCAACGTCATGGCCGGCGTCGAGGTGCTGCGCCGGATCGCTGCGGAGGGGGCGCCGCCGCTGACGGTGCGGCTCGTCAACTGGGCCGACGAGGAGGGCGCACGCTTCGGCCGCTCGCTCTTCGGCTCGTCCGCCGCCGCGGGATCGATGGCCGACCAGGACGAGCTGCGTCAGCGGCGCGACGCGAACGGGATCGCGCTCCCCGATGCGCTACACGAGCACGGCGTCGACCTCGACCGTGCGCTCGAGGCGCGCTCGCAGCTCGCGCACGCGGCCGTCTATCTGGAGCTGCACATCGAGCAGGGGCCGGTGCTCGAGTCGCTCGGGCTGCCGCTCGGCGTGGTGCTCGGCACCTTCGGCGTTGAGCGGCATCTGGTGACGTGGAAGGGCCAGGCGGCGCACTCCGGCTCGACGCCGATGGGCCAGCGGCGCGACGCGCTCGCCGGCGCGGCGAAGCTCGCGCTCGAGATCCGGCCGATCGCGGCCGAGGTGGGGGATGGCGCCGTATGCACGTCGGGCGGCGTCGTCTGCAAGCCGGGGATCGTCACGTCGGTCGTCGAGACGGCGGAGCAGCTGCTCGACCAGCGGCACCTCGGCGCGACAGAGCTCGCGCGGCTCCTGTCGCTCGCGCAGGAGGCGAGCGAGCGGTTCGCGCGCGAGGAGAGAATCGAGGTGTCGTGGAGCCGGATCTGGAGCATCGAGCCGATCCTGTTCGACCCGGGGCTGATCGAGCTCGCGGACGAATCGATCCGCGAGGTGTCCGGTACGTCGCACCGGCTGCCGAGCGGCCCGCTGCACGACGCCGCGGAGGTCGCGCGTGCGGGCGTTCCGACGGTGATGCTGTTCGTGCAGTCGCTGCGCGGTCTCTCGCACACGAAGCTCGAGGACACGAAAGAAGAGCATCTCGAGCTGTCGGTGCAGGCGCTCGACCGCCTCGCGGCGAAGGCGATGGCACGCTATGCCTGACCCCCGGTGCCAGGCACGGTGCCAGGCACCGTCACGGAACCGTCGCGGCTTCCCGGCGCCGAAGGGGCGCGAATGAGCGCGCCGGAGCAGCTCTTCGGCGACGAGCACGTCCGCCGCTACGTCGAGACCGACGGCGAGGTCGGTTACATCTGGCGCGAGGGCGCGCCGATCCTCATCCTCACCGTCACCGGCCGGAAGAGCGGCAAGGAGTACTCGGCGCCGCTCATCTTCGGCCGCGACGGCGAGCACCTCGTCATTGTCGGCTCGCAGGGCGGCCGCCCCCAGCATCCCGACTGGTACCTCAACCTCGTCGCGGAGCCGGAGGTGGGCGTCCAGGTGAAGGCCGACCGCTTCCGGGCGCGCGCGCACACGGCCGAGGGGGAGGAGCGCGAGCGGCTGTGGCGGCGGATGAACGAGATCTGGTCGCACTACGACGAGTACCAGACGAGGACGGAGCGCGTGATCCCCGTCGTCGTCCTCGAGCGCCTGTCCTAGTGCCCCTTCACGTGATGCTGTCTAGCTTCCGGGTCGCGGGCACCAAGCGATGCAAGGACGCAGGGAGCGCTCGTAGCTGTCGCTACGGGCGCGACCGAGGACGCGGCAGCGCGCCGTGTGATCGCCGGCCAGAAGCGGGCGTGTATTGCCTGAAGGGGCGCTACTAGACCGTACGCGGGTCGGGGTTGTACTCGGTCGCGAGCAGCGGGCTCGAGAGGACGAAGTCCGCCGTCGCGCGGTTGCACGCGATCGGGACGTTGTAGACGACGGCGATGCGCAGCAGCGCCTTCACGTCGACGTCGTGCGGGTGCGGCTCGAGCGGATCCCAGAAGAAGATGACGAAGTCGATCCGTCCTTCCGCGATCGCAGCGCCGATCTGCTGGTCGCCGCCGAGCGGGCCGCTCAGGAACAGGTGCACGTCGAGGTCGAGCTCCTCCGCGAGCAGCGTCCCGGTCGTTCCGGTGGCGTGGAGCTCGTGCTTCGCGAGCGTGCCGCGGTTGAAGCGCGCCCAGTCGAGCAGGTCGGCCTTGAGGTTGTCGTGCGCGATGAGCGCGATGTGCTTGCGGCGAGTCAGGGACGGCGTGACGCTCATCGCCGCTCACGATATCCGGCCCGCGCTAGCGGACGAGACGGCCGGAGGCGACGACCGTCCCGAGGCCGACGTCCGCGAGCTTCGTGGGCGGAACCTGGCTCGAGGCGACGAGCCGCACCCAGCGGCCGGAGGGGTGCCTGAGCGCGGCGATCTGGTGCTCGACGGCGGCCGGTACGGGGTGGGACGCGCCGGCGAGCGCGGCGGCCGAGAGGAGGGTGAGCAGGCGCATCGGGCCGACGGTAGCCGGCGGAGATGAGGAGCGAGTTCGCAATTGGTGAAGGCGCGGTGTGGCGTACGCTCGCGCGGGTGGAGCGGGGAGCAGGCATCGGGACGCGAGCGACCGTCGGCGGCCTCGGCGTCGGCTTCACCGTCGGCTGGAACATCACCGCTCTCGGCGCGATCGCGACCCGGCTCTCGCACGCGTACGGCGTCGGGCTGGCGACGGTCGGGCTCTTCACGACCGCCCAGTTCGTCGTGCACATGTCGATGCAGATCCCCGGCGGCCGGATCGCCGACCGCTTCGGCGCGCGGCGCACCGCGCTCGCCGGGCTCGGCGTGATCGCCGCCGGCAACGCGCTCTCGCTGATCGCCCAGCAGCCGGTGTACGCCTTTTTCGGGCGCGCGGTCGTCGGTCTCGGCACCGGCCTCGCCTTCGTCTCGGGCAGCGACTACGTGCGCTCCCGCGGCGGCTCGGCATTCCTGCAAGGCGTCTACGGCAGCGCGTCGGTGCTCGCCCCGGGCATCGCGCTCGCGCTCGTGCCCGGCTTCGCGAACTGGACGGGCTTCCGCGCTCCCTACCTGAGCGCGGTCGTCGTCGCCGCGATCAGCACGGTCGCGCTCGCACTTGCGCCGCCCGGGCCCCGTACCGCCCGCCACAGGGGCGAGCGGCTCGACTCCGGCCTGATGCGCGACACGAAGCTCTACCGGTTCGCGGCCATCCACGCGCTGTCCTTCGGCTTCAGCGTCGTCGTCGGCAACTGGGTGGAGACGCTGCTCGAGCATCACGGGCACTCGAAAGCCGTCGCCGCGGCAGCGGGATCGCTGACCCTGCTGCTCGGCTTCTTCACGCGCATCTGGGGTGGCTCGCTGCTCCGGCGCCCGGACGCGTCGCGCTGGGTCGCAGTGAGCCTCGTGCTCGGCGGCGCGGGAGCGGTCGCGCTCGCAGCGCCCCTGCCCGCAGCGGGGCTGTTCGCCGCGGCGGCCGTCGTCGGGCTCGCGGCCGGCGTGCCGTTCGCGATGGCGTTCTCCGGCGCGGCCGCCGCCCGGCCGGAGGCGCCGGGAGCGGCCGTCGGCTACATCAACGCGTGGGCGGCGCTCGTGATCGTGGCCGGCACGCCGCTCGTCGGTCTCACCTTCTCGCTCCCGGGAGACGGGCGCATCGGCTTCGTCGCCGCCGGCGTGCTCGCGGCACTCGCCGCGTTCGCGACGCCGCGCTAAGCTCGCCTCCTTCCGACGAAGGAGGCTCCATGCTCAGCTTCGGCGTCACGGTCCTGCCCGATCCGCCCTACGCGCGCTTTCTCGAGCTGATCAAGCTCGCAGAGCAGCATGGGTTCGGGTATGCGTGGACGTACGACTCTCACGTGCTCTGGCAGGAGTCGGTCCCGCTGCTGGCCGTGGCCGCGCGGGAGACGTCGAGGATCAAGATGGGCCACTTCGTCACCAACCCTGGCACGCGCGACCCGACGGTGCTCGCGAGCGCGTACGCGACGCTGCACGACCTGTCGGACGGGCGCATGGTGATGGGCATCGGCCGCGGCGACTCGGCGCGCCGCTACATCGGCCAGCAGCCGGTGCGCGTGGCCGAGTTCGAGCGCCGGATCGCGATGATCCGCGAGCTGATGAACGGCCGCGAGGTGCACTGGAACGACAAGGACCTGCAGCTGAAGTGGGTGCGTCCCGAGCTGCCGCAGATTCCGATGTGGGTCGCGGGCTACGGGCCGAAGGCGCTCGCGGTCGCGGGTCGCGTCGGTGACGGCGTGATCATCCAGCTCGCCGACCCGGAGATCATCAGCTGGATCATGGACACCGCGCGGAAGGCCGCGGCCGAGGCGGGGCGCGATCCCTCCCAGCTGCGGTGCATCGTCGGCGCGCCGAGCCACGTCTCGGCCGATCTCGCCGACGCGCGCGAGCAGGTGCGCTGGTTCCCTGCGATGGTCTCGAATCACGTGATGGATCTGATCGAGCGCTATGGCGCCGACGGCAGCTCGGTGCCGAAGGCGCTCACCGACTTCGTGCAGGCGCGGAAGTTCTACGACTACAACGAGCACTCTCGCGTCGGCGCGAAGCACGGCGAGTTCGTCACCGACGAGATCTGCGACCGCTTCTGCGTCATCGGCGACACCGGGCAGATCAAGACCAAGCTGAAGGAGCTCGAGGCAGTCGGGGTCGACCAGTTCAACATCTATCTGATGACGCACGGCCAGGAGGAGACGTTGCGGGTGTACGGCGACGACATCATCCCGGAGCTCGCGGGGGTAGCGGCGTAGTCGAGCTGCGGACGCTCCTCGAGATGCGGCAGGCACTGCCGCTGTCGTTCTCCTCCGACGGAGGCCGGCTGCTCGTCGCGTCGACCGCTCCGGGCACGCAGCAGCTCTTCGCCGCCCCCGTGGAGGGCGGCGAGATGGAGCAGCTGACCGCCCACGCCGAGCCGGTGAGCGGCCTGTTCCTGCCGGACGGGCGCCTGCTCGTCGAGATCGACGAGGGCGGAAACGAGCGTTCCCAGCTGTACGCCGACGGCGAGCCGCTCGTCGTCGACCGGCGCTACATCCACGGGTCGCCGCACGCCGCGGGCCGCTTCCTCGCGTACTCGACGAACAGGCGCAACGGCGTCGACTTCGACGTCGTCGTCCGCGACCTCGCGAGCGGGGAGGAGCGCACGTTCGAGATCGGCGGCCTGACCGCGGTTGCGGCGATGTCGGCGGACGGGATGCGCGTCGTGGCGGAGCGGCTCGGTGAGCGAAGCGGCGACTCTGACCTCTTCCTCGTCGACGTCATGAGCGGCGCGATCGAGCACCTGACGCCGCACGACGAGCAGGCCGAGTACCTCACGCCCGTGTTCGTCGGCGATACGCTCGTGTGGGCGACGAACGAGGGCAGGGACACGCTCGCGGTGGGGCCGATCGAGTCGCGATGGGATCTGCGCTGCGCTGCCGACCCTGCCGGCCGCTCGCTGCTCGTGCTCGCGAACGAGGACGGCTACTCGCGGCTGACGCTCCACGACCCGCAGACGTTCGAGCAGCGCATCGAGGTGCCGCTGCCGGGTCGCGGCGTGGTCGAGTCGCCGGTCTTCTCCCATGACGGCTCGCTCCTCGCGTTCGGGTTCTCGTCGCCGACGGAGCCGTTCGACGTGTACGTGCACGAGCTCGACTCCGGGCACACGCGCCGGTTGACGACGAGCCCGTGCGGGGTGGAGCCGTCCCAGCTCGTCGAGCCGTCGCTGCACCGCTTCGCGAGCTTCGACGGCGAGTCGGTGCCGGTGTTCCTGTTCACACCGCCGGGCGAGGGGCCGTTCCCGGTCGTCGTGATGGTGCACGGCGGGCCGGAGGCGCAGTGGCAGCCGCTGTGGCACGTGAACTACGCGCCGTTGACGCAGCATCTCGTCTCGCGCGGCTATGCGGTGGCGGTGCCGAACGTGCGCGGCTCGACCGGGTACGGGAAGCGATACGAGCACCTCGACGACGTGCGGCTGAGGCTCGACTCGGTGCGCGACCTGGCTGCGCTGCACGCGTGGCTCGACGCACGGCCCGACATCGATGCGGCGCGCGCGGTGCTGTACGGCCGCTCCTACGGCGGCTACATGGTGCTGGCGGGGCTCGCGTTCCAGCCGGAGCGGTGGGCTGCGGGGCTCGAGTCGGTCGGCATCTCCAGCTTCGTCACGTTCCTCGAGAACACGTCGCCGTACCGGCGAGCGGCGCGGGAGCGCGAGTACGGGTCGCTCGAGCACGACCGGGAGTTCCTGACGGAAGCGTCGCCGATCACCCACGTCGATGCGATTCGCGCGCCGCTCTTCATCCAGCACGGGGCGAACGACCCGCGCGTGCCGCTGTCGGAGTCGGAGGAGATCGCGCGCGTGCTCCGCGCGAAGGGGATCCGGTGCGAGCTCGTCGTCTATCCGGACGAGGGGCACATGATCCAGAAGCTCTCGAACCGGATCGACGCGTTCACGCGGATGGCCGCGTTCCTCGACGATGTCCTGGGCTGACCCGGCCCCCGGGTACGATGGGGCCGCTGGGCGCCTTGGCCGAGTGGTTAGGCACAGGTCTGCAAAACCTGGTACACCGGTTCGACTCCGGTAGGCGCCTCTCGGTCTCGCCGCCGCCGGTGCGTCGGCTTCGCGGCGGGCCTCCGTCCGGCCGCGGGGCTACCTTCGATGGACGTTCGCTTCCGCTCCTGTGCCCGATCCCGGTCCCGGTGTGCATCGGCGTGCGCACCTCGTCAGCTATGCCTATTCGGTGCCGGCGGTGAACCAGCTCACCGGCTTGACGCTGCGCGGCTGGCATTTCCGCTGCGTCGTCTTCGTCGATGGTCAGCGCAGCTGTGAGCTCGTGGTCGATCTCACGAGCGGCGTGCCTGTCACAAAGGTGAATACGTCGCTCTCCGCCGGCCCCTTCTGATGCCTTCCGGGCGGGCGAGGCAGGACCGCGGACGCAAGGCGCTTGCACGCGTGAGGCGGAACAGGGCACGGTACGGCGCCCACCCCTGGCTCTGGGCGTTGCCGTTTCCCCTGTTGACGACCGCCGTGGCGCTGATCGTCAACGCGATCATGGCCGTGCCCGTCAAGACCGGCCTGATCGAGGCTGCGGCTGTTGCGCCCTTCGTGTGGCTGATCTTCCGCTGGTACATGCCGTGGATCGCACGAAGGACGGAGACTCGGCTGCAACGGCGCTACGGGCGCTGACCTCCACCGCTCTTATCGAAAGTCACGCATTCAAGTGATGGCCGCGGGGCGTTGGCCCGGGCATGATCGGTGACAATCGGAGGGGGAACGAGCATGGCTGGTGAGTCACGCCATGCGGCCTGGCAGAAGGAACGAAGCTTTGCGGTGAAACTGCTCCCGGAGCAGGGACCACCGGCGGATCTCGCCAGTGGCATTCCGGAGTTTCTCGACGCCGTCGATTTCGCTTTCGATTGGCTCAACCGCGAAGATCCCTCGCGCAAGGGGACGCCGAGCCTCGCCATCTTCGAGACGGGGGGCGGCGACATCGAGGCGGTCTGGTCCTACCCGCCCGTGCCCCCCGAGGGTCCGGCGCTCGTCGAGCTGTTCGGATTCAACCCGGTGACGTGGAAGTCCGGTGTGCAGGAATACTCCGCCGTCGAGCCGCGGCGCCCGAGCCCGGCCTTCGCCGCCTCCGCCTCCGCCGTCGCCGTCCCGTTGCTGTCGGCGCCGAGCGTCGCCGCGGCAGCCGTTTCAGTGGCCGACGAGGAGGACGAGGACGACGAGCTCGCTCCCGTGAGCGAGGCCGTTCACGACGTCCCGGTCGTCGAGCACGCGGAGCCGGCGAGGGTCGTCCCCGCTCGTGAATGGATCGGCGTGCCCCAAGAGGTCCTCGCTGTCGACGACGCCGAACCGGTCGTCGAGCCCACCCTGGCCGCCAGAGTCGCCTTCGCCCGCAGGTGGGTCGGCGCGACGTCGCGCACGGCCTGGGCCGATCGCGTCGCCCGTGGGTGCCTCTTCGTCGCGGTCGCCGCGCTCTGGCTCTCGCTCGGCCTCGCCGATCCGGTCTTCCTCGCGCTCTTGCTCGTCGCGCTCCCGACGCTCTGGTGGCGCCTGCAACGCGGCGGAGCGGAACTCGCCGACGCCGACAGCGAGGACTGGCTCTAGCAGGTCTCGGCCGCCTGTGGACTTTCGTCACCAAAGGTCGTAACGTCCCGCACATGCTCGAGCGGCCCGGCGAGGCGGGCGGACACCCGCCGTGGTGGTGGCTGCACGTCGTGCAGCCGTTCTTCCGTGTGCTCTGGCGCCGGCTGCTGCGGCCGCTGCTGCTTCTGCTCTGGTGGCCGCTGCCCCGCCGCTTCAGGCGCTGGCTGGGCGGCCGGTTCGAGGGCGTCACGCGCGACGAGGCCTGGGGGTACGGCGTCTGGTCGCTCATCGCCCTCACGATCGCCGTTCCCGAGCTCACCGCCGCGGTCGACAACACGGCTCCGTGGCCGACGATCTCCGGAACGGTGGGGGAGCTCGAGTGGGTGTGGAGCCCGACCGCGCTCATCGTCGTCGCAGTCATCGTCTTCGTCGCCGGCCATGCGGTGGCGAGCCCGCTGCTCGCGCCGAGCACGGTCGGCGTCCACGGCCGGCGCGGACGCACGAATGGAGGCCGCTTCACCACGCGGCCGGACCGTTCCTCCGCGGTCGTCTCGCCGTACTGGTACTTCCCGATCGCGCTCGCCGTCGTGATCGTCGGCAGCGTCCTCGCCGCCGAACGGGCACGGGGGAAATGGGACCTTGCCTACGTCCTCTATCCGCTGATCGCGTTCTGGGGTCTGATCGTGCCGAGCCTGATCGCGGCCGCCGGCGCGTGGGACGTGCCCTTTCCGACCCTATTCCGGACGATCGCGAACCTCGAGCGGCGGCTCCATTTCATCGCCCTCGTGATCGTCGCAGGCCTGGCGATCCTGCTCGTCCACCTGGCCTTCTACCCCTGGCCGGACGTCTCGCACGTCCTCCAGACGCACCATCCGCAGACGACCTCCAAGTAGCGGGAGCCCAGGCTCCTAGCCGCGCCGGGGCGCGGCCGGTGCCGGGGAGATCCGTGCCTCGAGCAGGCGCAGTGTCAGGCTGGAGCAGCCGGCCGTGGCCGGGTACAGGTGCCGCAAGAGATCCGCAGGCATTTCCGTCCTCCTAGAGCCGCAGGGGCGATTGGCACGCATCGTGGCGCCGGACCGGCACTTGACGGAATCCCCGCATCGGTGGTTCTCCCCGCCGGTTCACCCTTTCGATTCCCTCTATCCGGGGACGCGCCCGCCCCCCGGACGAGCCGATGATGGCGTCATCACGCATTGACGGGCGTTGCGGCCTCCGCCGACGGAACCACCTGGGGGAGGACCCGTGACCAAGAAGCGCTTGCTTGCCCGTCGTTTCGGCCGCGTGACGTTGCGCCAGGAGGCGGGGCAGGTGATCGCCCTCGTCGTCGTCGCGCTCATCCCGTTGCTCGGGATGCTCGGCCTCTCGCTCGACATCGGCTATGCGTACTACTCGCAGCGGACGCTGCAGAGCTCGGCCGACGCGGCGGCGCTCGCCGGCGCCTCGCAGCTACCCGACACAGCGGGTGCGACGAGCGTCGCGACGCAGTACGGCTCCACGGCCGGCTCGAAGAACGCCGTCCCGAGCAGCGGCATCACCGGTATCCAGCAGACGGTCACGGAGAAGTGCGTCGCCTCGCTGCCGGGCTGCGCGCCGGACAACGCCGTCGTCGTCGACGAGTCTGCCAGCTCGAGCACGTTCTTCCTGCGCCTCTTCGGCGTCAACTCGATCTCGATTCACGTGCGTTCGACCGCCTGCGGGCCGTGCGCCGATCGTCGCGCCGACATCGTCGCGGTCTTCGACCGGACGGGCTCGATGTGCGAGACCTTCAGCGGCGCGAACGATCCAAGCTGCACGAAGCTGAACAGTGCGAAGTCGGGGATGGAGACGATGCTGAGCTCGCTCGACCCGACGCTCGACAACGTCGGCCTCGTCATCCTCCCGCCGGTCGGGCCGAAGGAGACGAGCTGCTCCACGGCTGACGGGTCGGAGTACACGTCCTCGTCGTCGAAGTGGCTCGTCGTCCCGCTCACGTCGAACTACCAGAAGAACGGCGTGCTCGACCACTCGTCGACGCTCGTCTCGACGATCGACTGCCTGCATGCAGGCGGCTCGACCTCCTACGCGAACGCGATCGACGCGGCGCAGGCCGAGCTCGCAGCCGACGGACGTCCCGGCGCGCTCCGCTACATCGTCTTCTTCACCGACGGCGCTGCGAACACGGGCCCGACGTACTACCCGGCGAACTCGCCGTACCGGACGCAGCCCTGCCACCAGGGCGTCACGTCCGCCGGCATCGCGAAGGCGGCCGGCACGACGATCTTCTCCATCGGCTACACGCTGCAGGGCGCGGGCGGCAGCTCGAACGCGTGCGTCGTGTACCAGAGCCCCACGAATGCGAACAACCCGAAGGCCGAGTCGCCCGCGATCACCGCGTACAGCGCCCTCCAGCAGATCGCCTCGCGTCCCGACACGTTCTTCGACAACGAGTCGGTGTCCGGGCTCGACGCGGTCTTCGCCGCTGTCGCGACGCGGATCACCGGCCCGCGGCTGATCCCGAACGACCTGAGTTAGATCGCTACTCGGCCAGGCGGAGCGCCGCGGCGGGATGCCGGCTCGCCCAGGTGCTGTAGCTCCCGCCGTGCGCACGCAGCCACTGAGCGAGCATCGCCTTCGACAGGGGCACCCTGTCGCCCCAGACGAAATCCTTGGCCGGGATCGAACGGCCGGCCGGCTTGTCGGACGCCCATGCGCGGGTGCCGGCCCATACCATGGCACTGAACGCGGCCGCGACGGAGAGCGCGAGGAGGAAGCGATACAGGATGCCGGTCGGGAGACGCCCCACCACGCTCCCAGTATGGGCCTCCGTCCGCGCGCAAAGCCTCCCGAACGGCTAGCAAGAGTTCGGACCTCCGGACGGGGCGGCCCGGCTGCAGCGGGTTTCGCGTCTGCGCGGCGGGGATCCGAGATGTGCCCGTCCAGACGCAGGAGCCGCCGTTCGAGCTCGTTCTGGATCCAGGCGTCGACAAGCCTGCGGGCTAGTACGGAACCCACTCCGAGCCGTCCACCGATGCGGGTCCCGCGCTCCTCCGCCACGCTTGAGCCGTGAGTCGCCAGCGCCTCGTCCTCGACGGAAACGAAGCCGCCGCGCTCGTCGCGCACAAGACGAGCGAGGTGATCGCCATCTACCCGATCACGCCCGCCTCCACGATGGGCGAGCTCGCCGACGAGTGGTCGGCGAAGGGGATGGCGAACCTCTGGGGCGACGTCCCGGCGGTGATCGAGATGCAGTCCGAAGGCGGGGCGGCCGGCGCCGTCCACGGAGCGCTCCAGGCCGGCTCGCTGACGACGACCTTCACGGCGTCGCAGGGACTGCTGCTGATGCTCCCGGACATGTTCAAGATCGCAGGCGAGCTGACGCCGTTCGTGATGCACGTCGCCGCGCGCTCGCTCGCCACGCACGCGCTCTCGATCTTCGGCGACCACAGCGACGTCATGGCCGCGCGCGGCACCGGCTTCGCGTTCCTCTGCTCGTCCGACGTGCAGGAGGCGCACGACTTCGCCGCGATCGCGACGGCGGCGACGTTGCGCTCCCGCGTCCCCTTCGTCCACTTCTTCGACGGCTTCCGCACTTCGCACGAGGTGAACGTGATCGAGGGCCTCGGCGACGACGAGCTGCGCGCGCTCGTCGACGACGACCTCGTGAGCGAGCATCGGGCGCGCTCGCTGAGCCCTGATCATCCCGTCATCCGTGGCTCCGCGCAGAACCCTGACGTCTTCTTCCAGTCGCGTGAGGCCGCGAACCCGTTCTACGCGGCGACGGCCGCGATCGTCGACGAGACGTTCACCCGGTTCGCCGAGCTGACCGGGCGGCACTATCACGCGTTCGACTACACAGGCGCGCCCGACGCGGAGCGTGTGATCGTGCTGATGGGCTCCGGCTCCGGCGCGGTCGAGGAGACGGTCGAGAAGCTCATGGCAGGAGGCGAGAGGGTCGGCGTGCTCAAGGTGCGCCTCTACCGCCCGTTTGACGCGGCCTCGCTTGCCGCGGCGCTGCCCGCGACGGCGAAGGCGCTCGCCGTCCTCGACCGCAGCAAGGACCCCGCCGCCGTCGGCGAGCCGCTCTACGAGGACGTCGTGTCGGCCCTGATCGAGCAGGACCGGCTCCCGGGCCGCGTGCTCGGCGGTCGCTACGGGCTCGCCTCGAAGGAGTTCACCCCCGCGATGGCAGCGGCCGTCTACGCCGAGCTCGCGGCAACGTCGCCGGCGCGGCACTTCACGGTTGGTATCGACGACGACGTCTCGCACACGAGCCTCGTGTACGACCCGGAGTTCCGCACCGAGGCCGACGACGTCGTCCGCTGTGTCTTCTACGGCCTCGGCGCCGACGGCACGGTGGGGGCGAACAAGAACTCCGCGAAGATCATCGGCGAGACGACGCCGCTCTACTCGCAGGCGTACTTCGTCTACGACTCGAAGAAGTCCGGGTCGACGACCGTCTCCCACCTCCGCTTCGGCCCGCGGCCTATTCGTTCCTCGTACCTGATCGAGGAGGCGCAGTTCGTCGCGTGCCACCAGTTCGACCTGCTCTCGCGGATGGACGTGCTCGGCGTCGCCGCCGAAGGCGCCACCTTCCTGCTCAACGCGCCGTACGGCCCGGCGGACGTATGGGACCATCTGCCGGCCGGCGTGCAGGCGCAGATCGTCGACAGGCACCTGCGGCTGTTCGTGATCGACGCGAAGCGCGTCGCGCGCGAGGCGGGGCTGCCGGGTCGCGTCAACACCATCCTCCAGACGTGCTTCTTCGCGCTGTCGGGCGTCCTGCCCGAGAAGCGGGCGATCGGCGCGATCAAGGAGGCAATCGCAAAGACGTACGCGAAACGCGGCGAAGAGATCGTGCAACGTAATTTCCACGCTGTCGACCTTGCGCTCGACTCCCTCCACGAGGTCGACATCCGGCGCGCGCCCTCGGCGACGAACGGTTCCCCTCCGGTCGCCGAGGGCGTGCCCGACCTCCTGCGTGCGCTCATCGCCGGCGAGGGGGATGCGCTGCCGGTGAGTGCCATGCCGGTCGACGGGACGTTCCAGCTCGGCACCGCCCACTTCGAGAAGCGCAACCTCGCGGACGAGCTGCCGATCTGGGACGAGACGCTCTGCATCGACTGTGCAAAGTGCGCGCTCGTCTGTCCGCACGCCGCGATCCGGATGAAGGTCTACGAGCCGGCCGCGCTTGCGGGCGCCCCGGCGGGCTTTCGCTCCAAGGAGTGGCGCGCGAAGGACCTGCCGGGGATGCTGATGACGATCCAGGTCTCGCCCGACGACTGCACGGGCTGCCGCATCTGCGTCGAGACCTGTCCTGCGAAGGACAAGGCGAATCCCGAGCACAAGTCGCTCGACTCGCTGCCGAAGGGAGAGCACCGCGACCGCGAGCGGGAGGACTGGGACTTCTTCCTCACCATCCCCGAGATCGACCGGGCGCTCGTGCAGCCCGCGACGGTGAAGGGCTCGCAGATGCTGCAGCCCCTGTTCGAGTTCTCCGGCGCCTGCTCCGGCTGCGGCGAGACGCCCTACCTGAAGCTGCTGACGCAGCTCTTCGGCGATCGCCTGCTCGTCGCGAACGCCACCGGCTGCTCCTCGATCTACGGCGGCAACCTGCCGACGACGCCCTGGACGAAGAACGCCGACGGGCGCGGCCCCGCCTGGGCGAACTCCCTCTTCGAGGACAACGCCGAGTTCGGCTACGGCATGCGGCTCGCACTCGACCAGCAGGCCGAGCAGGCGCGCAGGCTCCTCGGCGAGCTGAACGGCCGCATCCCCGCCGAGCTGAAGGACGCGCTGAGCTCGGCCGACCAGTCGGACGAGGCCGGCATCGCCGCGCAGCGCGAGCGGGTCGCGGGGCTGAAGGCGATCCTCGCAGGGCTCGACGAGCCCGCGGCAAGGCGGCTCGCCACCCTTGCGGACGCGTTGGTGGAGAAGTCGGTCTGGATCGTCGGCGGCGACGGCTGGGCCTACGACATCGGCTTCGGCGGGCTCGACCACGTCCTCGCCTCCGGCCGCGACGTCAACGTGCTCGTGCTCGACACCGAGGTCTACTCGAACACCGGCGGCCAGGCGTCGAAGTCGACTCCGCGCGGCGCCGTCGCGAAGTTCGCGGCCGGCGGCAAGCACACGGCGAAGAAGGATCTCGGCCTGATCGCGGCCGGCTACGGCAACGTCTACGTCGCCCAGGTCGCGCTCGGAGCCGACAACCCGCAGACCGTGAAGGCGTTCGCCGAGGCGGAGTCGTACGCCGGCCCCTCGCTCATCATCGCCTACAGCCACTGCATCGCCCACGGGATCGAGATGGCGACCGCCATGGCGCATCAGAAGGAGGCGGCGGACTCCGGCTACTGGCCCCTCTACCGTTACGACCCGCGGCTCGACCATCCCTTCCAGCTCGACTCGCGCCCGCCGAAGATCCCGGTCGCCGAGTTCACCGCGAAGGAGAACCGGTTCGCGATTCTCGCCCGCGCCAACCCGGGCGAGGCGGCAGAGCTCGCCGCCGCCGAGCAGCACGACGTCGACGAGCGGTGGCGGCTGTACGAGCAACTCGCCGACGTCGAGCACGACGCCTCCTCCTGACCGCCGGCACGGCCACGGCAGGACTGGCGCCTGTCCTGGAGCGCCACCGGTACCTGTCGCTCAGCAGCTCAAGAGCTCGGCGGCTCGGCCGCCGAGCGCTCTGCGGAGCACAACACCTTCGCGAGCGAGGTGCGGCGCACCTCGCGAGGCCTAGAAGTTGCGCCGGTAGAGCAGGAAGCCGAGCGGGAGGATGCCGCCGAGGACGAACCACGGCGCAAGCGCGATCCGCGCGTACGAGCTGACGTGCTTCCGCGTCTTCGCGAAGCCGACCGCCTCGCGGGTCGCACGGACGATCTGCGAGACCTGCGCCTCGCTGTACGAGGAGCCGCCGGTGAGCGTGGCGACCTGGGCGAGCGCGTCCGCGCTCGTCGGGTCGGGCGCATAGCCGGGATCCGGCTTGCGGCCGTCCGCCCGGTCGTAGATCAGATCGTGCGGCGACCAGACGTGGACGAAGATGGGCTCGATGCTTCGCTCCAGCGAGATCTTCAGCACCGGCGAGATCGGCTGCGACTCGCCGTCCGTGAAGACGACGAGCAGCCGGTGCACGACGCCGGTCGAGAAGAAGTGCGAATCGGCGAGCGGCGCGAGCGCCGCGAGCGTCGTTGCGCGTCCGCGGTAGGCCTGGCTCGGGGGTGGGCTGTCGATCGCCACCGACTGTCTGAGCGTCCGTGCGAACAGGGCGGCGTCCGTCGTCGGCATCAGGTTCGGGAGCGTCCGGTCGGTCATCGTCGCGATGCCGACCGGGAGGTCGGGCAGCCGCGCCCGCAGGCGCAGGGCGAGGCGCTTCGCGCGGGCCAGGCGCGTCGGTTGTCCCGGAGCGGTCGAGGCCTGCATGGACAGCGACGTGTCGAACACGAAGAACGCTTGCGCGTCGGCGCGCTCGCTTACGAGCTGCTGGCGCACGACCACCGGCTGGGCCGCCGCGGCGGCGACGAGCGCGACCAGAAGGACGAGCGCGACGGCCGCCGGAACGACTCGGCGGTGCCGAGGTGCCGAGACCGCGAGCGCGCGGCGCACCCGTGCGGCCGTGCGCTCGGACAGGAGCAGCGCTGCGAGCGGCACGGCGGCCGCAATCCCGAACAGCGCGTCGAGCGGCGTCAGGAAGGAGACGCCGCCGATGAGAGTGGGCACCATCAGTAGCCGCTCCCGATGGGGGTCGCACCGCGCCCCTTCCCGAAGCCGTAGCCGGCGCGCGCGTCGCGACCGATCTTGCCCTTGCCGGGCCTGCGCAGCCGGAGGACGAGCTCGAGATTCTGCTTCGCGTCGCCGTCGGCGGGATCGAGCGCGATCGCCCGCTGGAAGTAGCCTTCGCCGCGGCGCAGCAGCGCGGCGATCGCACTCGGGTCGGTGCCGGGCGCGGGCGACGTCACGACGAGCACCCCGAGCAGGTTCGCGGCGGACGAGCGCTCCTGCGCCCGCGCGCCGGTCAGCATCACCCGCTGGAGCGTCTCCTGGGCCTGGGCGCGGAGCGTCGGCAGGTCGACGCGCGTCTCGGGGTCGACGCCGATCCGGCTGATCCAGAAGAGCTGCAGCGCGCGCCGGTAGGCCTTCGCGTCCCCGGTGCCGATCAGCGCGCCGGCCGGATCGCCCGGAAGCAGGGTGGGCGGGCTCCAGAGCTTCAGGTGCGCCGGAAGTGCCCGGAAGCGGATGTCGTCGCGCGACACCGTCGTCTGCCACGCGCGCGCGTCGACGGCGAGCAGGAGGAGGATCGTCGCGACGGCGGCGAGCGCGAGAGCGGCAAGCCCGGCGGCATGCCGGCGGATGCTCGTCATGTCGCTTCCCTCACGGCGAGCCGCGTGTTCACGCGCTCGTTGCCGGCGAGCAGCAGCACGAGCAGGAGACCGAGCGCGAGCAGGCCCCACGGCGCCGACGCGGCGACCGGCTGCTCGTGTCGCGTCGCCGTGTGCGTGAAGACGCTCGGGCTGACGAACGCCTTCTGCCCGAACAGCGTCGCGAACAGGCGCACGTTCACCGGGTCGGCGTAGAGCGGGACGATCCGCACGGGAATGTGCTCGCGCCGTAGCCGCAACGCCTCGCCCGACAGCAGCGGCACGTCGGCGGCAGCGTCGTCGAGGTCGCTCACGATCAGGATCGAGCCGTGCTCGACGTGCGCCCGCCGCAGCGCACGCTCCGCCCCGACCAGTCCGGAGGCGATCCGCGTGCCGCCGCTGAACAGATCCCAGGGCGACTGCGTGAAGACCGGCGCTCCTTGCGCGTAGCGAACGGGGACGAAGAAGGGGACGAACTGGAGCAGCGCCCCCGGAGGGGAGTTCGGCGGGAGCAGCTCATAGGCCGTGTCCGAGAACATCTCGAGCCCGATCGACTGGTTCGCGTTCACGATCCCCTTCAGGACCGTCGCGACGCGCGCAAACACCGGCCCGGAGATGCTCGCCGACATGTCGAGCGCGACCATCCCGGTCGTCGCCCCCTCCGGAAGCACGGCCGCGCGGCCGCTGCCTGCGGACCGGGCGTCCAGCACGATCGCACCGAGCGTCCCGGCGAGCGCAAGAGCGAGGCCGATCCGGAGCAGCGACGTTCGCGTCGCCGGGCGCCGTAGGCGTGGCAGGTCGGCGAGCGGGACGGCGCCGCCACGGTGCAGCGACGGCAGCCTCACGGCGCAAACTCCTCGTCGTCACCGTGCCGGCCGCTCTCGCGTGCCTGCTCGGCGAACGTCTCGACCTCCTCGTCGCCGGGCAGGTTGGCCGACCACGCCAGCTCGCGGGCCGTGCGCGAGAGCTCGTCGGCCGCCGGCAGCGGGGCCTCGACGTCGAGCTCGCCTGCGACGCGCTCGAGCGCCTTCCGCTCGAGCGTCTCGTCGCCGCGCTCGTGCGCCCACGCGAGCAACGCCAGGGCTCGCTCGAGCGTCGTCTTCGAGTCCACCGCCCCCGGGGCCGTCACCTGCCGCGGCCGCACGGTCAGGTACCAGCTCCGTCCGAGGCCGGCGGCGGCCAGCAGTGCCGTCGCGCCGAGCCCGAGCGCCAGCCAGAAGAGGAGCGTCGGCGAGATGCGGAACGTGGGCGAGGCGACCGGGGTGATGTGGGATTGCCAGCTGATGTGCTCGTCCCCTACGAGCGCGTTCTCCGACGCGGGGCTCACCTGCGAGAGCACCTCGACCGGCGGCCAGCTCGCGGTGATCCCGTAGGCCCGCCTGCCGGCCTTCGTCACGTAGTCGATGTGGACGAGCGCGAAGTGGAAGACGTGGTACTTCTCGCTCGGGGGCTGTCGCGGCACGCAGGGCGACGTGAGACAGCGAAGCGTCCACGTCCACGTCACCTGGGCGAAGCGACCGGAGTGCAGGCGCAGGACGACCGGCCCTCCGGCTGCGAGGTACGGCTTGAAGCTCGTCGTGACCCGCAACCGGGCCGGGTCGACGAACTTCGTGTCCGCGATGACTGCGAGCCGTGCGACGACCGCGTCGCCGAAGAGATGCACCTGCGGCGTCACGTTCGCGTACGCCTTCAGCGGCTGGCCTTCGCCGACGACCGAGCCGGAGGGGTAGAAGGGCAGTCCGGCGACGGCCGACGACGCCGAGGCCAGCATCAGCGCGGCCGCCAGGGCCAGGCGCTTCATGCGACGGCTCCGCGCCACATCAGGCGCAGGTCGGCCCACCGGAGAAACGCGGCGAGCATCTCGGCGTGGTCGTGCGAGTGCACCGCGACCGGCTCGAGCCCGAGCGAGCGAAAGTCGCGGACGCGCTCGTCCCAGCGCCGCTCGTGCCCGTCGCGCAGCCGCCGGGCCTCGCGCCGCGAGAGGTAGACCGGGACGACCCGGCCGGTCGCCGGGTCCGCGTACGGGACGCTGATGCCGCCGACATCGGGGAAGGTGCGCTCCCAGAGCGGGTCCTGGATGAACACGGGCACGACCTCCCAGCGATGCTCGAGCGCACGCTGCCAGACACGAAGGTCCGGCGGCACGACGAAGTCCGACAGGACGAAGACGAACGCCTGCGTCGGCAGGTCGCGCCGGTGCTCGCCGAGGAACTCGAGCCCGAGCGAGACCGTCTCGGGCGGGGCGTGGAACGACCGCTCGAAGGTTCCCCTCTCGGCGCGCTGCTCGGTGCGGGGCGGGCGCCAGTACGGCTCTCCCGTCGCATAGTCGAGGTAGCCGGTGAGGCTGCGCGCATGCCGGGCGCTTGCTCCGATCAGCTCGAGCGCGGTGAGGATGGACTGCGGCTTGTCGAGCGGCCGCACCGCCGACGCGCGCATCGACATCGACGGGCGCCGGTCGGCGAGCACGACGACGCGCGGCGCCTCGTCGGCGAATCGCTCACGCACGATGAACTCGTCCGAGCCACGGGCGGCCGAGAGCTTCGCCGACGCGGCCCAGTCCATCCACGCCACGTCGTCCCCCGGTCGGTACTCCCGCGCGCTCGCGACGTCCGAGCCGACGCCGCGCCGGGCGCTGCGCACGCCTCCAAACGCGAGCCCGATCACGCGGCGCCGCGGGACGAGCGGGAAGACGGCTGCCACTACCGTCCTCCTAGGCGGTCACGGTCGCCGGCACGTCGAGGTCGATGTCGAAGCCGGGCTTCGGCGCCACCTCCAGGCACCGCTCGCGCACCTCCAGGCTCGTGGCCTCCCAGCCGCGATCGCGTACCTCGGCGAGGAAGCTCGGCCGGAAGAGGATGCGGTGCATCAGCACGGGGACGAACAGCTGCTCCACGTCCTCCGGCGTGACGTAGCGGCGTGAGTGCAGGACGGCCCACGCGCGCGTGGCCCGGTTGAGCGCGAGCGAGCCGCGCACCGAGCTGCCGATCGCGACGATGTCGAGACGGCGCGTGGCGCGGACGAGCTCCACGATCCAGCGCCCGACCGCCTCGTGCACGAAGACACCCGCGATCGACGCACGCAGCAGCGCCACGTCGGCGAGGTCGATCGCCGGCGCGAGGCGCGCGAGTGGATGCCCGCCGAGCTGCTCGTCCACGATCTGCGCCTCGTGCTCGGCGTCCGGGTAGCCGAGCGTCGTCTTCACGAAGAAGCGGTCGAGCTGCGCCTCGGGGAGCGGGAACGTCCCCTCGTACTCGATCGGATTCTGCGTGGCCATCACGAGGAACGGCTCGCTGAGCCGGCGCGTCTCGCCGTCGACGGTGACCTGCTGTTCCGCCATCGCCTCGAGCAGCGCCGACTGGGTCTTCGGCATCGCCCGGTTGATCTCGTCGACGAGAACGATGTTCGCGAACACGGGACCCGGCCGGAACTCGAAGTCGCGCTCGCGCTGGTTGAAGATCGACAGCCCGGTGACGTCGGTCGGCTGCAGGTCGGGCGTGCACTGGATGCGCGTCGAATGAGCGCCCTGGATCGAGCCGGCGATCGAGCGCGCGAGCACGGTCTTGGCGGTTCCGGGTACGTCCTCGAGCAGCGCGTGCCCGCCGCACATGAGCGCGGCGACGACGAGCTTGATCTGCTCCCGCTTGCCGTGCACGACGGTCTCGATGTTGTCGAGGAACCGCTCGGCGACCTCGGTCGCCGAGTCCAGCTCGTCAGCGGTCACGCACGACCTCCGGGTCGGAGAACAGAGTACTTGCAGCCTACGTCTGCCTAGATAAGACGAACAAGAACGGTTTTCGTCAGGCGGGACGGCGTCGACCGCTCAGGGCGCTCGAGTGGGTGGGTGTTGCCATCAGGCCTGCCGGCGGGACCCCTGGTGCCAGGCACCGTGCCTGGCACCAGGGGTCAGTGCCCCCGCGCGGCGGCGTCACGCCAGCTTGATCGCCGCGTGCTTGATCTGGGTGTACTCCTCCATCGAGTACGCGGACATGTCCTTGCCGTAGCCCGACTGCTTGTAGCCGCCGTGCGGCATCTCCGAGGCGATCGGGAGCAGGTGGTCGTTGACCCACACCGTGCCGAACTGGAGCCGCTTCACCGCGTTCAGCGCCCGGCCGACGTCCTGCGTCCAGACCGACGCGGCCAGTCCGTAGCGGACGTCGTTGGCCCAGCGGATCGCCTCGTCGTCGTCGGCGAACCTCTGCACCGTCACGACGGGCCCGAAGACCTCGTCCTGCACGATCTCGTCCGTCTGCTTCACGTCGGTCACGACCGTCGGCTGGACGAAGAAGCCGCGGCTGCCGTTCGTTCCGCCGCCGGTGAGGACGGTCGCGCTCTCGGCCCGCTCGAGGAAGCCGAGGATCCGCTCCTGCTGCGCCTGCGAGATGACCGACCCCATCTCGATCTCGTCGCTCTCCATCGGATCGCCGACCTTGAGCGACTCGACCTGGGGCACGAGCTCTTCGAGCAGCCTGTCGTAGATCTTCGGCCCCGCGATCACGCGCGAGCCGGCGGTGCAGTCCTGGCCGGAGTTCCAGTAGCCGGCGAGCCGGATCCCGGCCGCGACCGCCGCCGGGTCGGCATCGTCGAAGACGACCATCGGCGCCTTGCCGCCGAGCTCGAGGTGGACGCGCTTGAGCGTGTCGGCCGCGTTCTTCGCGATCAGCTTGCCCGTCGACACATCGCCGGTGAGCGAGACGAGCCGCACGTCCGGGTGCGCGACGATCCGCTCGCCGGCGGGCACGCCGTCGCCCGTGACGACGCTCAGCACGCCGGCCGGGATCACCTCCTGCGCGAGCTGCACGAACCGCAGCAGCGACAGCGGCGTCTGCTCCGACGGCTTGAGGATCTGGACGTTGCCCGCGGCCAGAGCCGGCCCCATCTTCCAGACCGCCATCATCAACGGGTAGTTCCACGGGCAGATGCCGCCGACGATGCCGAGCGGCTCGCGCCGGATGATCGACGTGTAACCGGCGATGTACTCGCCCGCCGACTTCCCCTCGAGGTGCCGGGCGGCGCCTGCGAAGAAGCGCAGGTTGTCGGCGCAGAAGGGGATCTCGTCCCGCGACGCCATCAGCGGCTTGCCGACATTGAGCGACTCGAGCCGGGCGAGCTCCTCGGCGTTCTCGTCCAGGACGTCGGCCAGCCTGTGCAGGAGCTCCGACCGCTCCTTCGGCGTCACGTCGAGCCACTCCGGCAGCCTCTTCTTGGCCGCCGCGACCGTGCGGTCGACGTCCTCGGCGCCGCATTTCGGCACCTCGGCGACGACCTGCCCCGTCGCCGGGTTGATCACCTCCATCGTCTCGCCGGAGGCGGCGTCGCTCCACTCGCCGCCGATGAAGCACTTGTACTCCGTCTTCGTCGCGCTCATCGAACCCTCCTGTTCAGACTGCGGTGATCTGGGCCGACTCTACGGCCTCGGTGACGTTACCGGCGGAACGACGGAGAACGCCTGTGTCGCGCATCAGCCGCTGCGCGAGCAGGACGGGAATCGCCGTCAGGACGATCATCGCGAACGCGATCACGTTCACGACGGGAAGCTGCTGGCCGAGACGGATGTAGCCGAGGATGAGGAGGGGGATCGTGTTCTGCGCTCCCGCGGTGAACGTCGTGACGATCACCTCGTCGAACGACAGTGCGAACGCGAGCAGACCCCCGGCCACGAGCGCGGTCGAGAGGACCGGCCAGATGACGAACCGGAAGGTCTGCCAGCCGTCGGCGCCGAGGTCCTGTGAGGCCTCGATCAGCGACGGCGACGACCGCCGGAGCCGGGCGAGGACGTTGTTGTAGACGATCACGACGCAGAAGGTCGCATGGCCGACCACGATCGTCCAGAGCGAGAGGTTGATGTTGCCGGCGACGAAGGCCGCGTTCAGGGCGATGCCGGTGACGATTCCCGGCAGCGCGATCGGGAGGACGAGGAGGAACGACACGGCCTCCCGGCCGAAGAACCGGAACCGGGCGACGCCGAAGGCCGCCGCAGAGCCGAGGACGAGCGCGATGCCGGTGGCGATCAGCCCGACCCGTACCGACAGCCACAACGAGGTTCTGACCTCCGACGTCCAGGCGGCGCGGAACCAGTGGGTCGTGAACGCAGGAATCGGCCAGCTCTGCACGTTCGACTTGTTGAACGCGTAGAGGATGATCAGCGCGAGCGGGATCCAGAGGAAGAGGACGACGAGGGTCGACCAGACGGCGAGCCCGATGCGGGTCGAGCGCTGCTCCACTACAACGCCTCGAATGCGCCGAGCTTGCGCGCGATCAAGAGGTAGACGCCCATGACGGCGAGCGGAACGACGGCAAACGCGGCCGCAGAAGGCACGTCACCGGAGCCGATCTGGCTGTAGACGACGTTGCCGATGAACTGCGACGAGGCCCCGCCGGCGAGGAGCGGGGTGACGTAGTCGCCGAGCGTCAGCGAGAAGGTGAAGATCGAGCCGGCGACCACGCCTGGGAGCGCGAGCGGGAGCACGACGCGCCTGAAGGTGGTGAACCCGCCTGCGCCCAGATCGCGCGAGGCCTCGACGTACGATTCGGGGATGCGCTCGAGCGCGCCGTACACGGGGAGCACCATGAAGGGCAGCCACACGTAGGTGAAGATGAGCCAGACGGCCCAGTTCGAGTAGCCGATGTTCGCCGCCGGGAGGCCGACCTTTCCGAGCGTCCAGTTGAGGATGCCCTTGTCGTCGAGGATGAGCCGCCAGATGTAGACCCGCACGAGGTAGCTCGACCACAGCGGGAGCAGGACGGCGACGAAGACGAACGCGCGCGAGCGGCCGCCCGCGACGCGCGCCATGAAGTAGCCGAGCGGGAAGGCCAGGATCGTGTCGGTGAGCGTCACCGCGGCGGCGATGCCGACGGTGCGGAGCGTCACCACGCGGAAGACGCTCGAGTCCCATAGTGCGGTGTAGTTCTGGACGTTCCAGACGTGCTGGATCTCCGTCGTCAGCGGGTTGATCGTCCAGAACGAGGAGACGAACAGCGCGAAGAGCGAGGCGAGGTAGACGAGGATGAAGGCGAGCAGCGGCGGAGCGAGCAGCAGGAGCGCCTTCGCCCACGGGTGCCGCCAGAAGAGCATGGAGAGGCGGAGCCGGGCCGCCCGTGCGGGGCGGCCCGGCGGTCTGCGACTCAGCCCTTGAGCTGAGTCCAGGCTTGCTGCCACTTCGTGTAGTCCATGCAGTCGTTCTGGCCGTTGTCGCACGTGGCGATCGGGGTCTTCCAGAACTTGATCGAGTTGAAATAGCTCGCCGAGGCACCGCAGTGGTACTGCGCCGCCGATCCCGGCGAGAGCTTGTTCATGATCGGACAGGCAAGCGGGTTGGCGGGCGTCTCACCGAAGTAGATCGCCTGCTCCGCCTGCACCTTCGGCGTCGAGACCCACGCCATCCACTTGTACATGCAGTTCGGGTGCTTGGCGTGCGCCGACATCATCCACGTGTCGGCCCAGCCCGTCGCGCCCTCCGTCGGGATCAGGTCCTTGACCGGCACCTTCGCCGCCTGGAGCGTGTTCGTCTGGTACGGCCACGAGGCTCCGACGACGGCGTCGCCGTTCTTGAACAGGTCGATCTCGTCGGACGCGAGCGCCCAGTACTTCTTGATCAGCGGCTTCTGCTGCTTCAGCAGGTTGACCGCCGCGTTGAACTGCGTCGAGGTCAGCTCGTAGGGGTCCGTGATCTTCAGCGACGGCTGCGCCTTCGCCAGGTAGAGGGCGGCGTCGGCGATCTGGATCGGGTTGTCCGGCACCGTGATCTTGCCCTTGTACTTCGGCGAGTAGATGACCGACCAGCTCGTCGGCGCCGGCTTCACGAGCTTCGTGTTGTAGAGCAGCGTATTCGGGCCCCACTGCAGCGAGATCCCGTAGTGGACGCCCTTCACCGTGTTGTGGGGCGGCGACTTCAGCGCCGGGATGAAGTTCTTCCAGTCCGGGATGAGGTTGGGGTTCACCGGCTGCACGTCGTGCCCGTAGATGAGCCGGAGGCTCGCGTCGCCCGACGCCGAGACGCCGTCGTACTGGGAACCGCCGCCCTGGCGCATGAGCGTCACCATCTCGTCCGACGAGCCCGCGTACTTCGCGTTCACCTGGCAGCCCGTCGCCTTCTCGAACGGCTTCACCCATTGCGGCTGGGTGTAGCCCTCCCACGCGATGAGGTTCAGCTGCCCTTCGCCCGGCCCGACCGACGTGGGAAGTCCGTTACCCGAGCTCACGCCTGCCGCCGGTACGCACAGCGCTGCTGCGAGCACGGCGACGAGGACGTGCACCCTGCGAATACGTGTCACTGCTCGTCTCCCTCCTTCTCGACGGTGATCTCGTACGTGTGCTCCGGCAGCCAGCTCAGCCGGACCCTCCTGCCCCGTGCCTCGAGCGCTTCCTGGGAGGAGGTCTCGAGGTTCTGCCGCACGACGACGAGCTCGCCCCCGGAGTCGAGCTCGACGACATAGCGGGTGACCATCCCCAGGTAGACGACGTCCCGTACCCGGCCCGGCTCGCCGTCGCCGTCGGTGCTCATGTGGATCTTCTCCGGGCGGATGGTGACGCGCCGGCCGTCGCGCTCGAGCACGTTCGAGACGCCGACGAAGCCGGCGACGAACTCGGTTCCGGGGTGCTCGTAGACGTCGGCGGGCGTGCCGATCTGCTCGATCCTCCCGTCGTTGAAGACGGCGAGGCGGTCGCTCATCGTGAGCGCCTCCTCCTGGTCGTGCGTGACGTACACGAAGGTGATCCCGAGCTCGCGCTGGAGCTCCTTCAGGAAGACCTGCATCTCCTGGCGCAGCTTCAGGTCGAGCGCGCCGAGCGGCTCGTCGAGGAGGAGCACGGACGGGCTGTTGACGATCGCCCGCGCGAGCGCGACGCGCTGGCGCTGGCCGCCGGAGAGCTGCACCGGCCGCCGGCCGCCGACATGGGGGAGGCGCACGCGCTCGAGCACCTCGGTCGCCCTGGCGCGCCGCTCCCTCCGGCCCACGCCCTTCACGCGCAGTCCGTACTCGACGTTCTCGAGCACCGACATGTGCGGGAAGAGGGCGTAGTCCTGAAAGACGGTGTTGACGTCGCGCTCCGACGGCGCCGTCTGCGTCACGTCGGTGCCGGCGAGCTCGACGCGGCCGGCGTCGGGCCGCTCGAAGCCGGCGATCACGCGCAGCGTCGTCGTCTTCCCGGAGCCGGACGGGCCGAGCAGCGTGAAGAACTCGCCCTCGGCGATGTCGAGGTCGAGGCGCGCGATTGCCACGACGTCGCCGTAGGTGCGGCGAATCCCCGTCAGGCGGACCGCGGGTGCCGTGGCCCGGCCCGCCGCCACCCCGGGCTCAGCCGGCGCCTGCGTCGCCAAGCGCCTCCTCGAGGATCGCGAGCCCGTGCTCGAGCTCGTCGTCCGTCGCCGAGAGCGGCGGCAACAGCCGGAGCACGTTTCCGTACAGGCCGCACGAGAGGAGGATCAGGCCCTTCTCCCGGGCCGCGCCGGTCACGGCCTTCG
This sequence comes from Gaiellaceae bacterium, assembly GCA_035623575.1. Lineage (GTDB taxonomy): Bacteria > Actinomycetota > Thermoleophilia > Gaiellales > Gaiellaceae > Palsa-739. The sequence continues at coordinate 50,672 of DASPTD010000053.1, forward strand.
CGTGGTCGGCGCTCTGCTCGGCGAGCTCGAGCGCGAGCATCGCCCCGAGCCCGCGCACCTCGCCGACGATCGGCTGCCTGAGGGCGATCTCGTCCAGCCGCGCCCTCAGCAGGCCTGCGATCTGGTCCGCCCGCTCGCGGAAGCCCGGCGACGCGAGCTCGTCCAGGACCGCGAGCGCGGCCGCGCAGCAGACGGGGTTGCCGCCGAACGTGCCGCCGAGCCCGCCGGTGTGCACCGCGTCCATGATCTCGGCGCGCCCGGTGACGGCCGCGAGCGGCAGCCCGCCGCCGAGCGTCTTGCCGGCGACGAGCAGGTCGGGCTCGATCCCGTAGTGCTCGATCGCCCACAGCGGGCCGGTGCGGCCGCAGCCGGCCTGCACCTCGTCGTCGACATAGAGGATCCCGTGCCCGCGGCAGATCTCGTGCAGCGCGGTCACGAAGTCCGGCGGCATGGCGATGAAGCCGCCCTCGCCCTGCACCGGCTCGAGCACGACGCAGGCGACCTCGGCCGGATCGACATCCTGCCTGAAGAGCAGCTCGAGCCCGCTCAGCGCGTCCTCGGTCGTGACGCCCCGGTACGGATAGGGCGCCGGCGCCCGGTGGACGTCCGTCGCCAGCGGCCCGAAGCCCTTCTTGTAGACGAGCTTCGACGTCATCGCCATGGTGAGGTTCGTCCGTCCGTGGAAGGCCCGGTCGAAGACGACGACGCCGTCTCGGCCGGTCGCGGCGCGCGCGATCTTGACCGCGTTCTCGATCCCTTCCGCGCCCGAGTTGAGCAGGACGGACTTCGTCGCCGCGTCGCCGGGCCAGAGCTCGTCGAGCCGGCGGCAGAGCTCCACGTATGGCTCGTACATGCCGACCATGAAGCACTGGTGCAGGTAGCGGTCGACCTGCTCGTGGATCGCCCGGACGACGCCGGCCGGGCCGTGGCCGAGGTTCTGGCAGGCGATGCCGCCGGCGAAGTCGAGGTACTCGCGCCCCTCGGCGTCCCAGACCTTCGCTCCCCAGGCGCGGCTGACGACGAGGTCGGAGGTGGAGATGCCGCGCGGAACGTAGCGCTCGCGCGCGTGCATGACGTCCCCGGTGGCGGCACGTTCGTCGACCCGCATCCGGGGGAGATTATCTCCTTCCCGGATGCGAGGATTCAACGGGGAGGCAGCGCGCACATGCGTGGCTGCGACGAGGGTTTCCTGCGCAAATGCGCAGCCGGCGCGGCGTTCAGCCGACCTCGACGTCGACCGAGTCGAGCACGATCGACTGCGCGAGCGGGTCCTTCGGGTCGATCTGCTCGACCTCGCATCGGGCGCCCTCGGCGATCGTGCCCCGGGTCGCGTCGACGAAGTGCTCGACGAAGTGGTCCGGCGTCATGTGGGACATCGGGCCGATGCGCACCCGCACGCAGGTGACCGCGCGGGCACGCTCCCGCTCGGCGACCGACTCGATCTCGCGCACGAGGTCCTTGAGCAGCGCGGCCTCGTGCATCAGCGGCCCGACTCGAGCTCGCGGCGTATCGACGCGGCGACGAGCGCGGCTGCGGTCGCGACCGGCTCGGAGATCTCCGCGCCCGTCTCGAAGCCGGCGCCCTCGATCCCGTAGACGATCGCCCGGCCGGGCAGCCGTCCCAGCGCACGCGCGAGCTCGACCGCCTCGGCGACGCCGAGCAGGTGCGTGGAGGAGCGGCTCAGCTCCGGCGGCAGGGGCCCGTCGTGCGCCGCGATGCGGCGGATCGTGCCCGGCTGGGCGCCCGACTGGGTCGCGTCGACGACGATCGTCCGGTCACAGTCCTCCCAGGCCGCGAGCAGCGACACGGGCTCGCCTTCGCACTCGAGCACGCGGACGTCCTTGGGCAGCGTCCCCTCGAGCGCCCGCGCGACCACCAGCCCGACCCCGTCGTCGCCGCGCAGCTCGTTGCCGACGCCGACGACGCAGGTCGTCATTCGCGCTCGACCTCGAGGGTGAGGAAATGGGTCGCGCAGGAGATGCAGGGATCGTAGTTGCGGATCGCCTGCTCGCAGCGCAGGCGCAGCTCCTCCTCGGGGAGCGCGGCGTGGGCGGAGACGAACGCGAGCAGGTCCTCCTCGATCGACCGCTGGTTCTGGGAGGTCGGCGGCACGATCTTCGCGTCGAGGATCTCCCCGCCCGGGCCGAGGCGGTAGCGGTGGTAGAGAACGCCCCGAGGCGCCTCGCTTGCGCCGTGCCCCCAGCCCGGCTGCGGCACGATCGCGACCGCCGGCTCCGGCGGCTCCTCGTACGCCGCGATCAGCCGCAGTGCCTCGTCGCAGGCGTGAACGAGCTCGACGGCGCGGACGACGATCGACTTGAACGGGTTGCGCACGACCGGCTCGAGCCCCGCCTCGTCGGCCGCGGCGAGCGCGTCGGGGGAGAGGAGCCCGCGGTGCAGGGCGAAGCGCGCAAGCGGGCCGACGAGGTAGGAGCCGCGCTCGCGCAGGTGCGCGTGCAGGGCGTTGGAGTGCTCGACGTGCTCCTCGACGACGTGGTCGAAGAACTCGGCGATCGGGATGTCGAGGCCACGCGTCGACACGAGCCTTCCGCCGCGGTCGATCGGGTACTCGCCGGCGGCGTCGAGCGCGACGAACTCGTAGTCCTGCTCGAGCCGGGGAAACTCGAGCCCGGCGACGACGCGCACCGCCTCGAGCGAGGCAGCCTTGGCCCACTCGAGGTCGGGGACGAGCGCCTCGAGCTGCGCGCGCGTCGGCGTCTTGTACCAGCCGCCGACCTTGACGTTGATCGGATGCACCTCGCGGCCGCCGACGACGCGCATCACCTCGTTGCCGATCTTCTTCAGCCGCAGCGCCGTCTCGACGAGGCCGGGGTTGATCTTGGCGAGCTCGACAGCGCTCGCGACGCCGAGGAAGTCCGGCGCGTGGAGCATGAAGACGTGCAGCGTGTGCGACTCGATCCACTCGCCGCAGTAGAGGAGCCGCCGCAGGGCCCGCAGCTGTCCGCTCACCTCGGCGCCGGCGAGCGACTCCATCGCGAGGCAGGAGCTCATCTGGTAGGCGACCGGGCAGATGCCGCAGATCCGGGCCGTGATGTCCGGCGCCTCGCTGAACTGCCGCCCGCGCAGGAACGCCTCGAAGAAGCGCGGCGGCTCGTAGATCTTCAGCTGCACGTCGACGACCTTGCCGCCGCGCATGCGGACGCGCATCCCGCCCTCGCCCTCGACACGCGCGAGGTAGTCGGTGCGGATCGTCCTGGTCTTCGTCGCGGCGTCACTCATGGAGGGTCGCCTGTCGCCGGAACTCGGGCGCGTTGCCGGTGATGCCGCGGAACGCGTGCAGCAGCCGCTGCTGTCCGACGCCGAGCTCGGCCCAGTGCGCGGCGAGCGCGTCGGTGTTGGCCTGCTCCTTCGGCCCGAAGCAGCCGAAGCAGCCGCGAGCGTAGAGCGGGCAGAGGGCGCCGCAGCCGGCCTGCGTCACGGGGCCGAGGCAGGGCACGCCCTTGGCCACCATCACGCACGGGACACCGGCCCGCTTGCACTCGACGCAGACGCTGTACGCGGGGACGTTCGGGCGCCGACCGGCGAGGAACGCACCGACGACCTCGAGCAGCTGCTTCTTGTTGATCGGGCACCCCTGGAGCTCGAAGTCGACCTTCACGTGATCCGCGATCGCCGTCGACGTCCGCAGCGTCGAGATGTACTGCGGCTGGGCGTAGACGGCGGAGACGAAGTCGGGCAGGTTCCCGAAGTTACGCAGCGCCTGGATGCCGCCGCTCGTCGCGCAGGCACCGATCGAGACGAGGAACTTCGAGGCGCGCCGGATCTCGTGGATCCGCTCGGCGTCGTGCGGCGTCGTGATCGAGCCCTCGACGAGCGTCAGGTCGTACGGGCCCTTCGCCGTCGCGCTCGACGCCTCGAGGAAGTACGCGATCTCGACCGCGCCGGTGAGCTCGAGCAGCTCGTCCTCGCAGTCGAGCAACGAGAGCTGGCAGCCGTCGCAGGAGGAGAACTTCCAGACGGCGAGCCGCGGCCGGCTGCCGTTCAGCACCTTGTGCTTGCCCCGGTGGCCGTTCGTCGCGCTCACAGCTGCGGCACCCCCATCAGCGGCTCGAGGTACTCCCAGGAATAGACCGGGCCGTCACGGCAGACGAGAGTCGGCCCGCACTGGCAATGGCCGCACAGCCCGACCCCGCAGCGCATCGTCCGCTCCATCGAGAGGTAGATCCGGTTGGCCGGGATGCCGGCGTCGGCGAGCGGGAGTGCGGTGAGCCGCATCATGATCTCGGGCCCGCAGACGAAGGCGACGGTGTCGTCCGGATCGAAGCGCGCTCCGGGGAGCAGCTTCGTGACCACGCCGACCCGGCCGTGCCACTCGGTCGTCGCCGCGTCGACGGTGACCGCGACGTTCGCGTCGAGGCGGGCGCGCCAGCGTTCGAGCTCACGGCGGAAGAGGAGGTCCTCGGGTGTGCGCCCTCCGTAGAGGAGCGTCACCTCGCCGTACTCCTGGCGATGGGCCAGAGCGTGGTAGAAGGCGGGGCGCAGCGGGGCGAGCCCGACGCCGCCGGCGACGATGAGCAGGTCCTTGCTGTGAGCGGCCTCGATCGGCCAGCGGTTCCCGAAAGGGCCCCGCACGCCGAGCACGTCGCCGGGGCGGGCCGCACAGAGCGCGTTCGTTACGGCGCCGACGGCCCGGATCGTGTGCACGAGCGTCGTGCCGGTCCGCTCGACGTCGCCGCTCGTCGAGATCGGCACCTCGCCGACGCCGAAGACGTAGAGCATGTCGAACTGGCCCGGGCCGATCGGCTCGATCGCATCGGCGACCGGCTCGAGCTCGAGCGTCCAGTTGTCGTGGTTCTCGCGCCGCTTGCCGACGACCCGGTAGGGCAGCGGCGTCATCGAACCGCGCACGGCGGCCGGCCTCTCAGCGCTCGCTGTTGCCATAGACGTCCATCAGCTGCAGGCGCGTGGCCTGGAGGCGGTTGACGAGCACCTGCGCGAAGCGGGTGAGGAGGTCGTACCCGAGCGCCGGATCCTCCTCGCACTTCTTGCGCAGACAGGCACCGTCGAACTTGACGGCGCGGACGAGCTCGACCGCGCGGCCGGTGAAGTGCCAGCGGTAGGGCTCGAGCAGCCACGACCAGCCGACGATCTCGCCGGGACCGACGGTCTCGACGGTCACGTCGGCGCGGTTCGGCACGGCCTGGTCGAGTGCGACGAGGCCGTGGCGGACGAGGAAGAAGGTGTCCGCCCGCTCGCCCTCGCGGAACAGCCGCTCTCCGGCCGCGAAGACGACGTTCTGGCCACAGCCCGCGATCAGCTCGAGCTCCTCCTGCTCGAGCCCGCGGAAGACGGGGCTCTCGACGATCAAGGCGTCAAGCGTGCGCATGCCGCTCCTCCTCGGCGCGGATCTCCCGCACCTCTTCGCGAATGTCGATTCCGACGGGGCACCAGGCGATGCAGCGTCCACAGCCGACGCAGCCGAGCGAGCCGAACTGGTCCTCCCAGGTGGCGAGCTTGTGCGTCAGCCACTGGCGATAGCGGGCGCGCGGCGTCGGCCGCGTGTTGCCGCCGTGCACCTCGGCGTATTGCAGGGAGAAGCACGTGTCCCACACCCGAGTCCGCTCGGCGCCCGAGCCGTCGAGCGTGGACGCGTCCTCGACGTGGGTGCAGAAGCAGGTGGGGCAGACGAGCGTGCAGTTGCCGCAGGAGAGACATCGCTCGGCGACCTCGTCCCAGCGCTTCGCCTCGAGATTCCGGAGCAGCAGGGCATGGAGATCCGTGGCGTCGAAGCGGCTCTCCATCTCGCGTGCTGCGCGCGCGACCGTGTCGGCGGCTGCATCGACCTCTGCGGCGGTTGCGGCACGGACCGGCAGCTCGGCCAGCACGGCGTTGCCGGCGGGAGAGCCGGCTCGGACAAGAAAGCGATGCTCGGGGGTGAGGAGCTCCGTCAGCGCGAGGTCGTACCCTTCCGCGGCTTCGGGTCCGCCTCCGAGAGCCGTGCAGAAGCAGAGCGCCGAGGGATCGCCGCAGTCGACCGCGACGAGGAAGACGTCGGCCCGCCGGGCGGCGTAGTCGCGGTCCTCGTACGCGCCTTCGAGGAAGACGCGGTCCTGGATCGCGATCGCGGCCAGCTCGCAGGGACGGACGCCGATGAACGCGGTCGGCTCGGCGGTCGGCGGCTCCTCATCGACCGCGAAGCCGCCGTTCTGCCTGCGCGCCTGCCAGAGGCGGACCCGCGGCGGCAGCAGCTCGGCCTTCCACGAGTGGGGGCCGACCGCGTAGCCGAACAGCGCCTCGTCCTCGCGGCGGGTGAGCCGGTACGAGGCGGGCGCCTGCTCGTCGGTCCAGCCGGCGGGTAGGGCAGCGGCCGAGTCGAGCTCGGCGTAGGCGATCGCGCCGTCGCGGACCGTCGGGCCGACGAGCCGGTAGCCACGGTCGCGGAGCGCCACGAGCAGCGCGTCCAGGTCTCCCGCGGCGAGCGTGACGGACTCGGTTGTGACCTGCATGAGCAGCGGTCTCCTTCCGTCTTGAAGACTCGTTTGCGGGCTGCAGAGCGGCATCGGTGGCCCGCCGGATCGCGCTGCGGCTTTCCCGCGTGCGACCAAGTGGGTTCCGCCGATTCGCGGAGCAGAGCCGTTTGTCACGCTTTGCACGTGAGCGTGAGCACCGTGGAGCGCCGCCGCTTCCGGGCGCGCGGAGTCGTGCAGGGAGTCGGATTCCGACCCTTCGTGCACCGGCTCGCCCGCGCGCGGGGGCTGGCCGGCTTCGTCTTGAACGACGGCGAGGGTGTCGTGATCGAGGCCGAGGGAGCGCCCGATGCGCTCGACGCGTTTGCGGTCGAGCTCGTCGAGGCCGCACCCGGCCTCGCGCGCGTGGAGTCGCTCGTTGCTGAGCGGCTCCTGCCGCGTGGCGAGCGCGACTTCGCGATCCGGCTCAGCCGGGGCGCTGCGGTGCCCGCCGCCGCGATCATCCCGCCCGACGTCGCCACCTGCGACGAGTGCCTGCGCGAGCTGTTCGACCCGGCCGACCGCCGCTTCCGCTACCCGTTCCTCAACTGCACGCAATGCGGGCCGCGTCTCACCATCGTGCGCTCGGTGCCGTATGACCGCGCGCGCACGACGATGGCGCCCTTCGAGCTGTGCGCCGACTGCCGGCGCGAGTACGAGGACCCGGCCGACCGCCGCTTCCACGCCGAGCCGATCGCATGCCCGGTGTGCGGCCCCAGGTTGTCGATGCCGCTCGAGCACGCCGTCGCGTGCCTGCGCGCCGGCGGCATCCTCGCGGTGAAGGGACTCGGCGGCTACCACCTCGCCTGTGACGCCGGCGACGAGGACGCGGTGGCGCGGCTGCGCGGACGCAAGCACCGCGAGGAGAAGCCGCTCGCGCTGATGACGGGGGTCCCCGACGCGCTCTGCGACGTCGAGCCCGAGGAGCGCGCACTGCTCGAGTCGCCGGCCCGGCCGATCGTGCTCATGCGCAGGCTCCCGGGCGCGCCGGTCGCGGCGTCGGTCGCGCCCGGCTCGCCCTGGCTCGGCGTCATGCTCCCGTACACGCCGTTGCACCACCTGCTCTGGCACGACCTGCAGCGCCCGTTCGTGCTCACGAGCGGCAACCTCAGCGACGAGCCGATCGCCTTCGACGACGAGGAGGCGCGGCGCAGGCTCGGCGGCGTCGCCGATGCCTTCCTCGGCAACGACCGCCGGATCCACCGCCGCTGCGAGGACTCCGTCGTCCGGCGCGGCGCCGTCCTCCGCCGCTCGCGCGGCTTCGCTCCATCGCCGCTGCCCCTTCCCGCCGCGGCGCCCGTCCCTCTCGTCGCCGCCGGCGGCGAGCTCAAGAGCACGTTCTGCGTCGCCCGCGACGCGGAGGCGTTCCTCTCCGCTCACCTCGGCGATCTCGACTCGGAGAGCGCGTACCGCGCGTTTCGCAACGACCTCGCGCTGTACCTCGAGATGCTTGCGGTCGAGCCCGCCGCGGTCGCCTGCGATCTCCATCCGGAGTACCTCTCGACGAAATGGGCGCACGAGCAGAAGCTGCCGCTCGTCGAGGTGCAGCACCACCACGCGCACGCCGCCGCCTGCCTGGCCGAGCACGGCGAGGAGGGGCCCGCGCTCGCGCTCGTCTTCGACGGCACCGGTTACGGCACCGACGGGACACTCTGGGGCGGGGAGCTGCTGCGCGCCGACCTCGGCTCGTTCGAGCGGCTCGCGTGGCTGAACCCCGTGCCGCTTCCCGGCGGTGAGGTGGCGGTGCGCGAGCCTTGGCGGATGGCGGCGATGCATCTCGAGCGCGCCGGTCTCGACGTGCCGTGGCCCGCCTGGCAGACGGTGCGCGCGAGCCTCGCCGTCAACGCGCCGCTCTCCTCGGGGATGGGGCGCCTGTTCGACGCCGTCGCCGCCCTGCTCGGCGTGCGCGACCGCGTCACGTACGAAGGGCAGGCGGCGATCGAGCTCGAGCTGCTCGCGGGCGTCACCCCGGCCGAGCCCTGGCCGTGGCGCTTCGGCGACACCACTTCGCTGGTGACGACGTGTTGCCTGGAGTTGCGGGAGGGGCGTCCGCGCGCGGAGATCGCCGCCGCCTTCCACGAGACCGTCGCGGCGTCGGCCGCCGCCGTCGCGTACGCGCACGCGCGCGCCTGCCGCACGGTCGTCCTCTCGGGCGGCTCGTTCCAGAACCAGCGGCTCGCGGCGTCGACGCGGGCGCGGCTCGAGGCATACGGTCTGCGCGTGCTCGAGCACCGGCTCGTGCCGGCCAACGACGGCGGCATCAGCTACGGCCAGGCGGCCGTGGCGGCGAGGAGGCTCGCATGTGCCTAGGCGTCCCGGGGCAGATTCTCGAGCGGCTCGACGACGGGCTGGCGAAGGTCGATTTCACCGGCGTTCGGCGCACGGTCAGCGTCGCCTTCACGCCGGAGGCCGAGCCGGGCGACTGGGTGCTCGTCCACGTCGGCTTCGCGCTCGCGACGATCGACGAGGACGAGGCCAGGGCGACGCTCGACCTGCTCGGCGAGGCGATCGCCGCGGAGCTCGAACCCGCAGGTAACAAGCTGTTCCAAGAGGGGAGAGGGTGAAGTACGTCGACGAGTACCGCGACGGGCGCGCGGCCAAGGCGATCGCGGCCGAGCTGCGCACGCTCGTCCGGCCCGGATCCCACGTGAAGCTGATGGAGGTCTGCGGCGGGCACACGCACGCGATCTACCGGCACGGGCTCGACGCGCTGCTGCCGGGCGAGGTCGAGCTCGTGCACGGGCCGGGCTGCCCGGTCTGCGTGATCCCGCTCGGTCGGGTCGACGACGCGATCTGCCTCGCGGAGCGGCCGGAGGTGACGCTCGCGAGCTTCGGCGACATGCTGCGCGTCCCGGGCGGGAGGCGGCGCTCGTTGCTCGAGGCGAAGGCGCGCGGCGCCGACGTGCGCGTCGTCTACTCGCCGCTCGACGCGCTCGGCCTCGCCGTCGCCGAGCCGGAGCGGGAGGTCGTCTTCTTCGGCGTCGGCTTCGAGACGACCGCGCCCGCGACCGCGCTCACGCTGTTGCGCGCCCGGCGCGAGCAGGTGCGGAACTTCTCCGTCTTCTGCAACCACGTCCTGATCGGGCCTGCGCTGCGCGCCATCCTCGACTCGCCGGAGACGCAGATCGACGGCTTCGTGGGACCGGGGCACGTCTCGACCGTGATCGGCACGCGTCCCTACGACTTCGTCTGCAGCGAGTACCACCGGCCGGTCGTCGTCGCGGGCTTCGAGCCGACCGACATCCTCCAGGCGGTGGCGATGCTGCTGCGCCAGCTGCGCGACGGCCGCGCGGAGGTCGAGAACGAGTACGGCCGCGTCGTCCGCGCCGAGGGGAACCCCGCCGCGCTCGCCGCGCTCGCCGAGGTGTTCGCCGTCCGCCCCGACTTCGAGTGGCGCGGCCTCGGCGCCATCCCGCGCAGCGGCCTGCGGATCGCCGACGCATTCGCCGACTGGGACGCCGAACGGCGCTTCGAGGTGCCGGGCGCGCGCATCGAGGATCCGAAGGCCTGCCGCTGCGGCGACGTGCTCCGCGGCCTGGCGAAGCCCTACGAGTGCGGCGTCTTCGGAACGGCGTGCACGCCCGAGCAGCCGCTCGGCACGTGCATGGTCTCGAGCGAGGGCGCGTGCGCCGCGTACTACGCGTACGGTCGTCACCGGAGGGTGGCGTGACCGGCGTGATAACCCTTGCGGACGGCGCCGGCGGCAAGGCGTCGCGCAAGCTCGTCGAGGGGCTGTTCCTCGCCGAGCTCCGCAATCCGCTGCTCGAGCCGCTGGGAGATGCGGCCCTCGTCTCCGCGAACGGCACCAGGCTCGCGTTCACGACCGACTCGTACGTCGTGCGGCCCCTCCGCTTTCCGGGCGGCGACATCGGCGAGCTCGCCGTGAACGGGACGGTGAACGATCTCGCGGTCTTCGGTGCGATCCCGCTCGCGCTCACCGCCGGCTTCGTGCTCGAGGAGGGCTTCCCGCTCGAGGAGCTGCGGGCGATCGCCCGGTCGATGGCGCGCGCCGCGCAGGACGCTTCTGTCTCCGTGGCGGCCGGCGACACGAAGGTCGTCGAGCGCGGCGCTGCCGACGGTCTCTACGTCACGACCTCGGGGATCGGATTGCTCGACCCACGGGTCGAGCTCGATGTGACCCGCGTGCGCCCGGGCGACCGGGTGCTCGTCTCCGGCGGGATCGCGGAGCACGGGATCGCCGTCATGCTCGCGCGCGGGAACCTCGAGCTGGAGCTGGACGTCGAGAGCGACACCGCGGCCCTGCACGGGCTGACCGCCGCGCTCTGCGCTCTCGGCCGGGAGCTGCGCTGGATGCGCGACCCCACCCGCGGCGGGCTGGCGACGACGCTGAACGAGCTGGCGGGCGGGGCGGGTGCGACGGTCGTGCTCCGGGAAGAGGCGATTCCGGTGCGCGAGGACGTCCGGGCGGCCTGCGAGATCCTCGGCATCGATCCGCTCTACGTCGCGAACGAGGGGAAGCTCGTCGCCGTGGTCGCACCGGACGCCGCCGACAGGGCGCTCGCCCTGCTGGGCGCGCTCCCCTTGGGCGCCGACGCGGCGTTGATCGGCGAGATACGCGCGGACGACATTCCGCTCGTCCTGGTCGACACGCCCTTCGGCGGCAGCCGCATCGTCGACATGCTCGTCGGCGACCCGCTGCCGCGGATCTGCTAGGGATTGACGTCGACGAGGTCGGCCGGGCACTTCCAGTACTCGGACGTGCCCGTGACGCCGGAGCTCGTGCAGTTGTGTCGCGTCAGGTCGGGCCAGCCCCCGATCTCCCCCTTCTGGCACGCCACCCATTGCGACCCGTCGGCGAGCCGCTGGACGAGCGTGCACGAGCCGCCGAGACCTGCGGTATGGAGGATGTAGCCGTTCCTGATCCCCACCATGACGGCGACGATGACGACGGCGACGGCGACGACTCCCTTGAGCATGGCGGCATCCCCCGGAGCCTGCCGGAACGGTTTTCACAACGGTTATCGGCTCGCGTTGCAGGGAGCTTGAGGCGGACTACTCCTGCCAGACCGCCTCGAAGGTGCCGAAGCGGAGCTCCGTGTCGTAGTGGAAGCGCGTGTCGTCGACGCGCCGCATGTACTCCTCCCGGTGCTCGGCGGCGAAGGCGTTGTACGCGTCGGCCGACTCCCAGCGGTCGATGACGAAGTAGCGGCCGGGGTTCTCGACGTCGCGCAGGAGCTCGGTGCCGATGTAGCCGGGGCCCTGCTCGAAGAACCGGGCCCACTCGCCGTCGGCACCGTAGGCCTGCTCGAACTCGGCGGCGGCGCGGACCTCGTACGAGAAGACGAGCGCGATCACGGGGCGATTCTTAGCAGGCGCCCGCGGTAAGGTCCTGCGGGTGAGCGCCGAGCCCATCGCCGTGCAGCCCGAAGCCGATGACCGCGCCCGCTTCGCCGGCGTCCTCCGCTTCTACGAGCTCGCGAAGCACCAGGAATGGCAGGTGCGCGACATGCCCTGGGCCGAGATCCCGCCTGTGCCAGAGGGGAAGGGCTCGCCGGAGCGGCAGGCTCGCCGACGCGACGTCTGGCGCTCCGTCGTCATGCAGCAGCTGCAGGCGGACATCATCGCCGTCGAGATGTCGGCGCAGCTGCTGAACGCCGCTCCCGACCCCGAGGCGAGGCTCTACTACTCGACGATGGTGCAGGACGAGTCGCGCCACACCGAGGCATGGCTGAAGCTGATCGGCCAGGTCGGCGGCGAGGGCGAGCGCGATCCGCACCTGGACACGCTCGGGCACATGTTCCTCGAGGCGGACTCGCTCGAGGAGAAGGTCTTCCTCATGCAGGTCTTCTTCGAGCGGCTGATCATCCCGCGCTTCAAGCTGATCGCCCGCTCGTCTCGCGGCACCGTCCTCGAAGACCTCTGCAACCGGCTCGCGATCGACGACGGCATCCACCACGGCTCCGGGATGGCGTACGAGCGGATCCTGCTGGAGCGGGCGCCGAGGAAGGTCAGGGCGGAGCTGATCGAGGCCGCTAACCGGATGCTCCCGGAGTTCGCCGCGCACGCGCTCTGGCGCCCGAAGGCGCGCGAGATGATCGGCCAGCTGATGGAGGCCCGCGACCGGGAACGCCTCAAGACCGAGCTGAACCACGGGGTACGCCTCGCCAAGTCGCTCGGCCTCGACGTCTCGGACGTCGCCCTGCCGTTCTGAGGGCTCAGGTCACGAAGAACGGGGCGGTATGCCTGGCTCGTGCTCGGAGCACCGCATTTCCGCTGGGGGCGGGATTGCAGGTTCGATGGACGTCGGAGTAGACGTTCTTCGGCACGCCCAGAGGCCGCTCATTTGCCTGATCCCCAGTGAGCAGGCCGATCGGCGGCGATGGTTGTCAACACCCGCTCACGGCGCTCGAAGGAGGCCGGAGGTTACGACAGGCGAAGCCGCCGTAACCGGAGGCCGGATCCACGCGGGCGGAGATGCGAGGCGCCGCCGCCCGCGCCGCGGCACGCGTCGCCTCGTACCCAAAGCGGGCGCCGGCTCCGCCGGCGCCCGCTCTGCGGAGCACTACCTCGAACTGAGCCGGAACCGTAGGTTCCGGCTCAGCGCAACCCGCCGCGCTCGAAGTGGGCGCGGAAGAAGCTCTCCGAGCCTGCGGTTGCCATGGCGGCCGACGCCGAGATCTCCAGCGCGAGCGCTGCCGCCGCGACGAGCTGCGCGAGGCGGTAGACCTTCCCCGGGCCGGCGCAACCCATCAGCGCGAGCCACTCGCGCGCGGTCGGCAGCGTCGTGCCGCCGCCGATGGTCCCGACCTCGAGGCCGGGGAAGCGGATCGAGACGTGGAGGCCGCCCTCGACGCGGCGGCTGGTGCCGTGTGCCATCGAGCTCGTCCCGACCATGCCGAGGTCCTGGCCCGTCGCTGCGAAGATCGCCGCTACGGCGGATGCGGGCGTGAACGCGACCGACTGCATCCCGGACGCGACGGCGCCGTGCGTGCCCGCCCAGGCGAGCTCGTCGAGGTCGCCGGCGGTCGTGCGGAGCACGCGGCGGATCGCCTCGTCCGTCAGCGTCGCCTCTGCGACGACGGTCTTGCCGTGGCCGGACTGGAAGTACTCGTACGACGACTTCTTGTCGCCGCCCATGTTCGCCTCGAGCACGACCCGCTCGATCACGACCGGCGCCGCGGGCGACACGAACGCCGTGTTCAGCGCGTACGCGTTGCGGGTCATCATGTTCGGCCCGACGGCGTCGCCCGTCGTGAAACGCCAGAGCACGTGGCACATCGGCCCCACGACATGCGTGTTCACCTCGCGCAGCACGGCATGCCTCGAGAGCTCCGGGATGTCGGCCGCACGCAGCCAGTCGCGCATCTCGTCGACGCGCGCCTCGATCCAACGCGCGAGCGCGAGCGCGTCGCCGGTGTCGCGGCAGACGAAGCACGAGGCGCGCGTGATCCGGTCGGCGACGACGTGCGTCCGGAAGCCGCCCGACTCGGCAACCGCCTTCGCGCCGCGCTGGAGCGACACCGTCAGCCCGCCCTCCGTGTGCGCGAGTGGAACGACGACGTCCTCCTCGGCGCGGCCGGTCTCGACGACGGCGCCGTCCGCGGAGAGCTCGTAGGCGCCGAGCGAGACGTGGAGCTCCGCGACCGAGACGGGGATGACCGCAGTGCCCGTCACCGACTCCGCCACCTTCGCGTAGGGCTCGAGGTCGACGTCGCCGTCGAGCCCGAGCGTCCTGCGGCGCGCCGCGATCGACGCGGGGTCGTTCTTGCGGGGAAGTCGCTTCTCGTTCGCCACGGGGGCATTCTGGACTAACCTCAGGCCGATGACCGCCACCCGCATCGACGGCAAGGCCCTCGCGGCGAAGGTGCGCGAGGAGGTCGCCGCCGAGGTCGCCGAGGTGGGCGCGCTCGGGCTCGCCACCGTTCTCGTCGGGGACGACCCCGCCTCCGACGTCTACATCCGCGGCAAGCAGAAGGCCGCCCAGAGCGTCGGCATCGACGCGCGCGACATCCGTCTGCCGGCGGAGACGAGCGAGGAGGAGCTGCTCGCCCTCCTCGCCGAGCTCAACGCGGACGACGCCGTGGACGGGATCCTCGTCCAGCTGCCGCTGCCGAGCCACATCGAGGAGGCGAAGGCGATCGGCGCCGTCGACCCCGGGAAGGACGTCGACGGCTTCCACCCGGTGAACGCCGGGCTGCTCTACCTCGGCCGGCCCGCCCTGGTGCCGGGGACGCCGCTCGGGATCATGCGCATGCTCGCCGAGTACGAGATCGAGCCGAAGGGCGCCCACGCCGTCGTCGTCGGCCGCTCGAACATCGTCGGCAAGCCGATGGCGCACCTCCTGCTCCAGTCGCACGCGACGGTGACGATCTGCCATTCGCGCACGCGGGACCTCGAACGGCACACGCTCGACGCGGACATCCTCGTCGCCGCGATCGGCAGGCTCCACGTGATCCGCGCCGACATGGTGAAGCCGGGGGCGACCGTGATCGACGTCGGGATGAACCGCACCGACGACGGGCTGTTCGGGGACGTCGACCCGGCGGCGGGCGAGCGTGCCGCCTTCATGACGCCGGTGCCGGGCGGCGTCGGGCCGATGACGATCGCGATGCTCCTGAAGAACACGGTCGCGGCTGCACGCGCCCGGCGCGCCGCGGCTATTGCCAAGTCCGCGGGCTGAGTTCTACACTCCGCCTGCTTCACCTATCGGTCGGCGGCTCGGTGCCCGAGTCGTCGTTGTTTGTGTTGTTTAGGAGGATCCGTTGGCAGAGGGCACCGTCAAGTGGTTCTCGAACGAGAAGGGCTACGGCTTCATCGAGCGCGAAGGCGGCGATGACGTCTTCGTCCACTTCTCGGCGATCACGATGGACGGCTACAAGTCGCTGACCGAGGGCCAGCGCGTGTCGTTCGAGGTTGTGCAGGGCCCGAAGGGCGCGCAGGCCGCGAACGTCCAGGCGATCTAGAGAACCTGTCGGAAAAAAAGGCTGCGAAGGGGCCCCGGCAGGGGCCTCTTCCGTTTCTGGAAGGATCTGCGGCGATGGCGAGCATCAGTCGCGAGCAGCTCCTCCACGTGGCCCGCCTGGCCCGTCTCGAGCTGCGCGACGACGAGATCGAGCGGCTCGAGGCACAGCTGAACGACATCCTCGCGGCGGTGGGCAAGGTCTCCGAGCTCGACCTCTCCGACGTGCCGCCGACCTCGCACCCGCTCGACGTCGTCAACGTCTGGGGCGCCGACGAGCCGCGGCCGTGCCTGTCGGTCGAGGATGCCCTCGCGAACGCGCCCGAGCGCGAGGGCGACTTCTTCAAGGTTCCGCCGGGAGGGTCGTCGTGATCGACACCCTGCGCCTCTCGGCCGAGGAGGCGGCGCGGCTGCTGCGCGAGCGCGAGGTCAGCGGTGCCGAGCTCTTCGCGGCCTATCGGAAGGCGATCGACGAGCGCGACCCCGAGCTGCACGCCTACCTCCACGTCTGCGAGGACGAGGGCGGCGACGGCGTCCCGATCGCGATCAAGGACGTGATCGGGACGCGCGGCATCCCTACCACCGCCGGCTCGCGGATCCTCGACGGCTACGTGCCGGTCTACGACGCGACGGTGATCGCGCGCTGCAGGGAGCACGGCCTGAAGATCCTCGGCAAGACGAACACGGACGAGTTCGCGATGGGCTCGTCGACCGAGAACTCGGCGTACGGCCCGACCCGCAACCCGTGGGATCCGGAGCGCGTGCCGGGCGGCTCGGGCGGCGGCTCGGCTGCGGCCGTCGCCGCCGGCCTGGCCCCGTGGGCGCTCGGCTCGGACACGGGCGGCTCGATCAAGCAGCCGGCCGCGCTCTGCGGCAACGTCGGCCTCCGTCCGACCTACGGCACGGTCTCCCGCTACGGCGCCATCGCCTTCGCCTCGAGCCTCGACCAGATCGGGCCGGTGGCGAGGAACGTTCGCGACTGCGCGTACCTGTACTCGATCATCGCGGGCCGCGATCCGTGCGACTCGACGACCGTCGAGCTGCCCGCGCCGGTCGCCCTCCCCGAGGCCGACGACCTGAAGGGGCTCCGCGTCGGCGTGCCGCGCGAGTTCAACGAGCACGAGGCGATCGAGCCCGGCGTGCGCGACGCGGTGCGGCGCGCGATCGAGCTCTGCCGCGAGCTGGGCGCCGAGGTGGGGGAGTGCTCGCTGCCGCACTCGGTCGACTACGGGATGCCCTGCTACTACCTGATCGCCCCTGCGGAGGCGTCGTCGAACCTCGCCCGCTACGACGGTGTGCGCTTCGGCTTCCGAGCATCGGCGCGCGACCGGCTCGAGATGTACGAGCGGACGCGCGACGAAGGGTTCGGCGACGAGCCGAAGCGCCGGATCATGGTCGGCACGTACGCACTCTCCGCCGGGTACTACGACGCCTTCTACGGGCAGGCGCAGAAGGTGCGGACCCTGCTTGCGCGCGAGCACGCCGAGGTCTTCGAGCGCTTCGACGTACTCGTCTCGCCGACGTCGCCGACGGTCGCATTCAAGCTCGGCGCCCGCACCCAGGACCCGCTCGCCATGTACGTCTGCGACCTGCTCACGATTCCGTCGTGCCTGGCAGGGCTGCCCGGGCTGAACGTCCCCTGCGGGCTGTCGGAGGGGCTGCCGGTCGGGTTGCAGCTGATCGGGCCCCAGTTCTCGGAGAACACGCTCTTCCACGCCGGCCGCGCGCTCGAGCTCGCGCTCGGGCTCGACCCGGTGCCCTCGAGGCTCGCCGGATGACGATGCGGTTCGAGGATCCCGCCGCCGACTTCGTTCCCGCCGTGGAGCGTGTGTTCGGCGTGCAGCCGCGCGTGCTCGACGGCTCGCGCGCGGTGCTCGTCGGCGACGTGAAGCTCACGCTCGAGGCGGGCGAGCGCGAGCTGTGGCTCGTGCGCCGGCTCCCGCCCGCGCTCGAGGAGTGGATCGAGATGGTCGAGGTGAACGACGACATCGAGGCGGCGCTGCGCGTCGCCAAGGAGAAGCTGTCCGGTGCCTGAGTGGGAGCCGGTCATCGGCCTCGAGGTGCACGCGCACCTGAAGACCCGCACGAAGATGTTCTGCCGCTGCGAGCTCGAGTACGGTGCCGCCGAGAACACGCGCACGTGCCCCGTCTGCCTCGCCCATCCTGGGGCGCTGCCGGTGCCGAACGCGCGCGCGATCGAGTTCACGATCAGGCTCGGCCTCGCGCTCGGCTGCGAGATCGCCGAGCACTCGGTCTTCGCGCGCAAGAACTACTTCTACCCCGACCTGCCGAAGGGCTACCAGATCAGCCAGTACGAGGCGCCCCTCTGCGGGCCCGGCACCTTCGTGGTGCCGACGGCAGACGGCGAGGAGCGCGTCGGGATCGTGCGCGCCCATCTCGAGGAGGACGCGGCGAAGACGGTGCACGCCGGCGGTGCCACCGGGCGCTCCGTCGGCGCGGACTACAGCCTCGTCGACTTCAACCGCGGCGGCACGCCGCTGCTCGAGATCGTCGGCGAGCCCGACCTGCGCTCCTCGGAGGCGGCGCTCCGCTACCTGCGCCTGCTCCGGCAGACGGTCGTCGAGCTCGGGATCTCGGACGCGGAGATGGAGAAGGGCACGCTGCGCGCCGACGTGAACGTCTCCGTGCGCGAGCGCGGGGAGCAGGGCTACCGGCCGCGCTGGGAGATCAAGAACATGAACTCCTTCACCTTCATCGGCCGCGCGATCGAGGCGGCGGTGCGCCAGCAGATCGCCGCGCACGAGGCGGGGGAGCAGGTCGAGCAGTCGACGTACGACTACGACCCCGACACCGACCGGCTGACCGTTCACCGCTCGAAGGAGGAGGCGGACGACTACCGCTACTTCCCCGAGCCGGATCTCGTTCCCGTCGAGCCGCCGGCAGAGCTCGCCGAGCGGCTGCGCAGGGAGCAGCCGGAGCTGCCGGGCGCGCGCATCGTGCGCTACGCGGCGGAGATCGGATTCGAGCGGGCGGACGAGCTCGTGATGACCGGGAACGAGGCGAATGCCGTCCCGCTCGTCGCCGCGGGCCTCGACCTGGACACCGCGGCGACCGTCTCGATGAACCAGCTCGCGGGCAAGACGCTGCTGCCGGAGAACGCTGCGCCGCTCGCCGAGGTGATCCGGGCCGGGAACCTCACGCGCGAGGCCCTCAACGCCGCCTTCGAAGCGGCGACGGCACGCGCGATCGACGCGGCGGAGTTCCTCGCGCAGACCGCCGTCAGCGACGAGGCCGCGCTCGGTCCCGTCATCGAAACGGTCCTCGCCGCCCACCCGGAGCAGGTCGAGACCTACCGCGGCGGCAAGGAGGGCGTGCTCGGGTTCCTCGTCGGCCGGGTGATGCGCGAGACGGCGGGCAAGGCAGACCCGGCGGTCGTCAACCGGCTGCTGCGGGAGAGGCTGCGGACGTAGCCGCGCGCAGGACCCTGAAGTCGCCGCTCACGGTCTTGCCGCGCACGACGACGGTGGGGCCGTCGCCGCCCTCGGCGGGGACGCTCGCGAGCGGCACGTCCGAGCTGAGGTCGCCGGAAACGCTGTTCGCGTCGACCTCGACGTTGGAGCCCGCGGCGATGCCGATCTCGATGTCGCCCGAGATGCTCGTGAGCTCGACATGGCCCGCCCGGATCGACTCGATGTGGAGGTCTCCCGACACGGACTTCGCCACGAGCGAGCCGCCGACCGAGCGGACGCGCATGTCGCCGGAGACGCTCTGGACGCGCAGCTCGCCGCCGACCGAGTCGAGGCGCACGTCGCCGCTGACGGTCTTCACGACGACGTCGCCCGCGATCTCGCCGCTCAGGGCGAGGTCGCCGGAGGCGGTCTTCGTCTCGAGCGAGGCGAAGCGGCCGCGAAGCGTCATGTCCGCCGACGCCGTCGCAAGGCGTAGCTTGACGTCGTGCGGCACGCGCGCCCGAACGTGGAGGCGGCCGCCGCCGATCGAGAAGTCGCCGACGGCGATCGTGATCCCGAGCAGGCTGCGCTTGCCGTGGAAGTCGACGACGAGCGTGTCGCCGCGCACCTCGACGGTCGTCTGCTCGACGAGCTTCTCGTCGCCGTCGACGACGACGAACGACTCGTCGCCGTCGATCGCCTCGACGGCGACGTCGCCGGCGGGGACGACGATCTCGAGGCCGCGCAGGCCCGGTGTGTGGAAGCGCTGCTCGTTCATGGTCAGGCCGCCTTCGTGGTCGCGGGGTCGCTGCCGGTCGAGGGGTGGGCGACCAGCGACGCGGTGGGGGTGAGGCCGGCGTCGGTGGCGGCGGTCTCCACGCCGGGGCGCAGGGCTTCGGAGATCCGGAGGGTGAGCTGCTCCTCGGGGACGCCGGACGGGTCCTCGTAGACCCAGCGGCCGTCGGCGGGGAGCTCCATGCGGACGAACATGCCGACTCCTTTCAGCTCCGGCCGTAGCCGGTCAGGCGGCGTCCACCGCTCCTCCTGGGCGTGCCGGCGTCGCGCACGAGCGCCCGCACGATCCAGGTGTTGACGGAGATGCCGTCGTGGGAAGCCGCGTCCTCGAGGCGGCGCTTGAGCGCCTCGGGGAGGCGCAGGGTGATGCGGGCGTCGAGGGCCTCGTCCGACGACGCGGACTCGGGGCTCTCGTCGTCGACGAGCACGAGCTCGGGGTCGCCGCCCGCCATGCGCACCTCGATGCGCCCGCTGTGGAGGTGTGCGGACAGCTCGAGCGCCGCCTCGCCGAGCGCCTCCTGGAGACGCCGGCCGAGCGCGGACTCGAGCGCGACCGCGAGCAGCTCGGCGGCGCGGGCGGTGTGCTCGTCGCCGACCGCCGCCACGCGGGCGAGGTCCTCGCGGAGTGCCTGGACGTAGCCGTCGATCTGCATGACGGCACTATGACATCAGAATGATGTCTTTGTCAAGTCAAGACACTGTCATGACGCCGTCAGAGCAGTCCGCAGGCCCTCGCGGTGTTCGGCCAGGGCCAGAAACCCCTGGATCTGAGGGCTTTTTCTGCCGTCCACATCTGCTCGAGCGGCGTCCAGTGGTCGGCGGTTCCCTTGTGCCGGAACAGCCACCAGCCGTAGTGCTCCTGGAAGGTGACGTTCATCTGGAGCCCGCCGTAATAGGGGCTGCCGGTGTCGCTCCAGCTGCCCTCGTAGCGGTGGATGCAGAGCCACGCCTTGAGGTGCGGCGGTCGGTGCGCGCGCCGGAAGGCAGCCTGGGCCCGGCTGTGCCAGAGCGTGACCGCCTGCCTGACGTCCCGGATGCTCATCGCGGCGAGCGTCCGACCGGCGGTCTCCGTGCGGGACGCGCCCATCACGCGTTCCCACCGCCAGGTCGCGCGTTCGTACCGGAGAATCTCGCCGCCGAGAGCGACGCGCGCAGCGGCATCGGAGCTGAGCGAGCGCACGCCGGCCGTCGCGCGGTTCACGCCTGCACCGGCCGCGGTGCAGGAGCATGCAAGGAGCACGGCCGAAGCCATGACGAGTCGCCGCAAGAGTCCACCCCCAGTGGATTCGCCTGCATGGTCGGAGGCCGGGCGGGCACGAACCCCTGGGTGGGGACGGCACCGCGCGGCGCGGCTATGCGTTGCGGTCGGGGACGGTACTTGCTGGGATGTTAGGAAGGTGTAAGGACCGTCGTCGTCGTCGCCACCCTCCCGGATCGGCGACGAACCCGGCGTAGAGGAGCGCCGCGCCGGCGGCGATCCCCGCGGCGGCGCCGCCGGCGCCGAGGCCGGCGAGGCCGCTGCCTGTCGCAGCCGCCGCGACGCCGAGCACGATCAGCGCGTTGCCGAGCGGCCGGCGCCGGAAGGAGCGGACGGCGACGGCGACGACCGCGAGCGTCCCGAGCGCGTTCGCCACGATCGCGAGCAGGCGGCCGGGCAGGAAGGCGAGGTGGTCCTGCGCCGGCGGGATGCCGTGCCGCGCGAACGTGCCGTGCACCGGCAGGGCGAACGCGGCGCCGAGCGCGACCCCGGCGTAGAGGAGGGCGGCGGGCGCCGCCCGCCGGACGCCGGCGAGGAGCAGCGAGCCGAAGCCGAGCAGGGGCGCCGTCAAGAGCGCGCCCGCCGCGTAGTACACCCGGAACGTCCGCCCGTCCCACTGCGCCGCCTCACCCCAGGCGATCGCCGCCGCGGCCGCCGCGTACGCGGCCAGCGACCACGACCAGGCGAGCAGCTCCGGCCGTCGCGTTTCCCGCCAGCGTCGGGCGAGCGCGCCGGCGAGGCGCAGGGCGACGAGTGCGGCGGCGAAGGCGGCGAGCACGTTCACGGCCAGAGCGTAGGGTAGGTGATCGTCTTCCGCTCGCACCGCTAGGCTCGGAAGCGTGCCGGCGAAGAAGCACGGGAAGAAGTACCTGTTTACGCCGGGGCCGACGCCCGTGCCGCCGCAGGTGCTCGCCGCGCTCGCCGAGCCCGTGCTCCATCATCGCGGCGCCGACTTCCGTCCGGTCTTCGAGCGCTGTCTCGGCCGCCTGCGCGAGGTCTGCCGCACGGAGTCGGACGTGCTGCTCTTCACCGCGTCGGGGACCGCCGCGATGGAATCGGTCGGCGTGAACCTCTGCGCCGAGGGAACGCGCGCCCTCGTCGTCTCCGCCGGCTACTTCGGCGAGCGCTGGGAGCAGATCGCCTCGCTGCACGGCGCCACGGTGGAAGCGATGCGCTACGAGTGGGGCGAGGCGCCGCGCGCACGGGACGTCGCTGCGCGTCTTCGCGAGCTCGGCGGCGCGGACGTGGTGTTCCTGACCCACTCCGAGACGTCGACCGGCGTCGTGGCCGACCTGGCGGAGCTCGCGGCCGCGGCAAAGGAAGCCGGCGCCCTGGTCGCGGTGGACGCGATCTCGAGCCTCGGCGCGGTGCCGCTCGAGATCGACGCCTGGGGGCTCGACGCTGTCGTCTCCGCCTCGCAGAAGGCGCTGATGACGCCGCCCGGGCTCGCGCTCTGCGCGGTGTCGCCGCGGGCGCTCGCCGCGGCAGAGGCGTCGCGGAGCTTCTACCTCGACTGGGGACGGACGCAGAAGGCGCAGGCGAAGCTCGATGCACCGTTCACGCCCGCGACCTCGCTCATCGTCGCGCTGGACGTCGCGCTGGGACTGCTCCTCGAGGAGGGGCTCGGCTCGGCGTTCGCGCGCCACGCCCGCCTCGGCCGGGCCTGCCGTGCCGGTGCGAAGGCGATGGGGCTCGAGCTCTTCTCCCCGGACGACGATCGCAGCGCGGTCGTGACCGCGATCCGCATGCCCGAGGGGATCGACTCCGGCGACGTCGTCTCGGGCGTGCGTGAGCACTTCGGCATGACGCTCGCGAACGGTCAGGGCGGCCTGCGCGGCCGGATCCTCCGCGTCGGCCACATCGGCTGGTTCGACGTGTTCGACATCACGTCCGTGCTGGCCGCGGTCGAGCTCGTGCTCGCCGAGCTCGGCGCCGACATCGAGCGCGGCGCCGCCGTCACGGCGGCGCTCGAGGCGTACGAGCACGCGAAGGTGTCGTGACCGCCAGGGTTCTCGTCCGCGAGTCGATCGCCGACGCGGGCGTCGACCTGCTCCGCGAGCGCTTCGACGTCGACGTCGACGCCGACAGCGCGCTCGACGAGATCATCGGCCGCTACGACGCGATCGTCGTCCGCTCGGCGACGAAGCTCACCGCCGATCTGATCGACCGCGCGGTCAAGCTGAAGGTGATCGGGCGCGCCGGAGTCGGTGTCGACAACGTCGACGTCGACGCGGCGACGCGGCGCGGGATCGTCGTGGCCAACGCGCCGGAGTCGACGGTCGTCTCAGCAGCCGAGCACACGATCGGGTTGCTCGTCGCGCTTGCGCGTAACATCCCGCAGGCGCACTCGGCGCTCAAGCAGGGCCGCTGGGAGCGCAACGCGTACGACGGCATCGAGCTCGCCGGCAAGACGCTCGGCGTGCTCGGGTTCGGCCGGATCGGCCAGCAGGTGGCCCGGCGCGCAGCGGGGCTCGGCATGCGGGTATGCGCGTACGACCCGTACGTCGCCGGCGAGCGCTTTCGCGAGCTCGGCGTCGAGCGCATCGAGACGCCTGAGGGCGTGTACCGGGCCGCGGACTTCCTCACCCTGCACCTGCCCCTGACCCAGGAGACCCGCCGCTCGCTCGACGCGGCGGCGTTCGCGTGCATGCGCGACGGCACCCGCCTCGTCAACGCGGCGCGCGGCGAGCTCGTCGACGAGGGCGCGCTCCTCGACGCGCTGCGCTCCGGCAAGGTCGCCGGTGCCGCGCTCGACGTCTTCTCCGCCGAGCCGTACTCGGGGCCGCTGCTCCAGCTCGACAACGTCGTCGTGACACCGCATCTCGCGGCGTCGACCGGCGAGGCGCAGGACCGGGCGGGGCTCATCGTCGCCGAGCAGGTGGTCGCCGCGCTCGAAGGCGGCCTCGTCACGAACGCGGTGAACATCCCGGCGATCGGCTCCGAGGACCTCGAGGTGCTCGGCCCGTACGTCCCGCTCGCGGTCAAGCTCGGCCGGCTGGCGATGGAGCTCGCGGAAGGGAAGGCGGACGAGATCGTCGTCACCGCCTACGGCGGGCTTGCGGACTACGACACGCGCCTGCTCAGCGTCTCCGCGCTCAACGGCGCCTTCCAGGGAAGGGCGGACCGGCCGGTGAACTACGTGAACGCGCCGCTGATCGCGCGCGAGCGGGGGATCGAGGTGCGCGAGGAGCGCTCGCAATCGGCACGCGACTACACGAACCTTCTGCACGTCGCGATCCGCGCCGGCGACGAGCTGATCCGCGTTGCGGGAACGATCATCGGCAACGACAACCGCCAGTGGCTCGTGAGCGCGCTCGGCTTCGACCTCGACCTCGAGCTCGCGCCGCTCCTCGTGCTCGTGCGCTACGACGACGTTCCCGGAGTGATCGGCCGCGTCGGCACGCTCTTCGGAGACGCCGGCGTCAACATCGCCAACATGACCGTCTCGCGCTCGCGCCGCGGCGGCACGGCCCTGATGGTGCTCTCCGTCGACACGCCGCCGCCGAGCGACCTCGTCGAACGCATCCATCGCGAGGGCTTCGACGACGCCCGAGTTATCGAACTCTGAGTTGCGCTCAGAGCTCGATCTGGAATGTGCTCCGCAGAGCGGACGGCGGCCGAGCCGCCGTCCTCTCGGGCTGCGCGGCGCACGGTCTCGCGGCGCGGCCGGTGGCGCTAAAGCGTCCCCGGCCGCGTGGATCCGCCTGCGGCCAACGCGGCTGCGCCTCCGTCGGCCTCCGGCCTTTGCGCTCGGGTCGGACGCGCGGTCACTGCCGCGTTACGCTCGTCTCGTGGAGCCGTGGCCTGAATCGGTGGAGCGCGTTGCGGCGGTTCTGCGGAGCCGGGCGGTCGATGCGCGGCTCGAGGAGTTCGAGGAGGGGACGCCGACGGCCGCCGCGGCGGCGGCCGCGATCGGCTGCGAGGCGGCCGAGATCGTGAAGACGCTCGTCTTCGTGTGCGACGGCCTGCCCGTGCTCGCGCTCGTGCCGGGCGACCGGCGGGCGGACGCGGCGAAGGTCGCCACAGCGGCGGGCGCGCGCGGCGCGCGCGTGGCCCGGCCCGAGGAGGTCTTCGCCGTGACCGGGTTCGGGCCGGGAGCGGTCGCTCCCTTCCCCGTCCCGCAGGCGTCACGCGTCCTGCTCGAGCGCGAGCTACTCCGGCACCAGACCGTCTGGGTCGGCGCAGGCTCGACCCGCCACATGGCCGGCCTCTCCCCGCTCGACCTCGTGCGACTCACGGGTGCCGAGCCCGGAGAGCTCGCGGAGGGCTGAGCGGCGCCGCGGGTACGATTCGTTCTCGCCCGACGACCCGAGGAGAGACGCGATGCAGGAAGCGAACAAGATCTGGATGAACGGCGAGCTCGTCGACTGGGCCGACGCCACGGTCCACGTCGGCGTCCACGGCCTTCACTACGGATCGGGCGTCTTCGAGGGCATCCGCGCGTACGAGACTCCCAAGGGGACGGCCGTCTTCCGCCTCAGCGAGCACCTCGAGCGGCTCGAGCGCTCGGCGAAGCTCCTCTACATGGAGCTGCCGTACTCGCGGGAGGAGCTGAAGGCGGCGACGTGGGATCTGATCGGCGCGAACGAGCTCCCCTCGTGCTATCT
Organism: Gaiellaceae bacterium; assembly: GCA_035623575.1. Lineage (GTDB taxonomy): Bacteria > Actinomycetota > Thermoleophilia > Gaiellales > Gaiellaceae > Palsa-739. The sequence continues at coordinate 76,129 of DASPTD010000053.1, forward strand.
CCGCCCGATCGCGTTCTACGGCTACGGCCAGCTCGGCGTGGCGGCGCGCGACAACCCGGTCGACGTCGCGATCATGGCGTGGCCGTGGGGCGCCTATCTCGGCGAGGAGGGGCTGCGCAACGGGATCCGGGTCAAGGTCTCGAGCTGGCAGCGCGTCGGCCCGAACGTCATCCCGCACGTCGCGAAGGCGACCGGCGTGTATATCAACTCGATGCTCGCCGTCGGCGAGGCGAACCGCGCCGGCTACGACGAGGCGATCCTGCTCACCGCCGAGGGGACGATCGCGGACGGCTCGGGCGAGAGCATCTTCATCGTCCGCGACGGCGTTCTCTACACGCCCGACCTCTCCGCCTCGATCCTCGTCGGCATCACGCGCGACTCGGTGATCCAGATCGCGCAGGACCTCGGCCACCGCGTCGTCGAGAAGCCGCTCATCCGCACCGACCTCTATCTCGCGGACGAGGTCTTCATGTGCGGGACGGCTGCCGAGGTGACGCCGATCCGCGAGGTCGACGACCATGTGGTCGGCGCGCCCGGCCCGATCACGCTCGAGATCCAGCAGGCGTACCTCGACACGGCGAACGGCCGCGCGGAGCGGTGGGCGCAGTGGCTCGAGTACGCGCCCAGCCGCGCGCAGGCGTGAAGCAGGAAGTGCGCCCGGTCCCGCTCTCGGGGCCGTATCTCGACGAGCGCGAGGAAGAGCTCGTGCTCGAGGTGCTGCGCTCCGGCAGGCTGTCGCTCGGGCCGACGATCGACCGCTTCGAGGAGGCATTCGCTGCGAAGGTCGGCGCGCCGTACGCCGCCGCCGTCTCCTCGGGCACCGGGGGCCTGCACCTGCTCTGCGTGTCCGCCGGGATCGGACCCGGCGACGAGGTGATCACGACGCCGTACTCGTTCGCGGCCACCGCCAACTGCTTCCTCTACGAGGGCGGCGTTCCCGTGTTCGCCGACGTCGACCGGCGTACGCTCAACCTCGACCCGGCGGCCGTCGAGGCGGCGGTGTCGCCGCGGACGAAGGCGATCATGGCGGTCGACATCTTCGGCTACCCGTGCGAGCTCGACGAGCTGCGCGTGATCGCGGACAGGCACGGGCTCACGCTGATCCAGGACGCGTGCGAGGCGCTCGGCGCCGAGTACAAGGGAGCGCCGGTCGGCTCGCACGGCCCGAGCGCGGTCTTCGCCTTCTACCCGAACAAGCAGATCACCACGGGAGAGGGCGGGATGGTGACCACCCATTCCGAGGAGGAGTGGCGCCTGCTGCGCTCTCTGCGCAACCAGGGCCGCGGCGACAGCGGCGGCTGGCTCGAGCACGTCCGCCTCGGCTTCAACTACCGCATCGACGACGTGCGCGCGGCACTCGGCCTCGGGCAGCTCGAGAAGCTCGACGAGATACTCGTGCGCCGCGACGCCGTCGCGGCGCACTACGTGGAGCTGCTGGCGGGCGTTCACGGCGTGGAGCTGCCGTGCCCGGACGACGAAGAGCACAGGCGGTCCTGGTTCGTGTACGTGGTGGCGCTTCCCGACAACGAGACGCGCGAGCGGGCGATCGCCCACCTCGAGCGCGAGGGGATCGGCTCCAGCCGCTACCTGCCGTCGATCCACCTGCAGCCGTACATGCGCGAGCGCTACGGCTTCCGCGAGGGGATGTGCCCGGTGTCCGAGGACGCGAGCTCCCGCACGCTGGCGCTGCCGTTCTTCACGTCGCTCGAGCGCGACGCGCAGGAGCGCGTGGTCGAGGCGCTCGCCGCGGTCCTCTGATGGAGTTGCGCTCGCTCGAGCGGGTCGAGCCGTTCGTCACCAAGGACGGATCGACGGTCCGCGAGCTCCATCACACCGGAGCGCAGAGCCTCGCGGAGGCGACGCTCGAGCCGGGCGAGGCGACGACGAGGCACTACCACCGCGCCGCGGAAGAGATCTATTTCGTCCTCAAGGGCTCCGGCGCGCTCGAGGTCGACGGGGACACGCGCCACGTGCGGCCCGGGGACGCGGTCCTCATCCCCGCGGGCGCGTGGCACACGCTCGAGAACGACGGGTCGAGCGAGCTGCGCATCCTCTGCTCCTGCGCGCCGCCCTACTCGCACGGCGACACGTACTTCGAGTAGCTTCCCCTCCATGGCGGATCGGTCGCCGCGCATGGTCTTCCTCGGGTTCGGCAAGTGGGCGCGCACGGACCGCATCTACCTGCTCGAGCCGATCGAGCGCGAGGAGCGGGGCCACGGACGCCGGACGCGCGTCTGGGTGGACGGCGTGCCCGATCCGGTCGTCGCGTCGCGCACCGAGCGGACGATCCTCTCGGAGATGGGGCAGGACGCGACCACGAGCTCCGTGCTCGACGAGGCGCTCGATCTCGCCGAGCGGCTCGCCACGGCCGTCGAGGAGGGCCGCGTCGACCTCGTCGATCTCGGCCGGCGCGCGCGGCGGGTGCTCGAGAAGACGGCGCGGCAGCCGGAGCCCGAGCAGCTGTTTTGACGCCCGCGGGGCAGGTCGCCCGGGCGTCGCTGCTCGCACGCCTGGCCGTCGACGTCACGCCGCTGCGCACGTCTCCCGGCTTCCGGCGGCTCTGGACGAGCCAGGCGATCGCGTACGTCGCCTGGCGGATGATGCTCGTGCTCGTGCCGGTGCAGGTGTACCGGCTGACGGGCTCGACCCTCGCCGTCGGCCTGCTCGCCCTGACCCAGTTCGTGCCGCTCGTCGCGCTCACGATCGTCGGCGGCGCGCTCGCCGACACGCACGACCGGCGCGCCGTCCTGCTGCTCAGCAATGCCGGCATCGCCGTCGTCACGGCCGCGTTCGTGATCGTGTCGATCCCCCACCGCGCGAACGTCGCGCTCGTGTTCGTGCTCGGGTTCCTCGCCTGGTCGTCGTTCTCGCTCGGCTCGGGCGCCGTCCGCTCGCTCACGCCGCGGCTCGTACCGCTCGACCAGCTGCCGGCCGCAGCCGCGCTCAACGGTCTCTACAACAACCTGGGGCTCGTCGCCGGGCCGGCACTCGCCGGCGTGCTGATCGGCTGGCTCGGGCTCGCTTGGACGTACGGCGTCTCGCTGGCCGGGATGCTCGCCGCGACGGCCGCCGTCCACGGTGTGCCCCGTGTGCCGCCGGAGGAGGGTGCTCCCCGTATGACCTTCGGCACGATCGCCGACGGCTTTCGCTACCTGGCCGGGCAGCAGCTGGTGCTCGGCTTCTTCCTCATCGACTCGCTCGCGATGCTCTTCGGAATGCCGAGCTCGCTCTTTCCGGCGCTCGCGCAGCACGTCTTTCGCCACCCGGCTTCGGTCGGCTACCTGTTCGCCGCGCCCGCGGTCGGGGCATTCCTCATCTCGCTCTTCTCGGGCTGGGCGTCGCGGGTCCGCCGCCAGGGGGTGGCGATCGTCGTGTCGGCGTCGGGCTGGGGTGTGGCGATCGCCGCCTTCGGGCTCACCCGCACGCTCTGGCTCGCGCTGCTGTTGCTCGCGCTGGCAGGCGCAGCCGACCAGGTGAGCGCGATCTTCCGCTCGACGATCGTCCTCACCGTCACGCCGGACCACATGCGCGGCCGCCTGGGCGGAATCGAGTTCGCGCAGGTGGCGAGCACGCCGTCGCTCGGCAACCTCGAGGCGGGCGTCGTCGCCTCGTTGACGAGCCTCCGCTTCTCGATCGTCTCGGGTGGGATCGGCTGCGTCCTCTGCACGCTCGTCGTCGCGGCCTTCTTCCCGGTGCTGCTGCGCTACGACGTCTCCGGGCCGCGTGAGGCGGCATGAGTGCGCGCGAGCTGCTCGGGCGCCTCAGGCTCGACCTCGGACCGGTACGCGACTCTGCCGAGTTCAGGCGCCTGTGGCTCGCGCAGATGGTGTCGTTCATCGGCAGCGAGATCGGCTACGTCGCCCTCTCTTATCAGGTGTACGCGCTCACGGGGTCGACGCTCGAGGTCGGCCTGCTCTCGGTTGCCCAGCTCGTGCCGCTCCTCACCCTCACGCTCGTCGGCGGCGCCTTCGCCGACGTGTTCGACCGCCGCCGCCTGATGCTCCTCCAGCAGGCCGGAATGATCGTCGGCAGCACGATCGCGCTCGCGAACGCGGCGCTGCCGCACCCGCAGGTATGGCCGTGCTTCGTGTCCATCCTCGTCGACAGCGTTGCGTTCTCCTTCGGGATCGGCGCGCAGGGAGCCTTGCTTCCTCGTCTCGTGGGCGACGACCAGCTCGCAGCGGCGAACAACCTCAACAGCCTCATCTCGAGCCTCGGCGCGGTCGCCGGGCCGGCACTGGCCGGTGTGCTCATCGCCGGCGCCGGGTTGACGGCGGCGTACGGGATCGACACCGGCACCTTCTTCGCGACGCTCGTCGCGGTCTGGCTGCTGCCGCCGCTGAGGCCCGAGGGCGCGCCCGGTGAGCGACCCAGCCTGCGCGCGATCGCGGACGGCTTCCGCTTCATCCGCTCGCGGCCGGTGATTCTCGGCTTCATGCTCGTGGACACCAACGCGATGGTCTTCGGCATGCCGACCGCGCTCTTTCCGGCGCTCGCCACGCACCGCTTCCACGAGCCGAGCCTCGTCGGCTACCTGTACGCGGCGACGTCGACGGGCGCGCTCGTCCTCTCCGCGCTCGGCGGCTGGGCGACGCACGTGCGCCGCCAGGGTCTCGTCGTGGTCGTCGCCGCGTCGCTCTGGGGCGTCGCGATCGCGGCGTTCGGCTTCGCCGACCGCTTCTGGCTTGCGCTCGTGCTCCTCGCCGTTGCCGGCGGCGCCGATCTCGTCAGCGCAGTCCTGCGCGGCACGATGCTGCTCGAGCTGACGCCTGACTCGCTGCGCGGCCGGCTCAACGGGATCGAGTTCGCGCAGGTCGCAGCCGCGCCGTCACTCGGCAACCTGCGAGCGGGCGCGCTCGCCTCGGTCACGAGCATCCGCGCCTCGGTCGCCTCCGGCGGGATCGCCTGCGTCGCGGGCTGCGCCCTGCTCGCGCTCGCCTTCCCCGCGCTCATCCGCTACGACTCGCGAGCCCGTGCAGCCGCTGTCGCGTGACTTCTTCGCCCGCCCCGTGCACGCAGTGGCACCCGAGCTGATCGGGGCGACGCTGCTCGTCGACGGCGTCGGCGGACCGATCGTCGAGGTGGAGGCGTACGACCCGGACGACCCGGCGAGTCACGGTTACCACGGAAAGACGCCGCGCAACGCGGCGATGTTCGGCCCGCCCGGGCATGCGTACGTCTATCGCTCGTACGGCGTCCACTGGTGCCTCAACCTCGTCTGCGAGGAGCCGGGCCGGGCGGAGGCGGCGCTCGTCCGTGCGCTGCAGCCGACGCACGGAGTCCCGCGCATGCGCGCGCGCCGCGGGGTGGAGGCGGAGCGGGCGCTCTGCTCCGGCCCCGGCAAGCTCTGCCAGGCGCTGGGCGTGACCCGCGAGCACGACGGTCTGCCCCTCGACGCCCCCCCGTTCGCGCTCTTCGCGCGAGAGACGACGCCCGAGATCGCGACCGGCCCGCGCATCGGCGTCACCCGCGGCGCGGAGACGCCGTGGCGCTACGGCCTCGCGGGGTCGCCGTTCCTCAGCCGACGCTTCTAGTGCCCCTTCGGGTAATGCTGTCGAGCAGGCGGGTATTGCCTGAAGGGGCGCTAGCCGCGCGCCACCGTGAGCCGCACCGTCATGCCGGGCGCCGCGGCGACGCCGGCGAGCGGCTCCTGCGAGATGACGTGGCCCGGCTTCCCGTCGCCGAAGCGCACCGCCGGCAACAGCTTCAGCGCGGCGAGCTTCGCGCGGGCATCGCGGAGGCTCAGTCCGACGATCCGCGGCACGAGCCCGTGCAGCGGCTTCGGGAGCACGAGCGTGACCTTGTCGAACGAGGAGAGCGTGCCGCCGGCCGGAAACTGGCGCACGATCACGTCCACGCGCTGCCCTGGTGACGCGGGCTTGTAGATGAGCTGCGGCGTCAGAGGCTGCGCCTCGAGCCGGACGCGCGCAGCGGCGAGCTTCCAGCCGACGACGTTCGGGACCTCGACCTCGTTCACCTTGCAGTCGGATCTCCTGGCCGGCCCGCGCCCGGTGAAATAGACGATGAGCGACGTGTCCCGGCAGTTGCCGTTGTCGAGCTCGATGCTGCCGTCGCGGTACGTCACCCGCTGTGTCGACACCGAGAGCGGCGGTGGCGGCGTGAACGTCTCGGGCCGCGCGTGCATCGCCGCGAGCGCCGACTCCATGAAGGACTTCCAGATCTCGGCCGGATACGTGCCGCCGACGACCGGCTTCCCGTGGAACTCCGTCAGCATCGGCTTGAGTGCGTTGGGGTAGCCGACCCAGACCGCGGTCACGAGCTGCGGCGTGTAGCCGACGAACCAGGCGTCGCCGTAGTTCTCCGTCGTGCCCGTCTTGCCGGCGACCGAGCGGTCCGGGAGCGCCGCGGCGGTGCCGGTGCCGGAGGTGACCACGCCCTCGAGCAGCTGCGTCAGCAGCTCGTCCTCCGTCGGCGAGAGGACCCGCCGAGGCACGGGCTTGTTCGCGTACACGACCTGACCGCCGTCGTTCGCGATCGTCGTGATCGCGCGCGGCTCGTTGCCGAACACCGAGCCGTCGACGCGGAAGCCGCCGTTCGCGAACGACGCGTACGCGCGCGCCATCTCGAGCGGGTTCACCGCCTCGACGCCGAGCCCGATCCCGAAGTAGCTCTGGAGAGGGCTCGTGATCCCCATCTCCTTCGCCGTCTTCACGACGTTCGCCGGGCCGACGATCTTCGTCAGCTGCGAGAACACCGAGTTGTCGGAGACGCTGATCGCCGTTGCCAGGTCGATCGGCCCGAGATACTCGCCCTCGTAGTTGTGGACGTACCAGTACCGGTTGCCGAGGAAGATCGAGACCGGCTTCGAGACGAGCGTCGTCAGCGGCGAGATTCCCTGCTTCAGCGCGGTCGCGAGCACGAACGGCTTGAAGGCGGAGCCGGGCTGGCGCTCGCCCTGCGTCGCGAGGTTGAACTGGCTCTGGTGGAAGCTGTTGCCGCCGTACATCGCAAGCACGGCTCCGCTCGTGGGGTCGATCGCGACGAGCGCAGCCTGCGGCCCGGTCGCGCTCGGCAGCCACGTGTGGATCGCCGCGCGAGCGAGGGCCTGCAGCTGGAAGTTGATCGTCGTGTCGACGCGGAAGCCGCTGCCGAACACGCGCTTCGCGCCGAAGCGGTCGATGAGCTGCTGCTTGACGTACTCGCCGAAGTACGGTGCGAGCCCTTGGACACCGGACAGGCGGACGTCCTGCGGTGCCGGCATCGGCTCGCGCACGGCCTGCCGGAACTGCGCGGGCCCGATGATCTTCTGGGCGAGCATCAGCCGCAGCACGGTCGTCCGGCGCTCCTTCGCGGCCTGCGGGTGGGCGACCGGGTCGTAGAGGCTCGGGTCCTCGGGGATGCCGGCCAGGAGAGCCGCCTCCGAGAGCGTGAGCTTCTTCGCGCCGTGGCCGAAGTACGTGCGGGCCGCCCGCTCGACCCCGTACGCCCCGTTCCCGAAGTAGATGGTGTTCAGGTACGCGGTGAGGATCCGGTCCTTCGGCCAGATCTGCTCGAGCTGCCACGCCAGAGCCGCCTCCTTCAGCTTGCGCGTGACCGTGCGCTGGCTGCCGACGAGGGCGTTCTTGACGAACTGCTGGGTGATCGTCGAGCCGCCCTGGACGGCGCCCTTGTGCCGGATGTCCGCCCAGAGCGCGCGGGCCATGCCGCGCACGTCGATGCCGCGGTGCTCGTAGAAGCGCTTGTCCTCGGTGGCCACGATCGCCTGCTTCATCCAGGGCGAGATGTCCCCGCTGTCGACGAGCACGCGGCTCTGCGAGCCGCGAAGGACGTCGAGGATCGTGTGGCCGTCGCTCGCGTAGACGTAGCCGTCGACCTGCTCCCGCTGCTGGTGGCGCGGGTCGAGCCCGCTCAGCTGACCGCTGAGCGCCACGATCACGCCGTAGGAGAACGCCGTCACCGCGAGGACGCCCAGCACGCCGACGAGGGCGAGCAGGCGCAGCTTGCGGATCCGGCGCCGGCGCCGGCGCGGACCCGCCGGCTCGGAGCGGTTTCTGCGCAGCAGCACGGAAGGGCCGGGATTCTAGCCCGGATTCCCCCGTTTCGGCTCACGGGAGAGCCGCCGTCGGGCTGCGGCAGGGCACTGATGCCCACCCGGCCACGGGGCGGGCATGATCGGAGCATGCCCGCGTTGCGCCGGTGGACCATCTCGCTCACCCGGTCCGAGTGGCTTCGCCTCTCTGGCTTCGGCGCCGCCGTCCTCCTCCTGCACCTGCTCGGCTGGGGGCTGTTCCTCTACTACTCCCGTGCGAACCCGGCGCTGGTCGGGCTGGGGACGCTCGCCTACACGTTCGGGCTGCGACACGCCTTCGACGCGGACCACATCGCGGCGATCGACAACACGACGCGCAAGTTCCTCCAGGAGGGGAAGCGCTCGCTCGGCACCGGCTTCTTCTTCTCGCTCGGCCACTCGACGATCGTCTTCTCGCTCGCCGCGGGGCTCGCGGTCGCCGCGTCGGCCGTGAAGTCGAGGATCCCGAGCTTCCAGCACTGGGGCGGGTACGTCGGCACCGGTGTCTCGGGGACGTTTCTCTGGCTCATCGGCATCCTCAATCTGCTCGTGCTGCTCGACGTCGTGCGCATCTTCCGTGAGCTGCGGACGGGCGCCTACGACGAGCGGTTGCTCGAGCAGCGGCTGCTCGACCGCGGCTTCATGAGCCGGTTCTTCCTCGGCCGACTTGCACGCCGGATCCGCTCGAGCTGGCAGATGTTTCCGCTCGGCCTGCTCTTCGGGCTGGGCTTCGACACGGCGACCGAGGTCGGCCTGCTCGCGATCTCCGCCGGCGTGGCCAACCGGCACGTTCCGATCCTCGCGGTGCTGTCGCTGCCGCTCTTGTTTGCCGCGGGCATGTCGCTGATGGACACCGCCGACGGCGCCTTCATGAGCCAGGCGTACGGCTGGGCCTTCTCGAACCCGGTGCGCAAGGTCTACTACAACATCACCGTCACGAGCCTCTCGGTGGTGGTCGCGCTCGCGATCGGAACGGTCGAGCTGCTGCAGGTGCTCTCGAAGAGGCTCGCGTTGACGAGCGGCTTCTGGGCCTGGTTGAACGGCCTCGACTTCGGCACGCTCGGCTACGGGATCGTCGGACTGTTCGTGCTCACGTGGGCGGTGTCCGCCGGAATCTGGAAGGCGCGGCGCATCGAGGAGCGCTGGGGCGCGTTCGTGAAGGCCGAGTAGGATCGAGGGCGGCGTGTCCGCCCTCGAGATCGTCACCCGCAACGCCGTCGACGTCCTTCCGGAGGGTGCGCTCGAGGCGAAGCTGAAGCTCGGCCGGCCGTTGCGCGTGAAGCTCGGAATCGACGTCACCTCGCCGGACATCCACGTCGGCCGCGGCATCCCGCTGCAGCGGATGCGCGCCTTCCAGGACGAGGGCCACCGTGCCGTCCTCATCATCGGCGACTACACGACTCGGATCGGCGACCCGTCGGGGCGGTCCTCGGAGCGGCCGATCCTCTCCGACGACGAGATCGACGCCAATGCGGAGCGTTACCTCGAGCAGGCGAGGACGATCCTGCGCGACGACCCGGAGCTGCTCGAGGTCCGCCGCAACGGCGAGTGGCTGTCGCGGCTGACGTATGCCGACGTCGTGCGGCTCGGCCGCATCATCACCGTCGCGCGGATGCTCGAGCGCGACGACTTCGAGAAGCGCTACGAGGCCGGCGAGCCGATCTCCGTCTCGGAGCTGCTCTATCCGCTCATGCAGGCGTACGACTCGGTCGCGATCGAGGCCGACGTCGAGCTCGGCGGCACCGACCAGCTGTACAACCTGCTCGCCGGCCGCGACGTGATGGCCGCGTACGGGCTCGAGCCGCAGGTCGTCCTGACGACGCCGCTGCTCCTCTCGTGGGACGGCGAGAAGATGAGCTCCTCCGTCGGCAACAACATTCCGCTGACCGCGCCGCCCGAGGAGATGTTCGGGCGGACGATGCGCCTCCCCGACTCGATGCTCGAGGAGTGGTACAGGCTCGTCGCCGAGCGACCCGTGCCGGTGGGCGAGGCGATGGCGGCGAAGCTCGAGCTCGCGCGCTGGATCGTCGCGCGCTCGCACGGCGAGGCGGCGGCGCGGGCGGCCGAGGAGCACTTCACGCGCGTCGTGCGCGAGGGGCAGGCGCCGGAGGACATCGACGAGGTGCGGGTGGAGAGCCCGGATCCGGTCGTCCATCTGCCCTCGGTGCTCGCGGCGCAGCTGGGCGAGTCGTCGAGTCACTGGCGCCGCGTCATCGACCAGGGCGGGGTCAAGCTCGACGGCAGTCCGGTGTCCGGCTACGACGTCGCGTGGGCCGAGCTGGAGGGTGCGACGCTGCAGGCGGGCAAGCGCCGGTTCCTGCGCCTCGTGCGCGTTTGACAGGCCTACGACCGGTGCTACACTTCTCCGGCTGCCCGAGAGGGCGGCGTAGGAAAGTCCCTGCAAACGACACAACTGGAGTTGCCTCGAGGACGATTCGGAATTGAAAGTCCGAGCATCCTGGGGCCTCTGGCGCGAGTCGGGGCCTTTTTTGCGCCGTCCAGACGGCCCGGTCTTTGAAAACTCAACAGCGTGCGTTTACGTCGAGACCTGGACGGGTCCGCTTGCGGTCCCGTGCAGGAATAGACCCTGTCTTGCCTCTCCCCTGGGAGAGGCGGACTTTGAGCGCAAGCTCGAAGTGAAAAGACCGCCGACTCTTCGGAGCCGGCAATCATCTTCACGGAGAGTTTGATCCTGGCTCAGGACGAACGCTGGCGGCGCGCTTAACACATGCAAGTCGAGCGAGAACCAGTCCTTCGGGACTGGGGACAGCGGCGAACGGGTGAGTAACACGTGAGTCATCCACCCTCGGTACCGGGATAGCCCGGGGAAACTCGGATTAATACCGGATGGCCCATCCGCTCTTCGGGGCGGCTGGAAAAGGTAGCTTCGGCCTCCGACCGGGGACGAGCTCGCGGCGGATTAGCTTGTTGGCGGGGTAACGGCCCACCAAGGCGACGATCCGTAGCTGGTCTGAGAGGACGATCAGCCACACTGGGACTGAGACACGGCCCAGACTCCTACGGGAGGCAGCAGTGGGGAATCTTGCGCAAT
>DASPTD010000059.1:0-3574 GCA_035623575.1 Gaiellaceae bacterium
ACGGGAGGCCTTCGGGCCTCCCGTCTCGTTTCGCGCTAAGGCCCCGCGGGAGGGGAGCCGATAGGACCCCTAGACTCACCCGCCAGCCGCCCCGAGAGAGAGGGCTGATCCCTTCGTGCCCACGTACTCACTGGTAGTCCCCGCGTACAACGAGGAAGGCGTCATCGAGGAGCTCGCCGCCCGCCTCGGCGACGTCATGGACCAGCTCGACGGCGACGCCGAGGCCATCCTCGTCGACGACGGCAGCCGCGACCGCACGTACCAGCTGATGCTGGAGGCGTCGCGCGACGACCCGCGCATCCGCGCGATCCGGCTCTCCCGCAACTTCGGCCACCAGACCGCGCTCACCGCCGGGGTCGACGTTACGACCGGCGACGCCGTGATCGTCATGGACGCCGACCTCCAGGACCCGCCCGAGGTCGTCCTCGAGCTGGCGGCGCGCTGGCGCGAGGGCTACGACGTCGTGTACGCGATCCGCGACATCCGGGACGGCGAGACGCGCTTCAAGCGCGCCACCGCGGCGGCCTTCTACCGCGCCTTCAACCGGATCTCGGAGATCAAGGTCCCCCTCGACGTCGGCGACTTCAGGCTCGTCGACCGGCGCGTGCTCGACGTGTTCGCGCGGATGCGCGAGAGCAACCGCTTCGTCCGCGGCATGTTCAGCTGGATCGGCCTCCGGCAGACCGGCGTCCTCTACCACCGGCACGAGCGCTTCGCCGGCGAGACGAAGTACCCGCTCAGGAAGATGCTCCGCTTCGCCGCCACCGGCGTGATCAGCTTCTCCGCCGCCCCCCTGCGCGCCGCCCTCAACCTCGGCTTCCTCGTCTCCGGCCTCAGCTTCGCGCTCGCGCTCTGGAGCGTGATCGTGAAGCTCGCGGGCTTCTACCACGTCCCCGGCTGGACGTCGATCGTCGTCGTCACGTCGCTGATCGGCGGCATCCAGCTGATCGTCCTCGGCGTGATCGGCGAGTACATCGGCGACATTCACGCCGAGGTGAAGCGGCGCCCGCTCTACGTCATCAGCGAGATCGAGAACTTCGACGACACGCCGGAGCTGCCCCCGCGGGCGGTCATGGCCAACCGCCGCTTCCCCGAGCAGGTCTACTAGACAGGCTTGATGTGATTCAGCGGCCGTCGTAGGCGGCAGGGCGCGGGCGGGTCGGCCGGTGAGGGTGCCGAGGTAGATGCCGAGGGTGCGCGCGAGTAGGCGCTGCGCGATCGTCTGCGCCGGCCCGCGCGGCGTTTTCGAGCGGTGGCGGCGCAAGCACATCTGCTCTTTCACGTTGGAGAGGACGCTTTCGATCGTCAGCCGCAGCCCGGCCGGGACGCGCTCGCGGCCAAGGTTGGCGGCAGTGCGCTCGCGCGCTGGGGTGCGCAACTGCACATCCACGCACTCCATCAGCTTGTTGTGGGCGCGCCCCCGCAGGCCCTTGCCGGCGACCACGGTCTTACCGGCGTCGGCGAGGTCGAGCAGCTGCTCGCAGTCATGCTCGTCGGCGGCCACGAAGTTGAAGGCGAGCGGCAGCCCACGCCGGTCGGCGCGCGCGACCAGCCGGACACCCCACACCCACTCGCCCTCGGAGGGGCAGAAGCCGTAGGCGGCCGTGCCGGCGAACTCGCTCCGTTGCCGGCAGCCGGGGTAGGTGGCCACCCCGAACAGCCTACGACCCGTCGCCCGATCGAGCCGCCGGCCCGCGACGGCGAGCCTCACGGGGACGCCGCGCCACCGGCCGAGCTCAGCGCGATCGACCCGTCGTCAGGATCCCACGGGGCCGGCCGAGCGCCACGCGGCCCGGCGGAGGATGCGACGGCGGCAGCCGGCTGCCGCGGCGTCGAGACCAGCGCGGCTCATTCACGCGCCCGACGGCGCAGGCTCCCGAACGACCTCCGGCGCGCGAAGACCGCGAGCCCGAGCAGGGTCAGCGCGCCGATCGCGAGCAGGAGCGGGTAGTCGCCGTAGGGCGCGTACCGGAACCGGACGACGTGGCGGCCGGCGGGCACCTCGACGCCGACGAGGCTCGGCGCCATCATCACCGGCCTGGCGGGAGCCCCGTCGACCGTGACCGTCCAGCGCGGGTCGTACGACGCCTTGAGCAGGACGACCGCGCTGCGGCTTGCCTGCACCGTCGCGTCGAAGACCCCGTCCTGGAGCCTCTCGCTCTGCGTGAGCACCTGCCCGGCCGGGCCCGCGGGCGGCGAGGCCCCGACGAAGGTGGGAGCCGGGCCGGTCGAGCCGGCGAAGGCGATGCCCGGGTAGATCGCCTCCGAGGCGAGATTCGAGGTCCGCCACGCGCGGGTGGCCTGCTCGACGTCGGTTCGGTTGGCCGCGATCGGCGCCGAGCGGTCGACCACCTGGAAGTAGCCGCTGGTCTGCACCTCGTAGAGGCGGTTGTCGCCGCTGCTCGCGACGAGCGCGGCCGGCACGGGCGGCTGCCTGTCCGCGGGGAGAAGGAGGTAGCGGATGTCGAACATCTGGTACTGGGCGAGGTTCGTCTCGTCGAAGGCGGCCTCGACGTCGGTGGAGAGCGAGTTGATCGTGCGGAAGGTGAAGCCGATCGCGTCGACGTCGCGGGAGGCGAGCCAGGCGTAGACCGGTACGTAGCCGACGGTGTAGTCCTTGCCCCAGTTGCTGCGCAGACCCGCGTAGACGCGTCCGCCGCCGCGCGCCTTGACGATCGCGATCAGCCGGTCGAGGGCGGGCCCGTCGGTTGCATCGGCCTTCTGCTGCACGTGGATCAGCGTGGTGCCGCGGGAGCTGTACGAGGCCCGTTCGGTCCAGGCGGGCGCGAGCACACCGACCCCGAGCGCGACGGCCGCAGCGCCGGCGAGCACCGCGTAGCGACCGGGCGCGAGCCGGCCCGCCAGCCGGGACGCCGTCCGGAGCAGCCAGCCGAGCCCGACGCCCGCGAGCAGGATCCCGGCGAGATGCACGCCCATGATGAAGCGGTGGATCTGGACGTCGCCGAAGCCGGGCAAGAGGTTCAGCACAGGGCCGAGCGTCGGTCGGCCGAAGAAGAGGAGCAGGCTGAGCGTGAACGCGCCCAGCAGCGCCCGTGCACGGACGTCTCGGCGCGCCAGCGCCAGACACACGAGGATCCCGACGAAGACGAGGATCGTCACGATCGGGAAGCGTCCGTCGTCGAAGAGCTTCCCGGTGAAGAGCCAGCCGAGCACCTTCTTCGCGCCGTACGAATCGTTGAAGATCGTGCCCTGGTAGTACTCGCTCCGGGTCGTCCACTTCGTGTCGCCGATGAGCGGCACGAGCACCCACGAGGCGACGAGCATCGAGCCGCCGGCCACGACGATCGCGCGGCCGGCCCTGCGGACGAAGCCCGCCGTGCCGAGCACGATCACCCAGACGCCGACGGTGAGGACGGCGAGGTAGCCGGTGATGAAGTGGAGGGCCATCGTGAGCGCGAGCGCCGCCGCGGCCGCCGCGTACCGCTTGCCGTGCGCCACCGCGCGCCACGTCAGCCCCCAGGCGACCGGGAGCAGCAGCATCGCCCACTCCTGCGAGTACACGCCGTAGCCCTGCCACGTGTAGCTCCCGTACTCGTAGCCGTAGCCGGACGCG
>DASPTD010000060.1:0-26421 GCA_035623575.1 Gaiellaceae bacterium
GCCGACAGCCCGACGGGCATCCTCGACATAGAGCACCGGCACGACTTCTTCGTCCAACGCGTCGAGGTCAGAGCATCCCGCACCAGGGGTGCAGAGGCTCGGCTGCGCCAGTGCGGGAGTGACCCATGAGCGTGCGGGCGCCGTCTCAGCGACCTCTCGGGCGAGCTGGACCAAAGCGCCGCGAGGGAAGCCTCGCGAAGAAGGTCGCCCAGCCAACAGTCATTACGGCAGCGAGGCGAGTGAGATGGCCAGTGCGCGTACTCGGGGCGAGGCCACGCTGACCTGGGCCAGCGTGCTCTCGCAGGACTCCGCTCGCCGCCCCGCGAGCGCTGCGGTTAGGGTACGGTCTCGGCGGCCGGCGACACGCCGGGCTCCCGCGCCGTGTACAGGTGGATCCCCTCGCGCGCGAGTGCGAGCTGGACCTCCTCGCGGGCCTTGTAGATCCGCCACTTCACGGTGGCGAGCGTCACCTCGAGCGAGTCGGCGATCTCGGTGTACGAGAGACCGACGATGTCGCGCAACAGCAACGCCATCTTCAGGTCGACGCTGAGGTTCTCGACAGCCCGCCAGACGGCGTCGATCGCCTCGACCCGCTCGAACGGGGCGTCGAGCACCTCGAGCTGCGGCGCATCGTCGATGTCGACGACGGCGCGCGGCCGCCGCTCGACGGCCCTGAGCTCGTCGAGCACGCGGTTCTTCGTCACCTGGAAGAGCCACGTCGTGAACTTCGAGCGGAGGGAGAAGCGCGGCAGTCCCTGGAAGACCCGGAGGAAGACCTCCTGCGTCAGGTCCTCGGCAAGCGCGCGGTCGCCCACGATGCGCAGCACGTAGTTGAACACCGGCACCTGATAGGCGTGCACGATGATCGAGAAGGCGCGCTCGTCACCCCGCTGCGCCTTTCGCAGAACGCCGAAGTCAGGCTGAGGCAGGGACAAGAGCCCTCATGGTAGTCGCATCAGCGGTCGGCATCCGTAAGGTTCTCGCCTGTCATCTGTAAGGGTTGTTCGTAGCCGAGCAGGGCGAGCGCGGTCGGGATCAGGTCGGAGAGCTCGCCGGATCTCAGCCTGAGGCCGTTCGCGGTGAGAATCAAGGGGACGAGGTTCGTCGTGTGGGCGGTGTGGGGGCTGACGCCGTCGTCCTCGAGCATCTTCTCGGCGTTGCCGTGGTCGGCGGTGACGAGGCAGACGCCCCCTGCCTGCCGGACGGCCTCGACGACCCGGCCGAGGCAGGCGTCGGTCGTCTCGACCGCCTTGATCACGGCCGGAATCGCGCCCGTATGGCCGACCATGTCGGGGTTCGCGAAGTTGATCACGGCGAACGCGTAGCCCTTGCCGATCTCGTCGACGAAGCGGTCGGTGAGCTCCGGCGCCGACATCTCCGGCTTGTGGTCGTAGCTCGGCACGTCCCGCGGCGAGGGGACGAGGATGCGCGTCTCGCCCGGGAACTCCTCCTCGCGGCCGCCGTTGAAGAAGTACGTGACGTGCGCGTACTTCTCGGTCTCCGCGGTGTGGAGCTGACGGACGCCGTGCTGGGCGAGCACCTCGGCCATGACCATCTCGACGGTCTGCTCGGGAAACGCAACGGGGAACGAGAAGTCCTCCCGGTACTTCGTCATCGTCGTGAGATCGGTTTCGAGCTCGCCGAGCTTCGCGCACAGCTGGCGCGCGCGGTCCGGCCGGAAGTTGAAGAAGACGGCGGCGTCGAGGCCCGGCCGGAGTCGTGGCCGGCCGTCCAGCACGACCGGGACGATGAACTCGTCGGTGACACCGGCGTCGTAGCTGGCCTGGACGGCGGCCACCGCGTCGTCCGCGCGCGCGCCTTCGCCGGCGACGATCGCGTCGAGGGCGAGCTGCGTCCGCTCCCAGCGTTTGTCGCGGTCCATCGCGTAGTAGCGCCCCGCGACGGTCGCGATCCGCTCGGCCGGGAGCTCGGCGAGGTCCTTGACCGCGGAGTGCGGCGAGACGTCGCGGCCGTCGGTGAATGCGTGGATCCAGGTGCGCTCCGCCATCCCCTCGCGCTGTGCGAGCTCGAGCAGCGCGCGCAGGTGGTCGATGTGCGAGTGGACGCCGCCGTACGAGACGAGCCCGAGCAGGTGGACGTCTCCCCCGCGCTCGCACGCGCGGCGGTAGGCGGAGACGAGCGCCTCGTTCTCGTACAGGCTCCCGTCCGTGACGGCGCGGTTGACCCGCTGGAAGTCCTGGTCGAGCACCCGCCCCGAGCCGATCGTGAGATGGCCGACCTCGGAGTTGCCCATTTGCCCTGCGGGCAGGCCGACCGCCTCGCCGGAGGCGACGAGCGTCGTGTGCGGGTACTCCGCCCACAGCCGGTCGAAGACCGGCGTGTCCGCGAGGTCGACGGCGTTGCCGGGGCCCGGCGGGGCGCAGCCCCAGCCGTCGAGGATGACGAGCGTCACAAGCGGGAAGGTCTGCATCACGCGGCCGCCGCGGCCGCCTCGCAGATCGCGGCGAACGACTCGACCTGGAGCGAGGCTCCGCCGACGAGGGCGCCGTCGACGTCCGGCTGCACCATCAGCTCGACCGCGTTGTCGGGCTTCACGGAGCCGCCGTAGAGCACCGGCACGTCGAGCAGGCTCTTGATGAAGGCGTGGGCATCCTGCGCCGTCTCGGGCGTCGCGGTGAGCCCGGTGCCGATCGCCCATACGGGCTCGTACGCGACGACGAGGCGCGCATGCGCCTCGAGCACGGACACCTGGCGGCGGAGGACCTCCTCGGTCTCACCCGCCTCGCGCTCGGCGAGCGTCTCGCCGACGCAGGCGATCACGTCGAGGCCGGCCGCGAGGGCCGCAGCCGCGCGGCGGGCGACGCCTTCGTCCGTCTCGCCGAAGTACTGCCGGCGCTCGGAGTGGCCGACGAGCGAGCCGGCGGCGCCGATCCCGAGCAGCATCGGGGCCGAGACCTCGCCCGTATAGGCGCCCTCCCGCTCCCAGTGGACGTTCTGCGCGTACGTCGCCAGGCCGGCCTGCACGCACGCCGCGAGCCCGGTGAAGGGCGGGCAGACGACGACCTCGACGCCGGACACGCTCGCCAGGCGGTCCGCGAGCTCGCGCGGATCCGGCCCCGCGTACATCTTCCAGTTGCCGGCGACGATCACGCCGGTGACCCGACGGCGGACGGGATCGCGGCGACGCCGGGCAGCTCCCTGCCCTCGAGCAGCTCGAGACTCGCGCCGCCGCCGGTCGAGACCCAGGAGATCCGGCCCGCGAGCCCGAGCTCGTTGAGCGCCCGCACGGAGTCGGCGCCGCCGACCACCGAGAAGGCCCGCTCGTTGCCGGCCACCGCCTGGGCGACGGCCTTCGTCCCCTCCGCGAAGCGCGGCCACTCGAACACGCCCATCGGCCCGTTCCAGAAGATCGTCCTCGCCGCGGCGATCATCGCCGCGAAGTGCCCACGCGTCTCCGGCCCGATGTCGAGCCCGAGCCAGCCGTCGGGCAGCCCGTCGAACGGGTAGACGCCCAGCTCGGCGTCCTCCGCGAACGCCGCCGCGCCGACGACGTCGGCGGGGAGCTCCACGGCGAAGTCGAGCGGGTTCTCCTCGCGGATCTGCTCGGCCATCTTGCCGCCGACGAGGACCGCGTCGGCGCGGCCGCCGAGATGCTGGAGCACGCCGAGCTTGTCGTCCACCTTCGCGCCGCCGGAGACGATCACGAAGGGGCGCTCGACCTCGCCGAGGAGCCGGCCGAGCTGCGCCAGCTCCTCCTCCAGCAGCAGGCCGGCGTAGGCGGGAAGCAGCCGTGCGACGGCCTCGGTCGAGGAGTGGGCGCGATGCGCGGAGCCGAAGGCGTCGTCGACGTACACGTCGCAGCCCGCGGCGAGCTCGCGCGCGAAGCCCATGTCGTTCTTCGTCTCGCCCGGGTTGAAGCGCGTGTTCTCGAGCACGCGGACGCGCGGGTCGGGCAGGAGCTCGCGGAGCCGCTCCTCGACGGGACGCATCGTGTACCTCGCGCGGTCCTCCTCCGTCTTCGGCCGGCCGAGGTGCGAGCAGACGCGAACCTCGGCGGCGCCGTTGTCGAGCAGCAGCCGCAGCGTCGGCAGCGACGCGCGGATGCGCGTGTCGTCCGCGACCTTGCCGTCCTGCAGCGGGACGTTGAGGTCGGCGCGGACCAGAACCGTCTTGCCCGCGACGTCGGCGTCGCGGACGGAGCGTGGCAGACGCATCGCTCCTCCTACGCCGCGACCGCGGCGGGCAGCGTCTGGCCGATCTTCGCGATGAGGTCGACCAGCCGGCAGCTGTAGCCCCACTCGTTGTCGTACCAGGAGAACACCTTCACGAGCGGGCCGTTCACCATCGTCAGGCCGCTGTCGAAGATCGAAGAGTACGGCGAGTGGACGATGTCCGTCGAGACGAGCGGCTCGTCCGAGTAGAGCAGGATCCCCTCGAAGTCGCCGGTGTCGGACTTCGACCTGAAGAGCTCGTTGACGGCCTCGACGCTCGTCTCGTTCGCAACCTGCACGGCGAAGTCGACGATCGAGCCGGTGGGCACCGGCGCGCGCATCGACATGCCGTCGACCTTGCCCTTCAGCTCGGGCAGCACGATCCCGATCGCGCGGGCAGCGCCCGTCGAGGTCGGAATGAGGTTGATCGCCGCCGCACGGGCGCGCCGAAGGTCCTTGTGCGGCAGGTCGAGGATCCTCTGGTCGTTCGTGTACGCGTGGATCGTCGTCATGAACCCGCGCTCGATCGTGTAGGCCTCGTGGAGGATCCTCGCAACGGGCGCGATGCAGTTCGTCGTGCACGACGCGTTCGAGATGATGTGGTGCTTCTCCGGGTCGTAGGCGCGGTCGTTGACGCCGAGCACGACGGTGAAGTCGGGGTCGCTCGCGGGAGCCGAGAAGACGACCTTCTTCGCGCCCGCGTCGAGATGCTTCTCGCCGCCTTCGCGCTTGTTGAAGAGCCCGGTCGACTCGAGTGCGACGTCGACGCCGAGCTCGGCCCACGGCAGACCAGCGGGGTCCCGTTCGGACAGGAACTTGATCTCGTGCCCGTCGACGCGGATGAACCCGTCGCCGGCCTCGACGCTCTCCGCGAGGGTGCCGAGCGTGGAATCGTGCTTCAACAGGTGCGCCATGGTCTTCGAGTCGCCGATGTCGTTCGCTGCGACGATCTCGAAGTCCCCTTCCTTCTGAAGCTGTGCCCGCAGGAAGTTGCGCCCGATCCTGCCGAATCCGTTGATGCCGACCCTGATCTTCGCCATGTCCAAGCCTTTCGTCTTCGTCGTTTCGTCTCTGCGTCGAGTCTAGCCAGGGTCCTCTGCGGGGAACTACGCAGGTGGCCGCACACCGGTCGGGTTTTCCACGGAAATACGTGACGAACGGCTGCGGCTCGCCGGCGCTTCCGCCCTCGGGGCCCGCCGAGGTCGCGGCGGCTTCATACCCTCCGGTGCCGCCGAAGGCGGGCCCGGAGGGGAAGCTCCGAGGACGACCCTCCCCTCCGGTTCAACCACACCCGAGACCGTGGCGGCGGACGGGGTCTGAATCCGTCGCCGGACGAGCGCGGACCCGCCGCGGACGAGTATGACGCCTCGTCTTGCGGCCAGCTAGAGACTTTGTAACTCGTAACTCAGCGGTCCTCCGCGAGCTGCTGCAGGCGCCGCAGGCGCCGGTACGCGGAGGCCTTCGTCGTCGGCGGGCGGCACCGCGCGGCCAGCTCGGCGATCGAGAGCGTCGGATGCCGCAGGCGCAGCGCCGCCAGCTCCCGGAGATCGTCCGGGAGCGCGTCGAGGTGCAGCTTCCCCACCGCCTCGAGCTGCGCATGCGCCGCGCGGCTCGTGCGCACGAGGTTCGCGTGATCCGCGTTCGCGAGCCTGTTCGCGTCACCCCGCGCCGCCGCGAGCACGGAGGTCTCCTCGAGCACGAGCACGACGTCGGCCGCTCCGGCGGCGACGAGCACGTCGGCGATCGCCTCCGTCCCCTTCGCATATGCGACCGCGTGCCGCGCGCGCTCGGCGACGCGTAGCTCGGCCCCGTCGCGAGCGGCGACCGCCGCGAGGAAGCGGGCGCCCTCGACCTCGGCGGTGCGGATCTCGAGGTGCGGGTCGCGCGGGCCGCTGATCGAGCCGGCGCCGAGGAGCGCGCCCCGCAGGTAGGCGCCGCGGCAGCAGCGACGGGCCAGCACTCGCTGGGGCGGGTGCTCGAGCGGGTGGTGGGAGACGTCGAGGACGCCTGCCCTGTGGAGCGTGGCGTACGCGTGCGGCGCCCCTTCGACGTGAAGCTGGTAGCGGGTCGCCCGATCGAAGGCCCGCCGCTGGTACGTGCGGATCTCCGACTCGACCTCGACCGCGCGCAGGAGCGCGAATGCGCGGCGGGCGACGGCCGAGCTCGAGAGGTCGAGATGCACCGCCACGTTCCCGCGCCCGCGCAGGTGGACGCTGCCCGCGACGTGGAAGAGCCCGGACAGCTCCGCGAGCCGGTCGCAGTCGGATTGCGGAGCGATCGCCGCGAGCTCCTGGCGCAGGTCAGCGGAGAGAGGCACCTTCCAGCTCCAGCAGGCGGCGCTTGTACGCGACGCCGAACGAGCCGTACGAGCCGAGGCCGCCGACGGCGACGACGCGGTGGCAGGGGACGAAGAGGCCGAGCCGGTTGCGCGCGCAGAAGCTGCCGGCCGCGCGGGCCGCGCCCGGTGCGCCGGCGAGCGCGGCGAGCTCGCCGTACGTCACGACGTCGCCGCGCGGAACCTCCCGCAGGGCCCGCGCGCACCGCTCGAGGAACGGCGTCTCGTACTCGAGGTCGACGGGGACGTCGGCGAGGGTGACGGCCTCGCCGGCAAAGTACGCCTGGAGGCGGCCGACGAGCTCCGCCGCGAACCCCAGCGCGCCCCCCGCCCGGGCCGGCGCGCCTGCCCGCGGCCAGGGCAGCTCGTGCCAGACCACCCGGCCGTCCTCGAGCCACAGCTCCCCGACGCCCCAGCCTTCCGCCTCGTAGGCGACCTGCGTCACCGCCACGGCATGAATCCTAGAATCCTCGCAATGAGCACCCACGCGATCTTCCGTGCACCGGAGCCGTACAACGAGCCCGTCAAGTCCTACGCCCCCGGCAGCCCCGAGCGCGAGGAGCTGAGCCGGCGGCTGCGCGAGCTCGCGTCGCAGCAGCTCGACCTGCCGCTCGTGATCGGCGGCGAGGAGGTGCGCACCGGGGACACGTTCGAAGCGGTGATGCCGCATCGGCGCGCGCACGTGCTCGCGACGGTGCACAAGGGCGGCGCCGCCGAGGTCGAGCGCGCCGTGGCCGCCGCGGCCACAGCGTGGCAGGACTGGTCGCGCACGCCGTGGGAGGAGCGCGCCGCCGTCATCCTGCGCGCGTCGGAGCTGCTCGCCGGGCCGTGGCGCTCGACGCTGAACGCGGCGACGATGCTCGGCCAGTCGAAGACGGCGCACCAGGCGGAGATCGACTCCGCCTGCGAGCTCATCGACTTCTGGCGCTTCAACGTCCGGTACATGACGCGGATCTACGAGGAGCAGCCGGTGTCGTCGCCGGGCGTCTGGAACCGGCTCGAGTACCGGCCGCTGGAGGGCTTCGTCTTCGCGGTGACGCCGTTCAACTTCACCGCCATCGCGGGCAACCTCCCCACCTCGGTCGCGCTCATGGGCAACACCGTGGTCTGGAAGCCCGCCTCGACGGCGGCGTACGGCGCCTGGTGGCTGATGAAGCTCTACGAGGCGGCGGGGCTGCCGCCCGGCGTCATCAACCTCGTCTACGGCTCGGGCTCGCAGGTCGGCGATCCCGCGCTCGCGAGCCCCGGCCTCGCGGGCATCCACTTCACCGGCTCGACGGACGTCTTCAACGGCATGTGGAAGACGGTGGCGACCAACCTGGACAGCTACCGCAACTACCCCCGCATCGTCGGCGAGACCGGCGGCAAGGACTTCATCGTCGCGCACCCCTCCGCAGACGTGGACGCGCTGGCGACGGCGATCGTGCGCGGCTCGTTCGAGTACCAGGGCCAGAAGTGCTCGGCGGCGTCGCGGATCTTCGCACCGTCGAACCTCTGGCCGGAGCTGCGCGAGCGGCTGGTCGAGCAGGTGCGCGGGCTGCGCATGGGCGACGTCTCCGACTACTCGAACTTCATGGGCGCGGTGATCGACGGCAGCTCGTTCGCGACGCAGAAGGCGGCGATCGACGAGGCGAAGGCGTCCGGCGGCAAGGCGTCGGTGCTCGTCGGCGGCGGCACCGAAGACAGGGACGGCTGGTTCGTCGAGCCGACGGTGATCGAGACGAGCGACCCGGACTTCCGCACGATGCGGGAGGAGCTGTTCGGGCCCGTCGTGACCGCGTTCGTGTACGACCAGCGCCGCTACGGCGAGACGCTCGACCTGATCGACCGCGGCGCGCCCTACGGGCTCACGGGCGCGGTGTTCGCGCGCGATCGGACGGCCGTCGACGCCGCGCGGGAGAAGCTCCGCTACGCGGCGGGCAACTTCTATGTCAACGACAAGCCGACGGGCGCAGTGGTCGGTCAGCAGCCGTTCGGCGGCGCGCGCGCCTCGGGCACGAACGACAAGGCCGGCTCGATGTGGAACCTGATCCGCTGGGTCTCCCCGCGCACGATCAAGGAGACGTTCGTGCCGCCGACCGACTACCGCTACCCGTTCCTCGCGCCGGACGAAGGCGGCGGCTAGGGCTCGGTCGGCTCGTCGCCGCCGGAGGCCACGAGCTCCTCGAAGGCCGCCCAGCAGGCGGCGAACTCCTCGACCTCGGCGATCGTGCGCACGAACAGCTCCTCGTACCAGGCGTGGTCGCGGAGGTCGTCGGCGATCAGATGGAGCGCCATCCCGGGAAGGTAACGGCACGCCGTTAACGTTCCTTGAGCCCCGTGTAAGAGTTGCGCGCGCTACGCACGGCCCGCCTTGTGGAGCTGGGCGTAGATCCGGCGGGCGGTGGCCGCCGGCAGGCCCGGAACGCCCTCGAGCTCGTCCTGGCCTGCGGCGAGCATCTCCTCGACCGAGCCGAAGTGCCGGAGGAGCGCCCGTCGCCGCGCCGGCCCGACGCCGGCCAGCTCGTCGAAGATCGAGGCGAAGCCGCGCGACTCGCGCCGCTGCCGGTGGAAGTCGAGCGCGAAGCGATGCGCCTCGTCCCGGAGCCGCTGCAGGAGCTGGAGGCCCGGGTTGTGGCGCGAGAGCACGATCGGGTCGCTCCGGCCGGGAACGAAGACCTCCTCGATCCGCTTCGCGAGCGCGATCACGGCCACGCGCGGCAGCTCGTAGGCGTGCATCGCCTCCAGCGCAGCCGAGAGCTGGCCCTTGCCGCCGTCGACGACGACGAGGTTCGGCGTCGCCGCGAACGAGGCGTCGTCGGTTGCATGCCTCGCGAACCGGCGCGAGATCACCTCCGCCATCGCGGCGAAGTCGTCCGGGTCGGCGCCCGCCGTCTTGATCCCGAACTTGCGGTAGTCCGACTTCTTCGCGACGGCATCCTGGAAGACGACCATCGAGCCGACCGGGTCCTGGCCCATCGCGTGCGAGATGTCGTAGCACTCGATTCGGATCGGGAGGGACTCGAGGTTGAGCGCCTCGCGGAGCTCCTCGAGGGCCTCGTAGCGGCGGGCCCGCTTCTGCTCCGTCTGCGCCTGCTCGGTGGCGAGCGCGTGCCGCGCGTTCTCGTCGGCGAGGTCGCGGAGCCGCCGCTTCTCGCCGCGCTCGGCCGTGCGCACCTCGACCCGTGATCCACGCCGCTCCGAGAGGAGCTCGGCGAGCGCGGACAGATCGCCGGCGTCGCGCGGGACGACGATCTGCGGCGGCACGTTCGGAGCGTTGCCGTAGTACTCGAGGCAGAACGACTCCAGCACCGTCGTCATGTCCTGGCCGCCGACGTTCTCGAGGTGGAACGAATGCCGGTCGACCATCTTGCCGCCGCGCAGCGGGAAGATCTGGACGACGGCGCGGTCGTCGTCGGAGGCGAAGCCGATCACGTCGGCGGCGCCCCCCGACTGCCGCTCGACCGACTGCCGCTCGACGAGATGCTGCACCGCGAACAGCCGGTTGCGGTAGCGGGCCGCTTCCTCGAATCGCTCCGCGCGGGCCGCGACCTGCATCTTCTGCTCGAGCTCGCGCTGGATCGGCTTCACGGCACCGGAGAGGAACTCGATCACCGCCTCGATGATCGCGCGGTAGTCCTCCTGCGAGACGTAGCCGACGCAGGGAGCCAGGCAGCGGTCGATGTGGTAGTCGAGGCACGGAATCCCCGAGTGCCGCCCCGGCTTCGGCCCCTCGCACGGCCGGTACGGAAAGACGCGGTTGAGCACGTCGAGCGTCTCGCGCACCTTCTTCGCGTTCGCGTACGGGCCGAAGTACCAGACGCCGGGGCGGTGCCGCTCACGCGTGAACATCACACGCGGGTACTCGTCCTCCATCGTCACCGCGATGTACGGGAACGACTTGTCGTCGCGCAGCCGCACGTTGAAGGGCGGCCGGTGGCGCTTGACGAGGTTCTGCTCGAGGTGGAGCGCCTCCACCTCGGTGCCGGTGACGATCACCTCGACGTCGGCGACGCGCTCGGGAAGCTGCCGGATCTGTGCGCGCCCGTCGGTCGTCTTCTGGAAGTAGGAGCGGACGCGGGGCCGCAGCGACTTCGCCTTGCCGACGTAGAGCACCTCGCCGTCGGCGTCGCGGAACAGGTACACGCCGGGCTTCGCCGGCAGGGCCTTCAGCTGGTTCTGGACACGACCGGTCACGCCGGCGTTACCGTAGCCGAGGCCTCCGGCGCCGCCCGCTAGCATTCACGGGCGTGAGCGGTCAGTACGTCGCCTACACCTTCTACCGGGTGGATCCGGCCTGGCGGCGGCTCCCGGACGAGGAGCGCCAGGCGGGCAAGGACGCCTTCGCCGAGGTGATCGAGGAGTTCGCCGACCGCTTCGACGCCCTCCGCTGCTACACGACGACGGGCGTCCGCCCGGAGACGGACTTCTTCTTCTGGAAGATCACACAGCGGTACGAGGACCTCGGCGAGCTCGGCACCGCGCTGAACGGGACGCCGCTCGCGGGCTGGCTCGAGACGCCGTACTCGTACCTGGCCACGACGAAGGCCTCCCAGTACACGAGCGCACGGAAGGCCCGCAAGATCGTCCCGAAGGGCTCGCCCTACCTCGTCGTCTATCCCTTCGTGAAGGTGCGTCCCTGGTACGCGCTGCCGGAGGCCGACCGGCAGCGGGCGATGGACGAGCACATGCGGGTCGGGCACGAGTTCGAGACCGTCCACAACCACACGACCTACTCGTTCGGGATCGACGACCAGGAGTTCATGACCGTCTTCGAGTGCGACGAGCCCGCGGACTTCATGCACCTCATGCTGACCCTGCGCGAAAGCGAGGCGTCGCGCTACACCGAGCGCGACACGCCCATCTTCGTCGGCACGCTCGTGCCGGTGCGGGCGGCCCTGGACGCGCTCGACGGTGCGTCCGTTCGCGCCCAGCAGGTCTAGCCGACCGCTCGCACGCAACACCGAAGGCCGGAGGAACCGGGCCGGCGGCTTCGCCGCCGGCCACTCTGCGGAGCACAAACTCGATCGTAGGAACGGCGCAGCCGTTCCTACGAATACGTGTGTTGATCGCGCCAGGTGCGCCACATGGCGAACCCGGACAGCGCGAGCACGACGACGAACGCGAGCACCTGCAGGCCATGGGCGCCGCCGTACCAGTCCACGCCGAGGTCGGCGACGGCGAGCAGCGCCGCGCCGTAGAAAACAACGCGGGCGCGCAGCGACCACATCCCGATCTCGGCCCGGCGCTCCCGCCACATGAGAAAGACGAAGAAGGCGATCGCCAGCAGGAACGCGATCCGCGCGACCACGAGCAACGCCGCGAGCGTCGTCTCGAGCTGGAGCAGGACGACGACTGCGGCTATCGCGGCGAGGATCAGGAACCCGCGCACGGTCGGGTTCAGGCGGGAGAAGAAACCTCTCACGTCCCGGTCATGTACGCCCGTACGGCGAGCGCTCCTGCCAGCAGGGTAGCTCCCGCGAACCACGCGAGCCGGGCTCGCCGGTCGGCGGGCGCGTACAGCCAGGGCGACAGCGCCGCGAGGAGGGCGAGCGAGCCGTACAGGTAGTGCAGCCGCTGCGGCGCGCGCCGGTGCTCGGAGAGGAGCAGCAGGCCGAGCCCCACCTGGGCGACGAGCAGCGTCTGGGTGAGCGCGAGCAGATGGGTGACGATCCCGCGCGGCTCGCGACGGCGATAGTAGGCGAGGCCGGCCAGGAGCGCAGCCCCCCACGTCGATCCGAGTACGAGGAATGCGACCGTGTGGTGCGCCGTCAACATGGAAGCGCCACCCTAGCGAGAGGATGCGACGTTTCAGATAGAAACTGCGGCTCCGTGGTGCGTCGATTCCGATCTTCGATCGTCCTGTTGGCGGGCGTCTGCTGCCTTGCGGTCTCGGCAGCTGCGGCGGTCGCGGCGCCGAAGCCGCTTCCGTTGAGCGCGCGCCTGATCGAGCGGGGTGACCTCTCGGGGTTCGGCCCCGGGGCCGCGATCCCGTTCAAGACCGCAAAAGCATGGGTCGATGCGAACTCCGCCCTCACGCCGGTGCAGGCCTCGGCTCAATTGGCGAGGCTGCGGCGAGAGGGCTTCAAGGAGCTGCTCTCCGAGTACCTGGGACTGGGGCAGTCCCTACGGGCCGGTGTCTCCTGGGTGATGCAGCTCGGCTCGCCCGCTGCAGCGCGGGCCGAGCTCGCCGCCGGCTTTCTCGGCTTCAAGGCGCAGTACGCGGCGGGCGGCGGCTCCTTCTCCGCCTATTCGGTCGGAGCGATCCCGGGGGCTCGGGGCTTCCGCGTGTCCGGCAACGGCCAGGTGGGAGAGAACATCTACTTCGCGGACGGCCCCTTCCTGTATCTGGTCGGGGAGGGCTGGTCGACCGCGGTCAAGAAGCCTCCCACCCGCGCCGGGCTGATCGCTGCGGCCACGAAGCTCTACGAGCGAGTCCGCGGCCACCCTGCGGCCGGCTGACCGTCGCGGGAACAGGCATCCTCGCTACGGCGTTACTGCTGCCGACACTGCGCCACCCTCGACCGCTCGAGCGAGGAGGAACGACGTTGGTTGCCGAAGGCGATCCCGCACCCGATTTCACGCTGACCTCCGACACCGGCGAGGCGGTGCGGCTTTCGGCCCTCAGGGGAAAGCCCGTCGTGCTGTACTTCTATCCGAAGGACGACACGCCGGGCTGCACGACGCAGGCGTGCGGGATCCGCGACGCCTACGGTGCGTTCGAGCGCGCCGGCGCGGTCGTCCTGGGCGTCTCACCGGACGACGAGCGTTCGCATGTGAAGTTCCGGAAGAAGTACGAGCTCCCGTTCACGCTGCTGGCCGACACGGACCACGCAGTCGCGGAGCGGTACGGCGCCTGGGGCGAGAAGAAGTACCTCGGCAAGACGACGATCGGCATCCGGCGCTCGACCTTCGTCATCGACGCCGACGGCACCGTGAAGAAGGTCTTCCACAACGTCACACCCGCGACGCACGCCGACGACGTGCTCGCCGC
Source organism: Gaiellaceae bacterium (assembly GCA_035623575.1). Lineage (GTDB taxonomy): Bacteria > Actinomycetota > Thermoleophilia > Gaiellales > Gaiellaceae > Palsa-739. The sequence goes on from DASPTD010000060.1 coordinate 13,481, forward strand.
GCTCGCTTCGTGACCGCGGGCTACGCGGCTGTCGCGAAGCGGGCGGAGGCGCGCTTGGCAGAGTCCGCGAGCTGCCTGCGGACGCCGTCGATCACCGTGTCGCAATCGCGCAGCTCCGCGTACGTCGCCCCGCGCTTGGCGAGGAGGTTGCGGACGAAGACGAGGTCGCGGATGTGGCGGATGTCGTCGTCGACGGCATCCTGGGGGTCGGAGATCTTCCAATTCATGCGGGTCACGTTCGCGCTGCTCACGTCTGCTCCTTCGTGGGTTGATTCCCGGCAGCATCGCGCCCGCGCCTGAGACCGGAATGAGAGCCGGTTGTGAGGTTTCTAAGTCTTCGTTCGCCGATCCGGCATCCCGGGCGGCGGCCGGTCCCTCTGCCGCCGCTCCCGACCGGGCCCGGGTTCCACCGTCGGGCGGACGCGCACCTTGCCGCAATGCGCACAACGCTCGAGGTGCGAGCCGAGCAGGAAACCGGCGTAGCCGTAGCCGTGCCCGCTGAGGGCGCACCCGATACGCCGCAGATCCAAGAAACGTGCCCCCTATGTCGCAGACTTCCATCTCGAAGCCTGACGACTCGTCCGCCCCGCGTCGCCCCGCGAACGAGGTATTCGCGTTAAGCGCCGTTTAAGACGCTGCGGCCGATGCGGATGAGAGGACTTGAACCTCCACGGGGTTGCCCCCACACGGACCTGAACCGTGCGCGTCTACCAATTCCGCCACATCCGCGCGGAGGGACAGTGTAGCCGTGTGAAACCGCGGGCCGCGCTCGCGCGTACCATGTCCCCGCCTGCCCCGCGCCGCCTTTTTCCCGATCGTCCTCGGCTCATTCGCGCTCTTCGCGGTGGGCGGTGCCACGGCGCGGACCGGGCCGCCCGCGACGGGCGGCGCCGGCGACGTCGTCGAGGTGGTCGTCACGCTGCCGCAGCCGCCGCTCTCAGAGGCGATCCTCCGCGACCGCGGCCTCGCATCGGCGACGACGGTGCACCACCGCTTGAACGTGCGTGCCCCTGCGAGCGTCTCCTATCTGCGCACGCTGGCGGCGGCGCAGCGGCAGCTCCAGGCACGCGTCGCGCGTGTGATCCCGCAGGTGCGGGTGCGGTGGCACTACGGCGTCGTGCTCAACGGCGTCGCGCTGGTCGTGCCGCGCTCCCAGCTCGGCCGGCTCGACGCGATGAAAGGCCTGACCGTCTGGCCGACGGTGACCTACCACGACCTGCTCGACCGTACGCCCCAGCTGATCGGCGCGCCCACGGTCTGGGGGCCCACGCTCGCCACCGCCGGCAACGGCATCAAGATCGGGATCATCGACGACGGCCTCGACCAGACCCACATCTTCTTCAGCCCTGCAGGCTTCACCTATCCCCCCGGCTTCCCGCTGGGCGACACCGCCTACACGACCCCGAAGGTGATCGTCGCGCGTGCCTTCGCCCCCGCCGAGCCGACCTGGAAGTACGCGAACACGCCCTTCGACCCGCAGTACTCGGACCATGCGACGAACGTCGCCGGCATCGCCGCAGGCGACCACAACACCATCGCCGTCGTCGGAGGGCAGCGCTTCACCGTCTCCGGGATCGCGCCGATGGCCTATCTCGGCAACTACAAGGTGTTGACGATCCCGACCGCGCAGTTCGGGCTCGACGGCAACTCGCCGGAGATCGCCGCAGGCATCGAGCAGGCGGTCAAGGACGGCATGGACGTGATCAACCTGTCGCTCGGCGAGCCCGAGGTCGAGCCGACCCGCGACGTCGTCGTGCAGGCGATCGACGACGCCGCGGACGCGGGCGTCGTGCCCGTGATCGCCGCCGGAAACGACAACGACGTCGCCGGCCGTGGCTCGGTCGGCTCGCCGGGCACGGCGCCGCAGGCGATCACGGTCGCCGCCTCCACCGAAGGCGACACGGGACCGGCCGACGAGATCGCCGACTTCTCGTCGAGCGGGCCGACGCCGATCTCGCTCCAGATGAAGCCGGACGTGACCGCGCCCGGGGTCGACATCCTTTCGTCGCTCCCGCACAACCAGTGGTCTGCGCACGACTGGAGCGGCACCAGCATGGCGACGCCGCACGTCGCCGGCGCGGCCGCCCTGCTCAAGGAACGCCACCCGTCGTGGACCGTCGAGCAGATCAAGTCGGCGCTCGAGTCGACCGGTGATCCGGTCCACATCCCGGGAACCCTGACCGAGGTGACCCCGCTGCGGGAGGGCGGCGGTCGGATCGACATCCCGCGCGCGGATGACCCGCTGATCTTCACCGACCCGACCGGGCTGTCATTCGGTCTCGTCGAGCGCGGCGTCACGACGACGCAGCAGCTCGCCGTGAGCGATGCGGGCGGCGGGCCGGATCCGTGGACCGTGTCCGTCGCGCCCGACGAGGCGCCGCTCGGCACGACGCTCGTGCCGACTTCGACCACCGTCACTCCCGGCTCGACGGTGGGCCTCACGCTCACGGTCGCCACCGAAGCGGCGGAGGGCGAGGCGACGGGCTTCGTCCTCCTCACGCGCGGCACGGACGTGCGCCGCGTCCCGTACTGGTTCCGCGTCGAGGTGCCGAAGCTCGGGGACGAGCCGTACCGGACGCTCACGCGGCCCGGCGTCTACCGCGGGGACACCGCCGGCAAGCCGTCGCTCGTCTCCACGTACCGGTATCCCGAGGGCAGCCTCGGGGCGACGATCGCGCTCAATCTCTCCGGGCCGGAGCAGGTGTTCCGGATCCAGGTGACGAAGCCGATCGCGAACTTCGGCGCGGTCGTCCTCTCGCGCGGCGAGGGAGTGCGCGTGGCCCCGCGGCTCGTCGTCGCAGGCGACGAGAACCGGCTCGTCGGCTACACCGGCCTCCCCGTCGACATCAACCCGTACGCGAGGTTCGGCGCAGCCGAGCCCGTCGTCGGCGCAGTGCTCCCGGCCCCGGGGGCCTACGACCTCGTGTTCGACACGCCGGCGGGCGCGTCGCCCGGCAAGTTCACGTTCCGCTTCTGGCTGAACGACGTGACGCCGCCGACCGTGAGGCTGCTCACCCGCACGGTCCGCGCCGGCGCCTCGATACGGCTCTCCGTGCGCGACGCCGGATCGGGGGTCGATCCCAGCTCGATCTACGCCGTCGCCGACGCCCGCCACGTCGCCGCCTCCTATGCCGCCGGCGTCGTCACCGTGCGGGGTGCCGCGGACAAGCCGGGGAGACACACGCTGAGCGTGACGGTTGCGGACTACCAGGAGACGAAGAACATGGAGGACGTCGGGCCGATCCTCCCGAACACGCGAACGCTGCGCGCGACCTTCACCGTGCGGCGCTAGTCGACCCGGCGGTCGGTCTCCTCGATCGTCGGCAGCTGCGCGAGATCGCGCTCGACGCTGGCCGCAAAGTCGTCGGCTTCTGTCGGCACCACTCGCAGCGATGCCTTCCGCTTTTCGCGCTCCCGGCGCCTGCGCGCGTCGGCTCCGACATGTGCGCCGAAGCGTGGCCACTCCGCTCCGACGACCACCGCGAGCGCAAGCGCGAGCAGGGCGATGTACAGCCAGCTCACGGGTCGATCTTAGCGGCTCCCCGGGGTCGCGGACATCGCCCGCGGGCCCCCATCCGGATCTAATCCGATCGGCCTCCGCGGCCGATAGAAGCGGGCATGACCGGTCCGTTTCTCCTCGGCTACGCGCTGCTCTGGGCGACGCTCATGCGCGCGCTGCTCGTGAAGGCCCGTGTCCTGCCCCCGACGTGCGCCCGCTGCGGACTTCCGTTCGAGCGCCGGGCGCTCGGCGAGCGCATCTGCCGCTGCGAAGGGGGCTGACCCTCAGGCGACGGCGGCGCCGAAGAGCTCGCCGAGCTTCCGCTCGAGGTAGCCGAGATAGGGTGCCGGATCCATGGTGCCGCCGGCCGCGCGCTGGAGCAGCTCCTGGGGCGTGAACACCCGGCCGTGCCGATGGACGTGCGTGCCGAGCCAGTCCCGCAGCGGCCCGAACTCTCCTCGCTCGAACTGCTCGTCGAGGTCTCCGAGGTCCGCGATCGCGCGCTCCCACAGCTGCACGGAGACGACGTTGCCGAGCGCGTAGGTCGGGAAGTACCCCAGGCCCATGTCCGACCAGTGGACGTCCTGGAGAACGCCGTGTGAGACGTCCGGCGGTTCCAGGCCGAGGTACTCGCGCATCTTCGCGTCGAAGGCTTCGGGCAAGTCTCGCAGCTCGACGTTGCCGTAGAGGATGTCCCGCTCGAGCTCGAAGCGAAGGATGATGTGGAGGCAGTACGTCACCTCGTCGGCGTCGACGCGCCGAAGCGACGCCTGCACCTTGTTCAGCGCGCGGTGGAATCGCTCCAGCGGGACGCCGGCGAACTGCTCCGGGAACGACTGCTGGAGCTGCGGGTAGAAGAACTTCCAGGTCGCGAGGCTGCGTCCGACGAGGTTCTCCCACAGGCGGCTCTGGGACTCGTGCAGCGCCGCGGATACCCCGTGCCCGAGCGGGGTGCGGTCGTACCGCGCGTCGATCTGCCGCTCGTAGACGCCGTGGCCGAACTCGTGCAGGCAGGAGAGGATTCCGTGCGGGCTGTCCTCTTGAAAGTTCGTCGTCAGACGGATGTCCGAGGACGACATCGACATCGCGAACGGGTGCACCGTGCGGTCGAGCCGCCAGGCGGCGCGGTCCATCCCCCACCGTTCGAGGACGGAGACCGAGAACCGCCGCTGCGCGTCACGCGGGAAGCGGCCGCGGAGGCACGAGTCGTCGACCGGCGGCGCGTCTGCGACCGCACGCAGCATCGGCACGAGTGCCGCCTTCAGCTGAGCGAAGATCACCTCGACGTCCGCGGTCTTCATCCCCGGCTCGTAGTCGTCGAGCAGCACGTCGTACGGGTCGCCGTGGTCGTCGAAGCACCGGATGTACTCGCGGCGCAGCTCGAGATTGTGCTCGAGGTGCGGCAGCATGATCGCGTAGTCCTCCTGCTCACGGGCGTGCAGCCAGGCCCGGTAGCCGAGCGAGCCGGCGCGCGTCAGCTCGGCGCGGAGATCGGGTGGGATGCGTGACGCCTTCTCGTAGTCGCGGCGTGCGACCCGAATGAGGCTGGCCTCGAACGAGTCGTAGTCGTGCGCCCCCTCGAACGTCCGCAGCTCCTCGAGCAGGCCGCCCAGCTCGGGTCCGACCTGGAGCTCGTGCGCGATCCGGTTCAGCGTGGCGCGCTGCTCGGCGCGCGCGTCGGCACCCGCCGGCGGCATCTTCGTCTCCTCGTCCCAGGAGAGCAGGCCCGCGGCCTTCTCGAGGTCGTGGATCTCGCCCAGTCGGCGGAGGAGCTCCCGGAAGCGGTCGTTCACCGTGCAGTCACCCGCGGGAGGGTAGCCGCATCGTCGGAGGTGTCGGGCGGCGTCCGGTCAGCCCGGGAAGACGGTGATCCGGGCCGACGCGATTCGGGAGAGCGCGATGCCGTCGGGCACGGAGAACGAGACAGGCGACGCGGCCCCGGGGGCGATGTTGGACGTGAGCTGTCCGATCTCGCCGGGTCCGTCGCCGCCGATGACCCGGCCGTGGCGGTCGAAGAGCACGATGTCGGCGGCGCAGTCGTACGGGCTGATCGACATGGAGTACGGGTTCGTGAACGTGCCCGTCAGCTGGCCCGTCGACGTGTCGAGATGCACGTCAAACACGGGCGGGAGCCTGAAGCGCCTGGACGGCGTCGCGCCGACGGCGGTGACGCGCGCCCGCACTCCCCGTACGTCGATGTCGCCGTTGATGGTCGCGGTGCCTCCGTAGTAGAAGACCCGGCCGGCCGGGATGAGCGCGAGCGTCTGCTTCGCCACCCGGCCCTGGTGTGGAATGGCCTTCCCGTTCGCGCCGACGAGATCGACGGTCACCCGCACGTTCAGCGCGTCACGGCCGGGCGACGTGTTCGCGAGCACGACGCCCCACGAGGCACGGGTGGCCTCGTGCCCGAGGTGGGACGTGCTCACACCGGTCTGTCGAACGACGACGGCGCCCTTGACGAGCGTGTGCCGCTCGGCGAACGAGCGCGCCGTGGAGGCGGTCGCGCCCCGCGCGACGTGACCTCCGGCCGCGGCTGCGGCCGCTGACGCGACGACGGCGACGAGGAGCGCACGGCGACCCATACGGCGATCATCCTCGGCGGCGCCTGCGCGCGCTGCATACCTTCGGCCAATCGGGCCACGACCCTCGCCCTGGATCGTGCCCACGCCGGGGCAGACACGAGCTCCCCGGGTTGGACTCGAACCAACAACCCTCCGGTTAACAGCCGGATGCTCTGCCAATTGAGCTACCGGGGATTGGCCGGCGCCATTCTAGCGGGGGGTCAATCGAGCTCGCGGATCTCGGCCCTGATCCGCTGCAGCGCCTGCTGCAGCTGCAGCACGCGCCCGTTCGCGGCGGCGGCGAGCTCGCGCTCGAGCTGGCGCTCGCGGAGGCCGAGGAGCAGCTGCTTCGCGGTCGGGACGGTGATCGCGTCCTGCTCGGCCTGCGCGTAGAGCTCCGCAAGCAGCCGCGTCAGCTCGCCGTCGGCGGGCGCCTCGCCGAGCAGGTGTGCCCGAGCATGGCGATGCAGCTCGAGGTCGAAGTGCTCCGGGCCGAGCTCGGCGAGGATGCGCAGCAACTCCGGGTGCGCGGCGACTCCCGCGAGCGCGCTCCGCTCGAGCCGCGTTCCGGCGTCGAGCAGCCGCGGCGAGACGACACCGGCCGCTCTCGAGCTGCCTCGCGCCGGTGCGAGACCGGCCTGCGTCTCGGGCGGCAGGTCGAGCAGGTCGGCGGCGAGGCGAAGCGCGTCCTGGCGCTCCGGCGAATCGGGGAGCGTGGCGAGAAAGGCACGGATGGCGGCAAACGCGCTCTGCCGGTCATGCGCCCGTTCGTGCTCGAGCCGCACGCGGTGGCAGGGGTAGCTCGCGGGCGAGGCGAGACGCGCTTCGAACGCAGCCGGGTCGTCCGCCGGATCTGTCCCCTTCGGCAGCGAGACGACCTGGACGTCGAACCCCTGTCGCACGGCGAGCTCCATCCCGCGCAGCGTCGCCTCCTGTCCGGCGGCGTCGGCGTCGAAGCAGAGGAAGAGCCGCTTCGTCAGCCGTGCCAGCTCGCGCAGCTGCATCTCCGTCAGCGCGGTGCCCATCGAGGCGACCACGGGCCGGAACCCGTGCTGCCGGAGCGCGAGCACGTCCGTGTTCCCTTCGACGACGACCGCGCGGTCGTCCTTCGCGATCGCCTGCCGGCCCGTGTCGAGGCCGTAGAGGAGGTCGCCCTTCTTGAAGAGGTCGCTCTCCGGCGAATTGACGTACTTCGCCTGGAGTCGGTCGTCGTCGTGGAGCTTGCGCGCCTGGAAGCCGCGGACGGAACCGCGGGCGTCGGCGAGCGGAAACAGCAACCGGCGCTGGAAGTAGTCGTTGCCGCTCCGGTTGCTGAGCCCCGCGCCGAGCAGCTCCTCCCGGGTGTAACCCTCCTGCAGCGCACGCCGGGAGAGCGTCGCCCCGTCGGGCGCGTACCCGAGCCGGAACTGCTTGCACACCTCTTCGCCGAGCCGGCGCGAGGCGAGGTACTCGCGCGCGAACGCACCCGCGTCGGACTCCCAGAGGACGCGCTCGTAGAACGCGGTGGCGCGCTCGAGCACCTGCCCGAGCCGCTCGCGCCGGCGCCGCCTCTGCTCCGCCTCGGGTGAGATCTCCTCGTATTCGATCTGCACGCCGAACCGCTTCGCGAGCGACTCGATCGCGCCGACGAAGTCGACCTGCTCGAGCCGCTCGACGAACGAGATCGCGTCGCCGCCTTCGCCGCAGCCGAAGCACTTGTACGTGCCGCGCGCGGGCGAGACGGTGAAGCTGGGCGTCCGCTCCTGGTGGAACGGGCAGAGCCCCTTGTACGTGCCGCCGGACTTGCGCAAGCGAACGTAGTCCTCGACGACCGGCAGGATCTCGGCGGCCGCCTTGACCGCCTCGACGGAGCTGTCCTTGATCCGGGCCACTACTCGAGCTCGGCGGCGAACGTCAACGCGAAGCGGTCGGTCATCCCGGCGAGATAGTCGGTCGCATGCTCGAGATCGTCTCCGCGCTCGTCGACGAGGTGCTCGAAGATACGGCGGACGGTGTGGCGGATGCGGGCGTGCTCTTCGGCCGTCTGCGGGCCGAGGTAGACGCGATCGAACATGAACGACCGCAGGGCGAGCATGGCGCCGCCGATCTCGTCGCTCTGGACGATGTCGCCGGCCTGTGCCGACGTCTCGACGAGGTCGTGGACGAGCATGTCGATCCTGCGCGAGCCGGTCGCGCCGAGCACCGCGAGCTCGTCCGCAGGAAGGTCGTGGGGATCGAGGATCCCGGCGCGGATCGCATCGTCGATGTCGTGGTTGATGTACGCGACGCGGTCGACGATGCGGACGATCCTCCCCTCGAGTGTCTCGGGCTCGTCCGGTCCCGTGTGCTTGAGGATGCCGTCGCGCACCTCCCACGTGAGGTTCAACCCGCGCCCGTCCCGTTCGAGCCGCTCGACCACGCGCAGCGAGTGCTCGTTGTGCCGGAATCCGCGGCCGCCGCGCTCGCGCAGGAGCTCGTCGAGCGCCTGCTCGCCGGCGTGGCCGAACGGCGGGTGCCCGAGGTCGTGGCCGAGGCCGACCGCCTCGACCAGATCCTCGTTGAGACGCAGCGCCCGCGCGACCCCGCGCGCGATGCCCGTCGTCTCGAGCGTGTGCGTGAGTCGCGTCCGGAAGTGGTCGCCCTCCGGGTCGACGAACACCTGCGTCTTGTGCCGCAGGCGGCGAAACGCCTTCGAGTGCACGATCCGGTCGCGATCGCGCTGGAACGGCGTCCGGAGACGGCACTCTTCCTCCGGGAGATTGCGGCCGCGGCTCTCGTATGAACGGACCGCAAGCGGCGACAGCCAGCGCTCTTCGTGCTCGCGCACGAGGCTCTCGAAGGCATCGGCAACTCGACCGGCAAGCTCCGGCATCGTGGGGGCAGCGTAGTCGCTCGAGCGGAGGCCGGGCAGTGGCCCGAGCGGCCGTCAGATGATGATCGGGACCGTGCCGCCGTCGGCGCTCCAGGCGGCTCCGGTGACGTAGCTCGTGCGCGGCGAGCAGAGGAACGCGATCACCGCGGCGATCTCCGCCGGCTCGGCCAGACGGCCCAGCGGCCGCCCCGCTCCGACGGCGGCGAGCACCTCCTCGCGCGACCTGCCGCTGCGCGCGCCCTGCTGGTCGGCGAGCCCGCCCTCGCCGAGCCAGGCCCGGGTCGCGGTCGGCCCGGGCGTGACGGCGTTGCAGCGGATCCCGTCCTTCGCGTAGACGTCCGCGACGAGCCGCGACAGCGACAGCACCGCGGCCTTCGTCACGGAGTAGTCGGGCATCGACGTCGACGGGCGCTTCCCGGCGGTGGACGACACGTTCACGATCACGCCGCCGCCGCGCGCCCGCATCGCCGGCAACGCGGCGCGGATCGCTCGGACGTAGCTCATCACGTTCAGCTGCCAGACCTCCTCCCACTGCTCGTCGCCGACCTCCTCGAACGCGCGCTGGAAGGCGATGCCGACGTTGTTCACGAGACAGTCGATACGGCCGAGCCTCGCCTCGACCTCGCGCACGAGTCGCTCGGGCTCGCCGGCCCGGGCGAGATCGGCGGCGAGGTGGAGCGCCTCGCCGATGCCGGGCGCCTCGGGGCCGCGTCCCGTGGTCGCGACGGCGGCGCCTTCGGCGGCGAGCAGCCGTGCCGTCTCCAGGCCGATGCCGCCGGTCGAGCCGGTGACGAGACAGACGGAATCGCGCAGACCGAGATCCACGGCTGGCTAGCCTAGCTTCCGGTGACCACGCTGCTCCTCGTCCGCCACGGTGAGACCGACTGGAACGCGGAGGGCCGACTGCAGGGACACACGGACCGGCCGCTCAACGAGCGAGGCCGCCGCCAGGCGCAGAGGCTCGCCGAGGAGCTCGCGGCACAGGAGATCGCGGCTCTCTACTCGAGCGACCTCGCGCGCGCCCGGCAGACGGCCGAGATCGTGGCCGTGCACCTGGGCCTGCCGGTCGTCGTCCGCGCCGACCTGCGGGAGAAGAACTGGGGCACCTGGGAGGGGCTGACGGCGGCCGAGCGCGAGCGGGTCGCCTTCGAAGGCGAGACGACGGAGGAGCATCGTGAGCGGACGCTTCGGGCCGTGCGCCGGATCGCCGACCGCCACCCGGGACTTCGGGTCGCCGTCGTCACCCACGGCGGCTCGCTCCGCCGGGTGCAGGCGGCCGTCCTCGGCATTGCGCTCCCGGTCGTGGACAACTGCGCGATCTGGGCCGTGGGCTACGAGGGCGGCTCGTTCCGCCCGATCGGCTGAGCCGGCCCACCCTCCGGGGGGTGGTCGATACGTCGTTCCCCGGATACGCTGCGAGCTCGGCGACCACGACGAACGCTTGAAAGCTCGCGCCCCGCCGGCCCTGCCTAACACGGACGGGCGGCAGGCCGTCCCGCGTCAACGCTGCTGCAAACGGCCCTGAGGGGTTGCGTTGGCGCACCCCGGCGGGGCGCGTGTCTAACCTGACACCGATCGGGCGCGCGCGCCTCTACGCACCGGGCGCTCGGTACCGGACCTGCTCGGCCTTGCGCATGGCGTCCATCGTCTCGTCGACGGTAAGGAGGACTCAAGTCTGACCCGTCTCGTGCGCATCCGGCGCCGGTCGCGGTACTCTCCGAGCCGTGGAGGACTACACCAGCAAATACAAGGGCGAGCAGGTCGAGGTCGCTCTCTTCGGCGGCGAGTATCAGGAAGGCGTCCTCACCGCTTACTGCTACGTCGACGAGGTCGCGCACATCGAGTTGAACGGGCACATCCTCGTGCCGCTCCAGAACATCGCCTCGCTCCACTGCTCGAGCCGCTGCGACGCCCCGCAGAACGACGACTGGCCGCCGCGCGGGCTTCTGGACGACGACGGCCGCGGCGAGCCGGACGACACCTAGCCAGGGTGCGCGGCTTCATCGCGGCCCGCAACGTGCTGAAGGCCTGGCTGCTGCTCGTCGGCGTCACCGGTCTCTTCGCCCTGGCCGGCTGGGCGCTCGGCGGCCTCCGGCTCCTCTCGATCTTCGGCTTCTGCGCGCTGCTGCTCGTCGGCGGCGCCTACTGGTACTTCGACCGGGTCGTGCTCGGCATGGTCGGCGCGCGCGAGCTTCCGGTCGGCGAGGCGCCGCTGCTCCATTCGAGCGTCGAACGCCTGGCCGCGATCGCGGGGGTGGCGAAGCCGCGCCTGTATCTCATCCCGGACGGGCTTCCGCGCGCGCTTGCGACGGGCCGTGGGCCGCGCAGCTCCGCGCTCGCAATCAGCGCCGGCTGCGTCTCCGCGTGCACGCCCGCCGAGCTCGAGGGCGTGCTCGCGCACGAGCTCGCGCACGTCCGGCACCGGGACGTCGTCATCCAGACGGCAGCCGTCGTGCTCGCCGCGTCGCTCGTCGAGCTGAGCCGCGTCGGCGGGTGGCTGCAGCGGGCGCTCCTGTTCGTGCTCGGCCCGGTCGCGGCCGCGTGCGTCCACGTGCTGCTCTCGCCGAAGCGGGAGTACGAGGCGGACCGAACCGCCGCCGACCTGTGCGGCTCGCCGCACGGGCTCGCGGACGCCCTCATCCGGCTCGAGCAGGCTGCCGAGCTCGTCGACTTCGAGGCGAGCCCCGCGACGGAGCCGCTCTACACGCTGAACCCGTTCATGGAGGAGGGGCTCGCCGCGCTGTTCGTGACGCACCCCCCGACCGGCGAGCGGGTGCGCAGGTTGCGCGATCTCGACCACTCCTGGCGCGAGAAGCTCGGGAACGAGGCGGCATGATGCTCGCGATTCGCCGCCGGCTGGAGGCGATTCCGCTCAAGGCGAGGCGCTGTCGAGCCGACGTTTCCCTCGATGGGCGCCCTCTTCGCAACGGTGCTCGCGGGGCTTGCGATGGTGGGGCCGACGCCGGCCGGCTCGGCGACCGGGCATGTGATCGCGGCCGTGCACACCCCGGTGTCCGTGCTCGCAGCTCCGGCCGGCCCAACGGTTGCGCGGCTGGGTACCAGGACTCGGTTCGGCTCGCCGCGCACGCTGTCGGTGCTGGCACGTTCGGGCCGCTGGCTCGAGGTTGCCACCGCGGGCCTGCCCGGCCGCCGCTACGGGTGGGTGAACGCCGACGCCGCAGGGCTCACCTTCTCGGTCACCCCGCTTTCGATCACCGTCAGCCTCGGCACGAAGACGCTCGAGCTCCGCAGCGGCAGCCGCGTCCTGCGCCGCTTCCCGGTCGGCGTCGGCGCCCCCGACTCCCCCACCCCGACCGGCCGGTTCACGGTCACCGACGAGCTCCGCGGCGGTTCCTACAGCCCCGACTACGGCTGCTGCATCCTCGCCCTTTCGGCCCGCCAGACGCACCTCCCCGCCGGCTGGACCGGCGGCGATCAGATCGCGATCCACGGAACGAACGACCCGGCGACGATCGACCACGCCGACTCGGCCGGCTGCATCCACGCACGCGACGACGACCTGCGCTACCTGATGGAACACGTCCCGCTCGGGACGCCCGTCACCATCGCTCGCTGAACGTACGCGGTACCAGACCGAGGCCTGGCACCGCGCGCAAGAGAAAATCGGCGGCGACCTACTCTCCCGGGAGGTTGCCCTCCGAGTACCATCGGCCCTGGCGGGCTTAACTTCTCTGTTCGGAATGGGAAGAGGTGTTTCCCCGCCGGTATGACCGCCGAACTGTCAAGGGCGGCGCCGAGCGCTGCACCCTCAAAACTCCATAGCGACTCTTCCCGGTGTTCAAATCAAGACCTCGGGCAATTAGTACGGGTGCGCTGAACACATTGCTGTGCTTACACGTCCCGCCTATCGACGTGGTGGTCTCCCACGGCCCTTACTCCCTCGAGGGGATGGGAGCTCTCATCTCGAGGTGGGCTTCCCGCTTAGATGCTTTCAGCGGTTATCCCATCCAGACGTGGCTAATCAGCAGCGCCGTTGGCACGACGACTGATACACCAGAGGTCTGTTCGT
>DASPTD010000062.1:0-81437 GCA_035623575.1 Gaiellaceae bacterium
CACTCCTCGAGCGTCTCGCCGGCGACGAATCGCGCCGCGCCGACGCGCATGCCGTGCCGGCTGACGACCCGTCGCAGGCGGGGGCTCTCGGAGGCGCGGAGGATCGCCGCGCGGGAGAGGGCGGCGAGCGGCGCGGCCTTCGTCATCTTCATATCTCTCTCTCTCACGCGATCACGCGGTACACCTGGAACACCTCGGCGTACTCGCGATTCACGTTGACGCCGTGGGTGCGCGCCACGTTCCAGACGTACTCGGAGTTCGCGTAGCGACGGTGATGCTGCGACGCGTACTTCTCCAGCGCCGCGACCTTCCGCTCCAGATGGCGTTGCTCGAGCGCGATGTACCACTGGTAGGAGAAGTCGAAGTTGTTCCAGGGAATCTCGTAGCCGAGGATGGTCGTGCGCTTGAACGCGCGCAGGCCCTCGTCCGCGATCGTGCGGTGGTCCTGGTGGACGTCGTGCAGGCTCGGCTGGAAGACGACGTCGGGCCGCCACTCCTCCCAGAGACCGACGAGCAGCTCGAGGATCTGCTGCCGGTGCTCCGGGAAGGTGCGCACGTCGAAGTCGTGCACGGTCAGCCGGTCCTCCGGGATGCCGAGCTCGGCGGTCGCCTCGCGCACCTCGCGCGCGAGCGTGTCGGGCGGGAAGCCCTCGGGCAGCGAGCGCGTCGCGATCGAGAACGCGACGTAGCGCACCTCGCAGGCCGCGTCGGCGAGACGCGCCATCGTGCCGCCGCAGCCGAACTCGCCGTCGTCGGTGTGCGGCGCCAGCACGAGCGCCTTCCGCCATTGCTCGATCACGCCGGCACCGCCTCGATCGCGTCGGCCGCGGGCGGCGTCTCCGCCGCCCCTTTGGGCCTCGGCACCGTGAGCGCGACCAGGCCGACGAGCAGCCAGGTCGTCGGATCCTCGAAGAAGTCGTTGTAGAAGAGCGAGTGGCAGAGGATCGCCGCGAGCGCGACCGCCGCGACGAGCGCGGTGCGGCTGATCAGACGCCGATCGAGGCGGCGGAAGCCCGGCAGCAGCAGCGCGACGGCGAACCATGTGGACAGGCCCAGCCCGATCAGCCCCTGCTCGGCGGCGACGGTCACCGGCGTGTCGTGCGACGCGGCCGTCTTCGGGTTCTTCCCCTTCAGGTGCACCCGTGCAGCGTACGCGTGCTTGAAGCCGCCCACACCGACACCGAACACCGGATGGGCGGCCGCGATGCGGATGCCGTTCGCGACGAGGCTCGCCCGGCCGCTCGTGGCGCTGTTCAACCCGCTCTTCGTATGGTGCTCGAGCGAGTGCCGGATCTGGGGCGCCGAGATCGCGATCCCCGCCAGCACGACCGCCGCGAGCGCGACGGCGAGGAGCGCCCGCCAGCGCCAGGCGACCGCGGCCACGCCGAGCACCGCGACGATCAATGCCGCGAAGCTCGACTGGGAGAACGAGATGAGCAGGCCGAACCATGTGACGAACGCAACCACTGCCGCGATCAGCTGGAGGCGGACCGAGCGGCCGCGCACGAGCAGGACGATGGTCGGCGCCATCGCGACGACGAGGAAGCGCCCGTACACCGACGGGTCCCAGAACACCGAGTTGACGCGGAAGAAGGACGCGTACGCGTTCGAGTTGACCACCTTCGGGTTCTCGAACACGTTGCGGGTGTCGTACTGATAGAAGCCGACGGCCGCGAAGACGATCGCCATGATCGTCACCTCGGCGTAGAGAGCGCGCGCGCCGAGCCGGCTCCAGGGCAGGCGGGCGACCGACAACGCGAGCACCGTGAACGGTACGTAGAAGGCGAGCAGCTCGATCGCCCCTTCACGGGCGTCCTGACTCCACGCGAGCGAGAGCCCGGTCCAGGCGAGGGCGGCGGCGAGCGGCAGCGCCACCGGGCCGAGCTCCCTCCTCCGCCCGTCGCCGCGCACGATCGCCCACGCGAGCTGCAGCGTCCCACCCGCGATCACGACGTAGATCGGGAGGAGCAGCTGGTGGCCGAGCGCGCCGACCCGGACGGGCACGCACGCGAGAGCCGCGACGGGAAGCAGCCAGGGGACGCGCCGGAACACGACGGCCAGGGCGGCCGCCATCACGAGGCCGCCGGCGATGCCGCCGACCACCTCGGCAGGCCTGCTCGGATCGAGCGCCGCGGCGAGCAGGCACGCACCGAGCGCTCCGAGGCCGAGCCCGGCGGCGCGGTCGCGCCGCGACGGGGCGACGAGCAGCAGCGCGAGGCCGAGACAGGCGACGGGGCCGCCCACACGCGCGAGCCCGATCACCCGACGACGACCACCCCGTGGTCGGAATGCCCGTGCTCGGTGACGGTCAGCCGGTACGTCCCGGGGCTGTTCGGCGCGACCAGGCGGAGGACCGGCCCGTGCGCGAAGCCGTGCCGGGTGCCGAGCCGCCATCCGTAGCGCTTCGCGTCGGTCGACACGCCGAGCTCGAACGGGCGGCCCGTCGCCACGCCGGTGAGGCGGTGGCTCGCGAGCGCGATGTAGCGCAGCTCGACCCGCACGTGCGCCCGCTGTGCGATCGGCGTCGAGTTGCCGGCGTCGTCGACGGCGCCGATCGTCAGCGTGTACGTCCCAGGGGGCAGCAGATGCCCGTTCAGGAGCCCGTTCCAGGTGAACCCGTCCTTCTGCCTCTGGAAGCGGCTGCGGACGATCCGGGTGCCGTCGAGGAAGACGAGGGCATGGGCCGGCTTGCTCAGCGCGTAGCGAACGGTGACCGCGTCCGCCTGGTGGTCGCCGTCCGGCGAGAACTGGGTCCGGTTGGGCGTCGCGGACTCGATCCGGGGCGGCACCGTGTCCAGCACGATCCGGTTCGGCAGCAGGATCGTCCGGTGCCGGGCGTCGAGGTGGATCTCGACGAGGTACACGCCGTCGGGCGCCCGCGCGCCGGCGTCGGTCGCGCCGTCCCAGCGGAAGACGGTGCGGCCGCGGGGAACGTGGTCCGCGACGACGAGCGTCCGCACCGGCCGGCGCCGGGCGTCCTCGATCGTGACCGTGACGGTGTCGCCCTGGCGCAGCTTGACGCTGATGTTGGCCTTTCCGCGTGCGCAGCTGCACGTCGGCGAGAACGTGTTCGAGACGTGGGTGCCCGTGATCGGGCTCTTCGTCAGCTTCAGCCGCTCGGTGATCGCGAACGCCGCGGCCGTCGCGATCAGCAGGCCGACGATCGTCGCCGTCGAGAGAAACCGCTGCAAAGCTTGGCGATTCTACGCAGCGGTGCGATGCGGCGAACGAGTCAGCCGACTTCGAGCTTCGTGCGCGGACGCGGTGCGGCGAGCCAGGCACGGAGCCCGTAGCCCGCCAGGCCGCACCCGAGCCCCACCAGGCCGCCGACGAGGATCCACGTCGAGGCCGGCGCGTTCAGCAGCTTCAATCCGCTCAGCGTCAGCACGGTGCCGAGCGCCAGCCGGAGCGCGACGTCCGGCAGCCTGACGGTGAAGCGGCTCGAGATGAGGATGCCCGGGATCGAGCCCGTCAGCAGCCACGCGGTCGCGTGCAGGTCGACGTTGCCGGCGGCGAGATGGCCGATGCCGGCGACCCAGAGCAGGGCTGCCGCGTGGAAGATGTCCGTGCCGACGATCTTCGGCATGGTCAGCGGGTAGGCGAGGACCATCACGAGCCCGAAGAAGGTGCCGCTGCCGACGGAGGTCAGGCCGACGACGAAGCCGAAGACGGCGCCGATCGTCACGGCGATCGCCTTGTCGCGCCGCGAGAGCAGGAACGGCGCGTCGCTCGCCTGGATCCCCCGCTTGACGAACGACTTGGCGAGGAAGCCGAGGCCGCCGATCACGAGCGCGGCGCCGACGGCGTAGCTCTCGAGGCTCTGGGCGCTGCCATAGGTGTGCTTGATCCAGCCGGCGAGCGCGACCCCGGCCAGCGACAGCGGGCCGGAGCCGAGGAACATCCAGAGGGTCAGCCGCGCGTGCACGGTGCCGAGCCGCCGGTGGCGGATCGCGCCGAACGACTTGAAGATGGCGCCGTGGAAGATGTCGGTGCCGACCGCGTACGTCGGCTTGAAGCCGAACAGGATCACGAGGATCGGCGTCATCAGCGAGCCGCCGCCCATCCCGGTCAGGCCGACGAGCGAGCCGAGCAGCAGCCCGGTCAGGGTGAACTGCCAGGTCAACGGATCACGAGCCGGAGAGGACCATGCCGGCGCCGACGGTCTCGTTCGTCGCCTCGTCGAGGAGGATGAACGCGCCCGTCTCGCGGCTCTCGGCGTACGGGTCGACGCAGAGCGGCTCGGCCAGCCGCAGGCGGACGACGCCGATGTCGTTCAACGCCAGGCGCTCCGGTGCCGGCACGTCGGCGAGCGAGTGCACGTCGATCTGCGAGACGAGCTCGTCGACGACCGCCCGCACCGAGCGGGTGGTGTGCTTGACGGCGAGCCTCGCACGCGGCTCGAGCGGGCGCTCGCTCATCCAGCACACCCGGGCCTCGAGCTCGCGCGCGACGAGCGGCGGCCGCTCGGGGTCGGCGAGCATGTCGCCGCGCGAGACGTCGACGTCGTCCGCGAGCCGGATCGTCACCGACATCGGCGGCACGGCGGCGTCGAGCGGGCCGAGCGCGGTCTCCACGGCCTCGACGCGGGAGCGCAGCCCGGACGGGACCACGACCACCTCGTCGCCGGCACGCCAGACGCCGCCGGCCACGCGGCCCGCGTAGCCGCGGTAGTCGTGGAACTCGTCCGCCATCGGCCGGATCACCCACTGCACTGGAAAGCGCCGGTGCTCGAGGTCGCGGTCGCTGAAGATCTCGACCGACTCCAGATGCTCGAGCAGCGTCGGCCCGTCGTACCACGGCATCCGCTCCGAGCCGTCGGCGACGTTGTCGCCGTGGAGCGCCGACATCGGGATCACGACCATGTCGGGCAGTCCCAGCGTCGCGAGGTCGCGCACGATCCCGTCGAAGCGCTCCTCCGACCAGTCGACGAGGTCGAGCTTGTTCACCGCGACCGCCACGTGGGGGATCCCGAGGATCGAGACGATGTACGCGTGCCGCCGCGTCTGCTCGACGACGCCGTTGCGCGCGTCGACGAGGATGACCGCAAGGTCGGCGGTGGACGCGCCGGTGACCATGTTGCGCGTGTACTGCACGTGGCCGGGCGCGTCCGCGAGCTGGAAGCGGCGCCGCGGCGTCACGAAGGAGCGATAGGCGACGTCGATGGTGATCCCCTGCTCGCGCTCCGCACGGAGGCCGTCCGTGAGGAGCGCGAGGTCGACGTACGCGTTTCCACGACGGCGCGACACGTCCTCGATGTGCTCCATCTGGTCGACGAAGATCTGCTTCGTGTCGTAGAGCAGCCGGCCGATCAGCGTCGACTTGCCGTCGTCGACGGAGCCGCACGTGACCAGGCGAAGCAGCTCGGTCCGCTCAGAAATAGCCAACGCGCTTCCTGTCCTCCATCGCGGCCTCGCTGAAGCGGTCGTCCGCGCGCGTCTCGCCCCGCTCGGTCACGTTCGTCGAAGCGATCTCCGTCACGACCTCGGCGATCGTGCGCGCGCCGGAGAGCACACCGCCGGTGCACGACATGTCGCCGACGGTGCGGAAGCGCACCGACGCGCTGAACGGGTCCTCGCCCTCCATCCGCTCGACGAACGGCGAGACCGCGTACAGCATCCCGTCGCGCCGGAACACGTCGCGCTCGTGCGCGAAGTAGATCGGCGGCAGCTCGAGCTGCTCCCGGGCGACGTACTGCCACACGTCGAGCTCCGTCCAGTTCGAGATCGGGAACACGCGCACGTGCTCGCCCCTGCGCACGCGCGCGTTGTAGAGGCTCCACAGCTCCGGCCGCTGCACGCGCGGGTTCCACTGCCCGAAGTCGTCGCGGAAGGAGAAGATCCGCTCCTTTGCGCGGCTCCGCTCCTCGTCGCGGCGTGCGCCGCCGACCGCGGCGTCGAACCGGTGCTCCTCGATCGCGTCGAGCAGGGTCGTCGTCTGCAGGCGGTTGCGCGACGCGCGCGGACCCGTCTCCTCGACGACGCGTCCCCTGTCGATCGACTCCTGCACGGAGGCGACGATCAGCTGCTCGTCGAGCTCGGCGACTCGCCGGTCGCGGAACTCGAGCACTTCGGGGAAGTTGTGCCCGGTGTCGACGTGCATCACCGGGAACGGAAACTTGCCCGGCCGGAAGGCCTTCTCGGCGAGCCGCAGCAGCACGATCGAGTCCTTGCCGCCGGAGAAGAGCAGCACCGGCCGTTCGAGCTCGGCTGCGACCTCGCGCAGGATGTGGATCGCCTCGGCCTCGAGCTCGTCGAGGTGGGCAACCACCGGCAGCGCGCGCGCAGCGCTCACGCGACCGACTCGGGTGAGAGCAGGTGCAGCCGCTCGAGGCAGTCGAGCACGAGCGCCGCCGACTCGGTCGGCGTCGCGCCGGTCGTATCGAGCCGCAGCTCGGGGCTGCGAGGCTCCTCGTAGGGCGCGGAGACGCCGGTGAAGTTCTCGAGCTCGCCCGAGAACGCCTGCGCGTAGAGGCCCTTCGGGTCGCGGCGCACGCACTCGTCCAGCGGGGTGGCGACGTGGATCTCGACGAACGGTGCGTGCTGCTCGACGAGCCCGCGGGCGTGACGCCGCGCCTCGTCGTAGGGCGAGATCGCGGAGACGACGACGGCCGCACCGGCGCGGGCGAGCCGCGACGCGACCCAGCCGATGCGCGCGATGTTCGCGTCACGGTCGTCCTTCGAGTAGCCGAGGCCTTTCGAGAGGTGCGTGCGCACGATGTCGCCGTCGAGGTGGTCGACGACGTAGCCGCGGCGCTCGAGCTCGGGCTCGACGATGTTCGCGATCGTCGTCTTGCCGGAGGCCGACAATCCCGTGAACCAGATGACGAACCCCGACATCAGCCTCGCGCCACGTGGAGTCCGCACTCCACCTTGTCCGAGCCGACCCAGCGCCCTTCGCGCCCTGCGCCGGGCGCCGTGCAGTGCGTGCAGCCGATCGACGCGTAGCCGCGCTCGTGCAGCGGGTTCACCGGCAGGCTGCGCTCCCGCACGTAGCCCCAGCACTGCTCGTCCGTCCAGTCGGCGAGCGGGTTGGCCTTCCAGAGCTCGTGCGCCTCGTCCCAGCCGAGCTTCGGAGCGCTCGCCCGGGCCGGCGACTGGTCGCGCCGCAGGCCGGTGATCCAGCAGTCGAGGCCGGCAAGCGCGCGGCCCAGCGGCTCGACCTTGCGGATCGAGCAGCAGAGATCGGGCTTGCGCTCCCACAGGGCCTCGCCGTGGACAGCGGCCTGCCGCCCCAGCGACGGCCCCTCGTACACCTCCACCCTGATGCCGTACCGCATCTCGACCGCGCGCCAGACCTCGTACGTCTCCGGAAAGAGCACGTGCGTGTCGAGCGCGAAGACGCGGGCCTTCGGCTCGAGCGCGAAGAGCATCTCGAGCAGCACCGACTCCTCCTTCTGGAAGGAGCAGGCGAGCGAGACGCGGCCCGGGAACGCTGCGAGCACGAGCTCGAGCACCCGCTCGGCGGTCATCCCCTCGACGTCAGCCGGCAGCCGCAGGCTCGCCGCCAAGGAGCACCTCCTTCAGGGTGTCGCCGCGGAGGCCGAGGCGCAGCGTCTCGAGCGGGATCACCTCGTCGGGCGGGATGTTGCCGAGGTTCACGTTCGTCCCGTAGTGCTTGACGAACCAGGCCTGCGAGGCCTTCGACGGCGCCTCGAAGACGAGGCTCGTGATGTCGACCTCGTGGGCGATCTCGTCGACGAGGCCGGTGCGCATCTCGCCGGTCGGGCGGTAGATGCCGGCGGTGCCGCCCTCGCGCCCTTCCGTGATCACCTTCCAGGCTCCGGCCTCGAGCTCGCCCTTGATCCACTCGACCCACTGGTACGGGGCGAAGATCGCCTCGGCATCCTTCGAGCCGACCTCGGAGAGAACGGTGAAGTCGCGGGCGAAGTCCTCGATCAGCTCGAGCTTGCGCTCGCGTGGAATGTCGATGGTGCCGTCGGAGATCTCGACGTACGTGAGGCCGAGCTCGTTGAGCCAGCGCTTGTAGTCGTCGAGACGGTCGCGCGCGTAGACGACCTCGAAGAAGGTGCCGCCGATGACGACGGGCTTCTCGCGCAGAACCTCGAGCTTGCGTTCGAGGTTCTTCGTCACGTAGGCGGTGCCCCAGCCGAGCTTGACGATGTCGATGAAGTCGCCTGCGGTCTCGAGCACGTCCTCCCAGCCTCGCGGCCCGAGGCCCTTGTCGAGAACGTGCGTGAGCCCGCCGTCGCGCTTGACGCCGAGGTCGATCTCAGAGACGGGCATAGAGCTCCTCCAGCTTCTTCTTGGCCGCGGTTTGTACGTCGTGGTAGAGCGAGTTGCCGTGCGCGTCGATGCCGACGGTGAGCGGGCCGAAGTCCTTGACGCGGAACTTCCAGAGGCATTCGGGCATCAGCTCCTCCCACGCCACCTCTTCGATCTCCTCGATCTGCGTGGTCTCGAGCGCCGCCGCGCCGCCGACGATCGCGAAGTAGACCATCCCGAGCCTGCGCATCGGCTCGATCGCGTCGTCGGGGAAGCCGCCCTTGCCGCAGATCGCGCGCACGCCGTACTGCGCCCCGAGCGGCTCCGTGAAGCGCACCATCCGCGCGGAGGTCGTCGTGCCGATGCAGACCTTCTCGTACCTGCCCTCGGCGAGCTTGCGGACGCCGGGGGCGGTGTGGAGCAGGAAGGCACCGCGCAGGTCCATCGGCGGCTCGATTCCCTGGTCGAAGATCCGGATCTGCGTGCGGTCGCGAATGCCGATGATGTGGCCCTGGACGGTCACCTCGTCGCCGGCGCGCAGCCTGAGAATCTCCTGCGCGTCGGTGATCGGGAAGGTGACGGTGTGGGCGGCCACGGCTATGCCTCCCGGTCGAAGTCGGTTTGGCCGTCGGCGGCGATGTGCGCGCTCGCGCGCCGGGCGGCCCAGCACTGGTAGTTGACGGCGACGGGGTTGAGCGTCATGTGCGTGTCCGCGTGCTCGATGTGGCAGTTGAGGACGGTGACGTCGCCGCCGAGCCCCATCGGGCCGATGCCCGTCTCGTTCAGGAGCCCATAGAGCTCCTCCTCGAGCTGCGCGACGACCGGGTCGGAGTTCCGCGTTCCGATCGGGCGCGCGATCGCCTCCTTCGCGAGGTACATGGCGAAGTCGGCGCTGCCGCCGATCCCGACTCCCACGATTCCGGGAGGGCACGGCTTCCCGCCGGCGCCGACGATCGACTCGAGCACGAACTGCTTGATCCCCTTCACGCCGTCGGCGGGGACGCACATCTTCAGAAAGCTCATGTTCTCGCTGCCGGAGCCCTTCGGCACGCACTTCACGTCGAGCCCGTCCCAGTCCTGGACGAACTCCCAGTGCACGATCGGCAGCCGGTGCCCGATGTTCGGGCCGGTGTTCTCGCGCGTGATCGTGTGAACCGCGTTCGAGCGGAGCGGATGCTCGATCGTCGCGCGCGCCGTGCCGTCGCGCAGCGCCTGGTAGATCCGGGCCGGGTGGAGCGGGAAGCGCTCGCCGACACGGCAGGTGTAGACCGCGATCCCGGTGTCCTGGCACACGAGGTTGTTCTCGCCGTCCGCGACCTCCACGTTGCGGAGGATCGTGTTGAGGACGCGCTGCCCGGGGACGGACGTCTCGCGGCCCGCCGCGCCCTTGAGCGCGTCGCGGAGATCCTGCGGGATGTCCTTGAGCGCCCAGACGTAGAGGTGCGCGGCCGCGTCCTCGACGGCGCGCTGGAGATCCGTGGCGACGACGCTCACGTCATGGTCTCGCTTTCTCTGCAGCTGCCTTCCCGGCGCGGCGTCCGAACACGACGCACTCGAGCAGCGAGTTGCCCATCATGCGGTTGCGCCCGTGCGTGCCGCCGGCGATCTCGCCGCAGGCGTACACCCCCTCGAGCGTCGTCTCGGCGTTCGCGTCGATCACGAGGCCGCCGTTCTGGTAGTGGAGGACGGGGTACGTGAGGATCCTCTCCGTCAGCGGATCGATGCCGCCGGCGCGATAGCGGCGCAGCATGTAGGGCAGGGACAGCTCCGCGTCGTGCGGAGCGATCCGGGTCGTGTCGAGCCAGACGGCGGGGCGGCCGTCGGGCGTCTCGACACCCTTGCCCGCGGCGACCTCGTCGACGATCGCCTGGCTGACGACGTCCCGGGGCCCGAGCGAGTCGGTGAACTCCTCGCCGTCGGCGTTGAGCAGGACGGCGCCGTACGCGCGCGTCGTCTCGGGGATCGAGTAGCCCTGCATCGTCTCCGGCCAGGCGCCGCCGTTCGGGTGGTACTGGAGCGCGTCGAGGTCGCGCGCCTCCGCTCCCGCGTCGAGGGCGATGCGGGTCACCTCGCCGGTCGCGCCGGGGTGGTTCGTCGAGAGCTCACCGCGCCGCTCGGCCTCGGCGAAGCAGCGGCCGCCGGCCGCGAGGATCACCGTCGAGGCGTCGAGCGCGCGCCCGCCGCAGCGGGCGCGCCAGCCGTTCTCCGTCCGCTCGAGCGCGGCGAGCGGGCTCTTCGGGAAGATCGTGACGCTGCCGGCCTCGACGGCGTCCCGCAGCCCGGCGGTGATCGCGTGGCCGGTGCGGTCGCCCACCTGGAGCAGCCGCGCCCTGGTCGCTCCGCCGCAGCGCGCGAGCCGGTAGCCGCCGTTCTCGCGCGTGAACGCGACGCCGAGCTGCTCGAGCCAGTGGATCGCGGACGGCGCCTCGGAGGTGAGCACCTCGACGAGAGCGCTGTCCGCGGTCTCGTGCGAGCTCCGCCAGACGTCCTCGGCGTGCTGCTCGGGTGAGTCGTCCTCGCCGATCGCCGCCTGGATGCCGCCCTGCGCCTTCGCCGAGTTGCACGACTGGATCGAGCCCTTCGTCGCGAGCGCGACGCGGGCGCCGGCCCGCTCGGCGGACGCGGCGGCGGCGAGACCCGAGGCCCCGCTGCCGATCACCAGCACGTCGAATTCGCCGTCGGCGCCCACAGCAGGCCTCAGTCTAGCCGAACCGGCTAATGCGAATGAGAAGAATCCCTTATGTCTGTCATGCCGAGCCATGCCCAAAGTTGCCATCTTGTTTGTCAGAACTGACAACGCTACGGTGGCGGAATCGTTCCAACCGAGAGGAGGACGCCATATGGTCAACCGGAGAAACGCGACGGCCGTCGTCGTGACCCTGCTCGCGGCCGTCTCGACGGTCGCCGTCACGTCGGCGGCCGGCGCGGGCCGGCCGCAGCCGCTTCCGCAGGCCCAGGCTCAGGCCCTGATCGACGCCCCGGCGGCGGTGCAGAGCGGCTCGACGACGCGGGCCGTCAGCCCGCAGGAGGCGCTCGCGGCCGCGTCGATCGCCGGGGCGACCGTCTCGATCGCGCCGGGCCTGTCGCTCGCGCAGGCGGTGGGGCTCGCGTCCGCGGTCGCCCTGTCGACGGCGCCGTCGTCGGTCGTACGACCCGTGGGAGCGACAGTCGCGTCCGTCGGCTGCTCGTCGAACGCTGCGTGGCACGAGTGGGGCACCTGGCCCTACCAGCAGCGGATCACCGACACCACCTACTGGTGTGCGGTGTACGGGGACCACATCACGTACACGTCGTCGAGCGTGACCGCGAGCGGCACGCTCTGCGGCACCGGCTGGACGAGCAGCCAGCTGATCAGCGGCGGGATCGGCTACTCGTGGTTCGTCATGCGATCGAGCGCTGGCTGGAACTGCCCGACCGTGATCCCGTGGGTGACGCTGCATCCCAGCCATCACATGGACGTCTCCCGCAACGCCTGGGGGAGCACCTCGGAAGTGGGGAGCGGCTAGGAGGTGAGAATGGCGGCGCGCATCACGAAGAGGCGCGTGCTGGTCGGACTGATCGGTGTCTTCGTGCTCCTCGGTGTCCTGTCGGTTCTCCTGCCTTACGTGGGCGGAGGCAGCTCGGGGTTGACGAAGCTGTTCCCGTGAGCGGGAACGCCACCTCGTGGCTCGCGCGCGCGGGCCACGTCGTGGTCTTCCCCGGCTACCACACCGAGCGCAGCAGCTCCTCGATCTCCGCCGGGGTAGCCGGGTACGGGTTCGCCTGGTTGCCTGCCCGGAGCGCAGCGGCCTCCGCCAGCTCCCGCAGGTCTCCCTTCGGGACATCGAGGTCGCGCAGCCGCGTCGGCCCGCCGAGCGCCGCGAGCTCCTGCACGCGTCCGACCGGGTCGCCGCCGACGGCCTCGCCGAACCGGCGGATCGCCTCGGCGGCGTGCCGCATGTTGAAGCGGAGCGCGGCGGGCAGGCAGATGCCGTTCAGCGTCCCGTGCGGCAGCCCGTAGCGGCCGCCGACCGCCTGCGCCAGCGCGTGCCCGAGCGCGAGCATCGACCCGCCGAGCGCGGCCCCGGCGTGACAGGCTCCCCGCAGCAGCTCGGTCCGCGCCTCGCGGTCGCGGGGCGACTCGACCACGGGTGGCAGCCAGATCGAGATCAGGCGTGCGCCCTCCAGCGCGTCGCCGTCGGCGGTCTCGTTGTGCCCTTGCACGTACAGGGCCTCCGCGCAGTGGGCGAGCGCGTTCATCGCGGTGCCGACCGTCGGCTCGCGCGGCAGGTCGAGCGTCAGCTCCACCTCGTAGACGGCGCCGCCGAGCCGCGCGCCGCCGCCGCCGCCGCGGATCCGGCGCTGCGGGTCGCGCACCCCGAAGTACGGCGTCCACTCGGCTCCGGCATACGTCGTCGGAAGGGACACCAACGGCAGTCCGGCGGCTGCCGAGACCGCCTTGCCGAGATCGATCGCGCTGCCGCCGCCGACCGCGACGACGCCGTCGCCTCCGCTCGCGGCCGCGGCGGCGTCGTCGATCCGGTGCGAGGGCACCTCCCGCCAGCGGGCAAGCGGCTCGATCGCCGGCTCGAGGATGTCCCAGCGCGGGCCCGCGACGAGCAACGGAGCACGGACGCCGAGCTCGGCGCACACCTCCGGCAGCGCCGCGAGACCCCAGCGGACGATCACGCGAGGCGGGTCCGCGCGAACTCGACGAAAGCCTGCGCGACGCGCGTCTCCGCGCGGCCGCTGGAGCGCACGAGCCAGATCTCACGTGACGGCTCGAGCCCCTCGACCTGCGCGATCGCCACGGTGCCGGCCGCGAGGTCCGCCTCGATCGCCGACCGTGAGATGAACGTGACGCCGAAGCCGCCGACGACGGCGCTGCGCGCCGACTCCTGCAGCCCGAGCTCAAGCGGCACGTCGAGGTCGCGCAGGCGAACGCCCGCGGCGCGCAGCTCGTCGTCGATCACCTGCCGCACGCCTGCTCCCTCCTGCATCAGCACGAGCGGCTCTTCCTGCAGCTCGGCGAGCGACACGCTGCGGTTCGCGAAGCGGTGGCTCCGCGGCACGGCGAGCACGACCTCGTCACGGAAGAACGGCTCGAAGACGACGCCGCGGTGCCGGCGCTGCGCGCCCACGACACCGAGCTCGAGCTCGCGGCGCGCCACCTGCTCGACGACGCGCTGCGTATCTGACACGGAAAGCGCGACGTGCACGCCGGGATGACGCGACTGGAACTCGCAGAGCACGACCGGCAGCACGGTCCCGCCCGGCCCCGTCGACGCGCCCAGCTCGAACCGGCCCGCCAGCTCGCCCTCTGTCTCGTCGCCGAGGTCAGCGAGGAGCTGCTCCTCGAGCGCGAGCAGCCGCTGCGCGCTGCGGTAGAGCCGCTGCCCGGCCTCGGTGGGCTCGACGCGCCGCCCGGAGCGGTCGAGCAGCTGCAGTCCGAGCCGCTTCTCGAGCGAGCGGATCTGCAGGCTCACCGCCGGCTGGGTGACGCCGAGCTGCTCGGCCGCCTGCGAGAAGCTGCGTCGCTCGACGACGGCGCAGAAGGCCGCAAGCTGCCGCGTGTCCATAAGCGATCATTATGCACGGAGTCCGTGTGCACGGCCGCGGGAGCCGCGCGCAGGGAAGCGTCTAGCATCACGCGGGTGCCCGAGGAGATGCGGCTCGAGGACACGCTCGTCCACGGCTACCGCCGCCTGGCGCTCGAGACGCCGGACCGGTCGCGCGACGTCCTGCTGCGTGGGCTCGACGTCGCCCTCTCCGCGGTGTTCCTCCTGTGCGCGCTGCCGATTGCGCTACCGATCGCGCTGGCGATCCTCGCGACGAGCGGGCGACCCGTCTTCTACCGCGGCGAACGCGTCGGGCGGGGCGGGCACGTCTTCACGATGCTGAAGTTCCGCACGCTTCGCTCCGACGCCGAGTCGCGGCTCGGCCCCTACCTCGGCGAGGAGCTCGTCCGTCGCACCGAGGACGAGTTCGCCCCGCTCGGCCGTTGGCTGAAGGCGACACAGCTCGACGAGATCCCGCAGTTCCTGAACGTGCTGCGCGGCGACATGAGCCTCGTCGGGCCCCGCCCGATCCGTCCCCGCTTCTTCGAGGAGCTCGCCCACGAGCTGCCCGCGTACTGGCAGCGGCTCGTCGTCCGGCCCGGGCTCACCGGCTTCGCGCAGGTGCGGCGCGGCTACGAGACGTCGATGGCCGAGAAGCTCGCGCACGACCTCGAGTGGATCGCCGACCGCTCCGTGCGTCTCTACCTCCGCACCGTCCTGGCGACCGGCTGGCGCGTGCTGCGGCAGTCGCTGCGGGGGCTGCTACGGCGCGACGCCTGACCGGCCTCGCCGTCGTCCTCGCGCTCGCGGCGGTGGGGATCGCCGTCTGGCTGCTCGTCTCACCCTCTCCGCCGCCGCGACGCCTGCTCGTCGGGGTCGACGACGACACGCTCAAGTGGACGTCGCGTCCGCTCGGAGTCGTCGCTGCCCAGCGACGCCTCGGCGCCGACGCCGTGCGCGTCTGGGTGCCGTGGTCCGGCGAGGCGAGGCCGGTGCCGGTGCGCCGCGTCGAGCTCGCGCGCGCGGAGCAGGCGGCACGGCGCACCGCCGTCGTGCTCGCGGTCTTCGGGTTCGCCGACGAGACACCCCTCACCCCGCGGGCGCAGCGGCGCTTCTGCGGCTACGCCCGCGCCGCGCTCGCGCGTGTCCCGGACGCCCGGGCCGTCGTCGTCTGGAACGAGGCGAACTCGCCGACGTACTGGCACGGCGGCCCGGCCGCCTACGAGTTGCTGCTCGCACGGTGTTACGACGCCCTGCACGGGTTGCGCCCCGACATCGTCGTCCTCGACTCGACCGCGTCTGCACACGACCCAGCGGCCTTCCTGCGGCGGCTGGGTGCCGCCTACCGGGCGAGCGGCCGGACACGGCCGCTCGTCGACGCGTTCGGCCACAACCCCTATCCGCTGCGCTCGGGCGAGCCCGCCGACGCCCGTCACCGCGGCGGGTTCATCGGCGAGGGCGACTATCCCGAGCTCGTGTCGACGCTCGCTACGGCGTTCTCGGGCACGGCTCAGCGCTCCCTCGACATCTGGTACCTCGAGGACGGCTTCCAGGCCGCGGTGCCGCGGAGCCTCGCCCGCCGCTACACGGGCAGGGAGAACGTCGCGACGATTCCCGCCGCCGAGCAGGCCGTTCAGGTGCGAAACGCGATCATGCTCGCCGCCTGCCAGCCGAATGTGCGCGCATTCTTCAACTTCGAGCTCGTCGACGAGACCCGTCTCGCCGGCTGGCAGTCCGGGCTCGAATGGCGCGGCACCTTCCTGAAGCCGGCCGCGGCGGCGTTCAGGGCGGTCGCGCGCGCCGCCGCACGCGGCGCCGTCCACTGCGCCGATCGTCCGTAGAGTAGGGCGCATGTGCGGGATCTGCGGGATCGCGTCACCGGTCGGCGCGCCCGACCTCGAACGTCTCGCGGCGATGAGCGCCGCACTCGTCCATCGCGGCCCGGACAGCGCCGGCGAGTACGCCGACGGCCCCGTCGCCGTGGCCGCACGCCGTCTCTCGATCATCGACCTCGCCGGCGGCGATCAGCCGATCGCGAACGAGGACGGCTCGTGCATCGTCGTCCAGAACGGCGAGATCTACAACTTCCGGGAGCTCCGACGCGAGCTCGAGCGGGACGGCCACACGTTTCACACCCGCTCCGACACCGAGGTGCTCGTGCACCTCTACGAGCGGCACGGGCCCGAGTTCGCGCGCCGTCTGCGCGGCATGTTCACGGTCGCGGTGTGGGACGCGCGTGCGCGCCGGCTCGTGCTCGCGCGCGACCGTTACGGCATCAAGCCGCTCTACTACCGTCACCACGCAGGCGAGCTCGCCTTCGCATCGGAGCTGCGAGCGCTCCCACGCGGCGAGATCGATCTCGACGCACTCGAGGCGTTCCTCGCCTTCAACTCGATCCCTGCGCCGTACTCGATCTTCCGCGACGTGCGCAAGCTCCCCGCCGGGCACGTGCTCGTCTGGGAGGAGAGCGGGCACGTTCAGCTCACGCGCTATGCGCGGCCCGGACCCGCCTCCTCCGAGGAGCTGCGCGGTGACGACGAGGCCGAGCTGCTCGAAGAGCTGCGGGCCCGGCTGCGCGACTCGGTGCGCGCGCACCTGCTCGCGGACGTGCCGGTCGGCGTGCTCCTCTCGGGCGGCGTCGACTCCGCCGCGCTCGCAGCACTCGCGGCACAGGAGAGCGCCGATCCTGTGCATACGTTCACGATCGGCTTCGCCGAGCGGAGCTTCGACGAGCGCGGCGACGCGCGCCGCGTCGCCACGCTCTACGGCACGAGCCATCACGAGCTTCTCGTGCGGCCCGACCCGAACCTGCTGCTTCCCGCGCTCGCGGACGTCTTCGACGAGCCCTTCGCCGACTCGTCCGCGCTGCCGACGTATCTCGTCTCGCGGCTCGCCGCGGAGCACGTCAAGGTGGCTCTCTCCGGCGAGGGCGGCGACGAGCTGTTCGGCGGCTACTACACGTACGCGGCCGATCTGCTCGCCGACCGGGTCGCGCCCCTCGCCCGGCTCGTCCGACCTCTCGTCGAGCAGCTTCCGACCTCGGCGTCGAAGGCGAGCTTCGACTACAAGGCGAAGCGCTTCGTGCGCGCCGTGCACCTGCCGCCGCTCGAGCGCCACCACGCCTGGAAGGAGATCTTCGCTGCCGACGTCCGGGCCGACCTCACCGGCCGCAGCGTCGCCTTCGACCCGGTCGACGTCTACCGCACCCGCTACCGAGAGACGGAGGGCGCAGACGGGCTCGCACGGCTTCAGGACGTCGACTTCGGCGTCTATCTCGTCGACGACCTGCTCGTGAAGACGGATCGCGCGGCGATGGCACACTCGCTCGAGGTGCGCGTCCCGTTTCTCGACCCCGCAGTCACCGGCTTCGCGTTCTCGCTGCCGGCGGAGCACAGGGTGCGCGGCCTCTCGAAGAAGGTGCTGCTCCGAAAGGCCGTCGCACCGCTGCTGCCGCGCGAGGTCGCGCACGGACGGAAGCGCGGCTTCTCGATCCCCGCCGCACTTTGGCTGCGCGGCGAGCTCGTTCCGTTCATGCGCGAGACGCTCTCCGCGGAGACGCTCACCCGTCAGGGCTTCTTCCGCCCGGCCGTCGTCGCACGGCTGATCGGCGAGCACGTCTCCGGGGCCGAGGACCGGAGCCGCCAGCTCTGGGGTCTGCTCGCGTTCACGCTCTGGCACGAGCGTCACGTCGAGCAGGAGCCGCCGCTGCTCCGCTCCGCGCGCATGGAAGCCCTTCTCGCGTGAGGGTGTGGATCGACATGACGGCGTCGGCGCACGTCCTCGTGTTCCGGCCGCTGATCGAGCAGCTGCGCGGGCGAGGCGACGAGGTCGAGATCACGGCGCGCGACTACGCGCAGACGCTGCAGCTCCTCGAGCTGCACGGGCTCACCGCCGAGGTGATCGGGCGCCACGGCGGCCGCTCCCGCATGCAGAAGGCGCGCCAGATGACGCATCGGCTCGGTGCGCTCCGCCGCTGGGCGAAGAGCCGCGGCTTCGACGTGGCGCTCGCGCACGGCTCGCACGAGCTGACGATGACGGCGCGCAGGCTCGGCGTGCCCAGCTCGACGACGTTCGACTACGAGTTCGCGACGCTGCAGCACCAGCTCGGTTGCCGCGCCGCGACGAAGGTCGTCGTTCCCGAGGCGATCCCCCCCGAGCGGCTGCGCCGGTACGGCGTCCGCGCAGCCAAGCTCCGCCAGTACCCGGGCCTGAAGGAGGAGTACTACCTCTCCGACTTCGAGCCGGACGGCACGCTGCTCGAGCGCTTCGGGGTCGATCCTGCGCGCGTGCTCGTCGTGCTCCGCCCTCCCCCCGACGTGTCGCTCTATCACAGGCATTCGAACCCGCTCTTCCCGATGACGCTCGATCACCTCGGCCGGCTCGAGCACGTCCACGCGTTCGTGCTGCCGCGCACCGGGGAGCAGCGCGAGTACGTGCGCGCTCTCGCGCTTCCCTCGGTGATCCTTCCCGAGCAGGCGGTGGATGCGCAGAGCCTGATCGCGCTCGCCGACGTCGTCGTCTCCGCGGGCGGAACGATGAACCGTGAGGCGGCCGCGCTCGGAGTGCCCGTCTACACGACGTACGGCGGCCGGCTCGGCGGCGTCGACGAGGCGCTGATCCGCGACGGGCGCCTGAAGCCGCTGACCGACCCGCGCGCGCTCGACCTGCGCAAGCGGGACGCCGACGCCGTCGGGGGAGAGCGCATCCGCCGCGACCCGGCGCTGATGCTCGAGCTCCTGCTCTCCGCGCTGCGTTAGTACTACGCCACGCGTGCCAGCGTCTCGAGCAGCTCGGAGCCGAAGCGCTCGAGCTTCGCCGGGCCGATGCCGGGCACGGCCGCGAGCTCGGCGATCGTCCGCGGCGAACGCGCGACGAGCTCGGCGAGCGTGCGGTCGTTGAAGACGACGTACGCCGGCACCTCCTCGGCGCGCGCCCGCGCGAGCCGCCACTCCTTCAGCGCCAGCACCGCCGGCGTGAGCTCGAGCTTCGCCTTGTCGACGGCCGCCACCCGGCCGCCGGGGACGATCAGGTCGCCTTCCGTGAGGAAGCGGCTCGGCTTGCCCTGCCACGTCAGCAGCAGGTGCCGTTTCGCCCGCGTCATCCCGACGTAGAGAAGCCGCCGCTCCTCGTCGACGTCGGCGCGGCGGTTCGGCAGCTCGCCCTCCTCGAGCCGCGGCAGGTGGACAGCCTCGAACTCGAGCCCCTTCGCACGGTGCAGCGTCAGCAGGTGGACGCCGCGGCCGGCGCTCGCGCCGAAACGGTCGTGCAGGCTCGCGACGAACTCCGCGAGCGTGCCCTCGAACTGCTCCGCGAGCCGAACGAGCCGCGCAAGATCCGCCTGTCGCGTCTGCTCGCGCTCGCCGAGCTTGTCCGGCGGCTCCGGCAGCCAGCCCTGCGCCTCGGCCACGCGGCGGACGCTCGCCGCCACGTCGGTGGAGTCGCCG
The DNA here is from genome assembly GCA_035623575.1 of Gaiellaceae bacterium. GTDB lineage: Bacteria > Actinomycetota > Thermoleophilia > Gaiellales > Gaiellaceae > Palsa-739. The sequence continues at coordinate 19,204 of DASPTD010000062.1, forward strand.
TCGCGGAGCACCTTCAGCAGCTGCCGCGCCGCGTCCCGGTCGAGCAGCGACGCTCCCTGGAACGGGATGCCGGCGTCGTGGAAGGCCTCCTCGAACTCCGTCGTCCGTGCGTTCGTGCGGACGAGCACCGCCTGTTCCTCGAGCGGCACGCCCGCGGCGGCGAGCTCGGCGATGCGGGCGACGACGTCGGCGTTCGCGCGCACGTCCGGCTCCGGCCCGGCGGCGAGCGTCGCGTGCAGCGTCTTCGACGAGCCGCCGAGCCTCGGAACGAGACGGTTCGCGAGCGCGAGCACCTGCGGCGTCGAGCGGTAGCTCTGCTCGAGTCGCACGACATGCGTCTGCGGAAAGCGCTCCGGCAGCCCGAGCAGCCACTCTGCGCTCGCGCCCGTGAAGCCGTAGATCGCCTGGTAGTCGTCGCCGACGACGCACAGGTCGTCACGGTCGCCGAGCCAGAGGTCGAGCAGCGTCTGCTGGAGCACGTTGACGTCCTGGTACTCGTCGACGGTGAAGGCGCGCCAGCGGTCGCGCACGGTCGCGAGCGCCTCCTCGTCCTCCTCGAGCACCCGGATCGCGCGTTCGAGGATGTCCTCGAAGTCGAGCTCGCCCGCCTCCGCCTTGCGCCGCTCGTACTCGCGAAAGACGCGAAGGGCGAGATCCGCCGGCAGGGGCGGCTCGTGCCCGGCGAGCCCCTCGAGGTACGTGCCCGGGGTCAAGCGCCGGTTCTTCGCCCACTCGATCTCGGTCGCGAGGTCGCCCGCGGGCCGGAAGCGGTACGGGCGGGGCAGGCCGTTTCCGATCCGGCGCAGCGTGAGCGCCTTCGTCGCGAGGATGCGGCCCGGCGCCCCTGCGAAGCGGCGCAGGAGCGCGAGCGCGGCCGAGTGGAAGGTGGACGCGCGCATGCCCTCGACGCCGAGCGCCGCCAGCCGGCCGCGCAGCTCGCCGGCCGCCTTGTCCGTGAAGGTCACCGCGACGATCTCCGACGCCGGGAAGGCGCCGCTCGCGACCTGCCACCCGATGCGCCGCGTGATCGTCGTCGTCTTGCCGGTCCCCGCTCCCGCGAGGATGCAGACGGGGCCGTGCGTCGCCCGCACGGCCGCCTGCTGCTCCGGATTCAGCCCCTCGAAGATGCGCTCGGCGTCCACGAGCGCCTCACCGTACCGCGGCTGCCGGTCGGCCTCGTCGCGAAAGAGCCTCGACTCGGTGCAGAATCACGCACATGGACGGAAACTCGGCCGTCGACCTCCATCGACGCCACCCGCTGCGCGTCGCCGCTCTCGTGGCGGGCGGCGTGCTGCTGGTCGCCGCGGTCGCGGTCGCCGGCCTCTACGTCTGGTTCCGTTCGTACGCGCCCCTCGCCGCGCTCGACACCGACTTCGCGCCGGGCTCCGGTGTCGGCGCAGACGTCCAGCCCGTCGCCGGCTCGGGCGGCAAGCCGGTGTTCTTCCCCGCCTACCGCCGAGGCCGCATCTTCGAGGCGGCGTTCACGCTGCGCAACACCGGCCGCTTCCAGGTGACGGTCGCCGGCCTCGCCCCTCGGGCACCCGCGACGCCGCCGTGGGTCGGCCCGGTGGCACTGCTCGGGACGGACTCCGCGACCGCGAGCGCAGACCCCGGCGACCTGCTCCCGTTCCAGGAGGTCAAGCTCGCGCGCGGCGACACCGCGATCCTCGTCGTTCGCTACCGGCTCGATTGCAGAGGCGCGAAGGCGACCACGCCCGACGTGTACTCCGACAGCGTCAGGCTGCGCTTCTCGTACCTGTCGCTCTTCCACCGCACGCAGACGGTGACGCTCCCCTTCGCCGTCACGCTTCGTTGCGTGGGCGGACCGCCTGCCACTCCCTGACGCCCGACGGCGACGGCCCGGTGACCGTCTCGCGCTTCGGCGCACGGACGATGGCGCTCAGCTTGCCGACGACCTCGAGCGTGTCACCCTCGTCGGCGAGCCGCTCGAGCTCGTGCAGCTCCTCGGCCAGCCAGGCCGCGTCGACCGGCGGGCGCGAGAGCCGCTTGATCTTCGGATGAGCCGTCTCGCCGACGGCCTCGTCCTCGCTCCACAGCTCCTCGTGGATCTTCTCGCCCGGACGGGCGCCGATGAACTGGATGCGCACATCGCGGGGGCTCCCGTCCGGCTCGCCGGGGAACCGCGGCTCGTTGCCGGAGAGCCGGATCATGTTCGCCGCGAGATCGACGATGGGCACCGCCTCGCCCATGTCGAGCACAAACACCTGGCCGCGGCCGCCGATCGCGCCGGCCTGCACGACGAGCGACACCGCCTCCGGGATGGTCATGAAGAAGCGCGTCATCTCGGGGTGCGTGACCGTCACCGGCCCGCCCTTCTCGATCTGGCGTCGGAAGGTCGGGATGACGCTGCCCGACGAGTTGAGGACGTTGCCGAAGCGAACGGCGACGAACCGGGTCGGGACGTCGCGCCGGTGGCCGAAGGACTCGACGATCCATTCACAGAGCGCCTTCGACTGGCCCATCACCGTCTTCGGGTTGACGGCCTTGTCGGTCGAGACGAGCACGAACCGCTCGACCTCGAACTCGGCCGAGAGCTCGACGACCGTGCGCGTCGCGACGACGTTGTTTCGCACCGACTCGAGCGGATGGGTCTCCATCAGCGGCACGTGCTTGTACGCGGCCGCATGGAAGACGACCGTCGGCCTGTACTTCTCGAAGACCTCGCGCCGTAGCGCTCTCCGGTCCTTGACGTCGACGAGCTTCGGCACGGCCGGCGTGAAGTCCCGCTCGTCGACGAGCTCGCGCTCGATGTCGAACAGCGCCGTCTCGGCGTTGTCGACGAGGATCAGCCGGGCCGGGCCGACGCGCGCGATCTGGCGGCACAGCTCCGAGCCGATCGAACCGCCGGCCCCGGTGACGAGGACCGTGTGCCCCCGGAGATACGACGCGACCTGCTCGAAATCCACCTCGACCGGTTCGCGTCCGAGCACGTCCTCGACCTGCACCGGCCGGAACTGCCCGGCGAGGTCGACGTTGCCGGAGATGAGCTCGTACAGCCCGGGCAGCGTCTTCACCGGCACCTGCGACGCCCGCGCCGCGTCGACGACCCGCCGGCGCGTCTCGCCCGAGGCGGAGGGGATGGCGATCAGCACCTCGTCTGGCGTGTACTCGCGCACGATCCGCGGCAGGTCCTCCATCGTGCCCAGCACGCGCACCCCGAGAATGCGCGTGTTCCTCTTTCGCGGATCGTCGTCGACGAACCCGATCGGCGTGTACGCGAGCATCCGCGAGCGCTGCATCTCCTGGACGACCAGCCTGCCGGCGTCGCCGGCGCCGACGACGATCACCTCCTTGCCGCGAGCGACGACGCCGAAGCGTGGCCGCTCCATCACCGTTCGCGTCAGGAGGCGCACCCCGGCCACGAGCGCGAGCGTGATCAGAAGGTCCATGACCGCGATCGAGCGCGGCAGACGCACGCCGTGCACGGGCGAGACGAAGTAGACCGTCACGTCGGCGACGAGCGAGGCGACGACGACGCCGCGTGCCGCGCTCCACATGTCACGTACCGAGACATAGCGCCACCAGCGTCGGTGGAAGCCGAACATGATGAAGACCGCGAGCTTGATGGCGACGACGATGAGGATCGTCCGTCGCAGCAGCGTGTCGTAGTAGACCGGCAGCCCGTGATCGAAGCGGAGCTCGAACGCGAGCACCCACGACACCGCGACGATTGCCGCATCCGCCAGCAGCTGCAGCAGCCGGTGGCGGCCGATCCCGCTCATCTGCGCGCGAGAGCCCCGACTGCCGAGCGGACGGCGTCCACCACCCGCTCCTGTGTCTCGGCCGGAATGCCCGGCCAGAGCGGGACGGAGAAGTTCTCCTGTGCGACGCGCTCGGTCTCCGGCAGCGAGCCGGCCTCGTAGCCCAGAAAGCGGAGCGCCTGCTGCAGATGGAGCGGCGTGGTGTAATAGGTCGCGGACGCAATGCCCGCCTCGGTGAGCGCGGCGCGAATGCTGTCCCGTTCGGGCGAGCGGCAGACGAAGAGGTGGTAGATGTGCGCCGGCTCGTCGTGCGGCAGCTCGACGAGCTCGCCGAGGCCGAGCTCGGCGTAGCGCGCCGCTGCCTCGCGGCGGCCGCGGTTCCACTCGTCGACGCGAGTCAGGAACAGCCGCAGGAAGGTGGCCTGGAGCTCGTCGAGGCGCGAGTTGTAGCCGACGAAGTCGAAGTCCGTCTTGTCGCGCGAGCCGTGGAACGAGAGCATCTGCACCCGGCCGGCAAGCGCCTCGTCGCTCGTCGCGACGAGACCGCCGTCGCCGAGGCAGAAGAGGTTCTTCGTCGGAAAGAAGCTGAACGTCGACACCGCGCCGAGCGTGGCCACGCCGGGCGCACCGAACGCCTGTGCGGCGTCCTCGACCACGGGGACCCCGAGCTTCACGAGCTCCTCCATCGGCGCCGGGCGCCCGAAGAGATGCACGGGCATCAGCGCGCGCGTGCGCGGCGTGATCTTCGCGGCGACGTCGTCGAGGTCGACGTTCAGCGTCGCCGGGTCCACATCTGCGAAGACGGGGGTGGCGCCGCGACGCGCGATCGACTCGGCCGTCGCGTAGAACGTGAAGGCGGGGCAGATCACCTCGTCGCCGGGGCCGATCTCCATCGCATCGAGGACGAGCACGAGCGCGTCGGTGCCGTTGGCGACCCCGATCGTCCGCGAGACGCCGAGCTTCGCGGCCGCCTCCTCCTGGAAGGCCCAGTAGTGAGGCCCGCGGATGAACTGCCCGCTGTCGAGGACTTCACGGAAACGGGCCTCGAGCTCGGGGATCAGCGGCGCGTACTGCGCCTTGACGTCAACGAGCGGGATCGTTTGCACGACGACTCACTCTAGCGGCCTTCAGCCAGCGCAGTGCCAGATACGCCGCGAGCAGCAGCACACCTGCCACCACGGCGTAGTCCACGTAGCGGAGGTCGTGATGGGCGTGCGTGTAGGCGGTGCCCAGCGCCCAACCCGCCCCGCCCAGGCCGAAGCAGAAGACGGCGCTGCCGGCGAACGCCAGGGGCAGGAACTTCCGGAAGGGCACGCGCACGATTCCGGCGGGGATCGCGACGAAGGAACGGACGAGCGGCGTGGCGAGGCCGAGCGGCACGGCCCAGTCGTCGAAGCGGTCGAACCAGTGCTCGGCCCGCTCGAGCTTGGCGTCCGAGACGTGGATGTAGCGGCCGTAGCGGTGGAGCAAGGGCCGGCCGCCGCGGACGCCGATCCACCAGCCGCAGGCCGCGCCGACGAGGTTGCCGAGCGTGCCGGCGGCGACCATCCAGAGATACCCCCAGGGATGCGAGTGCACGGTCGTCCCGAAGACGTGAACCGCGACCCCGGAGAACGCGCCGCCGGCGACGGCGCCCGCGTACAGCATCACGAGCTCGCTCGCGACGGGCACGACGGCGGCGAGGATGAGCAGGGCGAAGACGGCGTAGATGCCGTGGTTGCCTACGGCGTCCGTGAGCGACCCGGAGAGGCTGGCGAGCACGGCGGCGATCCTAGCGATGCGCCGTGAAGGGAACGACGAGCGATACTTCGCCGCTCGAGCTCTGGGCGGTGACGTGCACCTGGTAGGCGCCCGTGAAGGCGAGCGAGCCCGTCCAGGTGCGGCCGTCCCACGGCACCTGCTGGGGGCCCGGCTGAAGCTTCCCGTCGAGCAGGGTGGCGATCACGATCCCGGCGCGGGTCTCGATCGTCACGGTCACCGTCGCCGGGTGCGCGAGCTGGAAGGACGCCGTGACAGCGGTCGCCCCAGGCTGCAGCTGCGCCGCCGCAGGCGTCGCCTGGAGCGCGCCGAGCGTGTCGTCGAGCGAGAACTGGCGGTCCGCGCTCGTCGTCCGGCCCTGGTCGTCCGTCGCGGTGACGGTGAACTTCCAGGCGCCCTCGACCTCGGGCAGGCCGGCCGCGGTCTCGGCGTTCCAGTCGATCGTGTGCACGCCCGGCTGCTCGGTGTCCTGCACGAGCGTCCGCGTCCCCTGGTCCGGCCCGGTGAGGGTCGCGGTGACGCTCGACGGCCGCAGCAGCTTGTACGTGAACGTCTGCGTGTCGTCGACGCCGTCCCCGTTCGGCGAGACGATCGCGACGCCGGGCGGCGCCGCGTAGACGCCGTTGTAGGAGAGGAGCAGCGCGTCGGAGAGCGACTGCTCGCCCGCCGCGGGCGGCCGGGTGAGCAACGAACCGTCGAACGCCATCGCGGAGGAGGCGCCGCTGCCGAGGCCCATCGCGGTGACCGCGCCGAGTCGCGCGAGTGCGACGGCGAGCTCGTAGTTCGTCATCCCCACGCTGTAGGCGGAGCCGCCGCCCTCCGCGGTGACGAGCAGGATCCGCCCGTCGCTGAGCTGGCCGACCGCGCTGCGCGCGCCGCGCGCGGCGAGCACCGGGTCGTTGAAGGACTCGTTCGCGCGGAAGACGGGCGTGCCGCCGGCGACGAGCAGCGGTCCGCCGCCGATCGCACTCGCCATCCCGCTCCAGTCGGGCGTGAGCGTCAGCCGCACCTCGACCGTCGTGCCCGCCGGCGCCTCCGCCGTGAGGTGCGGCGCCTGGGCGCCGCGCGCGACGAGCACTGCCCCGCCCACCGGAATGGGCGTGCCGCCCTGGGCGGCGACCTGCGTGACGACGCCTGTGAGCACGCGGTTCGGCTGCGTGGGCGGGAAGGAGCCGAGCACGTCCTCGACGACGCCGCTCTCGACCGGGGTCGCCGGTCCCCACGCGGAGGTATAGAGCGTCGTGTGCCCGGCGACGGGTGCGGCGTTCAGGTCGAGCTGGCGGCGCTGGTCGGTGCCGCGCCAGGTGCCGTCGAATGCGACGCGGCCGACGGTGAGCGTCCCGTCCGGCGCGATGCCGAGGCTCGAGCGCCCGGCCGCAGGCGCGCTGTCGAGCGCGCCGCCGCGCATGAGGATCCCGCTCGGCACGGCCGTCTTCGCGGAGAAGAAGTCGCCGTTGACGCCGACCGCAGTCGCGGTCGTGCTCACGTCCTGCTCCATCCCGGTGAGCGTCTCGGTGCCGCCGATCGTGCCGTTCGAGAGCGCCGGCGCGAGCGTGTAGAGCGACCCGTCCGGGCGCGGTGCGGTCACGATGTCGAGCACGACCGGCCCGCGCGGCGTGAACTCGACCTGGCGCTGGTAGCCGACGCCCGGCATCAGCAGCGATTGGGCGACGATCTGCGACGCGGCCGAGCGCGACGCCGTCGCGCCGCCGGCCGGCAACGTGCAGAGCCCGGCGGCCGCGACGGCGATGAGGAGCTTGCGGAGCACGACCCACGGCCAGGGTAGCCGGGCCCCCGGCGACCGCGTCTGTCACAAGGCACCGGGAGGACGCGTCAAACGCCCGGGCCGGCGCGGCATCCTCTGGCCGGCATCGCAGCGACGCCTAGGTCCAGACGCGGACGTCGCGGTACAGCGTGTCCCGCTGCACCGGGGTCTTGCCGAGGCTGCGGATAAGGTGGACGAACTCCTCCGTGCTCGCACGGTACGTCGTGCCGGCGGCGCTGACGACGTTCTCCTCGATCATCACCGAGCCGAGGTCGTCGGCGCCGAACTGGAGCGCTACCTGCCCGATCTTCTTGCCCTGCGTCACCCACGACGATCCGATGTGCGGCACGTTGTCGAGGTAGATACGCGACACCGCCTGCGTCAGCAGGTAGTCGAACGACGTCGGCCGCGTCTCCGGCGGCACCTTGTCTCCGAGCCGGTTGCCGTCGTCCTGGAACGTCCACGAGAAGAAGGCGCGGAAGCCGCCGGTCTCGTCCTGCAGCTCGCGGATCCGCCGCATGTGCTCGACGCGCTCCTCGAGCGTCTCGACGTGGCCGTACATCATCGTCGCCGTCGTCGAGATGCCCAGCCGGTGCGCGTGGCGCATCACGCCGAGCCACTCGCCGGCCTTCGTCTTCTTCGGCGCGATGATCGCGCGCACACGGTCGACGAGGATCTCGGCGCCGCCGCCGGGAATGGAGTCGAGGCCCGCGTCGCGCAGTCGCGTCAGCGTCTCTGGGATCGTCAGCTTCGAGCGGCGTGAGATGTGCTGGATCTCGGGCGGCGACAGGGCGTGCAGGTGAACGCGGTAGCGCCCCTTGATCGAGCGGAAGAGATCCTCGTAGAAGTCGATGCCGAGGTCGGGATGATGGCCGCCCTGCATCAGCAAGCCCGTGCCGCCGATCGCGAGCGTCTCCTCGATCTTCTTGAAGATGACCGGCTTCGGCAGCAGGTAGCCCTCGCGGCGGTCGCCGGGCGGCCGGTAGAACGCGCAGAAGTCGCAGTCCGTGTAGCAGATGTTCGTGTAGTTGAGGTTCCGGTCGACGATGAACGTCACGCGGTCGGGGTCGTGCTTGCGGTTGCGAATCTCGTTGGCGGCGCGCCCGACCGCGACGAGATCGCGCGAACGGAGCAGCACAATCGCTTCCTCGTCCGTGATCCGCTCGCCCTCGACGCTCCTGTCGAGGATCTCTCCGACCGGCGACGTCACCGCCACGCTCATGCGACCGCCGCCCCCTTCGTCTGGACGAAGCGGAGCTCGGGCACGGTCTCGAGCAGCTCCGCGTCGCGCGCCAGCTCGAGGAACGTGTACAGGCCCGCCCGCTCGCGCGGTCCGAAGCGGTAGCGCAGCTTCTCGAAGTAGCGTGCGAGGAAGCCGGCCGGATACCCGTAGCTCTCGGCCGCCTCGTACGCGAGCTGCTCGGGCTCGGCACGCGCACGCCGCACCGACGTGACGAGCGCGTCCTCGAGCTCGGCGAGCCCGTCGGCGAGCGGCTCAGGGCAGGCCCAGACCGCGAACACCATCGGCAGCCCCGTCCGCTCGAGCCAGAGCTTGCCGAGGTCGTAGTGCGGAGTCGGGTCCTCGAACGCGGACTTCAGCGCCGCGTCTCCGATCAGCAGCTTTGCATCCGCGTCCTCGCCGAGCGGCACGTGCTCCGCCTCCGGCAGCAGCACCTTCGTGAGCACGACCGACGTCGCCGACTCCGGTGTCACGGCGATGACGCGCACCTGCTCGAGCGGCGTGCGCGTCACGAGCTGAATCGACTCGACCGCACCCTCCGAGGCGACGCAGAGGCGCGGCAGCAGCTTCAGCCGGCCGGCGTTGCGCGCGTACTCGATCGAGGAGATCGGCGCCGTATCGAGCTCGCCGTCGACGAGCATCCTGTTCAGCTCGGTGGGCACGCCGAGCACTTCCTCGACCTCGGCGTCGACGCGGTAGAAGACCGGCGCCATGTTCACGTAGGAGATGCGGCCGAGTCGGAGCATCAGTCGTCCCACCGTCGCAGCTCGTTGTAGAGCGTGTCGCGCTGTACGGGGATGCGGCCCGCATCCTTGACGAAGCGCACGAGCTCGGACACCTTCTGCTCGGTGCCGCTCGTCGCGCCCGCGGCCTGGAAGATCTGCTCGCGCACGACGGTGCCCTGAACGTCGTTCGCGCCGAAGTGGAGCGCGACCTGGGCCATCGGCATCCCCATCATGATCCAGTACGCCTTGATGTTCGGGATGTTGTCGAGCATCAGCCGCGACACCGCCATCATCTTCAGGTCGTCGGCCCCGGTCGTGAACCGGAAGCCGCGCCGCTCGAAGACGGTGTTCTCCGGATGGAACGCGAGTGGGACGAACGCGAGGAAGCCGCCGGTCGCGTCCTGCTGCGCGCGCAGGCGGAGCATGTGGTCGATTCGCTCCTCGTACGTCTCGACGTGCCCGTACAGGAGCGTGCAGTGCGTCGGGATCCCCATTCGGTGCGCGGTGTCGTGCACGTCGAACCACTCGTCGGGGTGCTCCTTGCCCGGCGCGACGAGGCGGCGGACGCGGTCGGCGAAGATCTCGGCGCCGCCGCCGGGCAGCGAGCCGAGGCCGGCGTCCTTGAGCACCCGCAGCACCTCCTCGTGCGTGCAGCCCTCGAGCTTCGACATGTGGTGGATCTCGGACGCCGTGTAGAACTTCAGGTGGACGTCGGGCAGCGCGACCTTCAGCTTGCGCAACACCTCCGCATAGAAGTCGAGATCGACGTGCGGGTTCTCGCCGTTCACGCAGTGGATCTCGGTGAAGCTCGCTCGGCCGTGCTGGGCGACGGCGTCCGCGACGAGCTCGTCGGCCGTCAGCGTGTACGCGTCCTCCTGTTTCTGCGTCTTGGCGAACGCACAGAACTTGCACTTCACGCGGCAGACGTTCGTCTGGTTGAGATAGAGGTTCTGGACGAAGAAGACCTCGTCGCCGCCGCCCCGGAGGCGCCGGGCGAGGTCGGCGAGCTCGCCGAGCGCGAGCAGGTCGTCCGATTCCATCAGCGTGACCCCGTCCTCGAAGTCGAGGCGCTCTCCGGCCTCGATCCGCTCGCGTACCGGCGCGAGGGAGTCCAGCGTGTCGAGAACTGGCACCAGCGCTTACCTCTCTCGGTTGACGACCGCGTGCGTCAGCGTCTCGAGCTCGTCTCGGTGCAGCTCGCCGTTGAGGCACGCGCGGGCGCGCCTAGCGTAGTCGAGCGCGACCTCGCGGGAACGCTCGAGAGCGTCGGTTGCGGCAACGCGCACGAGGGCGCCGTCCAGAGGACCGCCTGCGAGCGCGGCGCGCACGACGTCGTCCTCCTCCGCAGCGAGGAGCAGCGGCAGCGTGGGGGTCCCGTCGCGGAGATCGGTGCCTGCGATCTTGCCGGTCTCGATCGTCGCGCCCGAGCAGTCGAGCACGTCGTCCGCGATCTGGAAGGCGATGCCGAGCGCGAGCCCGTATTCGGCCGAGCCGCCGCCGAGCCGGCACGCCGCCTCGAACAGCTTCCCCGTCTTCAGGCCGCAGCGCTCGAGATAGGCAGTGACGGTGGTCGCGGGATCGCGCGTCTGGGTGCGCTGGAGCGCCTCGCCTCGGGCGAGGCAGAGCGTGGCCTCGGCGAGGATGCCGACCGCCCGTGCGTCGCCGCCGGCGCTCAGCTCTGCGAAGGCCCGCGCGAACAGGTAGTCGCCGGTGGCCCGCGCCGCCCGCGGGCCGTGCGCCGACCAGGCTGCGGGCATCCCGCGACGGAAATGCGCTCGGTCGATCAGGTCGTCGTGCACGAGCGTCGCCATGTGCACGAGCTCCACGGCCACTCCCGCTGCGAGCGAAGGCTCGCGGCCGTCCGGGGTCGAGAGGAAGACGAGCAGCGGCCGCAGCCGCTTGCCGCCCGCCGCAAGCGCCTCGTTGCCGACCGCGGCGACGAGGCCGGGGTGACTCGCGACCGTGCGGGCGAGGCGTTCCTCGAGCGCGTCGAGGTAGTCCTCGAGCCCGGGAGCCTCGCGGATGGCCGCCAGCGGCCTTGCTGTGGTTGTCACTACGCCTCCCCCACGTGCAAGGCCACGATACCCCCTGCAAACAGCCGAAACCGCACGTTCTCGAAGCCGGCGGCGGTGAGCAGCCCGGCCAGGTCCTCGGGGTTCGGGAAGCGGCGCACGCTCGCCGGCAGGTACGCGTACGCCGAGCCGCCCGGCAGGACGCGGCCGAGAGCCGGGACGATCCGGTCGAACCAGACGCCGTAGAAGGGCGCGAGCAGGCCGCGCGGGGTCGTGATCTCGAGCACCCCGAGCCGGCCCCCGGCGCGCAGCACCCGTCGCAGCTCCCGCAGTCCCGCCTCGAGGTCGTCGACGTTGCGCACGCCGAAGCCGACGGTCGCCGCGTCGAACGACGCGTCCGCGAACGGCAACGCCAGGACGTCGCCGCGCACCCATTCGATCTCGATGGACTTGTGGCGCGCGCGCTCGAGCATCCGCTCGGAGAAGTCGAGCCCGGTTACCTCGCCGCCGTGCCGGCGCGCCTCGAGCGCGAGGTCGCCCGTTCCACAGCACGCGTCCAGCACCCGGTCACCGGGGCGCACGACCTGCTCGACCGTGATCCGCCGCCAGCGCCGGTCGAGGCCTGCGGTCATCAGCCGGTTCATCGGGTCGTAGACCGGCGCGATGCGGTCGAACATCCGCCGCACCCCGTCCGCGGGGAGCCGGCCTGTCTCGACGGTCACGGGCCTGGACGTCGGCGTTCTATCTCTTGCCCTTGGAGGCTTCGAGGAAGACCGCGAGCTGGTGCAGGCGCGCGGTTCCGAGCGAGGCGAACTTCGGCATCGGTGAGCCCGGGTTCACGCACGACGGGCACTGGAGGTGCCGGATCTGGAAGTCGATGCCGAGGTTGCGCGAGCCGATCGCCGTCAGGTCGGGCGCGCCGAGGTTGGACGAGCCGGTGCCGAGATATGTGTGACACGAGGTGCACCCTGCGGTCGCGAACAGCTTCGCGCCCGGCAAGGCCGCCGGCGGCAGCTTCTCGGCCTTCACCCAGCTGGGCACGTCCGCGATCACCTCGGATGCGAGCGCCTCCTTCGCGGTGGCCCCCTTCCACGTCAGCACCCCCATCGAGACGACCGTCAGCACGGCGGCGACGACCGCGACCGGCCGCCGCAGCAGGCGCCGCTCCCGCCGAACGTCGATGAACGGCATCGCCAGCAGCAGGATCAGGCAGATCGTCGGCACGCCCACGGTGCCGAGGAACACCGACTCCGGCCACTTGAAGATCCGGAGCAGGTAGAAGAGGAAGTAGAAGTACCAGTCCGGCCGCGGCACGAAGCTGACCGTGCCCGGATCGGCCGGTGCCGTGTACTCGGGCCCGAGCAGGCCCTGGTGGGTGCCGTCGTGGTGCGGCGCCCAGGCCGTCCACTTCCAGAGGGCCGCGAGCGCGACGATCACGGCGACGACGACGAGGCTCATCACCGTGTCGTGGAACATCGCGTAGGGGTAGAAGGGCTTCCCCCGCTCCTTGACGTCCTTCTTGTAACGGGCGAAGCCCGCCCGCCGCTCGTCCACCCGGCTCGGCTTCTCGGCGGTCACTCGGAGCCTCCCGGCTCGCCCTGCGCCGGCGAGATCAGGCCCTGGCGGACCGTCGACGGCGCCGCGGGCCGCTCCGTTCCCGCCGCCTCCTTCGACCACGGCGGCGAGGTGACGCCGAGCCGGACGACGAGGTAGAGGTGCAGCGTGATCAGGCCGATGATCGCGCCGGGGAGCACGAGCATGTGGATCGAGTAGAAGCGCGAGAGCGTGTCCGCTCCGATCTCCTGCCCTCCTCGCAGGAATTGCGCGAGCCACGGCCCGAGAAACGGTGCAGTGCCGTTGAGGTTGATGCCGACGACGCTCGCCCAGTACGCGGTCTGATCCCACGGCAGCAGGTAGCCCGTGAAGCCCTCCATCATCCCCATCAGCAACAGGAGCACGCCGACGATCCAGTTGAGCTCGCGCGGGTACTTGTAGGCGCCGAACAGGAACACGCGGCCCATGTGCAGGAACATGAGGATGATGAAGACGCTCGCACCCCACTTGTGCATGCCACGCACGAGCCAGCCCATCGTCACGTGGTCGGTGATGTTCTGGATCGACGAGTACGCGTCGTGCGGCGTCGGCTGGTAGTACATGGCGAGGATCACGCCGGTCACCGCCTGCACGATGAACGCGGTGAGCGTCGCCGAGCCGAGCGTCTGCATCCAGTTGATGTCGCCCGGCACCTTGCGGAACAGGAAGTAGCGAACACCGCCGACGAGCCCCGACCGCTCCTCCAGCCAGTCGAGCGGGTACGTGACGAGCGACAGCATCTGCTCGCGCCGGAGCTCGGCCTTCGTCGGAGGTCGCCTCAGCGCCATCAGTGGTGCGGCGGCTGGAGGGGATAGAGCCACTGCTCCGGCCCGTCGATGTGCTCGCCCGGGCCCGCCTGCTTGTACTTGAAGATCTTCGCCTGAGCACCGGTGCCGTCGACGTGGGAGACCGAGAAGGTGCTGAGCAGGATCACGCGCCCGTCCCTGATCTCGAACGCGTAGCGGTCGAGGGCGCGCACGGCCGGCCCGGCGGTGCGGTTGCCCTCCGTGTCGAACTGGCTTCCGTGGCAGGGGCAGCCGAAGCCCGCGGGCACGACGGGCCTGAGCAGGATCTCGCCGTTGGCGGTGTGCTCGACGACGTTCTTCTCGCCGAGGATCGCGCCGGTCGGGCCGTTCGCCTGCGTCGGGCAGCCGAGGTGGACGCAGCGGTTCGAGATGAGCGTGAAGCTCGGCACGTTGCCGACGACGCCGTTGTTGCGGACGAACGCCGTGCGCCGCGAGACCTCGCCCTCCGCGGGGTCGGTCATGAAGGTGGCGATGAACCACTTTCCCTCGGGGAAGGCGGTGAGCAGGCCGAGGTCGACCTCGTGGCGCTTCTGGCCGAGGAACGAGGGAAGGACGGCGAAGCCGGCGACCGGCAGCGTGACGAGGCCGCCGATCACGCCGCCGAGGCCGAGCGTGGCGGCCTCGAGGAAGCGGCTGCGCGGGAAGCGTGTCGAGGTCGGCGCGGGCCGAGCCTGCGCCGCGGCTGCGGCGCGCAGCTCGCGCGTCTCCGGCTCGACGGCGACCGGACGGCCGCGCAGCTCGGCGGTCGCCTGCCGTGCCCAGAGGAAGCCGAAGACGATCGCGATCACGGCGCCGATCGACGAGATCACGGCCGGGTCGACGATCAGGCCGACGAGGACGACCGCGATGCCGACGGCGAAGCCCGCCGGCCAGAGGGTCGGCGACGGCAGCTGCGACTCGTCGGGAGCGGGACCGTGCTCCGACGGTTCCACTAGGCGGCTCTCTCGCGCATCCAGACCAGATTCAACCGGCGCTCCTCCACACGCGTCAACGTCGTAGCAGTTGGCGCAACGAGCGGGAAGTCTGATCGATCGGGCGGCTCCCTGCCGAAGGAACCAGCTCGATCCCGTACTCGGCCCAGCGCCGGTCGACGAGCGCGCGGATCTCGGCGCTCATCTCGATCTCCTCCGGCCAGGGCCGCGCGTCCTCCTCCGGCCACTTCGCGGTCGCGTCGATCCCGAGCTTGCCGCCGACGAACTGCCGCTCGGGCGCGTGGTCGAGGTGGTCGAGCGGTCCCTCGGTGAGCACGACGTCCCGTGCAGGATCGACGTTGGCGCCTGCGTAGAAGAGCACCTGCGCGTAGTCGTGCACGTCCACGTGGGCGTCCACGACGACGACGCACTTGGTCAGGCTCAGCATCCCCAGACCCCAGATCGCGTGCATCACCTTGCGCGCGTGGCCCGGAAACGCCTTGCGGATCGAAACGATGCAGCAGTTGTGGAAGGCCCCCGCGACCGGGAGGTCGTAGTCGACGATCTCCGGAACGGTCGCCCTCAACGCCGGCAGGAAGATCCGCTCGGTCGCCTTGCCGAGCCACGCGTCCTCCTGCGGCGGCTTGCCGACGACGATCGAGGGGTAGACGGCTCCGCGGCGCATCGTCATGGCGGTGAGGTGGAAGACCGGGAACGGCTCCGCAGGCGTGTAGTAGCCGGTGTGGTCGCCGAAGGGCCCCTCCTCGCCGAGCTCGTCCTTCTCGATGAAGCCCTCCAGCACGATCTCGGCGTGCGCCGGCACCTCCAGGTCGACGGTGGTCGCCTTGACGAGCTCGACGGGGGCGCCGCGCAGGAAGCCTGCGAGCATGAACTCGTCGATGTGCCTCGGCAGCGGCGCACTCGCGGAATAGGCGGTCACGGGATCGAGGCCGACTGCGACGGCGACCGGGATCCGTCCGTCGGTCGCGAGCCAGTCGGCGCGGCCGTCCTTGTGGATCTGCCAGTGCATGAACGTCGTGCGGCGGTCGATCACCTGCATCCGGTACATGCCGACGTTGCGGCCGCCCGAGCTCGGATCGCGCGTGATCACGGCGGGGAGCGTGATGAACGGCGCCGGATCGCCCGGCCAGCAGCGCTGCACCGGCAGGAGGCCGAGGTCGACGTCGTCGCCCTGGAGGACGATCTCCTGCACGGGCCCCGTGCGCACCGTCTGCGGCAGCGCGTCGGCTATCGACTTCAGCTTCTGGAGGCCGCGCACCTTGTCGATCAGTCCCTGCGGCGGCTGCATCTCGAGCACGTCGCTCACCCTGCGGCCGACGTCGTCGAGGTGCTCCACGCCGAAGGCGAGGCACATGCGCCGCTCGGTGCCGAACTGGTTGATCAGCAGTGGATGCGCCGACCCCTTCGGTCGCTCGAACAGGAGCGCCGGCCCGCCGCCCTTGACGGTGCGATCGACGATCTCCGTGATCTCGAGCTCGGGGTCGACCTCGGCCGAGACGCGCACGAGCTCGCCTTCGCGCTCGAGCAGCGCGATCCAGTCGCGCAGGTCCCGCGGGCCGGCCACTAGCGCTTGTGGCGAAGATAGTGGCTCAGCTCTCCAACGACGATGACCCCGACGAAGACGAGCCCGACGACGAGCATCACCAGGATGGTCTTCTTGCCTTCCTCCGCGGCGGTCTCGACGCCGAGGAGATGGAGCGGAGCGAGGAGCGCAGCCACCATGCGGCCGCGACTTTATCGCACGACCGAGAGGTCGGCGAAGGATGCCGACGTCTTGCCGAACTCCCACCAGCCGCGCACCCACGGCTTGACGAGCGCCATGCTGCGGCCGTAGACGAGCGGGATCAGCGCGACGCGGTCGGCGACGGCGTAGCGGTCGGCCTCGTGAAAGCGCTCCAGGCGGCCGCGGTCGCTCCGCTCCTGGCGCGCACGCTCGATCAGGACGTCGAAGGCCGGGTCGGCGAAGCCGCCCTCGTTCGTGCGGCTCGTCGACTGGAAGAGGAGGCGCAGGTAGTACTCCGGGTCCGGATAGCCCGGCAGCCACCCGGTCATGATCGTGTGCGCGCCGAGCTCGCTGAACGGATCCCCGGGGACGGCGTTGCTCATCCAGCGGCTCTGCTCGACCTGGATGCCCAGCACCTCGCGCCACGCGGCGACGACGATGCCGAGGATCGTCTCCCACTCGTCGAGCCCGGCCAGCCGCAGCGGGCCCGCGAACCCCGACTCCCTCAGCAGCGCGCGCGCCAGGTCGGGGTCGAAGCGGGGAGCGATGCTCGGCGTGTGGCCCTGGAGCGCGGGCGGCACCACGCCGCCGGTGGCGACGACGAGGTTCGGCGGCAGCACCTCTCGCAGCGCGTCCCGATCGACCGCGTGCGCGAGCGCCCGCCGCAGCTCGAGCGACCCGCCGGCCTCGCTCGTGTGGTCGAAGGCGAGGTAGCCGCTCCAGCCGGCAGGCCCGAGCAGCGCGTCGGCGCTCGCCCAGCTGAGGTCGGCGATGCGGGGCGTGTAGCGAACGGCGACGAGATCGAGCTCGTCGCTCTCGTAGCGGCTGCGGGCGTCGGCGATGCTCGACCGGGTCAGCTCGACGCGGCGGACGTTGCCGCTGCGAGGACGCACGTCGCCGGCGCGACGCTCGAGCACCACCGACCCCGGCAAGGCGTCGGCCTGTCGAAACGGCCCGCTCACGACCTGATGCTCCGGCCGGGCCCAGGCGTCGCCGTGCGCCTCGATCGCATGCCGAGGCTGCGGTCCGCCGTCGGGACGGTTCATGACGCTCATGAAGTAGGGCGCGGGGGCGGCGAGCCTGAACTCGACGGTGCGGTCGTCGAGCGCACGCACGCCGATGCTCGACGCGTCGCGCGTGCGGCCGAGGTAGTAGTCCTCGCCGTTCTCGAGCACGAAGTAGATCGCGACGGAGGCTCCCGGGCTGCGCGGATCGAGGACCCGCTTGATGCCGAACTCGACGTCGTGCGCGGTCAGCGGCTCGCCGTCGGACCAGCGCAGGCCCTCGCGCAGGTGGAAGGCATACCGGAGTCCGTCGGGGGCGATCTCCCAGCGCTCGGCGAGCGCGGGCACGATCGTACGCTCCGGCCAGGCCT
Organism: Gaiellaceae bacterium; assembly: GCA_035623575.1. GTDB lineage: Bacteria > Actinomycetota > Thermoleophilia > Gaiellales > Gaiellaceae > Palsa-739. Next base: position 36,855 of record DASPTD010000062.1, read on the forward strand.
CGACGAGGCGGTCGAAGAGCTGCATGCAGAGCTGGATGTTCGGCCACGCGATGGCCGACTTCGGGTCCGGGTCGTTCGGCAGAAAGCTCGTGGCGAGGCGCAGCGTCTCCGCGGCGGCGACGGGGCCCGTGGGCTCCTGCCAGCGTGCGAAGGCCCGCTCGTACGTCGCGTTCGCCTCCTCGAACCGGAGTGACGTGTGGAGGGCGAGCGCGAGCTTGAACAGGACGAGTGCGCTCGCCCCGTCGTCGCCGCGCCGCTCGAGCAGATCGAGCAGCTCGCCGTAGTCCTCGATCGCCTCGTCGAGCGCGTACTCCTGCCGTGCCTTGTCGCCGGCGCGCAGCAGATAGACGACCGCCTTGTCCTCGTCGTCCGCCCTGAGCCAGTGATGGGCGAGGAGCCCGAGCACCTCTTCCTCGCGACCGGCGTGACGCTCCTCGAGCCATTCGGCGGCGCGGCGATGCAGGCGCGCCCGCGGTGCTCCGAGGAGCGTCCGGTATGCCGTTTCCTGGATCAGGGCGTGCCGGAAGCGGTACTCGGGCTGCGGATAGCGCCGGCTCTGCTGAAGCAGGCCGAGCCGTTGCAGCTCATGCAGCGCCTCACCGGCGTCTTCGTCGAGCACGCCCTCGAGCAGCGGCAGCGCGAAGCGGCGGCCGAGCGACGACGCGGCGGTCAGCACGTCATGCGACGCAGCCGAAAGGCGGTCGAGCCGCGCGAGGATCACCTTCTCGACGGTCTGCGGCACCTCGACCGGCGCCTCGTGCTCGAACCGCCAACCCTCCTCCGAGCGGACGAGCGCGCCGCCGTCGACGAGTGAGCCGACGAGCTCCTCGAGGAAGAACGGGTTGCCTTCCGCCGCCTCGAGCACGCGCTGCTCGAGCTCCTCGGGAAGCGTGTCCTTGCCCACGAGCTCGTCGAGCAGCTCGCCTTCGGCCTCGCCGAGCGGCCCGAGCTCGAGCTCACGGAGCAGGTGCGGGAACTCGCGCGCAGCCAGCTCGCGCAGCGCCCACGACTGGTGGTCGCGCTCGGGCCGCAACGAAAGCACGAGGAGGACGGGCGCATGCTCGGCGAGCTCGAGCAGCTGCTCGAGGAGAAGCACCGAGGTCGCGTCCGACCAGTGCAGGTCCTCGAGCGCGAGGACGAGCGGCGCCTCGTCGGCGAGCCGCGCGAAGAGCTGGCCCACGACCTCGAACGTCCGCCACTGGAGCGCCTCGGGCGAGAGCTCTTCGGTCCGTGCGGCGGCGTCGCGCTCGAGCTCGAGGCCGAGCAGCGAGCCGAGATAGGGGTAGAGCTCGCCGGCCTCGGCGCCGAACAGCTGGTCGAGGCGGCGGCGGAGGCCGACGCGCACCCGCAGCTCGGCCTCGTCGGCACCGGCGCCGATCCAGTCCCCGCGCAGCAGGTCGCGGAACGGCCAGTACGGCAGCGACTCCCCGTAGGACACGCAGCGTCCCTCGAGCCAGCGCACACCGGCGCCCGGCGCCTCGGCGAGCGCACGAAGCTCCACGAGCAGCCGGCTCTTGCCGATACCGGCGTCACCGCTCACAACGAGCACGCCGCCGCGGCCCGCCCGCAGCGCGTCGAGCGCGTCCCGGCCGGCGTCGACCTCGTGGGCGCGGCCGACGAGCGGCGCGTCGACGCCGAGCGAGCCGCGCCCGCGACGCGCTCCGCTGCGCACGCCTCCGACAGGCCAGCCTGCGACAGGGCGCCGCTTTCCCTTCAGCTCGAGCTCGCGTGGCTCACCCCAGGCGAACAGCGGCTCGACGGCCCGGTGCGTGGCTTCGTCGACGAGCACGGTGCCAGGGTCGGCGGCAGCCTGGAGGCGCGCGGCGACGTTCACGGTGTCGCCGAACGCCGCGTACTCGACGCGTTCGCCCGCGCCGATCTCCCCGACGACGACCGTCCCGCTCGCCGCGCCGACGCGGACGCCGAAGCCCTCGACGCCCCAACCGCGCAGCACTTCCCGCCCGTAGTCCTCGAGCTCGGCGACGATCCGCAGAGCGGCACGCACGGCGCGCTCGGCGTCGTCCTCGCGCGTCAGCGGAGCCCCGAAGAACGCGAGCACGCCGTCGCCGGCGAGATCCTTGACGTGGCCGCCGAGACCCTCGACCTCGCCGACGATGCGCGCCACGGCGTCGCCGACGACGAGCTTCACGTCCTCGGCATCGAGGCGCTCGGCGAGTGCGGTCGAGCCGACCACGTCGGCGAACAACGCCGTAAGCACCTTACGCTCCTCGCGGACACCGCTCGCGCTCACAGGCGGAGGTAACCGCGAACGGCTGTCGGGTTCAAGCTCGAAGCCGGAGCGAGTGCGCGGCGAGGGCGCGCTCGACCGGCTCGTCCCCGGCGGCGGCGCGCGCCGCCGCCTCGAGCGCAGCCGGGTCGCCGCGCAGTCGCAGCGCCGCGCGCGGGCCGTCGAGGGCTCGGCCCCCGCCGAGCAGCGCGGCGGTGGCAGCCCAGAGCGGGCCGTCGCCCGCCGCGTCCTCGGCCCGGAGCTGGCCGCAGAGCGAGATCAGCTCGGAGAGGTCGCCGACGGCGTCGACGTCACCCGCGGACGCGATGCGCAGGAGCCCGTGCGCGTACAGGTAGTCGCCGAGCAGCAGCGCAGTGTCGTCGTCGGGCGGGTCGAAGAGGCGGGGCGAGCCGTAGTGGACGAGGTAGCCCTCGTAGATCGTCTCGAGCCCGAGTGCGTAGCGAGGAGCCCCGAGTGGCGAGAAGATCGGCAGAAGCTCTCGCTCTCTCTCCGGTCGCAACGACTGCTTCCAGAGGCTGCTCTCGGCGGAGGCTTCCTCCGTGATGACGCTCCACATCGTTAGTGCCCCTTCAGTGAATGCTGCCGAGCTTCTGGGGCGCGAGCACCAAGCGATGCAAGGACGCAGGGAGCACCCATAGCGGTTCCTATGGGCGCGACGGAGGACGCGGCGGCGCGCCGTGTGATCGCGTTCCAGAAGCCGCAGGACATTTGCTGAAGTGGCACTAGTCCGCGGTTTCGAAGAAAGCGCGGACCGCCCCGAGCGTCGCGTCGATCTCGGCATCACCATGGGCAAGCGACACGAACATCGCCTCGAACTGCGAGGGGGCGACGTAGATGCCGTGCGCGAGCAGATGACGGAACAGGGCGCCGTAGCGTGCGGTGTCGCACCGCTGCGCGTCGTCGAAGTTGCGGACGCCCGTCTCGGTCATGAAGAGCGTGAGCATCGCACCGACGCGACGTACGCGACCGAACCCGGCGAGGCCCTCTTCGAGCTTCGCACCGCGCAACTCGAGCTCCTCGTAGACGTGCGGGTCGCGCAGGCGGCGCAGCACCGACAGCCCGGCGGCGGTCGCCAGCGGATTCCCGGAGAGCGTGCCCGCCTGGTAGACGGGGCCGGACGGCGCGAGCAGCTCCATCACGTCCGCGCGGCCGCCGAATGCGGCCAGGGGCAGCCCGCCCCCGACGATCTTCCCGAGAATCGTCAGGTCGGGCATCACGCCGAAGCGCTCCTGCGCGCCGCCGCGTGCGACCCGGAAGCCGGTGATGACCTCGTCGAACACGAGCAGGGCCCCCGAGGCGTCACAGAGCTCGCGCAGCCCTGCGAGGAAGCCGTCGCCCGGCGGGATCACGCCCATGTTGCCGGCCACCGGCTCGACGATCACCGCGGCGAGTCCCTCGCCGTACCGCAGCACCGCCTCCGCCGCGGCGGCGAGGTCGTTGTACGGGCAGACGATCGTGTCCGCCGTGACCGCGGTCGGCACGCCCGGAGTGGACGGGATGCCGAGGGTTGCCAGGCCGGATCCGGCGCTCGCAAGCAGTGCGTCGACGTGACCGTGGTAGCAGCCGGCGAACTTGAGGATGCGGTCGCGCTTCGCGAAGGCGCGCGCGAGCCGAAGCGTGCTCATCGCGGCCTCGGTGCCGGACGAGACGAGCCGGACCTTCTCGATGGAGGGCACCGCGTCGGCGATCTCCGCCGCCAGCTCGACCTCGGCCTCCGTCGGCGCCCCGAAGCTCGTGCCTCGCAGCGCGGCCTCGCGCACCACCTCGACCGTCTCGGGATCGGCGTGCCCGAACAGCAGCGGTCCCCAGGAGAGCACCCAGTCGAGATAGCGGTTGCCGTCCACGTCCTCGAGGTACGCGCCCTCGGCGCGCGCGACGAAGAACGGCTCGTCGAGCCCGACGGCCCGCATCGCGCGCACCGGCGAGTTGACGCCGCCGGGGATCAGCTCGAGCGCGCGGCGATAGAGCTCGCTCCGCGCATTCACAGCAGGCCGGTGCCAGGCACCAGGGGTTGGCGAGGCGGAAACAAGGGCCGAACCCCGGGTGCCTGGCACCGGAGTGCTATAGCCAACTCGCGAGGTCCTTCGTCCAGTAGCTCACGATCAGGTCGGCGCCGGCGCGCCTGATCGCGGTCAGCGACTCGAGCGCCGCCTGCCGCTCGTCGAGCCAGCCCGCCTGCGCCGCCGCCTTCACCATCGCGTACTCGCCGGAGACGTTGTACGCCCCGACCGGCACGTCGAACGCCTCGCGCGCGGCGCGGATGACGTCGAGGTACGGCAGCGCCGGCTTGATCATGATCGCGTCGGCACCCTCGTCGACGTCGAGCTCGCACTCGTGCAGCGCCTCGCGCACGTTGGCGGGATCCATCTGGTAGCCGCGCCGGTCGCCGAACGCCGGCGTCGAGTCGGCCGCTTCGCGGAACGGTCCGTAGAACGCGGATGCGTACTTCGCCGAATAGGCGAGGATCGGCGTCGACTCGTGGCCGTCGTCGTCGAGCGCCTCGCGGATCGCGGCGACGCGTCCGTCCATCATGTCGCTGGGGGCGACGATGTCGGCGCCGGCCTCGACGTGGGAAACGGCGACGCGTGCGAGCAGCTCGAGCGACGCGTCGTTGGCGACCTCGCCGTCGACGACCACGCCGCAGTGCCCGTGCGAGGTGTACTCGCAGAGACAGACGTCCGTCAGCAGCACGAGCTCGGGAAAGCGCGGCCGCAGCGCTCGCAGCGCCTGCTGCACGATCCCGTCGTCCTCCCATGCCCCCGTCGCCTGCTCGTCCTTCTCCGCGGGAACCCCGAACAGGATCACCGCCTGGACGCCGGCGCGGACGAGCTCCTCGACCTCGTGGAGGACGCCGTCGACGGTGAACCGCCCCATCGCCGGCAGCGCGTCGTTGCGCAGCGCCTCGGGCGCGACGAACAGCGGCATCACGAACTGGTCGAGCGAGAGCCGCGTCTCCCGCACGAGCCCGCGGAGCGGGGCAGTGCGCCGGAACCGGCGCAGGCGGACGTCGGGGTAGCCGCTCACGCCGCAAAGAGTACGCGCGAACCAGCTAGTAACAACTTGTTACTAGACGCGGAGGCGGGTCATCGGCGCGCGCAAAACGCCTAGTGGCAATTTGTTACTAGGCGGCGAGGCGACGCATCGCCAGGCGGGCCAGCAGGCCGTAGACGGCGCCGAGAGCGAGCAGCCACGCCGTCTCGATGCCCACCGTGCGCCAGGGCGACGTGTCGTAGAGCGCGGCGCCGAACCAGCGGGCAGCATGGGCGAACGGAAGGAAGAGGCTGAGCCAGTACGCGAAGCCGAGCGCGCCCCGCGGCACGAGGCCGAGGAAGACGACGGGCAGCACGACGAGCACCGCGAGCAGCGAGGCCGTGCGCGCCTCACGCGCGACCGCGCCGAGCAGGGTGCCGGCGGCGCCGACGACGCCGCCCGCGAGCGCAACCCCGACGAGCAGCAGCGGCAACCGCGCCCACGGCTCGCCGCCGGTGACGCCGCCGGCCTCGACGACGATGCCGAAGACGACGGCGATCGCGCCGCCGAGCGCGAGCCCGACGAGCGCCGCGAGCGCGGCCTTCGCCCACACGAGCTGCCCGAACGAGACGAGGCCGCGGCGCAGACGTCCGATCGTGCCCTCGTCCTTCTCGGCCGCGGCTGCTCCGGCCGCGAGCATGAGTGCGAGGAACGTCACCGTCAGCGCGATCCCGTACGACTGCACCTGCGCCGACAGCACCCACGTACGCCCGTGTGCCTTCGGCTGCACGAGGGTGATCGGGTTGGCGGTCGCGCGCAGCGCCTTGCCCGTCTGCGCGAGCCCGGCCCGCGCGACCCGGATGAAGTGCTGGATGACGGCGACCCGCTTGCCCGGCGGCAGCGCGGCGAGCTCCCTCTGCGTCCCGTCCAAGCCGAGCAGCTTGAACTTCTGCCCGAGGAAGCTCCCGTTGCCGCCGTGGAGGATCAGGCGCACGAAGACGAGGTTCGCCGCGATGTACCCCTCTTGCAGCTTCCCGTTCAGCTGGTAGACGAGCGCCTGCATCTGCTGCACGACGCGCGGCGTGAGGCCGCCGCTGCCGGTGCGCAGGACGAGGCTCGGGCTCTTCGCCGTCGTCTCGAGGTTCGCGAGAAAGCCCGGCGGGACGGTGATCGTGGCCACGACCTTCCCGTCCGCCAGCTCGCGGGCCGCCTCCGCAGGGCCGAGCCTGACGAGCGTCACCTGCTTCGCCACCTCGTCGATCACGGTCTTCAGATGGAAGCGGTGACCGCCGACGCTGACCACCGGCGGCAGGTGGTCCTCGTCGACGAACGCGACCCGCGGCTTCGCGCTCGCATAGCCGGCGACGAGCCCCACGAGCAGCGCGATCACCACCGGGTAGGCGAGCAGCGCGCCGAGCAGCAGTGGCGAACGCCGCAGGACGCGCAGGTCCTTCCGCAGCAGGATGAGCACGGCGCTCAGCCGAACACCCCTTCCGCCTCGAACGCCGACGCAGGGCCTGCGAACACGACGTGCCCGTCCTGCATCACGACGACACGGTCGGCGTGCTCGCTGATCTCCTCGACGTTCTGCGTGGCGAAGCACACCGCGCCGCCCTCGGCGTGCAGCGCGCCGACGACGTCCCACACGCGCCGGCGCTGGCCGGGATCGAGCGACGCGGTCGGCTCGTCGAGCAGGAGCACCTGCGGCTCGCCGAGCAGTGAGAGCGCGACATTCAGGCGCTGGCGGTTGCCGACGGAGAGGTCACCGGACGGGCGCGGCTCGAGCGGCAGCAGGAAGCGCTCGAGCAGGCGCTGCGCCGCGGCGGGAGCGTCGCGGAGGCCCTCGAGTCGTCCGAACAGCTCGAGGTTCTCGCGCGCGGACAGGCGCGCGTAGTGCGCCGGGCGCTGCGGCACCCAGCCGATGCGGGCGTGCACCTCGACGGACCCTTCGCTCGGCTCGAGGGCGCCGGCGAGGATCGAGAGCAGCGTCGACTTGCCGGCGCCGTTCGGGCCGACGAGCGCAACCGTCTCGCCCGCGAGCAGCTCGAAGTCGGTCGACGCGAGCGCCTCCACGTCGCCGTAGCGGCGCGCGACGCGAAGTGCGCGCACAACCGGCTCGGTCACGGCGTCGCCGCGACCGGAGGCTCGTCCGCCGGCGGGACGACCTCGACCCCCACCTCGACGCCACCGCCGCCCGTCCACTCCTCGAGCTCTACCCGCTCGGCGAAGAACTCCCAGACCGCGCGTGTCGCGGCGAGCAGCGGCAGTGCGACGAGGATGCCCGGGAAGCCGTAGATCTCGCCGCCGGCGAGCAGGCCGAAGATGACGAGCAGGGGGTGCAGGCGCAGCGAGCGACCCATCACCTTCGGCACGACAACGTGCCCTTCGAGCTGCTGGATGCCGAAGAAGAGGAGAACGACCCACAGCGCGGCGACCGGGTGCGTCACGAGGGCGAAGAGCACGGGGGGCGCAGCACCGAGCCACGGGCCGACGTACGGGATCAGCTCGGTGATGCCCGCCCACGTTCCGAAGAGGAGCGCGTACTTGCCGCCGTGCGGCAACGCGTCGGCGATGCCCAGGATCCACAGTCCCACGCCGGAGCTGACGCCGATGATGAGCGAGAGCAGCAGCTGCCCCTTGACGTAGCTCAAGAGCGCATGCTCCATGCGCTGCACGAGCGGCGGGCCTCCCGCATGCGGCGGGAAGCGACGGTCGATCGCCGCTGCAAGTCGCTGCATGTCGAGCAGCATGTAGATCGACACGACGACGACGAGCACCGCGTTGAAGAGAAGCGTGACGACGGCGAGCCCTGCTCCCTCGGCCCAGTTGAGCGCCTTCGTCGTGTACTTCTCGACGTCCTTCGTCCCGATCGAGTTGAGGAACTTCGTTCCCTGCTTCTCGACCTGGACGCGGCGCAGATGGTGCGCGTCGAGCCAGTGCTGGAACCGCCGCAGATCGTGCTCGGCACCGGTCTGGTGAAGGCGTCCGGAGGAGGTCGTAAAGTAGTTGTCCACCCGGGTACTGGCGTGGCGTGTTTGCTGCACCACCACGGTGGCGAGAGCGAGAACCGCGAGTGCGACGACAGCGGCGAACAGCAGGTACACGACCCCGACCGCGAGCCCGCGCGGGATCCACACTCGTCCCAGCCCGCGGACGAGCGGATTGAGGAGCAAGGCGATCAGCAGCGCCACGAGGAAGAGGAAGACCACGTGACGCACCGCTCCCGCCACCACCCAGAGGAAGACGAGCAGCAGCGGCAGGCCGACGAGCTGAACCCAGCGCGGGATCTCGATCCTCGTCGCAACGGAGGGGCCCGGCATGATGCGAGCGATGGTATCGCCCGGGTCAGGCGGATCCGGGACGACGCCTGGGATTGGAGCTTCTTCGAGGACGGCGGCGTCGCGCTCGCCCGTGACGAGCTCTGGCTCGAGCCGGCCGAGGAGAGCGTGCAACGGATGTCACGAGCGGGAGCAGTGGTCCGGTTGAACGATCCCCGCCCGTTCGATAGGTTGACCGCGGACATGCCGTCCTCACGCCCCACACGGAGGCGGCGCGTCGAGCGGCGGGAGGTGCGCGCAGCGCGCCGTGCCCGGCGGTTCGCGCTCCTCACACTTCTCGCGATCGTGCTCGTGATCGCGCTGCTGCTCACCGCTTTCGGCGGCGGCGCGGCGCAGCCGCTGCGCCGGCTCGCCGTCGTGAACATCGCAGCCACGACGCAGACGCGACCGTATCCGCAGGTCATCGCCATGCGCGGCGCGATCCGCCTGCAGATGCCGATCGCGCAGACGCGCTTCACCGCGATCGGCTACCACGCGGCGAGCGACGGCGCACTTGCGCTTTCCCCGGTCGGCCGGCAGGGCAACCAGGGGCTCGTGCAGCGCGTCTTTCACGCGATCTTCGGCGGAGGCGGCGGCCATCCGGTCTGGTATCAGCTCGACAGTGGCGCGACGTCGGCGCTCGACGTCGGCGCCGCACCGGGGACCGACGTCTACTCGCCTGTCGACGGCACCATCGTCGGCATCTCCCCGTACATCGTCGCCGGGCACCGCTACGGTGAACGCATCGACATTCAACCGCAGAGCTCGCCGTCGCTCGTCGTCTCGCTGACGCAGCTTCGTGCCGACCCGTCGCTCAGCGTTGGGCGCAACGTCATCAGCGGCGCGACGAAGGTCGGCACGGTCGCCGATCTAGCCGGCATCGAGCAGCAGGCGCTCGCCCGCTACACGAACGACGCGGGCAACCACGTCTCGGTCGAGATCCGGCCGGCGTCCGCGCTGGTCCTCAGCTGAAGCTCCTCTTCCTCGCCGACGTGTTCGGGGTCGCCGGCCGGCGTGCGCTGGAGGAACGCCTGCCCGCGCTGCGCGACCAGCTCGACGCCGATCTCTGCATCGTCAACGGCGAGAACGTGGCCGACGGAGCAGGGATCACCCCGAAGCTCGCCGACGCCCTGCTGCGGGCCGGGGCAGACGTGATCACGCTCGGCAACCACACGTACCGCCGCGACGGGATCGGTGAATACCTCGCCGCGAGCGAGCGGGTGATCCGGCCGGCGAACTCGGGCGCGATGACGCCCGGGCGAGGCCTCGCCGTCGTCGATGCCCGGAACGGCGTCCGCGTCGCCGTGCTGAGCCTGCTCGGCTCGCTCTTCCTCGACACGCCGGTCTCACCCTGGGAGATGGTCGACGCGCTCGTCGACGAAGCGCACGCCCAGACCCCCGTCGTCGTGCTCGACTTCCACGCGGAGGCGACGAGCGAGAAGGTGGCGATCGCGACCTGGCTCGACGGTCGCGTGACCGCGGTGATCGGCACGCACACGCACGTGCAGACGAACGACGCACGCGTGCTTCCCGGCGGCACCGCGACGGTCACCGACGCGGGCATGACCGGGCCGCACGACTCGGTGATCGGCGTGCGGGCGGAGCTGGCCATCCGGCGTATGCGCACGCGACTGCCTGTTCGGTTCGAGCCGGCGGAGGGTGGCGTGCGGATCGAGGGCGTCGTCGTCGACTGCTCAGCCGAAACCGGTCGCGCGAGCGGGATCGAGCTGCTCCGCGTGGCGCTCTGAGGGCTGCGGCCAGACGAGCAGGCCGAGCAGGCCGACGACGAGCAGGTTGCGCGCGCAGACGAGAAGCGACAGCCACGCCGCACGCATGTGGAAGTACTCGACGTAGTGGTACGGCTCGAAGATCTGCGTCACGCCCAGGATCACGAACAGCAGCACGGATGCGCGCATGCCTCGCCGGCCGCCGGCGAGCAGCACGAGCGGCACGAGCCACAGCAGGTACTGCGGCGAGAAGACCTTCGAGAAGACGACGTACGTGACGACCACCGTCGCGCAGGCGACGACGAGGTCCTCTGCCGCGCGCGGACTGCGGTAATAGCGCACGTAGACGGCGGCGAGGACAGCGACCATGGCAATCCCCAATGCGGTCGAGACCATGCGTGCCGCCGGGCCGGCGATGCCGTGGGAGCCGCCGCCGCTCAGGACGATGTGCAGGTGCAGGCCGGCGAGCGAGTGCGCGACCGCGAAGAACCCGGCGCCGACGCTCTCGACCTCGAGCGGCCGGACGGCCTCGCGGTTGAGGGCCCACGTGAGGCCGTGCGGCGCGACGATCGCGAAGGGGAGCACGGCCGCGGCGAGAACGGCCGCCGCGGCGCCGACGCCGGTCGCAACCGCCCGCCAGCGCCCACGCTGCCACAGCTCGAAGAGGGCGAACGGCAGCAGCAGGACCGGGTACACCTTGGCGGCGGCGCCGGCGGCGGCCAGCGCACACGCGAGCACGCCCCGCCGGTACAGGAGAGCGGCGAGGGCGGCGACGGCGAACATCGACGGCCAGTAGTCGAAATGGAAGAACGCGATCGGCCCGAGCACCGCCGGCGCGACACCGGCGGCTCCGAGCACGCCGTAGGCGCGGCGGCGCGACGCACCGAGCCGCGCGAGCGCCCAGGTCATCGCCGCAAGCGCGAGCAACGCGAAGACGAGGATCTCGACCCGAAGCCAGAAGTAGTACGTCCCGTGATAGCCGAAGAGCTTCCGCAGGTACACGGGAGCGACGAACGTCGGCAGCGCGCCCGGCGGATACTCGACGTTGAAGTCGCGGTACGGCATCAGGTGGGCCGCGAGCCAACCGCCCCAGCTCTCGTAGTAGCGGGCGTCGCCGAACAGCCACACGCTGAACACCGGCGTGAAGGAGATGAACGCCCACGACGCAACGAGCAGCGCCGCGCCGAGCAGCGCAGGCCGCCGCAGGTCAGCCGGCGGCAGGAATGAGCTGCGGCTGCTCGAGTTGCGGTTCATCGGCATGGACATGGGCATGGACGGCGGCGGCCGGCGCGAGCACGGCGATCGCGGCGAAAGGGAAGACCCAGGGGATGTACGTGTAGAGCCAGTACGTCAGGACGAGCTCGAAGCCGGCGAGCAACGCCGCGGTGAGCGCGGCGAGCTGGAGCGGCGACTTGTGACGCGGTACGAACGCCGCGACGAACGCGCCGGCGACGAGCAGCACCTCGAGCACGCGCTGCACTGCATGGAGGTTGGGAAGTCCTCGTGCGTGGTACTGCCGCCAGTCCCACAGGGAGAACGGCGAGCTGCGTCCCATCTGCCACGAGAAGCTGTGGTCCCAGAACACTCGCAACTCGTGGAGAGGGCTCTGCTCGAGCAGGACGACCGAGAACGCAGCGGCCGTCGCCGTGGCAAAGGCGGCGATGAATCGCCCGGAGGGGCGCCGTCCCGGATACGTGAGCCAGAGCGGAGCGACGATCAGCGAGGCGAACTTGGTCCACCCCGACAGCGCACCGAACGCACCCCGCCCGACGGGTGAGGAGACGAGCCAGAAGCCGAAGATGAGCAGGCACGGCATGATCGCGTCGTCCGTGTTCGAGCTCGACGCGTACTGCGTGAACGGGTACGCGGCCCACGCGAACGCGAGCGTCGCGGCGAGGCGCGCGTCCCCGAACCGGCGCCCGACGAGCCACAGCCCGAGCATCGAGAGCAGGTCGAAGACGATGGCCGTCAGGTGCGCGGCCGGCAGGCTGTCCCACTTGCCGCTCCAGCCGAGAATGAGATACCCGGGGATGTACGCCTCGTAGGCGACCGGCCCGTACGTGTCCCCTTGCGGATTCGCCGACTCGCAGCGCCCGTTCGTCTGGATGCGGTTGCGGATCTCGCCGGAGGCGTCGGCGGGGCCGCACGGCTTCAGGTCGTCCTCGATCGGGAAGTGCCCCCAGGGCGCCTGCCCGGTGGCGATCCGCTCGCCCCCGATCACGCCGGAGTAGCCGACGTCGATCACGTTCGACGCCTCCACGTTCAGCCCGACGCGGAAGCCAGCGAGGAAGACGGTGCCTGCGAGCAGAACCCAGACGGGCCAGACGGCGCGCGTTCCTGAGCCGCGGCCCGTCGCGCCGATCCACACTCCGCGGAGCACGACCCAGACGAGCGCGGGGTAGAAGAGCGGCACGGCCGTGAACACGTCGCCGTGGTTGAAGAACCAGAGCGACGCTGTCGGCGACAGCAGCATCACGAGGTCGAGGTTGCGAAGCGAGAGCGGCCGTCGCAGGTCGGCGAGCCCGAGCAGGAAGACGACGCAGAAAGCGCCCCAGACCCACGGGCTGTTGATCTTCACGCCGCCGAAGGCGCCCTTGTAGCCGCGCGCCATCTTCCAGGCGACCTGCGGGCCGGTCCAGGCCTCGAGCACGGCGCCGCTGGCATCGTCCACGGTCCCTTCCGCCACCTCGCCGGCGGCGCCCCACCACAGCTTCACCGTCCAGCTCGCCGTCTTCGCGTCGTAGGTCTCCTCGTCGCTGAAGCCCTTCGCCGGGTACCGGTTCAGCCACGCGGCGACCTTCGGATCACGACGGAAGATCGCGAGCGCGCGCTCCTTCGTCAGCCGCGGCAGGGCGGGCGTCGGGACGAGCGGCGTCTGGACCAGGCGGCCCTTCCCGTCGAAGACCGGTGCGGTCGGCGCCGTTGCGGCGGCGCCGGCCGCTGCAGACGCGAACGCGAGAGCGGACGCACAGAGGAGAACGAAGACGAGGCGGCGCACGAGAGCCTCAGCGGTGCCTGAAGCTCCAGAGCTTGTTCCCGATGAAGTTGAGCGGCGTCACGAGCACGATCGCGATCGCCTGGCCGACGAGCTTGCCGGCGCCGACCGTGATCAGCGCATCGAGCACGAGGAGATTGGTGCCGAGCGAGCCCAGCGACACGATCAGGAAGCGCATCCCCTGCGCCGCGACGCCGGCACGCCGGTCGCGGAAGGTCCAGAGGCGGTTCCACGTGTAGTTGCTCGTGACGGCGACGAGGAACGAGCAGGTGGCCGAGAGCAGAAAGTGGAGTCCGGCGTGGAGCAGCTCGGCGTAGACGCCGAGGTTGATCCCGTAGCCGATCGCGCCGACGACGCAGAACTTGGCGAGCTGCTCCCAGTTCCGGCGTGCTCGCAGCGCAGCCCTCAGGCGTTTGCGCGGGCCGAGACGACCGGAGACGGGGAGCGTTGCGGCGGGACGCTCCATCGCAACCCGAGGGTACCGGTCGAGCGGCGGGGCCGTGCAAAGTGCGGCCGCCGCACGCGTGTCAGCGTCCGTCGAAGCCCTCCGCGCCCACGAGCGGCACGAAGCGACACGGAACCGTCCGCAGGACGGCCGGCCCCTCCGGCGTCCGCACGATCACCTGCAGGAGCTGCTCCCAGCGTTCCCCGACCGGGAGGACGAGGCGCCCACGGTCCTCGAGCTGCTCGTACAGCGAGTGCGGCATCCCCGGCGCCGCGGCGGCCACCGCGATTGCGGCGAATGGCGCGTGCGCGGGCAGTCCGAGCGTCCCGTCGCCCACGTGCACGTGCACGCGGCCGGAATAGCCGGCTGCGTCCAGGTTCAGGCGCGCCTGCTCCGCCAGCTCCGGAATCCGCTCGATCGAGTGAACCTCGGCCGCCAGCTCCGCGAGCACCGCAGCCTGGTAGCCGGAGCCCGTGCCGACGTCGAGCACACGCTCGCCGCCGCGCAGGCAGAGCTCGACGCAGATGCGCGCGACCATGTACGGCTGCGAGATGGTCTGCCCGGCCCCGATCGGCAGCGCGGCGTCGTCGTAGGCGCGGTCCCGCAGATCCTCCGCCACGAAGAGCTCGCGCGGAACGCGCTCCATGGCAGCGAGCACGCGCCCGTCGACGATGCCGCGGGCGTAGATCTGCTCGTCGACCATTCGCCGGCGCCGCGCTCCGTGGTCAGCCGGCATGGACGAGCGCGCGTGCGTACGGGGGCGGCTCGACGCCGAAGTGCGCGAGCACGGCGGGCGTGATGTCGGTGATCCGCGCGGGCGCGGCATCGACGCCGATGGTGAGGACCGGCACGATCGAGTCGCCCGCGACGAGCGAGCCATGGCTGCCGCCGCCCGCGTGGTGGCGGCCGCCGAGATCCGCCAGCTCCCATCCCTCGGCCGCGGAGACGAGCAGCTCGCCGGCATTCGGGTTGGCGAGCGCCGACCAGCATCGGTGCAGGGCGTCCGGATGGTCGAGGATCGCCGTGTCGCCGCTCGTCTCCCAGCCGTCGGCCGACGGACGGAAGCGGAGCTCCTCGCCGTCGCGCCGCGCGACCGCGTTCGCGCCCTCGCGCCGCAGCGTCAATTCGATGGACTCCTCGCCGTCGAGTCGTTGCGCGAGCTGCGCAGCGCCGGCGCGCGCGCCCGGCCGGAGATACACCTGGCCGGCGCGGTTCGACGCGGTGACGACGACCTCGCCGGCGAACGCCGCCAGCGGCGCCTCGAGCTGCGCGACCTGCTCGACGTCGGTCTGGCCGTGGTCGGAAAGGAGCACGACCGCATATCGCTCGAGGAACTCGTCCGCTCCTCCGGCCGCGTCGAGCAGTGCCTGAATCGCCGCGTCCGTGCGCTCGAGCGCGACTTCCTCGGCGCCCTCGGGACCGTGCGCGTGCGAGGCAAAGTCGAAGTCCGACAGGTAATAGGCGAGGAAGTCGAAGCCGTCGCGCGTGACGAGCCAGCGGCCGACCGCAGCCGCGTACGCGTCGATCGAGCCTCCGGCGCGGTTGCGCACCGCGAGCGGCGCACCGGTCGGGTCCGACTCGAACAGGCTGTAGAAGAAGAACCGCTTCGGGCCGTAGGCGGGCTTGGTCACCCACGGCAGCGTCGGCAGGTACCGCGTGCGGCCGCGGTAGCAGGTGATGTTGACCGCCGCTGCGACGAGCCCGGCATCCTCGAGCGACTCGTAGACGGTCACGGCATCCTTCCCGAGGTGATGCTGGTTCATGTTGTAGATCGTGTCCGCGATCGACTGGGCCATCCCGGCGGCGCGCAGCGCCGCGAACGACGAGCCGTACTCGATCATCCGCCGCTCGCCGCGGTGCCACCACACCAGGTGCGGGATCTGGTGCACGTCGGGGCCTGCACCGGTCGCGATCGACGACAGGCAGACCGGCGTGAGCGACGGGAAGACGGAGGTCGCGCGGCGGTAGACGCCGCGAGCGGCGAGCACTGCGAGCGCGGGCGCGCGGCCGCCCTCGACGGCCCGCTCGAACGCGGCAGGCGTCATCCCGTCGACGACGATCAGGACCAGCTTCTTCGCGTTCACGGCTCTAGTCCCGTGCGAGCGAGCGCAGGCCGGCGTAGCGCTCGGGCGCGCGCTTGCGGATGCGAGCGGCGAGCAATGGCAGCGTGACCGCCTCGATGTAGCCCGCCACCGGCACCCATGCGAGCGCGGCGACGACGACGGCCGCGCCGCCGACGAGCAGTGCGATGCCGCCGCGCGTCCCGCCGCGGCGCAGCGCGCCGCGTGCGACCTGCGCCGCACCGAGCGCGCCGGCGACTCCGCCGAGCGTGCCGCCGGCGATGTCGCCCCAGCCGCCGGGCTGCCAGCCGTCGAGCCCGAGCCCGAGCCCCGCGCCCGCGGCCGCGGCGATCACGCCGGCGACCGTGACTGCCACCCGGGCCGTGCCTGCGAGTCCCGCCAGCAGCACTCCGGCGGCCGCACCGAGGCCGACGCAGACGCCGATCCAGTACCAGCCCCCCATCGGGGTCAGTGTAGTACCGCCCTGGGCAAGTGCCCCTTAGCTCTTCTGCAGGCGGGCGATCACGGCGAGCCCGAAGTCGGCGGCGCGTTTGCCGTCGATCACCCGGTGGTCGAACGTGACCGAGAGGTTGCCGACCTGCCGGACGACGACCTCGCCGCCGCGCACGACCGGGCGTTCCTCGATGCGGTGGACGCCGAGGATCGCGACCTCGGGGAAGTTGATCAGCGGCGTCACGAGCAGGCCTCCGGCCCGACCGGCGCTCGTCACGGTGAACGTGCCGCCGCGGAGCTCTTCCGGCTTCAGCGTGCCTGCGTGTGCGGCGTCGGCGAGCCGGCGCACCTCGGCGTCGAGCTCGTCGAGCGAGCGGGAGTCGCACGAGCGCAGGACGGGCACGACGAGGCCCGACTCGGTCTGCACCGCGACGCCGATGTCGTAGCGGTCGAGGTAGACGAGCTCGTCGTCCTCGACGCGCGCGTTCAGCTCCGGGTACTCGCGCAGCGACTCGGCGACCGCCTTGAGGACGAGCGGCACGAGCCGTTTCAGGTCGACGGCGCCGAACTCGCATTCCTCGACCCACGTCACCGCCGGGATCTCCTGCGCCCGTGTCAGGTGCTCGAACATCTGCCGGCGGATGCCGCGGATCGGCTCGCGCCGCCCTTCCGCCCGAGCGGTGGGAGCCGCGCCGCGTGCAGCGGCCTTGACGTCGTCCTCGCCGATGCGCCCCTGCGGGCCCGAGCCCGCGACGGCGGCGAGGTCGACGCCGAGCTCCTGCGCGAGCCTCCGCACGAGCGGCGTCGCCCGCACCTTCTTTTCTTGTAACAACTTGTCACTTGCCGGACTTGGCTCTACCTGCCGCGCGCCCGGTGGCTCAGCCGCCGCCCTCGCCGCTAGCAACAAGTTGTCACTTGCGGGTTTCGGCTCCGCGGCGCCCTCGCCGCCGATCACGACGAGGACCGTGCCGACCGGGACGATCTCGCCGGCTTCGACGAGGATCTTCGCGACGACGCCCGCCGCCGGCGACGGGATCTCGACCGTCGTCTTGTCGGTCGCGATCTCGACGAGCGGGTCGTCCTCGGCGATCTCCTGCCCCTCCTCGACGAGCCAGCGCGCGATCTCGCCCTCGCCGAGGCCCTCACCGAGGTCCGGCAGCCTGAACTGGTAACCCATGGTCACGTGGTCACATCGCGACCTTAACCCCGCAACGCGCCGTCGCGGAGCACGGCGTGCACGCCCTTGACGCCGTTCACGACCTGCGTGACACGGAGGTCGACCACGACGCTCGCCAGCGCGAGCGCATGGACGCGGCCGAGGCCATGCTCGCGCTCCAGCAGGTCGAGCATCGTCTCGGTCGCGAGCTCGGCGGCGACGTCCAGATCCTCGTCGAACCCGAACGTGAGCCATGCGTCGGCCGTGCGTGCCACGGGCATGCGCAGCTCGGGTCCTCCCTGCAGGTCGAGCGTGAGCCGTGCGCGTTCGAGCGGGCATTCGATCGCCGTTCCCGAGACCTCGCCGTCGCCTTGGGCGCCGTGCCCGTCGCCGGCAGAGAGGAGCGCCCCGTCGACCGGGACCGGCAGGTAGAGAGTCGTACCGGCGACGAGCAGCTTGCAGTCGATGTTGCCGCCCCAGCGCCGCGGCGGCGCGGTCGAATGGACGCCCGGCTCGGGCGGCGGCATGCCGATCACCCCGAGGAAGGGCGCGAGCGCGACGGTCGTGCCGCGCTCGTCGGTCGCCAGGCCGTCGCGGATCGTCCACACGAACGGCGTGCCCTCCCCGAACGTGACACCCCAGCCGCCTGGGACCACCTCGTCGATGCGCACGACGAGCGTGTGGCCGGCCTTCGCTCCGCGCACCTCGACGGGGCCGTTGAGCGCGTGACCACCGTCGAGCGCGTCGTCGCGCTCGGCGAGAAACTCCCCGTCCGGCTCCCATCGCCAGCCCGAGTTGAGCGACCGGAACGCGACGGAGTCGCCCGGATCGACGGTGAGCACCGGCGCCAGGTCGGGCGAGAAGTGCCCGTGCACCGTGCGCCGCTCGAGCGGAAGCTCGTGGATCATCAGAAGGCGAGCAGCTTGCGACAGGCCGCGACGACGCGATCGACCGAGGGCATGTACGCGTCTTCGAGCCTCCAATACGGGTACGGCACGTCGAAGCCGGTCACGCGCAGGACCGGGCCGCGGAGATCGAGGATCGCCTTCTCGGCGAGAATCGCCGCAAGCTCGGCACCGAAGCCGGCGGTGCGCGGCGCCTCCTGCACGATCACGACCCGTCCGGTCTTCGCGGCGGACTCGAGCAGTGCCGCCTCGTCGAGCGGCTTCAGCGTGCGAATGTCGAGCACCGCCACCGACGCCTCGTTCGCGAGCACGTCCGCCGCGCGCTCGCAGAGCGACACCATCGCGCCGTAGGCGACGAGCGTGACGTCGTCCCCATCGCGGGCGAGCCTCGCCTCGCCGAGCGGCACGACATGCTCGCCCTCGGGAACCTCCGCACGCTCGGCGCGATAGATGAGCTTGGGCTCGAGCACGACGACGGGATCGGGGTCGCGGATCGCGGCCGCCAGCAGCCCCTTCGCATCGGCCGGCGTGGACGGGATCGCGACCTTCACGCCGGGCGTGTGCACGTAGTACGTCTCCGGCGAGTCGTCGTGCAGCTCCGGCGCGCGCACGCCGCCGCCGTACGGCATGCGCACGACGAGCGGAAACTCCATCGTGCCGCCGGTGCGCCAGCGGTAGCGGCCGACGTGCGTGATCAGCTGGTCCAGGCACGGGTAGGAGAAGGCGTCGTACTGCATCTCGCACACAGGGCGCCAGCCGGCCATGCAGAGGCCGACGGCGCTGCCGAGGATCCCGGCCTCGGCGAGCGGCGTGTCGACGCACCGATCGGCGCCGAAGCGGTCGCGCAGGCCGGCCGTGGCGCGGAAGACGCCGCCCGCACGGCCGACGTCCTCGCCGAGCACCATCACCGTGTCGTCGCGTGCGAGCTCGACGTGGAAGGCGTCGTTGATCGCCTCGACCATGAGCAGCTCAGCCAACGGTGCCTCCGAGGATCGCGCGCAGCTCGGCGAGCTCGGCCCGGAACGACGCCGGCGGATTCGCGTACGCGCGCTCGAACAGGAGCGCGACGTCGGCATCGGGCTCGGCCTCGGCCGCCGCGATCGCGGTGCGCATCGTCTCGGCCGCCTCCTCCTTGATCTCGAGCTCGAGCTCGTCGCCGAGCGTGCCCAGCCGGCGCAGGTAGCGCTCGTAGCGCCCGAGGCACTCGTTCTGCTTCTCGCGCTCGACCCGTTCGAGGTCGATGTACGCCCGCGGGTCGTCCGCGGTCCCGTGCGGCGCGACGCGATACGTGACCGCCTCGATGAACGTCGGGCCGCCGCCGGCACGGGCGCGCTCCGCCGCCTCGCGCGTCGCCTCGTACACGGCGAGGACGTCGCCGCCGTCGACACGCAGGCCCGGAATCCCGTAGCCGAGCGCCTTGTCCACGAGCGCCTCGGCGTGCGTCTGCGCCGAGACGGGAGTCGAGATCGCCCACTGGTTGTTGTTGCAGAAGAGGATCAGCGGCGCCTGCATCACCGCGGCGAGGTTCGCGCCTTCGTGGAACGCGCCTTCGCTCGTCGCGCCGTCGCCGAAGTAGACGATCGCGCACGCGCGCTCGTGCTTCAGCTTCTTCCCCCACGCGAGCCCGGCGGCGTGCGGCACGTGTGTGCCTATCGGGACGCAGATCGACGCGACGTTGTAGTCGGCAGGGTTCCACCATCCGGCCGGATGACCGCGCCACCAGTGCAGCACGGTCGCGGGCGGCAGGCCGCGCAGCAGCCCGATCGCCGACTCGCGGTAGCTCGGAAAGATCCAGTCGCCACCCTCGAGCGCGTGCACGGACCCCGCCTGCATCGCCTCGTGGTTCCAGAACATCGCGTACGTGCCGATGCGTCCCTGCCGGTGGTAGACGAGCGAGCGCTCGTCGTACATGCGCAGCAGCACCATCGAGCGGTAGAGCTCGAGCAGCTCCTCCTCGCCCAGCCCCTCGATCTCCCGGTCCTCGTCGATCACGCGGCGAAGCTCGTGCTCGCCTGGGGCGACCTGCGCCATGGGCGGAAGCGTAGTTGTTCGGTTCAGACGAGCACGGAGACCGCGCCGCGCTCCGCCTCGAAGACGGCTTGCTCGACGTCGCCGAGATCCTCGCCGTCCGCATGCAGCGGCATCGGCCGGTCGCAGACGACCTCGATCCGGTCGAGGTCGTGCCCGTAGAGGACCGCGCCCCGGTTTCGGGTGTGGCCCGTGAGGAGCGACAGCGCGGTATGGACGAGCGAGCGGCGGCGCACGCGCACCGGCGCGACGAGGTCGAGCCCGAGCTCGAACTGCGCCTCGGGCGCGATCGGCAGCGGCAGCCGCTTCGCATACGTGTACGGACTGCCGTTCGCGACGAATGCGAACGCGGCGCGTCCCACTCCCTTCACCTCGAGCGCAGGCTCCATGTGGCCCCGCGTCCTGACGAGCACGCGCACGATCGCGAGCGCGAACGCGAAGTCGCCCGGCCGCTTCCCCTCGTCCGACCGCCCCATCGCGTCGACGCGCCGCACCGCCTCGGCGTCGAGGCCGATCCCGGCGCCGAAGGCGAAACGGCGACCGTTCACGGTGCCGACCGTGATGCGGCGCGTGCGCCGCTGCTCGATCGCCTCGCCGACCTGCCGCGCCGCCTCGACCGCGTCGGCAGGCAGACCGAGCGCGCGCGAGAGGACGCTCGTGCCGCCGCCGGGCAGGAAGCCGATCGGGACGCCTGCTTCGAGTCCGTTCAGCGCTTCGTTGAAGCCGCCGTCGCCGGAGAAGACGACGACGGCGTCGACACCGCGCGCGCATGCGTCGGCGACGAGCTCGGTCGCATGGCCCGGCCGGTCGGTCAGCAGGACGCTGACGTCGGCATGTGGCGCGAGCGCTGCGGTCACGGCGGCAAGCTTCGCCTGCGTGACGCGCGACGCGAAGGGGTTGACGACGAGCACGATGGCCTGCACGGGACGAAGGATCTCCTATCGGGAGGAGTAGCCGCGCATGCCGTCCAGCAGGAGTGCAGTGAAGCGGTCGGCGAGGTCGTCTGTCTCTGCGCCGGGTCGCAGCCACGTATAGGCCCAGTTGGCGGACGAGAGCGCGAGCTGCGCCGCGGTGCCGTCGTCGAGGTCGGTGCGAAGCTCGCCGTGCTCGCGCCCTTCGCGGAAGAGCGAGCGGAAGCGCTCCTCGTAGCGGCGCCGCTCGGCGAGGTAGTGGTCGAGCCGGTCGCCCTCGAGGTAGCGCCACTCGCGGACGAAGACCGTGGCGATGTCGAGCTGCTCCGCGACGACGCGCAGGTGCCCGCGCAGCGCGAGGCGGATCCGCTCGACGACAGGGCCTTCGTCGGGCACCGCGTCGAGCGCCGCGTGGAAGGCCTCGGCGCCCTCGCGGGCGACCTCCCAGAGGAGGTCGGCCTTCGAGTCGATGTGCGAGTAGAGCGAGCCCTTCTGGACGCCGAGCGCCTCGGCGAGGTCGCCGACCGAGGTGCCGTGGTAGCCCTTCTCGGCGAAGAGCCGGGCGGCGGCGCGGGTCAGCTCCGATTTGCGGCTGGACACTACAATCGGGAGGCTAACGATCGTTCGGAAGGAGCGCGATGGCCGCGGTGGAGGTTCCCCGGGACGAGCAGGCGTTTCTCGAGTACGTCCAGGCCGGCGGCCGGGTCGAGGCCGGCGACCGGCTGCCCGAGGACTACCGGGCGAAGCTGATCAAGTTCATCGAGATGCACGGCAACTCCGAGCTGATGGGCGTCCTGCCCGAGCGGGAGTGGATCCTCCGTGCGCCGACGCTCCAGCGCAAGCTCGCGCTGACCGCGAAGGTGCAGGACGAGGTCGGGCACGCGCAGCTCATCTATCGCGTCGTCGAGGATCTCGGCAAGCCGCGCGAGCAGTGCCTCGCCGACCTGATCTCGGGCAAGTCGAAGTTTCACAACGTCTTCCACTACCCGACGAGCACGTGGGGCGACGTCGGCGTGATCGCGTGGCTCGTCGACGCGGCGGCGATCGTCAGCCAGAAGGCGCTGCTCAAGTGCTCGTACGCGCCCTACGCGCGGATCATGAAGAAGATCTGCTGGGAGGAGTCGTTCCACATCCTCCACGGCCGCGACGTGATCCTCGCGCTCGTCACCGGCACGCCGGCGCAATTCGAGCTCGTGCAGGAGGCGCTGAACCGCTGGTGGCAGCCGCTGATGCAGTTCCATGGCAACCCGATCCCGGCCGGCGAGGACCCGATGTACCTCTGGCGGATCAAGTCGCAGGGCAACGAGGAGGCGCGGCAGCAGTTCCTCGAGGGCTACGTGCCGCAGATCCGCGAGCTCGGCCTGACGGTCCCCGACCCGAAGCTGCGCCGCCGCGACGACGGTGTGTGGGAGTACACCGAGCCCGACTGGGACGAGCTGCGGCACGTCGTCACCGGACACGGCCCGATGACGGAGGAGCGGCTCGCCTTCCGGCGGCGCTTCCTCGAGCAGGAGCAGTGGGTCCGGGACGCGGTGCTGGCGGCGTGAACGAGATCTGGGAGGTCTTCCGCCAGGAGCGGCGCGGCCAGCCGTTCGAGCACGCCGGCTCGGTCGTCGCGCCCGACGCCGGGTTCGCGGAGACGTGGGCGCGCGAGCAGTACGGCCGGCGCGGCGAGTCGGTCGCGCTCTGGCTCGTCCCGCGCGACGCGATTCATGTCGTCGAGCAGTGGGCCGACGAGTTCGACCTGAAGTACCGCCGCGTCGACGGCTACTCGATCAAGGTGCGCTTGAAGGAGGCGCGTGAACGAGCTTCTGCTCGGTCTGGCTGACGACGAGCTCGTCATCGGCTGGCGCGACTCCGAGTGGACGGGGATCGCGCCGATGCTGGAGGAGGACGTCGCCTTCTCGTCGATCGCGCAGAACGAGATCGGCCACGCGCGTGCGGTGTACGAGCTGCTGACGGACGACGCGGACGCGCTCGCCTTCGACCGCCCGCTCGGCGAGTACCGGTGCGCGCCGCTCGTCGAGCTGCGCCTGCTCGACTGGGCCCACACGATCGCGCGCCGCTGGCTCTACGAGGAGGCCGACCGGATCCGGATCGCCGCGCTCATGGACGACGCCGACCCCGCGGTCGCGGGCCTCGCGGCGAAGATCGACCGCGAGGAGGTCTACCACCGCATGCACGCCGACATGTGGCACGAGCGCCTGCGCGGCGAGCCGCGGTTCCGTGACGCGGTCGCCGACCTGTGGCCGTACGCGCTCGGCGTGCTGCCGCCGGAGCAGCGCGCCGAGCTGGCCGCGCGCGTCCGGCTGGAGGAGGTCGAAGCGATCGGGCGCGGCACGCACACGCCCGAGCTCGCGGAGCTGTGGGACGAGATGACGAGCGTGCGCCGGTCCGCTCCCGCCGGAGCACAGTGGTAGACGAAGCACAGGTCTGGGCCGCCTTCGGCGAGATCCCCGACCCGGAGATCCCGGTGATCTCGCTCGTCGACCTCGGCGTCATTCGCTCGGTCGATGTCGCCGACGGACGCGTCCGCGTGGAGTTCACCCCCACCTTCCTCGGCTGCCCCGCGCTCGAGGTGATGAAGCGCGCGCTCGAAGAGAAGGTCGCCGCCCTCGGAGCGCAACCCGAGGTGCAGGTGATCACAGACGACTCGTGGTCGACGGACAAGATCACGCCCGCGGGACGCGAGAAGCTGCGCACCGCCGGCTTCGCACCGCCCGCGCCGCGCGAGGCGTCGGCACCGCGGCTCGTGCAGCTGCAGCGCGCGGTCTTCCGCTGCCCCTACTGCGGCTCGACGCAGACCCGGCTCGAGAACATCTTCGGCCCGACCCCGTGCCGCTCGCTCCGCTACTGCGAGAGCTGCAGGCAGCCGTTCGAGCAGTTCAAGACGATCTGATGAGCGACCTGTCGACCTTCATCGAGGGAATGCCGAAGGCCGAGCTGCACGTGCACGTCGAGGGCACGCTGGAGCCGGGGCTGAAGTTCGAGCTGGCCGCCCGCAACGGTCTCGATCTGCCCTACGGCTCCGCCGACGAGATGCGGGCCGCCTACCGCTTCGACGACCTCCCCTCGTTCCTCGCCGTCTACTACGAGGGCATGAGCGTGCTCCGCACCGAGCGGGACTTCTACGACCTCGCGACGGCGTACTTCCGCAAGGCCCGCTCCCAGAACGTCGTCTACGCCGAGGTGTTCTTCGACCCGCAGGCCCACACGATGCGCGGGATTCCCTTCGCCGCGGTGATCGGGGGCCTCCACCGCGCCCGGCAGGACGCCGAGGCGTCGCTGGGGCTGCGGACGCAGCTGATCATGTGCTTCCTGCGGGACATGAGCGCCGAGTCCGCGCTCGACACGCTCGTGCAATCGCTGCCGTTCAAGCATTGGATCGTCGGCGTCGGCCTGGACTCCGACGAGAAGGGCAACCCTCCCGTCAAGTTCAGGAACGTCTTCGCGCGGGCGCGCAGCGAGGGCTACCGCCTGACGATGCACTGCGACGTCGATCAGGAGGGCTCGGTCGTGCACATCCGGCAGTGCCTCGACGAGATCGGCGTCGAGAGGATCGACCACGGCGTCAACGCGCTCGAGGACGAGGCCCTGATCGAGGAGATCAAACGCCGCGGCCTCGGCCTGACGGTCTGCCCGATCTCGAACGGCTACGTCACCGACGGCCTGAAGGCGAACGAGATCAAGGCGATGCTGGACGCAGGCGTGCGCGTCACCGTCAACTCCGACGATCCCGCCTACTTCCCCGGCTACATGAACGAGAACCTGCTCGCCGTGCAGGAAGCGGTGGACCTGACGCGCGACGAGTGCCTGCAGCTCGTCCGGAACGCCTTCGCGGTGAGCTGGCTGGCGGAAGAGGATAGGAGCCGATACCTGGCCGAGCTCGACGCGTACGCGACGAACCCGGCCTGAGCTCAGACGACGAGGTCACGCCGCCGCACCACCAGCGCCGCAGCAGCTGCAGCCACCGCCGCGATCGCGACCAGGATGAGGAAGTGGCCGGGCGCGAGTCCCGTGCGCAGCGGGTTGCCGGCGGCGTAGTGGTAGAACGGCGAGAGCTTCTGCGCCGACTCGAGCGACGTGACGAGCGGTGCGAGCGAGTTCACGAGATAGGCCGCCACCGCGGCGGCCGCCGTCAGGCCGATCGCCAGCCCGCGACGGCCGGTCGCGCAGCCGACGAGCAGCGCAATCGCTCCGTAGGCCACCGCGAGCGCGACGGCGCCGGCCGTCGCAGCGGCGAGCCTCGCCGCCGCGATGTGCATCCCGACGGCGCGCGCGCCGACCCACAGGCTGAGCCAGAGCACGAGGCCGAGCGCCGTCGACTCGACGACGAGGGCCGAGAACTTCTCGAGAACGACGCGAGGCCGTGAGATCGGGAGCGAAAGGAGCAGCTCGAGCGTGCCGCGATCCTCTTCGCCGGCGATCGCACTCGATCCGGCTGCGATCGCGGCGATCAGGAGCAGGAGCGGGACCACGAGCGAGAACAGCTCGATCCCGAGGTAGCCGGACGGGCTCGTGTAGTCGAGCTCGCCGCCAAAGCCGAAGAAGCCCTTGAGCGCCGTCGGATAGTCCTGGACGAGCTTGTTCAGGGCCGCGTTGCCCCGAACGGCCGGATAGACCGACACCATCAGCGCGGCCATCCCCACGAGGCCGACGCTCCACCAGAGGAATCCGCGGCGCAGGTCGCGCAGCGTCTTCGCGAACACGCTACCCAACATGCGGAGCGTCCTCGAGCCGGTACAGGCTGAGGAAGACGTCCTCGAGGTCGGCCTCGCGGGCCTCGATCGTGAGCACGCGGTGAAGGGCCAGCGCCTTCACGAGCGGATCGACCGGCCCCTCGACCGCAAAGAGAACGGACGCGCCCTGCCGCCGCAGCTCGCGGATGCCGCCGAGCCCGGCGAACGCGTCTGCAGCCGGCGGAGCCGCAAACGTCACCTCGACGCGCATGAACGCGCGCGTCCGCAGCGTCTCGACCGTCTCGAGCAACGTGATCCTCCCTTCGCGCACGACTGCGACGCGATCGGCGACCCGTTGAACCTCACCGAGCATGTGCGACGACAGGAACACCGTCCGGCCGTCCGCCGTCACCCCGCGAAGCAGCTCGTTGAACGTCTGCTGGACGAGCGGGTCGAGCCCGAGCGTCGGCTCGTCGAGGATGAGCAGCCCGGGGCGATGCATGAACGCCTGCACGAGCCCGAGCTTCTGCCGGTTCCCCTTCGACAGCGCCCGGATCGGCCGATGGATCTCGGCCTCGAACCGGTCGACCAGCTCGGCGGTGTCACCGAGGCCGATCATCCCGCGCAGGCGCGCGAAGTAGCGAAGGAGCTCCAGCCCGGTCATCCGCTCGTACAGGCGCAGGTCGCCCGGCACGTAGCCGACTCGGCGCCGGAGCTCGACGCCCTCCCGGCTCGGCTCGAGTCCGAGCACCTCCACGCGGCCGCTCGTCGGCCGGATCAGGTCGAGCAGCAGCCGGATCGTCGTCGTCTTGCCCGCGCCGTTGGACCCGAGGAATCCGAACACCTCGCCCTCGGCGACGTCGAACGTCACGTCGACGATGCCGCGCGACGAGCCGTAGGACTTCGTCAGCCTCTCCACGCGGAGGACCGCCGGCATGTCGCCTCCCTACGCCGCCACGAGCGACGCGAGCCGCTCGATGCCCTCGTCGATCAGCGCCTCGGCGACGGTGCTGAACGACAGGCGCACGTTGCCGCCGCCGCGGCCGTCCGGGAAGAACGGCGTGCCGGGCACGACGCCGACGCCGCGCTCGACGGCCCGCCGCGCGAGCTCGACGGCGTCGCCGCCCTCGGGCAGCGTCAGCCAGGAGAAGAAGCCGCCGTCGGGGCGCGTCCAGTGCGCTCCCGCCGGCATGGAGCGCTCGAGCGCCGCGAGCATCCGCTCGCACTTGCGCCGGTAGAGCGAGCGCGACTGCGCGAGCTGCTCGTCGATCCAGCCGCGGCGGACGTACTCCTCGAACAGCCGCTGCCCGAGTGCACCCGCGCACTGGTCGGTGTTCTGCTTCGCGGTGACGAGCTGCGCCGAGACGGCGGCCGGGCCGACCGCCCAGCCGAGCCGAACGCCGGGGAAGAGCGTCTTCGACGTCGTCCCCGCCTGCACGACCGCGTCCGGCGCGAGGCTCCAGAGGCTCGCCCTGGGTTCGTCCTCGAACCCGAGCTCGCGGTAGGCGACGTCCTCGACGACGAGGAAGCCGCCGCGGCGCGCGAGCTCGACCAGCCGGCGACGGCGCTCGCCGGAGAGGCTGACGCCGGCCGGGTTCTGGTGGTCGGGGATCGTGTAGAGGAGCTTCGGGCGCAGCCCCGCCGCGAGCCGCCGCTCGAGCTCGTCGACGTCGAGGCCGTCCTCGTCCAGCGGTACGGCGACGACCTCCGCCTCGAAGCTGCGGAAGGCCATGATCGCGCCGAGATACGTCGGCCCCTCGACGACGACCACGTCACCGCCGTCGAGGAACGACTTGCCGACGAGCTCGAGCGCCTCCATCCCGCCGCTCGTGATCAGCAGCTCGTCCTCTGCGGGGCGGCGGCCCTGCAGGGCCTCGAGCCGTGCGCCGAGCGCGTCGAGTGGCCCAGCGAGCCCGCGGGTCGGCGCGTACTGGAAAGCCGGCGCCTCGCCGCCGGCGGCGAACTCCTGCAGCAACGCCGACGCGCGCTCGCGCGGGAAGGTCACCGGATCGGGGAAGCCGCCGGCGAACGAGATCAGATCCGGCGCGCCGAGGAACGCGAGGACCGCCGCGATGCCGTCGCCGACCCCGCGCGTCCGAGCCGCGAAGAGCTCGTCCCAGCGTCGCGTGCCCGGCGTCACCGCCATCTGACGACTATAGGCGTGAGAGGATCCGCCGTGTGAGCCGAGAGGTGTTCCAGCGGACGTGGCAGCGGCGGTTCGACCGCACGCTGCCGGAGAAGATCGTCTGCATCGGAATGAACTACCACGCCCACGCCGCCGAGCACGGATTCGAGCCGCCGACGGAGCCGCTTCTCTTCGGCAAGTTCTCCAGCACCATCGTCGACCCCGGCGAGCCGATCGTGCTGCCAGCCGGGGTGGGCCACGTCGACGCCGAGGTCGAGCTCGCGGTCGTGATCGGCCGGCGCGTCAAGGCGATCCCCGCCGCACGCGCACTCGACGCCGTCGCGGGGTATCTCTGTGCGAACGACGTGAGTGCGCGCGACCTTCAGTACACGGACGGGCAGTGGACACGCGCAAAGGGCTTCGACACGTTCTGCCCGATCTCGACCGAGATCGCGCCGATCGACGAGCTCGGCGATGCACGCGGTCTGCGTGTCGTCCAGCGGCTGAACGGGACGGTGCTGCAGGACGGGAGCACCGACGAGCTGATCTTCGGGGTGCCCGAGCTCGTCGCACACGCGTCGAGCATCTTCACGCTCGAGCCGGGCGACCTCATCCTCACCGGCACACCCGACGGCGTGGGCTTCTTTCGCACGCCCAAGGTCGCGCTTGCGGCCGGCGACCTCGTCGAGGTCGAGGTCGAACGCGTCGGGACCGTCATCAGCCCCGTCGTCGCCGCCTAAGAGGTCGAATCAGAATGATGCTCGTCGGCTGGGCGCGATGGGCGAGTGCGAGGCAAGGACGCAGGGAGCGCTCGTAGCTGAAGCTACGGGCGCGACCGAGGACGCCGCATCGCGCCGCCCAGCGCGGCCAGACGGCACAGACGTCATTCTGATTCGGCCTCTAAGAGCTGTCCGCAGCCGATCGTCGTCCGCGTGAGCCGATTCCCGCGCGCGTCCCGGCGAGGTACCTCCTCATGGTGTCGTGGGGGCCACGAGAACGCGTCACGCGAGGTCGAAACGGTCCAGGTTCATGACCTTCGACCAGGCTGCGACGAAGGCGTGCACGAACTTCTCGGTCGCGTCGACGGATGCGTAAACCTCGGCGAGCGCGCGCAGCTGCGAGTGCGACCCGAAGACGAGGTCGACGGCCGTTCCGGTCCACCTGAGCTCGCCGGAGGCGCGATCGCGACCCTCGTAGACCTGGTCGCCGGCCGTTGTCCACTCTGTGCGCATGTCGAGGAGGTTGACGAAGAAGTCATTCGTCAGCCTTCCGGGCCGGTCGGTGAAGACGCCGTGCGCCGAGCCGCCATGGTTCGCGTTCAGGGCACGCATGCCGCCGACGAGCACCGTCATCTCGGGCGCCGTCAGCCGCAGCATGTAGGCGCGGTCGAGTAGCCCGTGCTCGAGCGGCATCGTCTCGCCTGCGCGGGCGTAGTTGCGGAAGCCGTCCTGCCTGGGCTCGAGCACCGCGAACGACGCGACGTCGGTCATCTCCTGCGTCGCGTCGGTGCGGCCGGGCGCGAACGGGACGGTGACCTCGAAGCCGGCGTTCCTTGCTGCCTGCTCGACCGCGGCGCAGCCACCGAGGACGATCAGGTCGGCGAGCGACACCTGCTTCCGGAACTCGCGCTGGATCCGCTCGAGCACCTCGAGCGCCTTCGCCAGCTCTGCCGGCTCGTTTGCCTCCCAGCTCCGCTGCGGCTCGAGGCGCAGGCGGCCGCCGTTCGCCCCGCCGCGCTTGTCGGTGCCGCGGAACGACGACGCCGCCGACCACGCGGTCGCAACGAGCCGCGGGATCGACAGCGAAGACGCGAGGATCGTCTGCTTCAACGCGGCGACGTCCGCCTCGTCGATCAGCTCGTGGTCGACGGGCGGGACCGGGTCCTGCCACAGCTGCGGCTCGGGCACCCAAGGCCCGAGGTAGCGCGACAGTGGCCCCATGTCGCGGTGGAGCAGCTTGAACCAGGCCTTCGCGAAAGCCTCGGCGAGCTCGTCCGGATGCTCGTGGAACCGGCGCGAGATCTTCTCGTAGATCGGGTCGAAGCGCAGCGAGAGATCGGTCGTGAGCATCGTCCTGCTCGGATCGTCCGCCGCCTGCCACTGCTTTGCCCCCGCCGGGCTCTCCGTCAGCTCCCACTCGTGGCCGAACAGGCTCGCGAAGAAGCCGCTGCTCCACTTCGTCGGCGTCGGCGTCCACGTCACCTCGACGCCGCTCGTGATCGTGTCCGTGCCCATCCCGGTTCCGAAGGAGCTCTTCCAGCCGAGGCCCTGCTGCTCGATCGGCGCCGCCTCGGGCTCCGGGCCGACGTTGTCGGCAGGCCCGGCGCCGTGGGTCTTGCCGAACGTGTGGCCGCCGGCGATCAGCGCGACTGTCTCCTCGTCGTTCATCGCCATCCGCCCGAAGGTGTCGCGGATGTCGCGCGCGGCGGCGAGCGGGTCCGGGTTGCCGTTCGGGCCCTCGGGATTGACGTAGATGAGCCCCATCTGCACGTTGGCGAGCGGGCCCTGCAGCTCGCGGTCGCCGGCGTAGCGCTCGTCGCCAAGCCAGCTGCTCTCTGGACCCCAGTAGATCTCCTCGGGCTCCCAGACGTCCTCCCGCCCGAAGCCGAAGCCGAGCGTCGCGAACCCCATCGACTCCATTGCGACGTTGCCGGCGTAGACGAGCAGGTCGGCCCAGGAGAGCTTCTGGCCGTACTTCTGCTTGATCGGCCAGAGCAGCCGGCGCGCCTTGTCGAGATTCGCGTTGTCGGGCCAGCTGTTGAGCGGCGCGAAGCGCTGCGCGCCCTGGCCGCCGCCGCCGCGGCCGTCCGCGATGCGGTAGGTGCCGGCGGCGTGCCACGACATGCGGATGAAGAGACCGCCGTAGTGGCCGAAGTCGGCCGGCCACCAATCCTGCGAGTTCGTCATCAGCTCGACGAGGTCCCGCTTCACCGCCTCGAGGTCGAGCTTCTCGAACTCCTTGCGGTAGTCGAAGTCTTCCTCCAGCGGGTTCGAGAGGGACGAGTGGTGGTGGAGCAGCGACAGGTCGAGCTGGTTCGGCCACCAGTCGCGGTTCGTGCGCGGCCGGCGGCCCGTCTTCGGCTCGGGGCTCGGGATTGCGGGGTTTTCGCTTTCGCTGACGCTCTCGGTCATGTCGATCCTTTCTTCTCTCCTGCCGTGGCAGCAACGCAGTCGGGGCAGCGGCCCCAGTAGATGACCTCGGCCTCGTCGACCTCGTAACCGAAGTCGTCGACGACCGTCAGGCAGGGCGCATTCCCCAGCGCGCAGTCGATGTCCACCATCCGGTTGCAGACGCGGCAGATGAGGTGGTGGTGGTTGTCGCCGACCCGGGTCTCGTAGCGGGCGGACGATCCCGCCGGCTGGATGCGCCGTAGCAGGCCCTTCTCGGTCAGCGCGGCGAGCGCGTCGTAGACCGCCTGCACCGAGATCGAACCGATCTCACCCTCCACCGTCTCTGCCACCGCGTCGGCGGTCGCATGGGGTGCATCCGAGACCGCTCTCAGAACCGCCAGGCGCTGCGGAGTGACACGAAGGCCACGCTGGCGAAGGAGCGCGCTCGGGTCGATGCCCATCGGGGCGATTCTACGCTAAGTCTGGAACGATTCAAAGAAACGATTCGATAAGACAAGCACGGTCAAGCTCTCCGGTCGAGAGCGGCGTCCACTCGAGCCCGACGTTCACGCTCGGGTAGCGCGACGTGCGCAGCGAGTAGTACGCCTGCTCTTGCCGGTGAAGAGGCACACGAACCACGCGAAGAACACGGCGATCTCGACGAGGTAGTTCATCACGCCGGATAGGACGAGCGCCGGCAGCGCGAGGAGGATGCGGAAAAAGACGCCGAGACGTCCCTGGTCCTCGGGCCCTGGGATCACCACGTAGATCGGGTACTCGCTGCTTCCGTTGAGCGCCGGATACGGGTCGGCGGCGAGGGTCACGTATCCGAAGAGGTGCACCTGGTACCGGAGGTAGCCCGCGAGGAAGTTGTGCAGGCCGCCCGGCAGGCGCTTCGTGAACAGCGCGGCGAACCACGCGATGACGAGGACCACGAACGCGACGATCCCCCACAGGTAGATCCGTCGGTCACGACGAGCTTGATCGGATGGTCCATTCCAGCGCGAGCGTTGGAAGGCCGCCGGACGCCCCACCGTCGCACGGCGGCGGTACGCTCCCGGTGTGACCGTCGAGATCCTCTTCTGCCCCGTCTGAAGCGGCTACGACGAACGGGCCGCGAGTCTCGCAGCCGTGTTGAACGCGAACGGCTTCGACGCGTCGATTCGCGCCGGGGTGTCGGGACAGTTCGACGTCGTCCGCGACGGAGCGGTCGTCTTCTCGAAGCACCGGGAGCACCGCTTTCCGACCGCGGACGAGGTCGTCGCGCTCTTGCGAGGCTGACCCCGCTGGCGGCGGGCCTGGTGCTCGCCGGCTGCGGTGGTCTCTCGCACGGCGCGTATGTCAAGCGCGCGGACGCCGTCTGCTCGGCATACGCGGCGGGCGCGCAGTCGTTGCCGAAGCCGACGCGGTACGAGCAGGTCGTCGCCTACGTCGATCGGAACCTTCCGCTCTACGAGGCGGCGCTGCGCAGGCTCGAAGCGCTGAAGCCGCCGGCGCAGGACAGGGCGGAGGTGGGACAGTGGCTCTCGGCTGATCGTCGCGTTGCCTCGTCGCTGAAGGCGCTCGGCGAGGCGGCGCTCCGCCACGACTACCCGGCGGTCACGGCGGCGATCGAAGCGCTGCAGTCGGCCGGGCTCGCGAGCGGCAGCGCCGCGGACACCGTCGGCTTCCGCGTGTGCGGGCGCTAGCGTCCGCTGAAGCTCGGCGGGCGCTTCTCGAGGAACGCCGTCACGCCCTCGCGAAAATCCTCGGTCTGCGTCGCGGCCGTTTGGAGCTGCGCCTCGAGCTCCAGCTGCTCGTCGAGCGTCGCCGCGGCGGCGTGGTCGAAGAGGCGCTTCGTCATCCCGATCGCACGCGTCGGCAGAGCGGCGTACGTCGCCGCGAGCTCGGCCGCGCGCGCCGCGAGAGCATCGGCGGCGACGACCTCGGAGACGAGGCCCCACGCGTCCGCCTCGGCCGCGCTCAGGCGCCGGTTCGACGACATCCACTCGAACGCGCGTGACGCACCGAGCAGACGGTGGATGAAATACGTGCCGCCCGCGTCCGGCACGAGTCCGATCCCGATGAAGCCGGGCACGAACGAGGCGGCATCCGACGCGATCCGGATGTCGCACGCGCAGGCGAGCGAGAGCCCAGCCCCCGCGCACACACCGTTGACGGCCGCGATCACGGGCTTCTCGAGCGCCCTGATCGCGAGCACGTTCGGGTGGTAGGTCGCGCGCAGGCTGTCGCCCACGTCCGGCGCGTCGCCGAACTCGGTCAGGTCCTGCCCGGCGCAGAAACCGCGGCCGGCGCCTGTGACGACGACTGCGCGCACGTCCGGGTCGCGGGCCTCCTTCAGCGCCTCGCGCAGCGCCGCGTGCAGCGCGCGGTTGAACGCGTTGAGCACCTCGGGGCGGTTCAAGGTGATCGTCTGCACCGCGCCGTCGCGCGTGACCTCGACCTCGGCCATCGCGCGCACCCTACAACGGGAGCGCGCCCGTGCGGGCGCGCTCCCTGAGCATGAGGTCAGTGACCGAAGATCGGAAAGCGCTTCAGCTCGAAGACGTGCTTCTTCTCGTGCCTCTTCGCCAGCCGTTTCCGGATGACCGGCACGAGCAAGACGATCGAGACCGCGGCGGCCACGCGGCCGCACATCGCGCACATGTGCATGAAGCCCTTCGGCTTCTCCTCGCTCATCGGTGCACCTCCTGGGTTGGCGAGAAGAGCCTCCGCCGGGGGTCCCGCCGACCCATCGGGGTTTCCCCGGAAGGGCTCACCTCCCCTTGAAGTCCGGCGGCCGCTTCTCGAGAAACGCGTTCAGGCCCTCGCCGGCGTCGTCCGATGCGCGGGCGAGATAGAAGGCGCGCCGCTCGAACTCGACGCCGGCGCCGAGCGGCGCCTCGAACGCCTGGTCGATCGCCTCCTTCGCGAGCCGTACCGAGACCGGCCCCTTCGCCGCGATCTCAGCGGCGACCCGCTTCGCCTCGTCGAGCCACGCCTCCTTCGCGACGACGCGTGCGACGAGCCCGAAGTCGAGCGCCTCGCGCGCCGAGAGCATGCGCGCGGTGAGGATCATGTCCATCGCCACCGCCTTGCCGACGGCACGGGTGAGCCGCTGCGTCCCGCCCGCGCCGGGAAGGACGCCGAGGTTGATCTCGGGCTGCCCGAAGCGCGCCGTCTCCGAGGCGACGATCAGGTCGCACAGCATCGCCAGCTCGCAGCCGCCGCCGAGGCAGAAACCGGACACCGCCGCGACGATCGGGGTGCGCACGCCGCGGATGGCGTCCCAGCGCTCGATTCGCCGGTTCTCGTAGAGCGAGATCGGCGTGCCGGCGGCGAGCTCGCCGATGTCCGCGCCCGCTGCGAACGCTCGCTCTCCCCCGCCGAGGACGATCGCGCGTATCTCCGCGTCCGCGTCGAGCTCTTCGAGCGCGGCGACGACGGCGTCCATCAGCTCGCCGGAGAGCGCGTTCAGCTGCTTCGGCCGGTTCATCAGCACGACGCCGACGCGGTGGTCGCGCTCGACGAGGACGAGGTCAGTGGTCACGGCTCTCGAGGAACGCGCGGATCGCGTCCTTCGCCTCGTCGCTGCACATCGACAGCGACAGCCAGTCGCGCGCGTGGCCGACGGTCTCGTGCCAGGAGATGTCGCGCCACCAGTTGAGCTGCTGCTTCGTGTAGCGGATCGTCTGCGGCAGCTTCGTCGCAAGCTTCCCGACGAGCTCGTCCACCTTCGCGTCCAGCTCGGCGCGCGGCACGGCGTAGTTGACGAGCCCCCACTCGACCGCCTTGGCCGCGGGAATCTCCTCGCACAGGAAGAGGATCTCGCGGGCGCGGCGGTCGCCGACGAGGATCGGCAGCCACTGTGTCGCGCCGCCGGCCGGAACCGAGCCGTGCTCGGGGCCGACGTGGCGGATGAACGCGTCGTCGGCCATCACCGCGAGATCGCATCCCATCTGCAGCTCGTTGCCGCCGCCGACCGCGATCCCCTGAACTCGCGCCACGGTCGGCTTGCCGATCTCCCGCAACCGGTCGTGCATGTCCTTGAACGCTCCGAACCACTTCCAGTAGAGGCGCGGATTGTCGACCAGGTCCGCGCCCCAGCTCCGCAGATCGGCGCCGACGCAGAACGCGCGGCCTTCGCCCGTGACGACGACGACGCGGATGTCGTCGTCCCAGCTCGCATCCTCGCAGGCGCGCGCGATCTCGCGGAGCATCTTGAAGTCGAACGCGTTGAGGACCTCGGGCCGGTCGAGTGTGATCGTCGCGCGCGGCGGCGCCTTCTCGTAGCGGATCCGCTCGAAGTCGAGCCCGGCAGGATCGAGCGGTGTCGGCGCGTCCGGCTCGCTCACGAGACGTCGGCGAACAGCACGCTCGGGCGCGGCAGGCCGCGATCACGTGCGTCCTTGCCGCTCGCCATGAACTCCTCGCTGCGGGTGGCAGCGTCGAACGCGTCCTCGTCCGCGAACTCCCACTCGGCGTAGTACGCGAACGCCGGCTCCCCGAGCGGCGAGCCGAGCACCTTGCCGTGGCGGAACTCGCCCCCCGGCACGAGCCTGCAGACCTCGGCGTGCGCCTCGTAGGCGGCCGCATCCGGCTCCTGCTCGTACAGCACGATCACCCGGCGCATCGCTCCCCCTTCGATCGGTTGCGCAGGGAGCCTAACGCGAACTAGCGTCAGGTCCATCCCGACCTGAGAGGAGTCGACATGGCTGGAGAGGTCGTCCACATCGAGTTCCCGTCCGAGGACGCCGATCGCGCGCAGGCATTCTGGAGCGGTTTGTTCGGCTGGCAGTTCGGTGCCGCGATGGAGGGCATGGACTACCGGATGGCCCAGGGCGGGGACGGCTGGGGCGTTGCCGTCTTCCCGGCGCCGGAGCGCTCCGGCTACCCGAACTACTACCTCGACACGCCCGACATCGACGCGTCGAGCGCGACGGTGCGCGAGCTCGGCGGCGAGGCGGGCGCGAAGAGCCCCGTGCCGGGCCACGGCTGGTTCGCAGCGTGCAAGGACAGCGAGGGCAACGCCTTCCATCTCTGGCAGGGAGACCCGTCGGCAGGCTCATAGCGCGTTCTTTAAGGTAGGCGCATGTCCGGTGGGGCGCTCGCGACCGGGCTGGCCGTCGCGGCCGGCCTGGCCGGTTCGGTGCAGATCGCGGTGATGTCGCGGCTCGGCGAACGTGTCGGCGTCACGGAGGCGCTCGCCGTCGCGACGGCGCTGACGGCGGCGCTCGCGCTCGTCGCGCTGCTGATCGCGCGCCGGAGCGTCGCGGGCTTCGAGCGCTCGCTCCACGTGCCATGGTGGATGCTCAGCGGCAGCGTGCTGAGCCTGCTGATCGTGTTCACGATCACGTACGCGGGACCACGGATCGGCACGACGGCAACGGTCGGCATTCTCATCGCCGGCCAGCTCGTGATGGGCGCCGCGATCGACCGCTGGGGGTTGTTCGGCTCGCGCCAGATCGCGCTGCACTGGCCGCGCGTGCTCGGGATCCTGCTGCTGGCCGGCGGGGCGGCACTGTCGCTCAGGAGGTAGCGCTACTCGAAGTCGAAACGCGTCGCGCTCTGCTCGTAGTCCCGCTCGCGGAAGGCGTACGCGCGGCGTGGGCTCACGAGGTACCAGCGGCCGATCTCGGGGTCGACCGGCTGGTACTTCGCCGCATACTCGCCGAGCAGCTCGGCCGTCGGCTCGATCGTCTCGGCACCTCCCTCCACGACGACGGCCTCGTCACCGCTCTCGAGGTGGACGACGATGCGCGGATCGTCGGCGAGGTTGCGCGCCTTGCGAGAGCTCACGCCGCTGCTGAAGACGAATCCGTCGCCGCGCCAGAGCCCCCACACGGGCATCGCATGTGGACCGTGCTCCGGTGACGAGGTGACGATCCAGTAGTTGTGCGAGTCGGCGAGCCGCTCCTCCGCCCAGCTCCACGGAAGCAGGCCTTCCGCGTCCTCGGCGATCCCGTAGCCGGGGAAGCTCGCTCGGCTCGCGCGCGGCCGACTCATGCCGAGTCCCGCGCGGAGGCGACGGCCATGACGCGGACGATAGCGGTTGACGTCTGCATGAGGAGCGACGACAATTCGGATCCAAGATTCGCATCGCGCTCCGCCGGACGCGGGCGACGCACAGGTGTCGGATCCGAGCAAGCGGGAAAGGAGCACGCGATGTCCAGCACGATCCAGGTCGAGGCGGCACGGATCCCCGATCGTGACCGGCTGCTGGCGCTGCTCCTCGAGCACGATCTCGACGCCCGTCCCCACGACGAGGTGGGCATCGACGTCTTCACCACGGACGAGAACGCCGGCGACGAGGTGTACGCCTACGTGGAAGCCGTGATCATGGACATCGGCGCGTCCTTCGTGCCGATCAAGCACGAGGGCGTCATCTACATCCGCCCTCCCGTCGGGTGAAGCCGAGCGAAATGCTGCGCATTTCGCTCGGGGAGATGTTGTGCTCCGCAGAGCGGACGCCGGCAGAGCCGGCGTCCTCTTGAGGGTCGGAGCGGCGGCGCCTGCGAGCGCGGCCGGTGGTGGCTGCGCCATCCCCGTCCGCGTGGATGCGCCTTCGGCCAACGCGCCTCCGGCCGCGTTGGCCTCCGGCCTGAAACGCTCGACGAGCGGCGGTTTCAAACCTGGTCCTGGACGACGCGTCCAGGGCCGCAGCGAACGCGAAGCGTTCGCGGAGGCCGGACGCACGCGCGCGGGGACGGCGCAAGCCGCCGCCGCACGCGCTTCCAGGACCCGCTGCCTGCGTCAGGTAAGAGCGCGGCGGCTCCGCCGCCGCGCGCTCTGCGAAGCACAACCTCTCCCCCCGACCGAAGTGCGCAGCACTTCGGCGGGCCAAAGAGCGCGGCGGCTCCGCCGCCGCTCGCTCTGCGGAGCAGAACACTTCGCTCGCTAGAAGTGCGCAGCACTTTCAGCGGCTGAAAAGCGCCGCCTGGCCTTGGCCGACGCCGACGCAGAGCGTAGCCAGGCCGAGGCGGCCGCCGCGGCGGCGGAGCTCGTGCAGCAGGGAGACGACGAGGCGCGCGCCGCTCATTCCGAGCGGATGGCCGAGCGCGATCGCGCCGCCGTTCACGTTCACCTTCTCGCTGTCGAAGCCGAGCTCCCGCACGACGGCGAGGCTCTGCGACGCGAACGCCTCGTTGAGCTCGACGAGGTCGATCTCCGCGAGGTCGATGCCGGTGCGCGCCAGCAGCTTGCGCACGGCCGGGATCGGGCCGATCCCCATCACGCGCGGGTCGACGCCGGCGACGGCGCTGCCGAGGAACGTTCCGAGCGGCTCGACGCCGAGCTCGCGCGCCTTCTCCTCCGACGCGATCACGAGCGCGGCGGCGCCGTCGTTGACGCCGGACGCGTTGCCCGCGGTGACCGTGCCGCCCGCGCGGAACGCCGGCTTCAGCCCGGCGAGCTTCTCGAGCGTCGTGTCGGGACGCGGATGCTCGTCGCGCACGACGTCGCCGACGGCGACGAGCTCGTCGTCGAAGCGGCCGGCCGCCGCCGCGGCCGCCCACCGCTGCTGCGAGGCGAGCGCGAATGCGTCCTGATCCTCCCGCGAAACGTGCCAGCGCTCGGCGACGTTCTCGCCGGTCTCGCCCATCGACTCCGGCGGAAAGCGCTCCGTGAGCCTCGGGTTGACGAAGCGCCACCCGAGCGTCGTGTCGAACAGCTGCCTGTCCCCGCGCGGGAACGCCGCTTCCGGCTTGGGCGTGACGAGCGGTGCGCGGCTCATCGACTCGACGCCGCCGGCGATGAAGAGGTCGCCGTCGCCGGCAATCACCGCGTGGCAGGCCGACGAGACGGCCGCGAGGCCGGAGGCGCACAGCCGGTTCATCGTCACGCCCGCGACCGAGTCCGGGAGGCCGGCAAGCAGCGCGGCCATGCGCGCGACGTTCCGGTTGTCCTCGCCCGCCTGATTCGCGGCGCCGAAGTAGACGTCCTCGATCTGCTCCGGGGCCACACCGGCCCGCGCAACCGCCTCGCCGATCGCAACCGCCGCGAGATCGTCCGGCCGCACACCGGCGAGCGCGCCGCCGTAGCGCCCGATCGGCGTGCGCACTCCGCTGAGGACGACCGCGCGCGGCATCGCAGCAGCGTATCCGCTGGAAGTGCTGCGCACTTCCGGCGGGGAGATGTTGTGCTCCGCAGAGCGCGCGGTGGTGGCTGCGTCATCCCCCGCGCGCGAGCATCCGGCCTCCGCGAACGCTCCGCGTTCGCGCCGGCACTCAACCGTCGGCCTGGAGAAGGCTGCAAACCGCCGCTCGTCGAGCGGTCCTCACCACCCTTTGTCCCACCGCCAGGCCAAAAGGACGCCGGCTTTGCCGGCGTCCGCTCCGCGAAGCCGAACCCCACCCCGCGGGAAACGCGCAGCGTTTCCCGCGGCCCTAGTCGACGAATTCGACTCGGACGGGCGACGCGTACACGCCGGCCGTCTCGGCTCGCGCAAGCAGCTCGCGCACGGCCTCGCGGCCCTCCTCGCCGTAGTCGCGTGTGAGCTCGTTGACGTACATGCCGACGAACGCGTCGCCGCGCTCGCTGTCCAGCCCGCGCCCGTAGGCGAGTGCGTATTCGAGCGCCTCTTCCCGGTGCGCGAGCGCCGCGTCGATCGACTCGCGCAGCACCGCCGATAGCTCGTGCAGCGCCGTGGGCCCGAGGTCGCGGCGCGCGACGTTCACGCCGAGCGGAAGCGGCAGCCCCGTCTCGAGCAGCCACCACTCGCCGAGGTCGAGGCACTTCGCGAGCCCCGCGTCGCCGTATGTGAGCTGCCCCTCGTGAATGAGCAGACCCGCGCGCGCGGCTCCCGACGCGACCTCGGGAAGGATGGCGTCGAACGGAAGCGCGCGAGACGGGAACTCCCCGCCGAGAGCCATCCTCAGCACGAGATACGCAGTCGTGAGATTGCCCGGGACCACGATCTCCTCGCCGCGCAGCTGCTCGAGCGTCAGCGGCTCGCGCGCGACGACGATCGGCCCGTAGCCCTCGCCCATGCTCGCGCCGTGCGGAAGGAGCACGTAGCGCTCCTGCACGAACGGATACGTCGCGAGCGAGATCGCGGTCACCTCGAGCGTTCCTACGAGCGAGAGCTCGTTGAGCGTCTGGATGTCCTCGATCACCGGCTCGAACTCGAAACCGCGCGGGTCGACGGTTCCGGACGCAAGGCCCCAGAACATGAAGGCGTCGTCGGGGTCCGCGCTGAAACCGACTCTCACGAGCATGGCGCGTGAGGCTAGCGGTTCGACCGGTAGCGGTGCCCGGTTCCCGGGTTGCGAGCACCAAGCGATGCAAGGACGCAGGGAGCGTTCACAGCCGAAGCTACGGACGCGACCGAAAACGCGGCGGCGCGCAGCGTGATCGCGAGACGGGGAGGCGGCGGACGCTGCCGGTCGGACCGCTAACGGCCGAAGAACCAGGCCTCGAGCGGCTTCAGCAGCTCCTCGCGCGTGAACGGGCGCAGATGTGCGCCGCGGCCGTCGCGCTCGGAGACGGTGAGGTCGTCCTCGAGGGCCGCGTTGGCGGCCTCGAGCGCGTCCTCGAGCTCGTACCCCTCGAAGAGGTAGTCGTCCTCGCGCGGCGCGCGTCCGCTCCGCTGCTCCGGGTTGACGACGCGGCCGACGGCCCAGAGCGCGCCGGGCTTGCGCTCGATCCAGATCACGACACGCTCCTCGTTCCCGGCGTCGTCGATCCCCTGGAGCACCCGCTCCGCGAACCTGCCGCGGTCGGACGAGACCTGCACGACCCGACTATACAATCGCCTCGGTGCTACGGCTGGCGACCTTTCTGAGAAGTCCCTTCTCGTTCCTGTTCGCGCGCACGTCGGCGGAGGAGCACGTCGCCGGGTACCTGATGCGCGAGCACGGCCGCGGGCGCCCGGTCGAGGAGATCCTCCAGGATCCGTATGTCCGGAACCGGCTGACGCCGCAGCAGCAGAGCCGCATGCTCGACCGGCCGGAGCTGATCCACGCCCTCGGCGAGCAGGACGTCGAGGCCGCGCGGTCGTACCTGCGCCACCGCTAACGGGGCCGGCGTGATCGAGGAGCTGAGCGAGAGCGAGATCGAGGCCTTCCTGCGGCGTCAGCTGGTCGGGCGGGTCGGCTGCCACGCCTTCGGCCGTACGTACGTCGTGCCCGTGATCTACGTCTGGGACGACGGGTACGTCTACGTCCAGTCGATGGAGGGCCGGAAGATCCGGATGATGCGCGCCAACCCCGAGGTCTGCTTCGAGGTCGACGAGTACGAGCCCGACGGCAGCTGGCGCAGCGTCGTCGTCGAGGGCGTCTTCGAGGAGCTCGAGGGCGGCGCGGCGGAGACCGCGCTCGCGCTGCTCGTGCACCGGTTCGCCGGCCGCCGGCGGCGGACGGCTGGGCGCGGCGCGGGCCGCAGGCCGGTGGCATTCCGCATCCGCTGCACGCAGGCGACCGGGCGCCGCGTCACGCGGACGCCGGCGGCGCGGGCCTTGACGCGCGCCGGCGTCGCGCTCAGCCGCCGCCGGGCACGCGTACTCCGCGGCTAGCCGGCGACGTCGCCTCCGAGAGGTGGAGCGGCAGGGCGGGCTTCTCGCAGGCTTGACATGTGACCTTATAGTCACCTATTATCGCCGCGTGGACGACGACCACGTCTTCAAGGCCCTGGCCGATCCGACCCGCAGGCACCTGCTCGACCGGCTGTTCGAGCGTGAGGGGCGCACGCTCACCGAGCTCGAGTCCGAGCTCGAGATGACGCGCTTCGGCGTGATGAAGCACCTGCGGGTGCTCGAAGACGCCGGCCTCGTGGTCACCCGGCGGTCGGGCCGGGAGAAGCTCCACTACCTCAATCCCGTGCCGATCCGGCTGATCCACGACCGGTGGATCGACAAGTACACGGAGCGCCGCGTGTCCGCGCTCGCGGAGCTCAAGACCGAACTGGAGGAGACCGCATGACCACCATGGAGCAGACGACGACCGTCCAGGTCTACCAGGTGTACATCCGCGCAACGCCCGAAGCGATCTGGGACGCGATCACGAAGCCGGAGTTCACGAGCCGTTACTTTTACGGGAGCCTCGTCGACTCGACCTTCGAGCCGGGCTCGCCGTACCGCTCGTACTCGCCCGACCGCGCGCAGCTCTGGGTCGAGGGCGTGGTCGAGGAGGCCGAGCCCCCGAAGCGCCTCCGCCACACGTGGCGGGCGCTGTACGACGAGGAGGCTGCGGCGGAGGCGTTCTCCCGCGTCACCTGGGAGATCGAGCCGGCCGACGGGCCCGTTTCGAAGCTGACGGTCGTGCACGACCAGCTCGAGGGCGCACCGAAGACGGCTGC
This sequence comes from Gaiellaceae bacterium, assembly GCA_035623575.1. GTDB lineage: Bacteria > Actinomycetota > Thermoleophilia > Gaiellales > Gaiellaceae > Palsa-739. The sequence continues at coordinate 79,255 of DASPTD010000062.1, forward strand.
AAGCGTGTCCGGCGGCTGGATGTACATCCTCAGCGGCATGAAGACGCTGCTCGAGACGGGTGCGCCCCTCGCCGGCTAGCCGGTCTACGGCTCGGAGAGCCCGGCCGCTGCGTTCGCGGCGGCGTGCTTCAGCAGGTCCGTCTTGAGCTGCGTTCGCGGCGGCTGCTCGCAGGCGACGGGTAGGAGCTTCCGCTCGAGCGCCCCGGCATGCTCGCGGTGCGCCGAGCACGAGGCCGTCTGCCTCGGGCCCGTGCCCGCGAGCTGGACCGGGCGCAGCCAGCCCGAGGCCGCGCCCATGCTCGGCGCGAGCGGCGGTCGCATCGCGCCCGCCGCCGGGGCGAGCGCAAGCAGAAGGACGAGAGCGGCGGTCGCAGCGAGCGCGGATCGCGGCGTCATGCCCCACAGCCTACATCGACGGCAGAGCCCTCAGCCCTTCCGCAGGATGACGATCCGGGCGCTGCTCTCGACCTTCCGGTAGCGACCGTCCGCGAGGAGCCCGTCCTCGACGGGCTCCTCGGTCGGATCGAACACGACGATCGGATAGCCGCCGACCGCTGCACGCCAGCCGTCGCCGATCCGGTTCTGATAGCGGGAGAGGATCATGATCTGGCGGCGGGTGAAGAGCTCGAACCGGACGTCGTACGCGACGCGTCCGCGCAGTTGCGGCTCCGTCCAGAGGAGCCAGTCGGCGTACCGGTCGTCGGCGAAGACACGCTCGCTCGGCGTGCCTCGTACGATGGTGGCGATCCTTCCGGCCTGCGCCGTCGGCCATTCGTGTACGAGCCACGCGCTCGAGCGTGTGAGGGCGAACGTGGTAGCGGCGAGAGCCGCCGCCGCCGCCGTGATCGCGCCCGGTCGGGCGAATCGCCGAAGGCTCGCAAACCCGACCCTGCCAAGGACCGGGTCGAGCAGCTGCGGCAGGAGGACGAGCGCGGCGAGCCCGAACCACACGATGCTGCGAATCGAGGTGACCGCGGCGACCATCGTGAGCAGAAGCGCAATGCGGCTGAAGAGCGGAAGCCGGCCGCCGTGGCGGGCCGTCAGCCAGACGACCGCGAACGCAAGCGCATAGAAGGCCGCCGTACGCGCTGACGGCGTGCTCGGTCCCCACTCCTCGATGAACGAGTGGAGCAGCGGGTTGGCCAGCATGTGCCTGTAGTAGCCGGCGAGCGAAAACCCGTACGGCGATACGAACGGCGAGAGGGCGGCACCGGCAAGGAGGGCGGACCCGCGTCGACGGCTTCGGCCTGGGCCGAAGGCGACCGTCAGCGCCCGCAACGAGACCAGTGTCGCTCCGAGAACGACGCTGCCGTGGATGTTCGCCCAGAGCGCGAGCAGCGGAAGCACGAGATAGACGCGGCGGGACGGGCTTCGCGCGTCGGTGGCGAGCAAGGCCACGAGCACGACGAAGAGCAGCTCGCCCAGGTCCTGGGTGCGCATCTGCATCCCCCACGGGGCAACGGTGAGCGCGGCCGCTCCACCGACGGCCACGCTCGTGCTCGAGGCACCGAGGCCTCGCGCCGCGCGCAGCCCGACGGCGACCGTGACGACGAGGACGAGCGCATGCGTGAGCAACACCGCCCGCACGCCGCCGAGCAGCCAGAGCCGGTAGAAGAGCAGCTGCCCCAGCCACTGCTGGTCGACCCAGGGCCTGCCCGTCGTCCACACGGTCAGCGAGTCCGTGTGGGGCAACCCGTGCTGGGCGACCTCCCGACCGCTGACGAGAGCAAGCCAGCTGTCCTGCACGAGCTCCTGCGGCAAGGCGGCGACCACGACGACGAGCCAGAACGCGACGACGGACGCGACCGCGACCGTACCGGCAGCCGGCATGGCGAGAACCGAGGGCATCCGCGGGGCCCACCCGCCCGGACGAGCCGGAAGGCGCGAGGCGATCAACGAACGGCCCTCGCAGGTCGGCTCGACGGCGATTCGACTGGCGATCAGGCCGCGGCGGCCTCGTGACACAGCGTTGTCCACCTTCCGAGCGCGGGCCGCAGCGCGAACGTTGACGTGCCCGGTGTCGATCGTCCCGGCGAGGCCGGCCGCCCATCCCTCACACGGGGGCCTCCCGGCTCCTCGTCCACGCAGCATCCCTCGAACAGAGGAATCCGATGCACGTCACCTGCCTCAGGGATGCACGACTCGAGGAATCGAATCGATCATGCCCCCAACGATCACCTGGC
>DASPTD010000063.1:0-21174 GCA_035623575.1 Gaiellaceae bacterium
CTGCCCGACTCGAACATCGACCGCGTCAAGGCGGAGCTGGCGCAGGAGGGCCTGCAGCCGGAGGAGTGGGGCGGCACGACGCAGTTCGCCGAGGTGTCGGCGAAGGCACAGCAGAACCTCGACTCGCTGCTCGAGCGGATCCTGCTCGTCGCCGATCTCGAGCTCGACCTGCGTGCGAATCCGAACGTCGAGGCGTCGGGGCCGATCATCGAGTCGCGGCTCGACATCGGCCGCGGCCCCGTGGCGACGATGCTCGTGCACAGGGGCACGCTGAAGGTCGGCGACGCGATCGTCGCCGGGGACGCGCACGGGCGCGTGAAGGCACTCTTCAACTACAAGGGCGAGAAGCTCGCGTCCGCGGGGCCGGGCGATCCGATCGAGATCCTCGGCTTCGACAAGCCGCCGCCCGCGGGCGAGGTCGCCCGTGTCGTCGACAACGACCGCACCGCGCGCGAGCTTGCGCAGCGGCGCGCCGAGCGGCTCCGCCGCGAGCAGCTCGCGACGCAGCGCCCGGCGGGCGTCTCGCTCGAGAACCTCTTCGAGCAGATGCAGAGCGGCGAGGTCGCCGACCTCAACCTCGTGATCAAGGGCGACGTCGTCGGCTCGGTCGAGGCCGTCGTCTCGGAGCTGTCGAAGTTCGAGCACTCCGAGGTACGCCTGAACGTCATCCACCAGGGCGTCGGCGCGATCACCCAGAACGACATCATGCTCGCCTCGGCCTCCGACGCGCTCATCCTGGGCTTCAGCGTGCGCCCGAACGCGGAGGCGCGCGAGCTCGCCGCCCGTGAGGGCGTCGAGATCCGCACGTACAACGTCATCTACAAGCTCACAGAGGACATCGAGCAGGCGCTCGTCGGCAAGCTCTCCGCGGTCAAGACCGAGGAGACGATCGGCGAGGCGGAGGTGCGCGCGGTGTTCAAGGTGTCGCGGCTCGGCACGATCGCGGGCTGCATGGTCACGAACGGCGTCGTGCGCCGCAGCGCACAGGTGCGCGTCATACGAGACGGCACCGTGATCTACACGACGACGATCGCGCAGCTGAAGCGCTTCAAGGACGACGCCCGTGAGGTCCAGGAGGGCTTCGAGTGCGGCATCCTCCTCGACGGCTTCAACGACGTGAAAGAGGGCGACGTGCTCGAGGTGTTCGAGACGCGCGAGATCGAGCGGACGTCGCTCGACGAAGTCGCCTAGCAGCCGGCGGGCCGTGGCGAGTGGCTTCGTCGGCGTCCTGACCTGCGACCTCCGCTTTCCCGGGTCGCACTCCCTCAAGGAGAAGCGCCACTACCTGCGCTCGGCCAAGGCGCAGCTGCAGCAACGCGTCGGCGCGTCGGTGGCGGAGGTCGACCACCACGACGTCTGGCAGCGGGCGCGGCTGACCGTGGCGTGCGTGGCCCGGGAGCACCACGAGCTCGAGCGGCTGCTCGACGAGGCGGAGCGCTGGCTGCGGGGGCAGGAGTGGGAGGTAACGCTCACCGACCGGCTGATCGTCGACCCCGACGATTGAACGTCGTCTACACCGCGCCCTGCACGATCGCCGCGACTCCCGCGACCACGAGGATGACGCCGACCGCGCGGAGCAGCCCGGCGGTGGAGAGGCGGCCGGTGAGGCGGGAGCCGATCAGTGCGCCGGGAACGGATCCCGCGGCGCCGACCCCGAGCAGCGTCCAGTCGATCCCACCGGGCAGATGGCCGAGCAGGCCGGCCGCGCCGACGGCGACGCCGACGACGAGGTTCGTGCCGACCGCGCGGCCCGGCTCCTCGCCCACCCAGCGCAGCAGCGCCGGCAGGCGCAGCGAGCCGAGGATCAGCCCGATCAGGCCGCCGAGGACGCCGATCACCGCGCCGGAGAGGACTGCCGCCCTCACGTCGGGCTCGGCGCGGGGCGCAGGCGCCGACCCGGCCCGCCTCGGCCGCAGCAGGTCGACCCCGAACAGGAGCAGCGTCGAGCCGATCACGATCCGCAGGGCGTTCGCGGGGACGGCCGAGGCCGCCGCCCCGCCGCCGATCGCGCCGAGCACCGACGGCGGCAGCATCCAGGCCACGAGCCGCCAGTCGACGCGCCGCGCCCGGACATGCGTGATCGAGGCGGCCGCCGCTGCGAGCCCGGAGATGGCGATGTTGGCGCCGCCCGCGGCGGCCGGGCTCGCCGCCGCGAAGAGCAGCACCGGGAGCCGGATGTTGCCCAGGACGAGCCCGGCGAGGCCGCCGGCCAGCGCGACGAGGAAGCACCAGCTGCCGATCCCGACCAGCGTCAGCACGTCCACCGGCTTGAATATGTCGCATGACCGAGCGCATGCGTCGCGTCAACGAGTCCGTCCGGCAGGTGCTCGCCGAGGCGCTTCCTGAGCTGAAGGACCCGCGGATCGGCCTCGTCACCGTCACGGGCGTGGACACCGCGCCCGACCTTCGGCATGCAACCGTCTACGTGAGCGTGCTCGGCTCGGCCCGCAGGCGAAAGGCGAGCCTCCAGGGGCTCACGGCGGCGCACGGCCTGCTCCAGGGACGCCTGGCGCGACAGCTGCGACTGAAGCGGACACCTCAACTGACGTTCGAGTACGATCCGTCGGTCGAGCGCGGCGTGCGCATGACACAGCTGATCGATGAGCTCGCCCCAGACGACGAGTGAAGTGCAGGCGGTCGTCGATGCGCTTCGGGCGCAGGACCGCTTCCTCGTCGTGACCCACGAGAACCCGGACGGCGATGCCCTCGGCTCGATGCTCGCCACGGCGGTCGCGCTCCGCCAGCTGGGCAAGGACGCGGTCATGTACCTCGGCGACGGCGCGCGGGTCCCGCGCGAGTATCACTTCATGCCCCTCGAGGGGCTCGCGCGCGAGCTTCCCGCCGATGTCGGCGAACGGGTTCTCGTCGCCGTCGACTGCGCCAAGGCGGACCGTATCGGACCGGATCCCGCCCCTGTCGAGCAGACGAAGGCGGTCGTGAACATCGACCATCATCACGACAACACGCGCTTCGGGGACGTCAATCTCGTCGTCGCGGACGCGTCCTCGACGGGGGAGGTGCTGCGCGACGTCTTCCGGGAGCTCGGCGTCGAGCTCACCCCCGAGATCGCGGAGCCGCTCTACATCGCACTCGTCACCGACACGGGACGCTTCCAGTATGCGAACACGACACCGAAGTCGCTCCGGCTCGCAGCGGAGCTCGTGGAAGCCGGTGCAGACGTGCACGCCGTCTTCCAGGAGGTGTACGAGTCGGTCGAGTTCGCGAAGTTGAAGCTGCTCGCGCGAGCGCTCGAGCGCGCGACCGTCCTCGAAGGCGGGCGGATCGTCGTGTCGCACCTCGTGCGGACGGACTTCGCCGACGTTGGCGCCGCCGAGCCCTACTCGGAAGGGATCATCGACTACCTGCGTGCCGTCGAGGGGTCGGAGCTGGCCGTGCTGATCCGTGAGCCGCCGCGCGACGAAGGGCCGACGCGACGCGTCTCGCTGCGTGCGAGCGTCGACGAGGTGGACGTCTCGGCGATCGCGAGGCTCTTCGGCGGCGGTGGACATCGCCAGGCGGCCGGATTCTCGAGCGAGGCGTCCGTCGAGGAGATCATCGAGCGCATCCGCCAGGGATTCGTCGCCCAACGTGCCCGCGCGAGCGCTTGAGCCTGCCGGGGTCGCACTCGTCGACAAGCCGGCCGGGCCGTCGTCGTTTGCGGTCGTGGCGCAGATCCGGCGCATGACCGGCGCCCGGACCGGCCATGCCGGCACGCTCGACCCGTTCGCGACGGGCCTGCTGCTCGTCCTGTCGGGACGCGCGACGAAGCTGGCGCCGTCGCTCGTCGGCCTGGACAAGCGTTACCTGACGGAGGTCGGGCTCACCGCGCGCACGACGACCGGCGACCCGGAGGGGGAGATCGTCGAGACGCTCGAGCCGCCCACCGAGGCGGAGCTGGAGCGCCGGCTCGACGGACTTCGCGGCAAGATCGAGCTGCCGGTCCCGGCCGCCTCGGCGGTGAAGATCGACGGCGAGCGGGCGTATCGGCTCGCGCGCCGGGGTGTGCAGGTGGAGATGCCCCTGCGACGCTCGACCGTGCACTCGCTCGCCGTCGTCGGGCGCACGGACGCGAGCGTGACGCTCGACCTCCGCGTCAGCTCGGGCACGTACGTGCGCGCGATCGCCACGGCGCTCGGCGGCCACTGCCTGACGCTGCGCCGGACCGAGGTCGGCCCGTTCTCGGTGGAGGAGGCGGTGGTGCCCGAGTCGTTCGAGCCGGGCCGGCTGCTCGCGGAGACCGAGGTGCTCGCGAGGCTCGGAGGTGCGGCGTGAACGTCGCGCGGCGGCCGGAGGAGCTCGCCGCTGCGCGGCGGGCGGTCGCGATCGGCACCTTCGACGGCGTCCATCTCGGACACCGGCGCGTGCTCGAGGCGGCCCGGGCGGCGCATCTTCACCCGGCCGTCGTCACCTTCGATCCCCATCCGCGCACGATCCTCGGCAATCGCGTCGAGCTGCTCACGACCACGCAGCGGCGCCTCGAGCTGTTCGAGGAGCTGGGGGTCGAGGACGTGCTGCTGCTCCGCTTCGACGCGGTGCTCGCCGCGCTCACGCCCGAGGCGTTCGCGGCCACGGTGCTGGAAGCGATCGGGGCAGAGGTCGTGACCGCGGGCGACGGCTTCCGCTTCGGCCACGGGCGGAGCGGCGATCTCGACCTGCTCGAGCGTCTCGGCTTCGACGTGCGGCGCGTGCCGCTCGTCGAGAACGTCTCCTCGAGCCACATCCGGCACCTGCTCCAGTCCGGCGATGTCGAGCGCGCGGCACCGCTGCTCGGGCGTCCGGCCGAGGTGGAGGGGACGGTCGTCCTCGGCGACCAGCGCGGCGGGACGCTCGGCTTCCCGACCGCCAACGTCGCCGTGCCGGCCGACCTGCTCGTGCCCGGCTACGGCATCTACGCGGGCGAGGCGCTCGGCCGCCGGGCGGCGATCTCGATCGGCACGAATCCGCACTACGGGGGCAGCGAGCGGCGGGTCGAGGCGCACCTCCTGGACTTCGAGGGCGACCTCTACGAGCAGCGGCTCGTCATCGCCCTATGGGAGCGGTTGCGGGACGAGGCCGCCTTCGGCTCGGAGGCCGAGCTCGTCGCCGCGATCGAGGACGACGTCCGGCGGGCCCGGGCGGCCCGCCCGCCCGTCTAACAACGCGCAAGTTTGCCCCGGCTGGGGCATCTTCCCTGGTATGGCCGTCGGACACCGCCATGCTCCGGCGCTGGCAGTCCTCGACTCGGTCCGCTGCCTCGAGTGCGGCGAGATCTACGCGAGGCCGGCCACGGGAGGCGGCGGGGAGGAGGTCTGTCCGTTGTGCGCGTACGCCGGCTGGATCCCGGTCAGCGTGCCGGGGGAGCTGCGAGCGCCGCACCGCTCCGCCGCGGATCCGCCGCCCGGCCCGCTCGCCCGACGGCGCTGACGCCGCCGAAGTAGTGGTGCCGTGCCGGCCAGCGGCGGACGGCGCGCCCCGAGGCCTCGAGCCGGACCAGCGCCTCCTCGTCGACGCCCGGTTCCGCGTGGACGAGCGCGCCCGCGGGATGGGCCCGCGGCCTGTCGACGGCCGCCTGGGGCTCGACGCCCTCGTCGATGACCGCCGCCGCGACGGTGAGCAGGGCGGTGCGCAGCCGCGTCCCGCCGGCGGCCCCGATCGCGAGCACGAGGCCGCGGTCGTCCAGGACGAGGCTCGGCGCCATCATGCTCGCCATCCGGTCGCCGGGCTCGAGCGGCACCTGGAGCAGGTCGGTCTCGCCGAGCATGCTGTTGAGGTGCAGGTCGAGCCCGGGCAGCCAGTCGCCCGAGCCGAGGCCGAGGCTCGTCGTGAGGACGCAGGCGCTGCCCTCGGCGTCGACCGTGACGAGGTTCGTCGTGTGCGTCTCCGGCCCTGCGGCACCGTCCAGCGCGGCGACGAGCGCCAGCAGCCGCTCCGCCGGCGCCTGCCCGCGCAGGCGCGGCAGGCGGGCGAGGGTGGGGGCGACGCCCGAGAGCCCGCCGCGCGTGAGGAAGCGGACGCCGAGCCAGGCCGCCTCGACGGGGTCGCTCCACGAGACCTCGTACGCGGCGAGGTCGGCAGGAGCGAGCCGGCCGCCGCGCTCGCGGGAGAGCGCGAGCAGCGACTCCGCGATCGTGCCGCCGTAGGCGCTCCGGCCACCCTCGGCGGCGAGCGCCTCGAGCGCGGCGACGAGTCCCGGCTGCTCGAGCCGCTCGCCCGCGCGGAGCAGCGTGCCGTGGGGCGCGTAGATCCGCTTTCCCTCGCGCAGCGTGAACACGGGCGCGAGCATCTCCAGGCAGGCGGCATGTGCCGGTGGCAGTGCCACTCCCTCGCGCGCGAGTCGCAGTCCCGGCTCGCACAACCGCGACCAGGGGAGGCGGCCGTAGGCCCGCCAGAGGGCCTGCAGCCCCGCGGGCACACCGGGCACCGCGCACGAGGCGGGGCCGACCGCGTAGTGGACGAGCTCCTCGCCGAAGGGGACGTCGAGGTGCAGGAGCTCCTCCTCCTGCCGTGTGACACCGAGGCCCGGGACGGCGCAGAAGCAGTCGAGGTTACGGACGACGCCCGTGCTCGTATCGAGGTAGATCGCGTGACCGCCGCCCAGCAGCCCGGTCATCACGGTCTCGGCGACGCAGGAGGCGAGCCCGGCGGCGACCGCCGCGTCGGCCGCCGTCCCCCCGTCGGCGAGCACCTCGACCCCGGCGGCGGCGGTCGCGGGATGCCCGGCGGCGACGCCGGCCGTCACCGCTCGACCTGGAGCTCGAACGCAGCAACCATGCGGGATTGCTACCCTAGCGCCTGACCCAGCTCCGGCCCGCGTGCGTCTCTTCCTTCGCGCGCGGTGCGGGGGCTCGGGAGACGTCGACGAGGAGGCTCATGGCCCTCACGAAGGAAGCGAAGCAGGAGATCATCAAGAAGCACGGCCGCGACGAGGCCGACACAGGCTCCACCGAGGTGCAGGTCGCGATGCTCACGCAGCGGATCAACGAGCTGACCGAGCACCTCCGCACCCACCGGCACGACCACTACTCCCGCCGCGGGCTGCTGAAGCTCGTCGGCCGGCGTCGACGCTTCTTGACGTATCTGCAGAAGCACGACCTCGAGGGCTATCGCGCCCTGATCAAGGAGCTCGGCCTCCGCCGTTAGCTCCAACCACCACCGGAGGGTGGAAGTTTGAGCGAGCCCCGGCCCCAGGGGCTGTCTCAAACTCCCGCCCTCCACAAGCAGAGTGGAGGACAATCGAATGAGTATCGCGACCGAGCGCCGGGCTCAGGTCTCCGTCCAGGTAGGGAACCAGGAGATCAGCTTCGAGACCGGCAAGCTCGCGAAGCAGGCGGACGGCGCCGTCGTCGTCCGCTCCGGCGACACGATGGTGCTCGCCACGGCCCAGGGCCGCCAGGAGACGCGCGAGGGCGCGGACTTCTTCCCGCTCACGGTCGACGTCGAAGAGCGGATGTACGCCGCGGGCAAGATCCCCGGCGGCTTCTTCAAGCGCGAGGGGCGCCCCACCGAGCGGGCCATCCTCACCGCGCGCATGATCGACCGCCCGATCCGGCCGCTCTGGCCGAAGGGCTTCCGCAACGAGGTGCAGGTGATCTGCACCGTGCTCTCGGCCGACCTCGTCACCGCACACGACATCCTGTGCATCAACGGCGCCTCCGCGGCGCTGATGATCTCGCCGCTTCCGTTCCTCGGGCCCGTCGGCGCGGTGCGCGTCGGCCTGATCGACGGCAGCCTCGTCGTCAACCCGACGCTGCGCGAGGTCGAGGACGACTCGACGCTCGATCTCATCGTCGTCGGCACGAAGGAGGCCCTGACGATGGTCGAGGCCGGCGCGGAGGAGATCCCCGAGGACACGATCCTCGAGGCGTTCGAGCTCGCGCACGCGGAGATCGTGAAGCTGTGCGAGGCCCAGGAGGAGCTGCAGCGCCAGGCCGGCAAGCCCAAGTGGCTCGACCTCGAGGTCGCCGCCGAGCTCGAGCGCGACCACGGCCACGCGATCTGGGAGCGGATCCAGTCCGCCGGTCTGAAGGACGCCGGCGCGATCGTCGAGGAGCTGCTCGGCGAGCTCTGCCCGCCGCTCTCGATGGACACGACCGACGACGACATCACCCGCCAGCTCCAGGTGCGCTCGGGCCTCCAGGCGCTGCTCGACAAGCAGCGCGCCACCGCCGTCGAGGAGCCGGTGCGGGAGCAGTTCGGCGAGGAGCTGCGTGCCCTCACGGACGCCGAGCAGGACTCGAAGCAGCTCAAGTCGGCGAAGCGTCACCTGCTCTTCGAGAAGATCGCCGAAGAGGTGCAGCTGCCCTTCCCGGTCGGCCCCGCCCCGACCGAGCCGGAGGCCGGTGAGCCGGCGAAGGACTCGGTGACGAAGTCGTGGGTCAAGAAGGCGTGCGAGTCGATCTACAAGGATCTCGTGCGGAAGAAGATCGCCGTCGAGAAGCGCCGCCCGGACGGCCGCGCCACCGACGAGATCCGTCCGATCGAGATCGAGGTCGGCGTCAACCCGCGTGCGCACGGCTCCGGCCTGTTCCAGCGCGGCCAGACGCAGATCCTCACCTCGCTGACGCTCGGTACCGCGAAGGAGGGGCAGCGCATCGACGACCTCTCCCTCGAGGAGGAGCGGCGCTACATGCACCACTACAACTTCCCGCCCTACTCGGTCGGGGAGACGGGCTTCATGCGTGGCCCGAAGCGGCGCGACATCGGCCACGGCGCCCTCGCACAGCGTGCGCTCGAGGCGGTCATCCCCGGACCCGACGAGTTCCCGTACACGATCCGGCTCGTCTCCGAGACGCTCGAGTCGAACGGCTCCTCGTCGATGGGCTCGGTCTGCGGCTCGACGCTGTCGCTGATGGACGCCGGCGTGCCGATCAAGTCGCCGGTCAGCGGCATCGCGATGGGCCTCGTCAAGGAAGGCGACGACTACGTGATCCTGACCGACATCCAGGGCGCGGAGGACCACCTGGGCGACATGGACTTCAAGGTCGCCGGCTCGCGGGACGGCATCACCGCGCTCCAGATGGACATCAAGATCACGGGCGTCACCCAGCAGGTCATGCGCGACGCGCTCGAGCAGGCGAAGCGGGCGCGCGACTTCATCCTCGACCAGATGCTCGCGGTCATCCCGGAGGCGCGGGCCGAGCTGTCCTCGAACGCGCCGCGGATCACGTCGATCAAGATCAACCAGGAGCAGATCGGCCTCGTCATCGGCAAGGGCGGCGAGACGATCCGCGGCCTCGAGTCGGACTACGAGGTCCAGATCGACATCGAAGAGGACGGCACGATCCTCATCTACGCGACCGACGGCGAGAAGGCGAGTGCGGCGATCGCCGCGATCCAGAGCCTGACGAAGGAGCCGGAGGTGGGCGACACGTACACCGGCAAGATCGTCAAGACGACGCAGTTCGGCGCGTTCGTCGAGCTGAAGAAGGGCACCGACGGGCTCCTCCACGTCTCGAACGTCGGCCCGGGGCGGGTCGGCCACATCGAGGACGTGATGTCCCGCGGCGACGTCGTCGACGTCATCGTCCAAGAGGTCGACAAGGCACGCGGCCGCATCGGTCTCAAGCTGATCGCGAAGCACGAGGGCGACCGGCTCGTCCAGCCGGAAGAGCTGATCGAGCGGGCGAAGGACGCGCCGCCGCGGCCGCCGGAGGAGGACCGCCCGCGCCGCGACGGCGACCGCGGCCGCCGGGGCGGCGGCCGGGACCGGCGCTAGACGGCACTGAGGCCGGGGTCGAGGGCGGGTGAGCAGCCGCCCTCGACTCCGTCTCCCGGTCGAGGGTGAGCCCGGTGTCCCCCGGAGGGGGTACGCGGACGCACTCGAAATGCCGATGACCGTTGTGGGGAAGCTCAACCCCGCAGCCTGTGGCAGCGCCGTCGAACTCACACATCTCGCCCCTGCGAGGCCTGCTCGAGGTCTCCCGGCTCGTCCGCGCCGAGAGCGACCTGCCGGCGCTCCTGGCCGCGATCGCGCGCACGGTCTCGGCCTCGCTCGGCTACGAGACCGTCGTGATCAACCTCTACCGTCCCGCCTGGGACGACTTCTGCGTCACGACCGTGCACGGCGACGAGGGCGTGCGGACGTCCCTGCTCGGGCAGCTGCGCGACCGCGCGGAGTGGGAGTCCCTGCTCTCGGAGCGCGTCGGCGGCCGCGTCGCGTCCGTCCTCCCGGCCGGCACCGACGACGGGGGAGCCGGCGCCTGGCAGCCGGAGGACGCCCTCTTCCTGCCGATGCGCCACGGGGACGGGCACCTGCTCGGCATCCTCTCCGTCGACGCGCCCCTGAGCGGTCTCCGCCCGACGGACGAGGAGCTCGACGTGCTCGTCTCGCTCGCCGACCACGCGGCGCTCGCGGTGCAGTCGGCCCAGGACGCGGCAGAGGCGGCACGGCACCGGCTCGCGCTCGAGCAGCTGCTCCGGGTGTCGTCCCGGCTCAACGACGAGCCTGCGGCCGACGAGATCCTGCGCGCCGTCTGCACCGGCGTGCGCGACGCGCTCGGCTTCCAGAGCGTGCTTGCGCTGCTCGCCGATCCGACCTCCCGGCTCGAGCCGCGCGCCGCGGTCGGCCGGAACGTCGGCGGGCCCCAGTTCGACCGCCCCATCTTCCTCGCCGACGTCGAGCCGCTGCTCGACCCGGCCTTCGAGATCGAGGGCTGCTTTCTGCTACCTAGCGACGAGGCGGAGCGGCGCGTGCAGTCCGAGAAGGTCGGCTACGTCTCGCAGCTCAACGGCCGCGGGCCCCGGGCATGGAACCGGCACTGGCTGCTCGTCCCGCTGTACGACCGCGCCGGCGCCGTGATCGGGATGCTCGGTGCGGACGAGCCGGACGACCGGCTGCTGCCGTCGGCGGAGAAGCTCCAGGCGTTGCGCATCTTCGCCAACCAGGCGGGGGCGGCGATCGTGGCCTCGGCGCATCTCGAGGAGCTGCGCTTCCTCGCCGACCACGACACGCTCACCCGCCTGCCCAACCGGCGCGCCTTCGTCGACCGGCTCGACGGCGAGGTGGCGCGCGCGCTGCGCTACGACCGTCCCTTCGGGCTCGTGGTGTGCGACCTCGACGGCTTCAAGCAGCTGAACGACCGCTTCGGGCACGCCGCCGGCGACGAGGCGCTCCAGACGTTCGCCCGCATCGTGCGCGCTGCGCTGCGCAAGACGGACGAGGCTTTCCGCATCGGCGGCGACGAGTTCGCGATCCTGCTCGCCGAAGCCGAGGAGGACGGCGCGCGCACGGTCGTGCGCCGCATCGTCGAGCGGCTCGAGGGAAGCGACGACGCCCGGCTGCTCGGCATCCGCACGAGCTTCGGCGTGGCGACCTGTCCCGGCGACGCGAGCGACCCGCAGACGCTCTTCCGGCTCGCCGACGAGGCGCTCTACCTCGCGAAGCGGAACGGCTCCGGGCTCCAGTTCGCCGCCTAGTACCATCGCCGCGTGCAGAAGTACGTGCTCTCGGAGCTCGACACGGGCGAGCGGGTGATCTCGGAGAAGGTGCCGAGCGTCCGCTCCGTCTCGCTCGGCTTCTGGATCGGCGCCGGCTCGCGCGACGAGCGGCCGGACCGGGCGGGCGTCTCCCACTTCATCGAGCACCTCCTGTTCAAGGGCTCGCGGTCCTACGACGCGCAGCAGATCGCCGAGACGTTCGACGCGATGGGCGCCGAGCTGAACGCGGCGACGTCGCGCGAGCACACCGTCGTCTACTCGCGCGTGCCCGACCGGCACGTGGAGGAGGCGCTCGAGGTGATGACGGACATGGTCTTCGCGCCCGCGTTCGCCGACCTCGACCAGGAGCGCGAGGTCGTGCTCGAGGAGATCGCCATGTACGAGGACACGCCGCAGGAGCTCGTCCACGACCTCTTCTCCGAGGCCGTGTTCGGCGCGCACGCGCTCGGGCGGCCGGTGATCGGCACGGCAGAGGTGATCTCGACGGTCAGCCGGCGCTCCATCTCCGCGTATCACCGCACGATGTACACGGGCGGGAACATCGTCGTCGCGGCCGCCGGGAACATCGTCCACGACCGCTTCGTCGCCCTTCTCCAGCGCTTCGAGCGTCGCAGCGCCGCCGACGAACGGCGCGGGTCGCGCCTGCGGCGGCCGCTCGTGCAGGCGCCGCCGCCGGGGCTGCGCTTCCAGCGCAAGGACACGGAGCAGTACCACGTCTGCCTGGGCGCGCCCGGCATCTCGCGCTCCGACCGGCGCCGCTTCGCGGCTTCGCTGCTCGACAGCATCCTCGGCGGCTCGGCGTCGTCCCGCCTGTTCCAGGAGATCCGCGAGAAGCGCGGCATGGCGTACTCCGTCTACAGCTTCGCGTCGCAGTACACCGACACGGGTCTCGTCGGCTTCTACGTCGGCACGCGCGAGGAGAATCTCTCCGCCTGCGTCGAGATCTGCGTCGAGCAGGTCGGTGAGATCGCCGCCGGCAAGCTCCGCAAGGGCGAGCTCGACCGCGCAAAGGAGAGCCTCAAGGGGCGGATCATGCTCTCGATGGAGTCGACCTCGAACCGGATGAGCCGGCTCGGCAAGTCGCTCATCGCCGACACGGAGCTCCTGACGCTGAACAGGATCATCCGGGAGATCGACGCGGTCGAGGAGGACGGGGTCGCCGAGCTCGCCGCCGTGCTGCTCGCGCCTGCGCAGATCTCGGCGGCCGGGGTGGGGCCCGACGAGGACCGGCTGCGGGCTGCCGTGCGACAGGCCAACCCGAATCTCGTCACGCGCGCGGCGGCATGAACGTCGCGCTCTTCGGTGCGGAGGGAAAGGTCGGGCGGTCGCTCGTGCCCGTGCTCGAGCGAGCGGGGCACGTCGTCAAGGGGATCGAGATCGGCGATCCGGTCGAGGTGCGTGGGCTCGACGCCGCCGTCGACTTCACGACGCCGGATGCCGCACCGGAGAACGTCGGCGCGGCGCTCGAGCAGGGCGTCTCGTGCGTCGTCGGCACGACGGGGTGGGATCCGCAGCCGCTCGGGGAGATCGCGCTCGAGCATGGCCTGCGCCTCTTCGTCGCGCCGAACTTCTCGATCGGCGCGGTGCTGATGATGCGGTTCGCGCGACAGGCTGCGGTCCACTTCCCGCGTGCGGAGATCATCGAGCTGCACAACGAGGCGAAGAGGGACGCTCCGTCGGGCACTGCGAAGGCGACCGCCGCGCTGATCGGAGGGGACACGGTGATCCACTCCGTGCGGCTGCCGGGGCTCGTCGCGCACCAGGAGGTGATCTTCGGCGGCGAGGGCCAGCTGCTGACGATCCGCCACGACACGACGGCGCGCGAGTCGTTCGCCGACGGCGTCCTCCTCGCTCTCGACAAGCTCGCGACGCTGCCGCCCGGGTTGACGCTCGGGCTCGAGCTGCTGCTGTGACGAAGGTCGTCGTCCTCGGCGGGGGGTCGACCGGAGAGCACTTCGTCGGCGCCCTGCGCCGGCTCGACGCGGACGTCGAGCTCACGCTCGTCGAGAGCAGGCTCGTCGGCGGCGAGTGCTCCTACTTCGCGTGCATGCCGACGAAGACGATGCTGCGCACCGCCGAGCTGGCGTCGTCGCTCGCGCGTGCGCCCGGCCTCGAGCCTGGGTCCCCGGACCCGGCCGGCGTCTGGAGCTGGCGGGACTGGGTCACGAGCGACTGGGACGACGCCGGCCAGCTCGCGTGGCTTGACGGGCAGCGGTGCGCGTTCGTGCGCGGGCGCGCCCGCGTCGCCCGCGCGGGCGTCGTCGAGGTGGACGGGCTGGAGCTCCCGTACGACCGCCTCGTGGTCGCCAGCGGCTCCTCGCCCGCGATTCCCTGGGTGGCGGGGCTCGAGGGCGTCGAGTACTGGACGAACCAGGACGCGGCGCGGACGCACGAGGTGCCGGCGAGCCTGGCCGTCATGGGCGGCGGCCCGGTGGGCGCGGAGCTGGCGCAGTTCTTCGCCCGCATGGGCGCGCGGGTGACCGTGATCGAGCACGGGCCGCGCCTGCTCGGCCGGGTGCACGAGGAGGCGGGCACGCTGCTCGCGGAGGTCTTCCGTGACGAGGGGATCGACGTGCGGCTCGGCGTCGCAGTCGAGGCGGCCGAGCCGGGCGTGCGCCTGCGCCTGTCGGGCGGCTCGACGGTCGAGGCCGAGCGGCTGCTCGTCGCGACCGGCCGCCGGCCGAACACGCAGGATCTCGGCCTCGAGCAGCTCGGCGTCACAATCGGCCCCCGCGGGATCGCCGTCGACGAGCGCCTGCGCGCGGCGCAGAACGTCTGGGCGATCGGCGACGTCACCGGCGTCGCGCTCTTCACGCACGTGGGGAAGTACCAGGCGCGCGTTGCGGCCGCCGACATGGCGGGGCGGCCGGCGCGGGCGGACTACCGCGCCGTCCCGGCCGGGATCTTCACCGACCCGGAGGTGGCGACGGTCGGAAGGACGGCCGGCGAGGACCTCGTCTCGGCGCGCTGGGAGCTGACGGCGACGCCGCGGCTGGCGACGTACGAGCGGCCGAAGCGCGACGGCTTCGTCCGCCTCTTCGCCGACCCGGCCGAGCGCGCGCTCGTCGGCGCCGTGGCGGTCGGCCCGCAGGCGGCCGAGTGGCTCGGCCAGCTGACGCTCGCCGTCCGGACCGGGACGCCGGTCGACGTACTCGTCGACACGATCCAGCCGTACCCGACGTTCTCGGAGGCGATCTTCTTCGCGCTGCGCGAGCTCGTGGACGCGCTCGGCTGAGCGAACGGCGTACAATCGATCGATCGTGCTCGGCGAGGTCCTGACGGCGATCGTCACGCCGTTCCACCCGGACGGCTCGGTGAACGTCGAGAAGTTCCGCGAGCTCGCGGCGTATCTCGTCGACCACGGCTCCGACGGCCTCGTCGTCTCGGGCACCACGGGCGAGGCGCCGACGCTCAGCGACGACGAGAAGCTCGAGCTCTTCGCCGCTGCGGTGGACGCGGTCGGCGATCGCGCCGCGATCGTCGCCGGCACCGGAACGTACGACACCGCGCACTCCGTCCACCTCACGGAGGCCGCGCACGAGCTCGGCGTCGACGGAATCCTCGTGGTCACGCCGTACTACAACAAGCCGCCCCAGCGGGCGATCGTCCGCCACTTTCAGGAGATCGCCGCCGCGACCGACAAGCCGATCGTCGTCTACAACATCCCCAGCCGCGTGGTCGTGAACATCGAGCCGGAGACGATCGCCGAGCTCGGGACGATCCCGAACGTCGCTGCGGTGAAGCAGGCCAACGACGACCTCGAGCAGGCGCGCCGGATCGTCGAGACGGGGCTCACGCTCTACGCGGGCGACGACAACCTCATCTTCCCGTTCCTCGGGATCGGCGGCGCCGGCGGCGTCTGCGTGCACACGCATGTCTGGGGGCCGCAGACGAAGGAGATGGTGCGCCGCTACAAGGACGGCGACGTCGACGGCGCCCGGGCGCTGAACGAGGAGATGCGGCCGGCGTTCGAGCTGCTGAGGATCACGACGAATCCGATCCCGATCAAGGCTGCGCTCAACCTGCTCGGACACGAGGTGGGCGGGTATCGGCTGCCGATGGTCGAGCCGACCGACTGGGAGCTCGAGCAGGTCCGCCTCTGCCTCGAGCGCGGCGGCGTCCTGCAGCCGGCGCGCGCCTAGGGCACAACTAGACTGGAGCCCGGAATGGGCGTCTGCCGGATCATCCCGCTCGGCGGCCTCGGCGAGGTGGGGAAGAACATGACCGTGTTCGAGGCGGACGGCTCGATCGTGATCGTGGACGCGGGCCTCGCATTCCCGCGCGACGAGCACCTCGGAGTCGACCTCCTCCTGCCGGACGTCTCGTATCTCGTGGAGCACGCCGCGATGATCCGCGGTGTCGTGCTCACGCACGGCCACGAGGACCACGTGGGCGGGCTGCCGTATCTGATGCGGGAGGTGCACATCCCGGTCGTGGCGGCGACGCGGCTGACGCTCGGGCTGGTGAAGTCGAAGCTCGACGAGCACGGCCTGGTACGCGAGGCCGAGCTGCGCGAGGTGGCGCCCGGCGACGAGCCGTTCCACCTCGGCCCGTTCACGATCGAGTTCGTGCGCATGGCGCACTCCATCCCGGACGCGGCCGCGATCGTGCTCGACACCCCCGGCGGCCTCGTCTTCCACACGGGTGACTACAAGCTCGACCACACGCCCGTCGACGGACAGCGCACCGACGTCGGCCGGCTCGCGGCGATCGGCAATCGCGGCGTCGACCTGCTGCTCGGGGACTCGACGAACGCGGAGCGGGCGGGCTTCACGCAGTCCGAGCGTGTCGTCGGCGAGGCATTCCGCCAGATCTTCCCGTCGCGCAAGGGCAAGATCCTCGTCGCATCGTTCGCGTCGAACGTGCACCGGATGCAACAGGCCGTCGACGTCGGCATCGACTGCGGCCGCAAGGTCGCCTTCGTCGGGCGCTCGATGCGCAAGAACTCCAACATCGCGCGCAACCTCGGCTACATGGACGTCCCGGACGAGATGATCCTCCGCCCGCACGAGCTCGCAGAGCTGCCGCTGCAGGAACAGCTGATCCTCTGCACCGGCAGCCAGGGCGAGCCGCTCTCGGCGATGACCCGGATCGCGTACGACGACCACCCGGCGGTGTCCGTCGAAGCGGGCGACACCGTGATCATCTCCGCGAAGCCGATCCCCGGCAACGAGCTGCGCGTCCACGACGCGATCAACCGCCTCGCGAAGTCAGGCGCCGAGGTACTGCACGAAGACAACGCGCCCGTGCACGTCTCGGGTCACGGCCGCGCCGAGGAGCTGCGCACGATCCTCGGCCTCCTGCGCCCGCGCGCGGTGATGCCCGTGCACGGTGAGTTCAGGATGCTCGCCGCGCATGCGCAGCTCGCGCGCGAGGGCGGCATCCCCGACGAGCGGATCCTGCTCGCCGAGAACGGCAGCGTCGTCGAGCTCTCGGAGGAGGGCGCGCGCATCGTCGATCACGTCGCCGCCGGCGTGACGCTGGTGGACGGCCTGGGCGTGGGCGACGTGCACGACGTCGCGCTGCGCGACCGGCGGCGGCTCGCGGAGGACGGCGTGCTGATCGTCGTCGCGACGCTCGCCGGCGACAACGTCGCGGGCGCGCTGACGGCGCCGCCGGAGCTGATCGCGCGCGGGTTCGGAGACGGGGCCGAGCCGCTGCTCGCCGAGCTGAGGGAGGAGGCGAGCCGCGTGCTCGTCGAGCTGCTCGACGACGACATCACGGAGATCAAGCTGCTGCAGGAGCACCTGCACGAGGCCCTCGGCGGGCTCGTCTACGACCGGACGCGCCGGCGGCCGATGATCCTGCCGGTGCTCGTCGAGGTCTAGTGCGCTCGTGCCGCGGTTGCGCTACCTGCCGACCTGGGCGGACGTGCTCGAGGAGTTCGCCGGCGAGCAGCCGACCGCACGGCTGCTCGTGGCGCAGGTCGGCTCCTGCGAGGCTGCCGCGCTCGCGTTCTGCCGGCTGCTCGAGCGCTGGGCGAGGGGCGACGCGCAGCCGTCCACCGCGAGCGGGCGCCAGGCGGCGCTGCGCCGGGCCGCCGACAGCGTCGAGACGGCCCTCGCCGGCCTCGCCGAGCCGCTCGACCGCTATCTGCTCGAGCTCGAGGCCGATGCCGCCGAGGGCCGCTCCTGGTACGGCGGCCCCGGCGCCGCGGAGCTGCTCGACTGGGAGCCCGTCCTCTCGCGGGCGGGAGTCCGCGCAGCACCCGAACGGGTCGCACAGGCCTACCTCGAGCTGGCGGTGTTCGTGCGCGCGCTCGAGGGCCTGACGACCGCGGCGCGCCTCGACGCGGCGCCCGCCCGCTCGTCGCTCTGGGCCGGGCTCTTCGACCTGCGCGAGAACCTGCTCGGCAGGGGCCTGGAAGACCTGCGCAGGCTCACCGCGATCTGACTCCTGCGTGCCGGCTCCTCGCCTGACCGTCGTGGGCTCGATCAACCTCGACCTCGTCGCGAGGGCGGAGCGCCTGCCGCGGCCGGGGGAGACGGTCGGCGGTGCGACCTTCGTGCGCGTCCCCGGCGGCAAGGGCGCGAACCAGGCGGTCGCGGCGGCGCGCCTCGGAGCCGACGTGACGCTCATCGCGTGCATCGGCGGCGACGACTTCGGCCGGGAGGCGCTGGCCGAGCTCGAGCGTGCGGGTGTCGGGCTCGAGCTGCTGAAGACCGCTCCGGCGGCGACGACGGGCGTCGCGCTCATCACCGTCGACGCCGACGGCGAGAACGAGATCGTCGTCGCGCCCGGCGCCAACCTCGAGCTTCGGCCGGAGGACGTCGTGCTGCCCGATGCCGGCGGCGTGCTCGCGCAGCTGGAGATCCCGCCCGATACGGTGCGCCACGTGGCGGCGACCGCGCCGGGGCCGTTCTTCCTCAACGCCGCGCCGGCGCGCGGCCCGGTGCCTGCGGCCGACGTCACCGTCGTGAACCGCTACGAGCTGGAGGCACTGACGCAGCGCGACGGCGTGATCGCCGTGACGCTGGGCGCAGAGGGCGCCGTCCTGCTCGAGGGCGGGGCGGAGGTGGCGCGCGCGGCCGCGCCGGACGTCGAAGCGGTCGACGGCACGGCTGCCGGCGACGCGTTCACCGCGTGCCTCGTCGTCTCGCTGCTCGAGGGCCGCGAGCGGGACGACGCGCTGCGCCGCGCCTGCGCCGCGGGCGCGCTCGCTGCCTCGCGCTTCGGCGCCCAGACGTCGCTGCCGACCGCAGCGGAGGTGGACGCGCTGCTGTGAGCGTTCCGATTCTGATCGACTGTGATCCCGGCCACGACGACGCGATCGCGATCCTGCTCGCGCTCGCCTCGTCCGAGATCGAGCTGCGCGCCGTGACGACCGTCGCCGGCAACCAGACGCTCGACAAGACGACGCGCAACGCGCTCAAGGTGCTCGAGCTCGCCGGCCGCACCGACGTTCCGGTGGCCGCCGGCGCCGAGCGCCCGCTGGAGCGGAGCCTGCGCACGGCCGCGCACGTGCACGGCGAGAGCGGCCTCGACGGGCCTGCCCTGCCCGAGCCGACGGCGAAGCCGCTTCCCGTGGACGCGGTCGACCTCCTCGACGAGCTGATCGAGCCGGGAGTCGTGCTCGTCCCCACCGGACCGCTGACGAACGTCGCACAGCTGCTCCGCCGCCGGCCCGACGTGGGCCACCGCCTCGGCCGCATCGTCTGGATGGGCGGCGCGATCGCCGAGGGCAACGTCACCCCGGCCGCGGAGTTCAACGCGTTCGTCGATCCGGAAGCGGCCGCGCTCGTCTTCGGCAGCGGGATTCCGGTGACGATGATCGGCCTCGACGTCACGCACAAGGCGCTGTTCACGCGCGCGCACGCCGAGCGGCTGCGAGACACGGGGCCGGTGGGTCGCGTCGTCGCCGAGCTGTCCGACTTCTTCCAGCAGTTCCACGAGCGCCGCTACGGCATGGCCGGCTCGCCGATCCACGACGCGCTCGCAGTCGCGCACGTGATCGACCCGACGCTCGTGACGACGCTCCACTGCAACGTCGAGATCGAGACGGATTCCCGGCATTGCGACGGCCGGACCGTGGTCGACCGCTGGCTCGTCACCGACGGCCCGCGCAACGCGCACGTCGGCGTCGACGTCGACGCCGGGCGCTTCCTCGAGCTGCTCGTGGAGCGCATCGGCTCGTTCGGAAGCGCCTGAAGGAGCTCCGGGCAGGAGCCGGCTTCCCGCGCGCGAACAGGGCCGCATGGCGCGCAAGCGCAAGAGCAAGCTGCGTCCACGCAGGCGGGGGCGGAGCCGCCCGAAGACGGCACGCACGCCGAGCCTGCACCGCCCCGAGCTCTGGGGGCTCGGGCTCGTCGCGCTCGGTGCCTTCCTCGGCAGCATCCTCTACTTCGGCTGGGACGGCGGCTACGTCGGCCGGGCGCTCGACCGCGGCCTCCACTCGCTGATCGGCGGCGCCTCGTGGGGGATGCCGGTGCTGCTCGTCGCGGTCGGCGGCCTGATGGTCGCCCGCAGCGCGCTCGTCGACGTGCGCCCCTTCCGCACCGGCCTTGCCCTGCTCGTCTTCGGCCTCCTGCTCGCGCTCGGCAAGGACCAGGGCGGCTATGCCGGCCGGGCGCTCGGCGGTGCTTTCGGCGTCGCGGTCGGCGTCACCGGCTCGACGATCCTCGGCGCGCTGCTCCTCCTCGTCGGCGGGCTGCTCCTCTCCGGCGCGTCGCTCGGCGCGATCCTCCGCCGCTCCGGGCACGGCATGCGCAGGGCGGCGACGAGGGCGCGCCGGCCGCGCCCGGAACCGCAGCCCTGGCCCGAGCCGCCCACCGCGTCCCCACCCATGCGGTCGAGGAGGCCGGTGGACGCCGAGGAGGCGTACCCCGACGTCGTCGGGGACGAGGCGGCGCACGTCGGGCTGGGGCTGTCCCCGCTCGTCCACGCCGAGCCGGCGCCGCTCGTCGAGGACCCGTTGACCCTCTTCGACGACGTGACGAGCGAGCATCACGAGTATCGCCTCCCGGACCGTGACGTGCTGCGGCCCTCACCGGAGAAGGCGGCGACGACCGAGGAGGCGGCGGCCCGCGTCGCCGACCTGCTCGTGCAGACGCTCGCGCACTTCGGCGTCGAGGCGAACGTGATCGGTCAGATCTCCGGTCCCCGCGTGACGCGCTACGAGCTCCAGCTCGCCCCCGGCACGAAGGTGTCGAAGGTCGCCGCCCTGAAGGACGACCTCTCGTACGCGCTCGCAACGACGGAGATCCGGATCCTCGCGCCGATCCCGGGCAAGCAGGCGGTCGGCGTCGAGCTGCCGAACCTCTCGCCGAACCTCGTCACGCTCGGCGACATCTTCGACGACCTGCCCGCGACGGCGAGCCCGCTGGCGGCGTGGCTCGGCAAGGACATCTCGGGGGCGGCCGTCTGGACCGATCTCGCCCGGATGCCGCACCTGCTCATCGCCGGCACGACCGGCTCGGGCAAGTCCGGCTGTATCAACGCCCTGCTCACGTCGATCCTCCTGCGCGCGACGCCGGACGAGGTGCGGATGATCCTGATCGACCCGAAGCGGATCGAGCTCAGCCACTATGAGTCGATCCCGCACCTGCTCACGCCCGTCGTCTCGAGCCCGAAGGAGGCGAGCGCCGTCCTCGCCAACTGCCTCGCCGAGATGGAGCGCCGCTACGAGCGGCTCTCATCCGTCCGTGCGCGCAACCTCAACGAGGCGAACCGCGCCTTCCGCCAGCGCGGCGGACAAACGATGCCCTACCTGCTCGTGGTGATCGACGAGCTCGCCGACCTGATGATGATCGCGCCGCAGGC
>DASPTD010000008.1:0-20801 GCA_035623575.1 Gaiellaceae bacterium
TCCGCGGAGACTGCGGCCGCGCGTTGCTGGTCGTCCCAGAATCCCGGCTGCCCGAGCTCCTGCTCCAGCTCGGCGAGCCGCGCCCTCAGCCGATCCGGGTCAAAGGTAACCACGGACCCAGTCGAGCTGGGCCCCGATCTCGTCGAGCTGCTCCTGCAGGGTGAGTTCGCGTTCCTCCGCCATGACGGGGCCGATGGTACCGGGCGCGGCGCCTGGAGCCTTCGCGCACCCGGAGGTTCCGCTCGCACTCAAGCGCCGTGGCACTTCTTGAACTTCTTGCCGGAGCCGCACCAGCAGGGATCGTTGCGGCCGAGCTTCTCGTGGGGCGACGTGTGCACGGTCTGCACCGCGGTGGGCGCCATCGCCATCGTCTGCCCGCCGGCGCCGGCCGCCGCGATCGCCGCGGCCCCCGCCGTCGTCTGGTGCTCGTAGCGCAGGTTCCCGTTTCCGCCGCCGGTCGGGGTCGGCGCGAGCTGCGGCGGCGGCGCGCCGCCCTCCTCCGGCCCGGCGAGCTCCGCGTGGAAGATGTGCAGCACGACCTCGGCGCGGATCGCGGAGCCGAGCCCCGTGAACATGCGCTCGCCCTCGGCCGTGTACTCGACGAGCGGATCCTTCTGCGCCATCGAGCGCAGGTGCACGCCCTCGCGGAGGTAGTCCATGTTCTCGAGATGCTCGCGCCAGCGAACGTCGACGACCTGGAGGATCACGAAGCGCTCAAGCTCACGCATCAGCTCCGAGCCGAACTCCTCCTCCTTCGCCGCGTACTCGTCGCGCGCGTCCGTCTGGAACTCCTCGATCAGCGTCTCGCGCGTGATCTCGCCGAGGTCCTCACGCAGCTCCTGCGCGGTGATCTCGGTCTGGTAGAGCGCCGCCATCGCGTTCGTCAGCGCCTCGAGATCCCATTCCTCCGGATACTCCTCCTGCGTGAACTGGTGGACGACGTCCTCGACGACCTCGTCGATCCAGAGCTTCACCTGCTCCGACATGTCCTCGCCCTCGAGCACCTGGTTCCGCTGCTCGTAGATCCGGCCGCGATGCCGGTTCATCACGTCGTCGTACTTGAGGACGTTCTTGCGCATGACGAAGTTCTGCTCCTCGACCTTCTTCTGCGCACCCTCGATCTGCCGGCTGAGGATCTTCGCCTCCATCGGCTGGTCCTCCGGGATCTTGAAGCGCTCCATGATCCCCTTGATCCGGTCGCCGGCGAACAGACGCACGAGGTCGTCCTCGCCCGAGAGGTAGAAGCGCGTCTCGCCGGGATCGCCCTGGCGGCCCGAGCGGCCGCGGAGCTGGTTGTCGATCCGGCGCGACTCGTGCCGCTCGGTGCCGAGCACGTAGAGGCCGCCGAGCTCGACCACGCCGGGGCCGAGCTTGATGTCGACGCCGCGGCCCGCCATGTTCGTCGCGATCGTGACGGCGTGCGGCTGCCCGGCGTCCTTGACGATCTCCGCTTCGCGCGCGTGCTCTTTCGCGTTGAGGACGTTGTGCGGCACGCCCTGACGCGTCAGCAGCTGCGACAGGTACTCGGAGGTCTCGACCGCGATCGTGCCCACGAGCACCGGCTGCCCCTTCTCGTGGCGCTCCTTGATGTCGCGAGCGACCGCAACGAACTTGCCCTCCTTCGACTTGAAGACCTTGTCCTGCTGGTCGAGGCGCGCGACGGCGACGTTCGTGGGGATCTCGACGACGCTGAGGTTGTAGATCTCGACGAACTCCTTCTCCTCGGTCTTGGCCGTGCCCGTCATGCCGGCGAGCTTCTCGTACAGGCGGAAGTAGTTCTGGAGCGTGATCGTCGCGAGCGTCTGGTGCTCCTCCTGGATGCGGACGCCCTCCTTCGCCTCCACCGCCTGGTGCAGGCCCTCGCTCCAGCGGCGACCCTCCATGATCCGGCCCGTGAACTCGTCGACGATCTTCACCTCGCCGTCCTGGATCACGTAGTCGATGTCGTTGTGGTAGAGCGACTGCGCCTTCAGGGCCTGGATCAGGTGGTTCACGAGCTGCGAGTTGCGCGGGTCGTAGAGGTTCTCGATCCGCAGCGCGCGCTCGACCTTCTCCACGCCCTGCTCGGTGACCGCGACCGTCTTGTGCTTCTCGTCGAACTCGTAGTCGGCGCCGGCCTCCTCGGCCGCGCCCTTCGGGTCGCCGGCCTGCGCCTGGTGCGCGATCAGCTGCGGCACGACGCGCGCGAAGTCGTAGTAGAGCTGGGCGGCCGTCTCGGGCTCGCCGGAGATGATCAGCGGCGTCCGCGCCTCGTCGATGAGGATCGAGTCGACCTCGTCCACGATCGCATATGCATGACCGCGCTGCACGACGCCGTCGAGCGAGACGGACATGTTGTCGCGCAGGTAGTCGAAGCCGAACTCGGAGTTCGTCCCGTACGTGACGTCGGACTCGTACGCCTCTCGCCGGGGCTGGAACGGCATCATGTTCTCGATCGCGGCGGTGCGCATGCCGAGCGCCTCGTAGACGGGCAGCGTCCAGTCGCGGTCGCGCCTGGCGAGGTAGTCGTTGACGGTGACGAGGTGCGTGCCGCGCCCCGTGAGCGCGTTCAGGTAGAGCGCCTGCACGGCGACGAACGTCTTGCCCTCGCCGGTCTTCATCTCGGCGATATCGCCCTCGTGCAGGACGATGCCGCCCATCAGCTGCACGTCGAAGAGGCGGACGCCGAGCGTTCGCCTGAACGCCTCGCGCACCGCGGCGAAGGCCTCGAAGAGGACCTCGTCGAGGTGCTCGCCGTTCTCGAGCCGCCGGCGGAAGTCGACCGTCTTCGCGGCCAGATCGGTGTCGGAGAGGCGCTCGAACTCCGGTTCGAGCGTACCGATGTAGGCCGCCTGCTCGGCGAGCCGCTTGAGCCGACGCCCCTCGCCGACGCGAAGGACCTTCTCGAACGAGCCGAGCTGCTGGGCCATTGGCGACAGGGTACCGGGCGGGCCTCAGAGGGCCGCGGCCCGGATCTCCCAGAGCTCGCCGTCGAGCCGCTCCGCGTGCACGGTGTACGCCGCGCCCTCGCGCGCGCCCCGCTCCTCGAGAACGGGCACCGTGCCGAACTGGCGCGCATCGTCGACCGCGTAGGTCGTCCCGTCGGCGGTGTGGGAAAGCTCGATCTCGTCGCCCTCCGGGCCGTCGGGGATCCGGAGCACCTCGATCCGTCTCGCCTGCACCGCCCAGAGCGTCTCGCTCTGCCGGGCCGCACGTGCGCGGTACGGCGGCTTCAGCTCCTGCTCCACCGCGGACGCGAGCGGGTCGAGCGAGGAGTCGGAGCCGTCCTCGACGAGCACGCTGCCGTCCGGGAGGGTCACGAAGCGGACGGCGTCGCCCTCGACGTCGGGCGCATCGACCGCCACCGTCACGTCCCAGTCGCGCGGGCGCTGCAGCCCGTGGATGCCGGTCTCGAGCAAGGCGGGCCGGGGGTCGACGGGCGCGTCGCTCGGCAGGCCGAGCCCGCCCTCGCGGGCCAGCCGTTCGTGGAGCGACTCCCGCCGCCGGAAGAGGGGCACTCGCTTCTAGGCCTCTGGGAGCTCGGCGGGCGGCTCGCCGCCGTTGAGGGCCTGCTTGTCCACGGCCTTGCGGCGGGAGCGCCGCTTCTCGCGCTCCTCCCTGATCTGACGGACGAGATTCTCGACCAGCTCGTCGATGGAGGCCTTCATGTCGGTGGAAGCTTCGCGGGCGCGGAGCGTGTGACCCTTGAGCCGCACGGTGGCCTCGGCGACCTGGTTCTCGGCGATCGACGGGTTGCGTTCGACCGCCAGCTCGACCTCGACCTCGGCGACCTTGCTCCTCAGCTGCCGGTCGAGCTTGCCCAGCTTGCGCTCCGCGTAGCTCCGGATCGAGTCGCTCACCTCGAGGTTCTTGCCCTTGACGTGAAGCTCCATCTCGCCTCCTCAGATCGGCCTCTCTGGGGCTCTCCCTAACCCTACTCCGGGCATGCGGACAACGCGCGCAAACGTCACGACCTCGACCCGTCGCGCGCCGGCCGTCCGCAGGGCCGAGGCGGCGGCGGCGACGGTCGCCCCGCTCGTGTAGACGTCGTCGACGAGGAGCACAGGGCCGCGAACCGGCTCAGGCGCTCGGAACGAGCCGGCGACGTTGCGGCGCCGCGCCGCGAGCGGGAGGCCGCGCTGGCGGGGTGCGGTGCGGGTGCGCTCGAGCAGCGCCTCGCACGGCAGCTCCCAACGGGAGGCGAGCGGGCGGGCGAGCCGCTCGGCCGGATGGTGGCCACGGTGGAGACGGCGGTGCTCGTCCGGGGGTACGAACGTCACGACGGCGACGACCGGGCGGGGCAGCCGCTCGGCGACGAGCTCCGCCGCCGTCTCTGCGAGCCGCCGCAACCCCCGCTCCTTCCAGCCGGCAACGAGACGCCGGACGCCGTCGTCGTACGCGACGGCCGCACGTGCGGTGGCAAAGGCGAGCCGTCGGCCGGCGCACTCGCGGCAGCGCGGCACCGGCCACGCCGTCGGCGCGCCGCAACGCCCGCACAGGGGCGGCTCGAGCGCCGGCAGGCCGGCCCGGCAGCCCTCGCACAGCTGGGCGCCGCCCCCACCGCAGACGAGACACCGCTGCGGGAGCAGGAGGTCGAGCATGGAGCGACGCTAGCGCGCGAATACGCGCGGGACGCGTCGCGCCGGGAAGTTGCGACGCTCTTGCGAGCGTTGCAAAGCAGCGGCCGGGGGTGGCGAAGCCACCACCGGCCGCGCTACCCGAACCGACCACCCTCGTCAGATGGAAGGACGCCGGCTTTGCCGGCGTCCGCTCCGCGAAGCCGAACCTAGTCTCTCGGCAAGTGCGCAGCACGTGCCGAGAGTGCTTCCGCCGTCTCGCGCAGCGTGTCGAGCTGCGCGAACGCCTCCCGCCAGGTGTCCGGCGAGCGGAGGTCGAGGCCGAACGGCTCGAGCAGCTCGGCGGGCGACGCCGACCCGCCCCGGCCGAGGAAGTCGAGGTAGAGCGGCGCGAACGCCTCAGGATCCTCGCGGTAGCGGCCGTAGAGCAGCAGCGCGACGAGCTGGGCGAACGCGTAGGCATACGTGTAGAAGCGCACGTGGATGAAGTGCGGGATGTACGACCAGCCGACCCTGTACGCATCGGGCAGCGCGAGCGCATCGCCGTAGTAGCGCGTCTGCTCTTCCTGCCACACCTCGGACAGACGCTCGGCGGTCAGCGCACGCCCCTCCGTGCGCACCGCGTACGCACGCTGCTCGAAGCGCGCGAGCACCGTCTGCCGGAAGATCGCGGCGAGCGCATTGTCGAGCCGGTCGGATGCGTGCGCGGCCAGCGTCTGCGCGTCGGTCTCCTCCTCGAGCAGGTAGTCGTCGGCGAGCGACTGCGCGAAGGTCGACGCCACCTCGGCCACGGGGATGCCGGTTCGGTGAGAGCGCCAAACCTGTCGCTCGAGCGAGAGCACGTTGTGCGTCGCGTGCCCGAACTCGTGCGCGAGCGTCGTGACGTCGCGCAGCCGCTCGGTGAAGTTCAGCAGGACGTACGGGAGGATGCGCGTCGACACGGCGGTGCAGTAGGCCCCGGACGCCCTGCCGGGACGCGGCGGCGCGTCCACGTGACCGGCGTCGAGGCAGGCGCGGAAGATCTCTGCGAGACGCGGCGAGAACCTCCCGAACGAGGTGTCGACGATCTCCACCGCTTCCGGCCACGAGAACGCGCGCGCCTCGCCGAGGGGCGCGTACTGGTCGGCGAGGTCGAGCCGTTCGAGGCCGAGCAGCTTCGCCTTCGCGCGAAACCATCGCCGCGCGATCTCGTAGCTCTCCTCGGTCGCGCTCATCATCGCCTCGACCGTCTCGCCGTCGAGCTCGTTGCTCATGTTCGTGGGCTGCATCGGGTCGGTGAAGCCGCGCAGCCGGTCGATTCCGAGCCGGTCGCCGACGAGCGCGTCGTAGCAGGCGGCGAGCACGTCCGCGCGCGGCTCGAGCCCCTCCAGGAACGCCGCTTGCGCGGCGAGACGGAGTCCGCGGTCGGGGCGGTAGAGATACGAGAGCAGCATGCTGACGGTGTGCGGCTGCACGCCCTCACCGGCGTCGAACGGGATCTCGAGCGTCGCGACGTGGCGGTCGTGGAGCGCCTGCCAGGCGGAGACGGTCGGACGCCGCGCGTTCAGCGCCTGCTCTTCCGGCTCGGTGAGCACGTACGGCTTCTCCTCGCGCTCGATCCGCAGCTTGTGCGCGAACGGCGCGAGCTCGGGCGCCGCGAGCAGCGCCTCCGCGGACTCGTCGTCCAGCGCGATCCACTCGAGCCCGAGGAAGACGAGCGCGTTCTCGATCTCCGCCCCCCGGTCGCGCGAGACGGTGGCGAGGTCGTTCGCCTCGGCGTCCGCCGCGTCCAAGCTCAGGCGCAGGTGCGTGTAGATCGCAAGGCGCGAGAGCTCCTGCTCGAGGTCGTCCGCCTCGTCGAGGAGCGCGCGGAGCTCGGCCGGACCGAGCACGGCGATGCGGCCGCGATACCGCGAGGCGAAGTCCGCCGCGCGCACGGCGAGCTCGGACCATTGCGCGCGCGCCTCGCCGGCGCCCGCGACCAGGTCGGAGAGATCCCAACGCACCTCCTCGGCGCGCAGCTCGACGCCCGTCACCGGCGGGACTCTAGTCCGGTGAGTAGCGATCGCGTTGCGGCAGGCCGGCGAGCGCGCGCAGCCGGTTGTCCGCCTCGAGCAGCTGGTCGCCGTCGCCGATGTCCCGCCAGTCGCCCTGGAACGTGTAGCCGTAGACCGGCGCCCGCAGGCACAGCCAGGCGATGAACCGGCCCGGCTGATCGGGCGAGTTGCCCTCGTCGAGGTACCGGCGCAGGAGCGGCACGTGCCGGCGGTGGTAAAGGTAGGTCGCCGTCGCGGCAAGCGTCGAGTGCGGCTGCTCCGGCTTCTCCTCGAACGACTCGATGCGCTCGTCGTCCACGAGCGTGACGATGCCGTACATCCGGGCCAGTGCACGCTCGCGGACGTCGTGCAGCGCGACCGCGCTCGCGTCACCCTTGCCGCGCCACCATTCGACGTAGCCGGCGAGGCTGAAGTCGAAGAGGTTGTCGCCCGCGATCACGAGCAGGTCGTCGTCCGCGAGCCCGGCCGCGTCGACGACGAAGCCGACGTCTCCGATCGCTCCGAGCCGGTCTTCCTCACTCATCGTGCCGTCGTCGTGGACGGTCACCCCTCGCCCTTCCGCCCAGTGCCGGAACGACTCCGCGAACTTGCCGTTCGTGACGACGTGCACTGCGTCGACCTCGGCCACCTCGCCGACCCGGTCGAGGATGTGGTCGAGCATCGGCCTGCCGCCGACCGGCAGCAGCGGCTTGGCGATGCTCAGCGTGAGGGGGTACAGACGCGTCGCGTACCCCGCTGCGAGGACGATCGCCTTCACGCGGCCGCGTGCACCCGCGCGAGAGACTCGTCGTACGGGGCCCGGTGGACGCCGTCCTCTGTGACGATCGCGGCGACGAGCTCGCCCGGAGTCACGTCGAAGGCCGGATTGCGCGCCGGGAACCGGCCCGTCACCTCGGCCGGATCGCGCTCCTCGATGGGAATCCCGGCACCTGTGGGCGTTCCGAGGTCGACGGTCGAGGTGGGCGCGACGACGTAGAGGGGGATCTCGTGATGAGCGGCGAGCACGGCGAGGCCGTACGTGCCGATCTTGTTCGCCGTGTCGCCGTTGGCGGCGATCCGATCGGCTCCGGTGACGACGAGATCGACCTCGCCGCGCGCCATCATCGACGCTGCGGCCGCGTCGGCGATCACCGCGCAGGGGATGCCGGCGGACTCCAGCTCCCAGGCGGTGAGGCGCGCGCCCTGGAGAAGCGGACGGGTCTCGTCGACGAGCACGTGCGCGAGCAGGCCGCTCTCCCAGGCGAAACGGATCGCGCCGAGCGCCGAGCCGTAGCCACCGGTCGCGAGCCCGCCGGCGTTGCAGTGCGTGAGCGCACGCGTGCCCGGGCGGAACAGCTCGGCGGCGTGGGCGGCCATCTGCCGGCAGCGCTCGACCTCGGCATCGTGGAGCGCCCGCGCCCGCTCCGGCGACGGGTCGGGGCGGAGCTCCGCGAGCGCCCAGGCGAGATTGACCGCGGTCGGCCGGGAGGCGGCGAGCGTCGTCTGTGCCGCGTCGAGGTCCTCGCCGCGCAGCGCCGCGAGCGCGAGCCCGTACGCTGCCGCGACGCCGATCGCAGGCGCGCCGCGCACGGCCAGCGTGCGAATCGCCTCCGCCACCTCCACGGCGGAGCGGCACTCCAGCTCGACCTCCTCGTCCGGCAGACGGCGCTGGTCGAGGAGGACGACCCGGGGGCCGTCCTCCTCGAGCCGCACGATCTGCCGGGGATGGAGACCGGCCGCGCCGGCAGAGCCGCCACGGCCTCTCATGGTCGGCATCGCAAGCGATGCCTCAGGTCCCCTCGTCCCACGAGGCGAGGTACTTCGCCTGCTCCTCGGTGAGCGTGTCGATCTCCACGCCCATCGTCTCGAGCTTGAGCCGCGCGATCTCGCGGTCGATCTCGGCGGGCACCGGGTAGACCTTCCGGTCGAGCTCGGCCGCGTGCTGCACCGCGTACTCGACCCCGAGCGCCTGGTTGGCGAAGGACATGTCCATCACGAGCGCCGGATGGCCCTCGGCCGCGGCGAGGTTGACGAGCCGCCCGTCCGCGACGAGGTAGAGCCGCCGGCCGTCGGCGAGGGTGAACTCCTCGACGAACTCGCGCGCCATCCGCGTCTCGGCGGCGAGCGCCCGCAGCGCGGGGATCTCGATCTCGACGTTGAAATGACCCGTGTTCGAGAGGATCGCGCCGTCCTTCATCAGCTCCATGTGCTCCGCCGTGATCACGTGCTTGTCGCCGGTCGCAGTGCAGAAGAGGTCGCCGACCTTCGCAGCCGCCTCCATCGTGAGGACCTCGAATCCGTCCATGGTCGCCTCGAGCGCGCGCATCGGGTCGACCTCCGTCACGATCACCTGGGCGCCCATGCCGCGAGCGCGGGACGCGACGCCCCGGCCGACCCAGCCGTATCCTGCGATCACGAACTTCTTCCCGGCGAGCAGGACGTTCGTCGCGCGGATGATCCCGTCGACCGTCGACTGGCCCGTCCCGTAGCGGTTGTCGAACAGGTGCTTCGTCTGTGCGTCGTTGACGGCGATGATCGGAAAGCCGAGCTTCCCATCCGCCTCGAGCGCCTTCAGCCGGATGACGCCGGTCGTCGTCTCCTCGGTGCCGGCGATGATGTCGCCGAGCTGCTCGCGCCGGGCGGAGTGGAGGACGCCGATGACGTCGGCGCCGTCGTCCATCGTCAGGTGCGGCTTGTGGTCGACGGCCGCCTCGATGTGCGCGTAGTACGTGTCGTGATCCTCGCCCTTGATGGCGAAGACCGAGATGTCGTACTCCTCCACGAGCGCGGCGGCGACGTCGTCCTGGGTGGAGAGCGGATTCGACGCGCACAGCACGACGTCCGCGCCGCCCGCCTTCAGGGTGCGCATGAGATTCGCCGTCTCCGTGGTCACGTGCAGGCACGCCGAGATCCGATAGCCGCCCAGCGGCAGCTCCTGCTCGAACCGCTCGCGGATCGCGGCGAGCACCGGCATCTGCCGGTCGGCCCACTCGATCCGCCGCTTTCCCTCGGCGGCGAGGGCGAGGTCCTTCACGTCGTAGCGCTTCGTTGCTGCCATCGTGTCCTTTCTCGGTTCAGGCGGCGAGCAGCCGCTCGTGCTTGTGCTGCTCCCACTCCACCCAAGCGAGGTCGTCGGCGCCGGCGAGCCAGCCGTCGACGGCCCTGCGCAGGTCGGGCTCGCGGCGAAGCCGCGCGGCGAAGAGGAGATCGGAGATCTCGAGGCCGAACCGCCTGCGGAGGTCGGCGAGCGATCGCAGCTGGTTCAGCTCGCGAAGCGCATAGAGCCGGTAGCCGGCCGAGGTGCGGGAGGGGACGACGAGGCCGAGGCGCTCGAGGTAGCGAAGCATCCGGGGCGACCACTCCGTCCGCGCCGCCGCCTCTCCCACCTTCAGCCGATCCATGGGCGCAACCTTAACACACGCGTGTCAGGGTGCGCTCGTGCCCGCGCGCCCGTACGCGTCCTCGAGCCGGACGACATCGTCGAGGTGTGGCGTCGAGACCTCGAGGATGGTCGTGTCCTCGACCGCGGTCACGCGGTGCACCGTGCCCGGGCGGTAGCGGAAGCAGTCGCCCGCGCCGATCTCGTGTCTCGTCAGGCCGTCGGCCCCCGCCTCCCCCAGCTCGAGGTCCGCACGGCCGCCCTGCACGTACCAGCTCTCGTCCTTGACGCGGTGGTACTGGAGGCTGAGCGACTGGCCGGCGCGGACGAAGAGGATCTTGCCCACGTACTCCTCGGCGTCGGCCCAGATCAGCTCCCAGCCCCAGGGCTTGTCGACGCGGCGCGGCTCGAACCGCCACGCGTCGAGCCCGTTCACGCAACCCTCCGGCGGGGGAGCCATTCGGGATGGACGGCCATGAACTCCTCGGCGCGGCGGAGGTCCTTCGGGGTGTTCACGGTGAGCCAGACGCCGTCGTGCCGGTAGCCGCGCAGCTTGCCCTCCGCGGCCAGCGCGGGAAACGTGCTCTGCTCGTGGTCGCCGCGCTCGGGCAGGCGCGCGACCGCCTCCTCACCGAGCGCGTAGACGCCGGAGTTGACCCAGTGGGGCAGCTTCGGCGCCTCCTTGAAGCCGGTGATCGAGTCGTCGTCCCGCAGGTCGACGACGCCGAACGGCGAGTGCACCTGCGCGACGACGATCGTCGCGGCGGCGCCGGAACCCTCGTGTGCGGCGAGGAGGGAGCTGAAGTCGACGTCGAGCAGCTCGTCGCCGTTGAGCGCGAGCACCGTCCCCTGCTCGCGCCGGTGCGAGGCCCCGAGGCGCAGGCCGCCGCCGCGGCCGAGCGGCTCCGGCTCGCCGACCGGCGCGATCTCCGCGCCGAGGCCGCCGAGCGCGTTGACGAAGACCTCTTCCTGGCCCGCACGGCAGGCGACGATCACGCGGGTCACGCCCGCGTCGACGAGGCGGGCCACCGTGTACTCGGCGAGCGGATACCCGGCCACCGGCACCAGCGGCTTCGGCAGCCCCTGCGCCACCTCTCCCAGCCGCTCCGCCATGCCGCCGGCGAGGAGAAGCGCCTCCATCAGAGCCCGACCTCGACCGCCGACGCGTGGCGCGGCCGGCCGACCCCCTCGTAGACGAAGCCGGCGGCCCGGGCTGCCTCCGGGTCGAGCAGGTTGCGTCCGTCCACGATCACCGGCCGCGCCATCGCCTCGTGCACCTCGGGCGAGGCGAGCGAGCGCAGCTCCGGCCACTCGGTGACGATCACCGCCGCGTCGGCGTCGCGCACGGCGTCGAGCACGCTCTCGCACAGCTCGACGCCGTGGAGGTCGCCGGGACGCGCGACCGGATCCCATGCCCGGACCTCCGCCCCCTCGGCGAGCAGGCGATACGCGATCACGCGGCTCGGCGCCTCGCGCATGTCGTCGGTGTTCGGCTTGAAGGCGAGCCCGAGCAACGCGACCGTCGTGCCGCGCAGCGTGCCGAGATGCTTCTGGAGCTTGCCGACGACACGGCGCTTCTGGAGCTCGTTCACCTCCCACACCGCCTGCAGGAGCAGGAAGGGGTAGCCGGAGTTGCCGGCGAGCTGCTTCAACGCCGTGACATCTTTGGGGAAACACGAACCGCCGAAGCCAAGCCCCGCGCGCAGGAAGTGCGGCCCGAGCCGGTGGTCGAGCCCGACGCCGCGCGCGACGTCGACGACGTCGGCGCCGACGAGCTCGCAGACGTTCGCGATCTCGTTGATGAAGCTGATGCGCGTGGAGAGAAAGGCGTTCGCGGCGAGCTTCACGAGCTCCGCCGACGGCACGTCCGTCCGCACGATCTCGGTTTCGATGCCGCGGTACAACTCGACGACGCGGTCGGCGTCCTCGGGCTCGAACGCACCCACGACGATCCGGTCGGGGCTCGTGAAGTCCGCGAGGGCGCTGCCCTCGGCGAGGAACTCCGGGTTCGAGACGTACCCGACGTCCGTCAGCCCGCGCTCGTCGAGACGGGCGCGCACCCGCTCCCCCGTCCCGACCGGCACGGTGCTCTTCATCGCCACGATCGGCCGGTCTGCGATGCCCTCCGGCAACTGGTCGACGACGGCCCAGACGGCGGTGAGATCGGCGTCACCCGAGTGCGTCGGCGGCGTGCCGACGGCGACGAAGAGAAACTCGGCTCCGTCGACCGCCTCGTCCACGTCGAGCGTGAACCGCAACCGCTCCTTGTTCCGCTCGAGCGCCACGTCCAGCCCGGGTTCGTAGATCGGGACCTCGCCGGCGCGAAGACGCTCGATCCGCTCCGGCAGGACGTCGCGGACGACGACCTCGTGGCCGAGGTCGGCGAACGCCGCGCCGGTCACGAGGCCGACGTAGCCGGCGCCGAACATCGCGATTCTCGCCACGGCGGAAGCCTACTTCCCGAGTGGCTCGAGGCCCTTGGCGATCGCGAGCATCGTCTCGTTCGACAGCTCGTCCCGCAGGGTGTTGACGACCCAGTAGGTCCTTCCGCCCTCACGGAGGACGACCATGTGGATGTTGCCGCCGGTCGTGTAGAGGTCGAGCTGGCGGCCGCCGCGGGAGATGTGGTCGGTCGGATGGCGGAGAATCGGCGCGCTCGCCCAGTCGGTCTCGATGATCTGCCAGTAGACGTTGCCCGCGCCCGTCACGAACGTGAGGACGAGCTCGTGCTGGTACGGCGCGGGCTTGAAGGCGCGGACAGGATCGAGCTGCGAGAGGCTCGACGAGCTCTCGATCACGTGCGGGAGCATGATCTCGAACGGCACCTTGCTCCGCACCTCCTCGAGCGGCGCGAGTGTCGCGCCGGGATCGGTGCGCACGGCCGGCGGCTGCGGCGGGGCGACGGGGACGACGTGCGCCAGTGGGTTGACGAGCTCGCCGCCGAAGCTCGAGCCGACGACGACGACCGTGAGCGGATTGCCGGCCTGCTGCGCGTAGACCGCGAGCTCGGGCGGCAGCGGCGCGACCAGGGTGTGCGCCCCGAAGGCGGCCTTCAGCTGATTCCCCGCCCGGCGCGCATTCGGCTGCACGGCGTCGTAGTAGACGTAGGTGGAGTAGTAGTTCTGGTTGGGAGCGTCGGCGAGCAGTGTCGACGTCGCGGGCAGCTGCACCGTGTGGTAGCCCGCGAGCGCGAGCTTGTACGACGTGTCGCGGGCGAGGCCGAGGATCGTCGTCCCGTTGAGGACGAGCGTCGTGATCTGAGCCGGCTGCAGCGCCGTCTGCTTCGGCGCTTTCGGCTTCAGGCCGAGCGCGACGGCGTTCGAGCGGGCCGCGAGCGTCACGTCCGGGTGCTCGAACTGCTCGACGGCCGTCTGGATGTCGTTCGTCGATGCGACGAGCTCCGCGGCATACGCCCCGTACGGCTGAAGGTTCTGGATGTTGTTGCGGAAGAGATGGCCGGGCGGCAGCTTGTACGCGAGGCCCGCGTACGACTCGATCTCCGACAGGCTCGGCGCGCACGTCGAGCACCCGCCCTGGCCGATCTCGACGCTCCCCTTGACCGCTCCGATCAGCTTCGGGAGGTCGAGGATCGAGAAGCCGCTCGCCAGCCGGTCCTTCAGCGCCTCGATGAACAGCTGCTGGCGCGCGTTCCGGTAGAGGTCGGAGTCGGTGTGCCGGAAGCGGACGAAGTCGAGCGCCTGCTGGCCGTCGAGCCGCTCGTAGCCCGGCTCGAGGTCGATCGTCGCGGTGCCGGTGTTCGGCGGGATGTAATAGCGGTGGTCGACGTCGAGGTAGATGCCGTGCAGCTTGTTCACGAGCAGCTTGAAGCCGTGGAAGTCGACCGTGATGATGTAGTTGATCGGGATCCCGGTGAGCTTCTGAACGGTGTTGAGCGTGCCGCTGGGGCCGCCGCAGGTCCAAGCAGAGTTGATGCGGTCGTGCGTGTACACGACGTTCGGGTCCTTGCAGTACACCGGCACCACGAGGTCGCGCGGGAAGGACAGCATCGAGAGCGTGTTCTCCTGCGGATCGGCACGGATGAGCATCACCGTGTCGGAGCGTGAACCGGACGCGCCGAACGAGTCGACGCCCGCGCGCGCGTCGTAGCCGATCAGCAGCGCCGTCGCGGCCTGCGACGGCGCCGGTACCGGCGTGAGGAGCTTCGTGGCCGCCTTGACCGACTTCGAGTGCGGCGCGAGCGCGCTCAGCGTCTCGTGGCCGTAGAGGTAGAGACCGCCCGCGAGTCCGGAGGCGACGACGAGCAGGGCGAGCACGATCCAGCCGAACACCTTGCCGATCAGCCGGCCGGTCGAGGTCCGCGGCGGCTCCGGCTGCCGGTAGCGGTGAACGGGCTCAAGGGCCCCGGGCGGGAGGACAGCACGACCGTTGCCGTTGACGGTCGCACGACCCATCCCTCTCTTCAGCGTCGTCCGCATACGGGAAAGGGCGGCGCCCTCCCGGGCGCCGCGGGTCACAATACCGAAGCGCGAGGCCGGCTAGGTCTCGATGCGTTCCCGGTCGGGATCGGGCTCGTACGCGAGGCTCGGCCGCAGCCACCGCTCCGCCTCGACGAGCGGCACGCCCTTCCGCCCCGCGTAGTCCTCGACCTGGTCGCGCCCGACGCGCCCGACGGAGAAGTAGCGCGCCTCGGCGTGGCCGAGGTAGATGCCGCTCACGCTGGCGGCAGGCACCATCGCGAACGACTCCGTGAGCGCGATCCCGGCCTGCTCGGCGCCGAGCAGCTCGAAGAGCTTCTGCTTCTCGCTGTGGTCCGGGCAGGCCGGATAGCCGAACGCCGGGCGGATGCCGCGAAAGCGCTCCTCGAGCAGATGCGACGGTCGCAGCTTCGCGCCCGTCTCGTACCACGCGCGCCGCGAGACCTCGTGCAGGTACTCGGCGAACGCCTCGGCAAGCCGGTCCGCGAGCGCCTTCGTCATGATCGCGTCGTAGTCGTCGTGCGCTGCCTCGAAGCGGGCGGCCAGTTCGTCGACGCCGATGCCGGCCGTTACCGCGAACGCGCCGACGTGGTCGCCGGCCGGCGCCACGTAGTCGGCAAGGCAGCGATTCGGCCGCGAGTCGCCGTAAGCGGACTGCTGGCGCAGGAAGCAGAAGCGGGTCGCACCGTCCTCGCCCGCGACGACCACGTCGTCTCCCTCGGACACCGCCGGCCAGAACCCGTGGACGCCGCAGGCGACGAGCAGGCCTTCGTCGACGATCCGGTCGAGCAGCCCCTGCGCGTCGTCGTAGAGCTCGCGCGCCACGGGCTGCTCGAGGATCGCCGGGAACGCGCCCCTGAGCTCCCAGGCATGGAAGAAGAACTGCCAGTCGATGTACTCCCTCAGCGTCTCCAGCGGCGCCTCGACGAGACGCACGCCCGTGAACGCGGGCTCGCCGAGGTCGGCGAACGAAACCTCGTGCCGGTTCGCGCGTGCCTCCTCGATCGCGAGCAGCGGCTTGCGCCCGCGTTCCGCGTGCTGCCTGCGGAGCCGGTCCTGCAGCTCTCGATTCTCGCGATCGAGCCGCCCGCGCCGCTCCGGCTCGAGCAGGTCCGCGACGGCGCCGACGACGCGGGACGCGTCGAGAACGTGCACGACCGGCTGCTCGTACTCCGGGGCGATCTTCACGGCGGTGTGCTGACGCGACGTCGTCGCGCCGCCGATGAGCAGCGGCAGCGTCAGACCGCGCCGCGACATCTCGTGCGCCACGTCGACCATCTGGTCGAGCGACGGCGTGATCAGCCCGGAGAGGCCGACGACGTCCGCTCCCTCCGCGAGCGCGGTGTCGAGGATCGTGTCGCCCGGCACCATCACCCCGAGGTCGACCACCTCGTAGTTGTTGCAGCCGAGCACGACGCCGACGATGTTCTTGCCGATGTCGTGCACGTCGCCCTTGACCGTCGCGAGCACGACCTTGCCCCGAACACGCGCACGCCCGCCTGCGCTCTTCTCCTCCTCCATGAACGGCTCGAGATACGCGACGGCGCGCTTCATGGCGCGGGCGCTCTTCACGACCTGGGGCAGGAACATCTTCCCCGCGCCGAAGAGGTCGCCGACCACCTGCATGCCCGCCATCAGCGGCCCCTCGATCACATCGAGCGGACGCACGGCCGAGCGCCGCGCCTCTTCCGCGTCTTCTTCGATGAAGTCGACGATGCCGTGCACGAGCGCGTGCGACAGCCGCTGCTCGACCGGCGCCTCCCGCCACGAGAGGTCGCGCTCACGCTGCGCTCCCCCGCCGCGCACCGTCTCGGCGTGCTCGACGAGCCGCTCGGTCGCGTCCTCGCGCCGGTTGAAGATCACGTCCTCGACCCGCTCGAGCAACGCCGGCTCGATGTCCTCGTAGACGACGAGCTGGCCGGCGTTGACGATGCCCATGTCGAGGCCGGCCGAGATCGCGTGGTAGAGGAACGCCGAATGCATCGCCTCCCGCACGGCGTCGTTGCCGCGGAAGGAGAAGCTGAGGTTCGAGATGCCGCCGCTCGTCTTCGCGCCGGGGCAGCGCTCCTTGATCAGCGGCAGCGCCTCGATGAACGCCCTGGCGAACTCGTTGTGCTCCTCGATCCCCGTCGCGACCGCGAGCACGTTCGGGTCGAAGACGATGTCCTCCGGCGGGAAGCGGACAACGTCGACGAGCAGCCGGTACGCCCGTTCGCAGATCGAGACCTTCCGCTCGACCGTGTCCGCCTGCCCCTGCTCGTCGAACGCCATCACGATCACGCCGGCGCCGTAGCGCCGCACGGCTCGGGCCTGCTCGAGGAAGGCCTGCTCGCCCTCCTTGAGGCTGAGCGAGTTGACGATGCCCTTCCCCTGGAGGCACTTCAGCCCCGCCTCCAGGACCGACCAGCGCGAGCTGTCGACCATGATCGGCAGCCGCGCCACCTCGGGCTCGGTGGCGACGAGGTTGAGGAAGGTGGTCATCGCCTGCTCTCCCTCGAGCAGGTCGGCGTCCATGTTGACGTCGAGCAGGTTCGCGCCGCCGCGCACCTGCTCGAGCGCGACATCGACGGCCTGCTGGAAATCGCCCGCCTCGATCAGCCGGCGGAAGCGCGCCGAGCCGGTCACGTTCGTGCGCTCGCCGACGAGGACGAAGTTCGTGTCCTCCGTGATCGCGAACGGCTCGAGGCCGCTGAAGCTGGTTGCCCGCCTCGCCTCCGGCGGCCGTCGGGGCGGCACCCCCTCGACGGCCGCGGCGATCGCGCGTACGTGCTCGGGGGTCGTGCCGCAGCAGCCGCCGACGACGTTCACGAGGCCGTCGCGCGCGAATGCGCCGAGATAGCGGCTCGTGTCGGACGGCTGCTCGTCATGGGTGCCGAACTCGTTCGGCAGCCCTGCGTTCGGATAGCACGAGACCCACGTCGTGGCGATCCGCGAGAGATCCTCGACGAACGGCCTCATCTCGGTCGCGCCGAGCGCGCAGTTGACGCCGACGAGCATCGGGTCGGCGTGCTCGACCGAGAGCCAGAACGCCTCCACGGTCTGGCCCGAGAGATTGCGGCCGCTCCGGTCGACGGCCGTGAAGGAGAGCCAGAGCGGGAGCTCCGGAGCCTCCTCGAGCGCGGCGACGATCGCCGCCTTCGCGTTCAGCGAGTCGAAGACCGTCTCGATGAGCAGCAGGTCCACCCCGCCCTCGCGCAGGGCGCGGATCTGATGGGCGTACACGTCGCGCACCCGGTCGAACGTGACCGCGCGGTATGCGGCGTCGTCGACGCGCGGCGAGAGCGAAAGCGTCACGTTGAGCGGCCCGACCGAGCCGGCGACGAAGCGCGGCTTCTCCGGCGTGCGCGTGCTCCACGTCTCGGCGGCGCGGCGGGCCAGCCGGGCGCCCTCGACGTTCATCTCCCAGACCGCCTCTTCGAGGCCGTAGTCGGCCTGGCCGATCGTCGTCGCCGTGAACGTGTTCGTCGTCGCGATGTCGGCGCCGGCGGCGCAGTAGTCGTCGTGGATCCGCGCGACGATCTCCGGGCGTGTGAGGTTGAGCACATCGGGATCGCCGGCGATGTCACGCGGGTGGTTCCGGAAGCGCTCCCCCCGATACGCGTCCTCGCCGCGGATCTCGCTCTGGATCAGCACGCCCCACGAGCCGTCGAGCACGGCGATGCGCTCGCGGAGGACGGCTTCGAGTCTGTCGCGCGTGCCCTGCACGTGATTCGCTCCCGACCGACGGGCCTAAACGTCCGGGAGCGGCTTCGCGCTCACGGCTCTTTAGGCGTTTGGTAACCCGGTCGCCAAGCTGCCTGTCAAAGCTCTCCGGGTGGTCGAAGGCTACCAGCGCACAAGTCGGTAGGGTCCGGGCTCATGGCAGGCATTCACGACGGAGCGTCGCTGCGTGCTGCGCTCGCCGCCGTCGCGGGCAACTTCTCGTTCAGCTGGGTTCCGGGCGCCCGCGCCCTCTTCTCCGAGCTCGCGCCCCAGCGCTTCGCCGAGCTGGGGCACAATCCGACCGCGCTCCTGTCCGAGCTCACCGACGACGACCTCGGCCGCACACTGACGGCCGAGTACGCGGCCCGCATCGCCCGGGTCGAGGAACGGCTCTCGATCGTGCGCGGCCGGCGGACGTGGTGGCAGGAGCGGGGGCTTCCGGACGACTTCCTCGTCGCGTACTTCTCGGCCGAGTTCGGGCTCGACGAGAGCCTGCCCATCTACTCCGGCGGCCTCGGCATCCTCGCCGGTGACCATCTGAAGTCGGCCTCGGAGCTCGGCGTCCCCCTTGTCGCGGTCGGCCTGTTCTACCGCCGCGGGTATTTCCGCCAGCGGCTCGACGACGACGATCGGCAGGTCGAGCGGTTTCCGCGCAACGACACGAGCCGGCTGCCGCTCACCCTCGTGCCGATGGCGCCGGTCGTCGAGCTCGCGGGCGAGGACGGGATGCTCGTTCCCGTCCGGATCGGCGTCTGGCGCGCCCAGGTCGGACGGATCTCGCTCTATCTCCTCGACACGAAGATCGAGGGCAATCCCGATTGGGCCCGCGACGTCACCGACACGCTCTACGGAGGCGACCGCAGGAACCGGCTGCTCCAGGAGCTCGTGCTCGGCATCGGCGGCGTGCGCGTCCTGCGCTGCCTCGACCTGGCGCCGACGGTCTTCCACATGAACGAAGGCCACTCGGCCTTCCTCCAGCTCGAACGGCTGCGCGAGCTGGTCGAGGACGAGGGCGTCGAGCCCGGCCGGGCGCTCGAGCTGCTGCGCGGATCCAGCGTCTTCACGACGCACACGCCGGTGCCGGCCGGGAACGAGGTGTTCGATCCCGAGCTCGTGAGGCAGAACGTCGGCGCGCTCGTGGAGCGCACCGGCCTCTCCTGGCCGGAGTTCGCCGAGCTCGGGAGGGTCGAGCCCGACGACGTCGTCTTCGGTCTGACGCCGTTCGCCCTGCGAACGTCGGCGTACGCGAACGGCGTCTCGGAGCTTCACGGCGCGGTGTCGCGCGAGATGTGGCGCGCACTCTGGCCCGAGCTCCCCGTCGACGAGGTACCGATCGGCTCGATCACGAACGGCGTGCACGGACGCACGTGGATCTCCGACGAGCTCGAGGACCTGCTCGGCCACACGGCGCCGGACTTCGCGCGCGCGCTCGAGCTCGACGACGGCGTGATCTGGTCCGCCCACCGCGCAGCCAAGCAGCGGATGCTCGACTTCATCGCGCGCACGCGCGGCGCCGGCGGCCTGGATCCGGACGTGCTGACGATCGGCTTCGCACGCCGCTTCGCGACGTACAAGCGGGCGTGGCTCCTCTTCAGCCAGCCCGAGCGTCTCGCGCTCCTCCTCGCCGATCCCGACCGGCCGCTGCAGATCCTCCTCGCGGGCAAGGCCCACCCGGCCGACGAGGCCGGCAAGCGCGTCATCCAGCTCGTGGCCGACTTCGCGCGCAGCGGGGCGCCGGCACACCGCGTCGTCTTCCTCCAGGACTACGAGATGATGCTCGCCCGCAGGCTCGTCCAGGGCGTCGATGTCTGGCTCAACACGCCGCGCCGACCGATGGAGGCGTCGGGCACGTCGGGGATGAAGGCCGCGCTCAACGGCGTGCTGAACTGCTCGATCCTCGACGGCTGGTGGGCCGAGGCCTACACGCCCGCGGTCGGGTTCGCGATCGGCGACCACGACGTGCGGGCGACCGAGGAGGAGCAGGATCTCGCCGACGCGGAGGCGCTCTACGCGGTGCTCGAGCAGCAGGTGCTGCCGGCCTACTACGAGCGGGACGAGCGCGATCTGCCGGCGCGCTGGATCGAGCTGATGCGCCACTCGATCGCCGAGCTCGGCACCCGGTTCAGCACGAACCGCATGGTGGCCGAGTACGTGGAGGAGCTCTACCTGCCTGCGGCGTCGGGGGAAGTGCTGCGCACTTCCCCCGGGTTCTGAGGCTGTGCTCCGCAGAGCGCGCGGCGGCAAAGCCGCCGCGCTCTTGTTCTGACGCCCCGCGGCGGGGCCGGATGCTCGTGCGCGGTGGTGGCTCCGCCATCCCCGCGCACGAGCATCCGGCCTCCACGAACGCGCCTGCGGCTGCGTTCGCTCCGGCCTTCGTGTCCGATCGGGGCCGGAGGTTGAAACCACGGCTCGTCGGAGCGGTCCAGGCCGGAGGCCAACGCGGCCGCAGGCGCGTTGGCCGAAGGCGGATCCACGCGGACGGGGATGGCGAAGCCACCACCGGCCGCGCTACCCGAACCGACCGCCGCCCTGGTCACGTAAGAGCCAGGCGGCTTCGCCGCCGGGCGCTCTGCGGAGCACACCATCACCCTGGCCGAAGGGCGCTAGCCCTGATGGCCAGAGACGCGGAGCTGGTTCTCCGCGTGGCGGATGCGCTGCTCGAGCTGCCAGCGGTCGGCGGTGGACTCGCCGCGCTCGACCTTCTCGAGCTCCG
>DASPTD010000013.1:0-18668 GCA_035623575.1 Gaiellaceae bacterium
ATCGCCTCGCCGTCCCACGGGATCTCGTCGTCGCCGATCCGCGCGCGGATCTCGACGAAGGGGAGCGGCAGGCCCGCCATCGCCATGTAGTC
Source organism: Gaiellaceae bacterium (assembly GCA_035623575.1). Lineage (GTDB taxonomy): Bacteria > Actinomycetota > Thermoleophilia > Gaiellales > Gaiellaceae > Palsa-739. The sequence continues at coordinate 93 of DASPTD010000013.1, forward strand.
GAGTTGCGTGTCCTCGTCGGCGTCGGCAAGATCGCCGAAGAGCGCCGCGGTCGACGCGACCGGCGACGTCTCGGTCATGCCCCAGCCCTGCACGACCGTGAGCCCGTGCCTCCGGAATCCCGCGATCAGCGCGCGCGGCACCGCCGCACCGCCGCAGAGCATCCCTTTCATGTGCGAGAGATCCCACTTGCCGGGGCTCGCCTCGAGCAGCTGGAGGATCCCCATCCAGATCGTCGGCACGCCCGCCGTCCACGTCACCTGCTCCTCGACGAACGCGTCGAGCAGGCTCACCGGATCGAGGTGCGGCCCCGGGTAGACGAGCTTCGCTCCGAGCAGCGTCGCGAGATAGGGATACCCCCACGCGTTCGCGTGGAACATCGGCACGACCGGCAGGACGGCGTCGTTCACCGAGGTGCCGAGGCCGAGCGGGTTGTTCGCGCCGACGCCGAGCGCGTGCAGAACGGTCGAGCGGTGCGAGTAGACGACACCTTTCGGCAGGCCGGTCGTGCCGCTCGTGTAGCACATCGCTGCGGCCTCGTTCTCGGCCAGTCCGGCGTCGCGCCAGTCGTCCGCGGCCGCCGTCGCGAGCAGGTCCTCGTACGAGTCCTCGACGACGAAGACGTGCTCGATCTGCGTGCGCTCGACGAATTGGTCGAGCAGCGGCAGGAGGCTGCGGTCGACGATCACGGCGCGGTCGGCGGCGTGGCCCGCGATATAGGCGAGGTCGTTGGGGTGCAGGCGCAGGTTCAGCGTGTGCAGGACGAAGCCGCCGCACGGGATGCCGAAGTACGCCTCGTGGTGCTGATGGTGATTCCAGCAGAGCGTCGCGACGCGGTCGCCGCGCTCGAGCCCGAGCGTCTGCAGCGCCACCGCGAGCTGCTTCGCACGGCGCATCGTCTCTCCGTATGTCGTCCGGTGGAAGCTCTTGTCGGGCAGGCGCGTGACGATCGCGTTCGAGCCGAAGTACGCCTCCGCACGCTGCAGCAGATGCGTCAGCGTCAGCTGGAAGTCCATCATCAGCCCGTCCACGGACCCCTCCTCGTCGCGTCAGACACCGATCGTGACGCCGAGCACGGCGTCTGCAACCTCCGCGCGCAGCTGCGCGGGGCGCGCGCCGAAGCCCTCGAGCCAGAGCGCGCGCTTGTAGAAGCGGTGCAGCGGATGCTCCCAGGTGAACCCTGTCCCGCCGTGCACCTGGATCGCGCGCTCGCACGCGGCGACGGCGGCCTCGGTCGCGAACGCCTTCGCGGCTGCGGCGGCGACGGCCGCCTGCTCGTCGCCCTCGGCGACGCACCAGGCCGCCCAGTAGGCGAGTGAGCGCGCGAGCTCGACGTCCCCGTACGTGTTCGCGAGCGCGTGCGACACGGCCTGGTAGACGCCGATCGGCTTGCCGAACTGCTCACGTGTGCGCGCATGCTCGATCCCGAGCTCGAGCGCCCGCTGCGCGACCCCCACTGCCTCGCAGGCGACCGCGGTGCGCGAGCGCGCGACGTCGCGCGCCCCGGACAGCGGCGTTCCCTCACCGTGCTCGAGCCGGCCGAGCGGGCGCGACGGGTCGACCGTCGGCAGCTCCTCTCCGCGCGCGTCGTACGCGGCGCCGTCGACGACGACGCGGTCGACGGAGCGGAGCCAGGGGACGAGGCCGCGCACCTCGACCGACCAGCGGGTCTCGCCCGCCGCCACGGCGCGCCGCTCCTCCGCGCCGAGCCAGGGCAGCGCCAGCCCGATCGTCGCCAGGTACGGCCCCGGGTAGAGCGCGTAGCCGAGCTCCTCCAGCAGGATCGCCTCCTCGAGGAAGCCGAGGCCGGCACCGCCCTCCTCCTCGGCGATCGAGACGCCGAGCCAGCCGAGCTCGGCCAGCTCGCTCCACGCGTCGTCCTGGGGCGCGTCCCAGTCGCGGTCGAGCGGATAGCGGTCGGCGAGCCACGCGCGCGCCTGCTTGCCCAGCTCCTGCTGCTCGGCGGTGAAGGAGAAGTCCATCAGCGGCTCCGGGGCAGGTCGAGGACGCGCTCGGCGATGATGTTGCGGAGCACCTCCGAGGAGCCGGCCTCGATCGTGTTGCCTCGGCTGCGCAGCTGCTGGTAGTGCCACCAGCCGTCGTCGAGGATGCCCTCCGGGCCGAGCAGCTCGCGGCCGAGCTTCGTCAGCCGCTGGTTCTGCTCCGACCAGCGGAGCTTGGCGACGGAGCCCTCCGGGCCCGGGATGCCCGTGCGCTCATACGTCGTCAGCGCGCGGTAGTTCGTGTAGCGGAGCGCCTGGAGCTCGATCCATTCCTGTGCGACGCGGCCGCGGGCAAGGGCATCTCCGTTCCCGCGCTCGCGCGCGACGTCGATCAGCTTGCTCACCGCGACCTCGAGCGCGGCTGTGAGCGCGAAGCCGAGCGTGCCGCGCTCGTGCAGCAGCGTCGTCATCGCCACTTGCCAGCCCTCGCCCTCCTCGCCGAGCAGGTTGCCGGCCGGCACCTCGACGTCGGTGAAGAAGATCTCGTTGAACTCGGCCTCGCCGGTGAGCTGCCGCAGCGGGCGCACCTCGACGCCCGGCGAGTGCATGTCGACCATCAGGTACGTGAGGTTCCTGTAACGAGGCGCGTCCGGGTTGCCGAGGCCGACGAGGATGCACCAGTCGGCGATGTGCGCGAACGACGACCACACCTTCTGGCCGTTGACGACGAACACGTCGCCGCGGCGCTCCATCCGCGTGCGCACGGCGGCGAGGTCGGAGCCGGCGTCGGGCTCGGAGAAGCCCTGGCACCAGATCTCCTCGGCCGAGAGGATTCTCGCGAGGTGCGCCTGCTTCTGCTCCTCGGTGCCGTGCACCATGATCGTCGGCCCGGCCATGCCGAGCCCGATCACGCCGACGTGCGGCGGCGCCTGCGCGCGGGCCATCTCCTCGAGGAAGATCGCCTGGTAGCTGTACGGCGCACCGGCGCCGCCGTACTCCTTCGGCCAGGTGAGCCCGGCGTAGCCGCCCTCGAAGAGCTTGCGGCTCCACTCGCGTCCGAAGCCGTCGTCGAAGCGCTGCGAGCCGCCCCGCCAGCCCCGCTTGTCCTCGGGCAGGCTCGCCTCGAGCCAGGCGCGCAGCTCGCCACGGAAGGCCGCCTCCTCCGGCGTGTCGCGGAGATCCACGGCCCCTACGGTACAACGCTTTGCCCAGTCCGTCAGGCCGAAGCAGGTGCCGGCACGGGCACGCGGACGACCTCCCGGCGACGCGCGGGCAGCAGGGTCACGACCGCGACCGTGATCGCGACGCCGAGCCATTGCGTCCAGCGCAGGTTGTCGTGGAACACGTAGATGCCGACGAGGGCCGCGGTGACGGGGAACGCGAGCTCGCCGAGGGCGGCGAGGATCGCCGGCGTCCGCTGGAGCCCGTAGTAGTAGAGGCCGAGGGCGGCCGCGCCGGTGACCAGGGCGAGCACCGCGATCCAGAGGCTGTCGTGCGCGCTCGAGAACGCGGCGGCGCCGAGGATCGGCAGCGCGGCAGCGCTCGCGACGAGCCCGAAGGCGAAGCGGACGGTCGTCACGTGCTCGAACGCGAGGCGCCGGCTGAGATACCGGCCGAACACGGTGCCCAGGCCCCAGAGCGCCGCCGCTGCGAGCGTCTCGACGATCGGGACGAGCCCGTGGGCGTGCGGCGCGAGCGGGTGCTGCAGCGCGATGAGCCAGATGCCGGCGAGCGCCGGGACGAGGAACCAGGCGAACCGCGGCCGCGGCTCCTCGCCGAGGACGAGCCGGGCTCCGACGACGGCGACGAGCGGCTGCGACTTCTGGAGGACGAGCACGGTGATGAAGTCGCCGTGGAAGAGCGCCTCGGTGAAGAGGATCGTCGCGACCGCGGACGCGCCCGCGCCGACGGCGACGCCGGCGGCGACGTACCGCGGGCCGGCGCGCCAGAGAGCGAGGAGCGCCGGCACGAGCAGCGGCAGCGCGATCGCGACGAGGACGACGTGCTCGCCGAAGACGATCGTCGTCGCGGAGGTCGAGCTCGCGAGCGGCTTCCGGATCAGGCCGTCGAGTCCCCACATGGCGGCGGCCACGCTGATGAGCACGATTCCGGGGACGCTGCTCAGGCGGCGCACCATCGCCGTGAGCGTAACGCTTGACGCCCGGCCCGGGCAGCGCGAGGCTTGCACGAATGAGCGCGACCTCGCCGCAGATCGCGTATGCGCGGAGCGGCGACGTCCACGTCGCCTACCAGGTCGTGGGCGACGGGCCGGTGGACGTCGTGTTCGTCGAGGGGTCCGTCACGAACCGACACGTCATGTGGGAGGAGCCGGGCGCCCGCCGTTTCTACGAGCGGCTCGGCTCGTTCGCTCGGCTGATCGTCTTCGACAAGCGGGGGATGGGCCTCTCCGACCGCGTCCAGATCGGCACGCTCGAGGAGCGGATGGACGACGTGCGCGCCGTCATGGACGCGGTCGGATCCGAGCGGGCGGCGCTGATCGGCGAGTCTGAGGGCGGCCCGATGTCGATGCTCTTCGCCGCGACGTATCCCGAGCGGACGGTTGCGCTGATCCTCGCCGGCGCCGAGGTCAAGGAGGAGACGACCGACGACTGGCCGTGGGGCGAGAGCAGCCGGGAGGAGTTCGAGGAGTCGATGGGCACGCTGGCGGAGCGCTGGAGCCGGCCGCCTCGCTCGATCTCCGTCCTCATGCCGAGCCGCGGTGACGACCCGCAGCTCGTGGGGTGGTTCACCCGGCTCAAGGTGCAGTCCGCCTCGCCCGCCGCCGCCGAGGCCTTCATCCGGATGGCGTTCGAGATCGACGTCCGCCATGTCGTCTCCGCGATCCGCGTGCCGACCCTGATCCTGCACGCGGCCGGCGACGGCGTCTGCCACGTCGAGAACGCCCGCTTCCTCGCCCGCACCATCCCGGGCGCACGCTACGTGGAGCTTCCGGGCGCCGACCACGTGATGTGGGGCGAGCTCAGCGACGTCGCGCTCGCGGAGATCCGGGAGCTCCTCACGGGCGTGCGCGAGGCGCCGGACCGCGACCGCGTGCTCGCGACGGTGGTCTTCACCGACATCGTGGGCTCGACCGAGCGGGCACGGGAGCTCGGCGACCGCCGCTGGCGCGAGCTGCTCGAGGCGCACCACGCCGTCGTCCGGCGCGAGCTCGCGCGCTTCGGCGGGCGGGAGATCGACACCGCCGGAGACGGCTTCCTCGCGGCCTTCGACGGCCCGGCGCGGGCGATCAGGTGCGCGCGTGCCGTCGTCGCGGGCATGCCCGCGCTCGGGCTGGACGTCCGCGCGGGCGTGCACACGGGCGAGTGCGAGGTGATCGGCGAGAAGCTCGCCGGCCAGGCGGTCCACGTCGGTGCCCGTGTCGCCGCCGAGGCAGGGCCGGGCGAGGTGCTCGTGTCGAGCACGGTGCGAGACCTCGTCGCCGGCTCGGGGATCGAGCTCGCCGACCGCGGCCTCTTCGCCCTCAAGGGCATCGAAGGCGAGCGGCGGCTGTTCGCCGCGGGCTAGGAGGATTCGAGGCGGAGGAGGTCGTCGACGCTCTCGCGGCGGCGGATCACGGTCGCGCGGCCGTCGCGGACGAGCACGACCTCCGGCCGCGGGAGGCCGTTGTAGTTCGAGCTGAGCGCGAGCGTGTACGCGCCGGTCGCGGGCACGGCGAGCAGGTCGCCGCGCTCGGGCCGCGGCAGCTCGGCGGCGTCGATGAGGACGTCGCCCGACTCGCAGTGCTTGCCCGCCACCCGGTAGACGCCGGTCGCGAGCTCGTCCGCCCGGGTCGCGAGCAGCGCCTCGTAGCGTGCGCCGTAGAGCTGGGGTCGCGGGTTATCCGACATGCCGCCGTCGATCGCCGCATACGAGACGCCGCCGCTCTCCTTGACGACGCCGACGCGGTAGAGCGAGACGCCGGCGCGGCTGACGAGCGAGCGGCCCGGCTCGAACACGACCTGCGCCGGCGCCGGCCGGCGTTCGCGCAGGCGCGCGACGAGCGGCCGAACCCACTCTCCGACCTCGGGTGGATGCTCGTCGCGGTTGTGGCGCACGCCCAGCCCGCCGCCGAGGTCGATCACGGACGGGCTCCAGCCGAGCTCGGCGGCCGCCCGCTCGCAGAAGGCGGCGAGCCGGTCGACCGCGAGCAGGCTCTCGTCGATCTGCTCGAGCTGGGAGCCGACGTGGAAGTGGATGCCGGCGACGTCGAGGCCGAGCGTCCGCGCCGCCTCGATCGCCGCGAGCGCGTCGTCGGCGCCGAGCCCGAACTTCGACTCGTCGTGTGCGGTCGCGATTGCCTGGTGGGTGACGGCCTCGACGCCCGGCGTCAGCCGCACGAGCACCCGGCGCACGCCGGCGGCCGCCGCCCGCCGCGGCTCGTCGGGCGCGTCGAGCACGACCGTAGCTCCCGCCTCGGCGGCGGCCCGCAGCTCCTCGTCGGACTTGTTGTTGCCGTGGAAGAGCAGGTGATCGGCGGCCAGTCCGGCCGCGCGAGCGAAGGCGAGCTCTCCGAGCGTCGACACGTCGGCGCCGATCCCCTCCTCGGCGAGCACGCGCAGGAGCTCGATGCTCGCGAACGCCTTCGTCCCGTAGACGATCAGCGCGTCCGGCGCGGCATCGCGGTAGGCGCGCGCCTGCGCGCGCACCGTGTGCTCGCAGTAGACGAGGAGCGGCGTCCCGTGCTCGTCCGCGAGCCGCGAGACGGGCACGCCGCCGAGCGACAGCTCGCCGCCGTCGATCCGCGCGCTGTCGGGGAAGAGGTCGAGCATGCCGGGAGTGTGCACGATCGGAGGCGCCTATCCGGCTTGGTTGCTACAGTCAGACGCGTGACGGAGCTCCTTATCTAGGGGCGGGAGCACACGCGGCGGGCGCCGCGCCGACCTCCCACGGCCTCTCTCGCGAGAGGCCTTTTCATATCCGGAGGACGATGGACCGGTACGACGCGAAGACGATCGAGGCGAGATGGCAGCGCGTCTGGGAGGACGCGCAGGCCTTTCACGTCCCGAATCCGGAACCCGGTGCGCCGGCGGACGACACGCACTGGTACCAGCTCGAGATGCTGCCGTACCCGTCCGGCAACGGCATGCACATGGGCCATGTCCTCAACTACACGATGGGCGACGTGATCACCCATGTCCGGCGCCGCAGCGGCTGGGCGGTCGTCCGTCCGATGGGCTGGGATGCCTTCGGCCTGCCGGCGGAGAACGCCGCGATCCGCGAGGGCGGGCATCCGCGCGAGATCACCGAGCGCAACATCGCCACCATCCGCGCGCAGATGAAGCGGCTCGGCTGGGCGATCGACTGGGACCGCGAGGTGTCGTCGCACGATCCCGGCTACTACCGCTGGACGCAGTGGCTGTTCCTGAAGTTCTTCGAGCACGGGCTCGCATATCGGAAGGAGGCGCCGGTCAACTGGTGCCCGAACGACCAGACCGTGATCGCGAACGAGTACATCGTCGACGGCCACTGCGAACGCTGCGGCGCTCTCGTCGAGCTGCGGAACATGACGCAGTGGTTCTTCAGGACGACGGCCTATGCGGACGAGCTGCTCGAGTTCGAGCTGCCGCCGGGAGGCGAGTGGCCCGAGCGCACGAAGACGATCCAGCGGAACTGGATCGGCCGCTCCGAGGGCGCCGAGATCCTCTTCCGGGTCGACGAGCTCGGGATCGACATCCCGGTGTTCACGACGCGGGCCGACACGCTGTTCGGGGCCACGTTCTTCGTCGTCGCCCCCGAGCATCCGTTCGTCGAGGCGCATGCGAGCGAGGAGGCGCAGGCGTACGCACGTCACGCAGGCGCGCGCCGCGCCGAGGACCGAGCCGCGGAGACGGAGAAGACCGGCGTCTTCACCGGCCACCACGTGACGAACCCGGTCAACGGCGAGCGCCTCCCGATCTGGGTCGCCGACTACGTGCTGATGGACTACGGCACGGGCGCGATCATGGCCGTCCCTGCGCACGACGAGCGCGACCGCGAGTTCGCCGACACGTTCGGCCTGCCCGTCGTCGAGGTGATCGACGAGCACGGGCGCCTGCTCAACTCGGAGCGCTTCGACGGGCTGCCCGCGCGGGACGGCGCACGTGCGATCGTCGCCCTGCTCGCGGAGCAGGGGCGCGGCGAGACGACGGTCTCGTACCGGCTGCGCGACTGGAGCTTCTCCCGCCAGCGCTACTGGGGCTGTCCGATCCCGATCGTCCACTGCGAGCGCTGCGGCCTCGTCGCCGTGCCGGAGGACGAGCTGCCGGTGTTGCTGCCCGAGATCGAGGACTACCAGCCGAAGGGAAAGCCGCCGCTCGCCTCCAACGAGGAATGGATGCGCGTCTCCTGTCCGGGCTGCGGCGGCGACGCGCGGCGCGACCCGGACACGATGGACACCTTCGTCGACTCGTCCTGGTACTTCCTGCGCTACGTCGATCCGCACAACGGCCACGCGCCGTTCGACCGCGACGTCGTCGACTACTGGCTGCCGGTGTCGCAATACATCGGCGGCATCGACCACGCGACCGGCCACCTGCTCTACTCGCGTTTCTTCGTGAAGGCGCTGAACGACTTCGGGATGCTCGGCTTCCGGGAACCGTTCGCCCGCCTGTTCCACCAGGGCTGGGTGCAGATGGGCGGAACGAAGATGTCGAAGACGAAGGGCAACGTGATGGGTCCGGACGATCTCGTCGCCGAGTACGGCGCGGACGCGACGCGGCTCTGCATCCTCTTCCTCGGCCCGGCCGACCAGGACATGGAGTGGACGGACGCCGGCGTCGAGGGGATCGTCCGCTTCCTGCGCCGGCTATGGCGCGTCGTGCACGAGGTCGCCGAGCGAGCCCCGGCGGACGTGCCGGTCGAAGGGCCGCTCGCCCGCAAGGCGAACGCGACGATCGCCAAGGTGAGCGACGACATCGTGCGGCGCTTCCAGTTCCACACCCCGATCTCCGCGGTGATGGAGCTCGTCCACGAGCTCTCCGACGATCCCGGCGGGCCGGCCGCACGGTTCGCCGCCGAGACGGCGGTCAGCCTGATCCAGCCGTACGCGCCGCACATCGCGGAGGAGCTGTGGCAGACGCTGGGCCACGAGCGCCTGTGGCAGCAGCCGTGGCCGGTCGCCGACGAGGCGCAGCTCGTGCAGGAGACGTTCGAGCTCGTCGTGCAGGTGAACGGCAAGGTGCGCGACCGCTTCCATGCCGAGGTCGGCCTGTCCGAGGACGAGCTCGTCGAGCTGGCGAAGACGTCCCCGCGCGTGCGCGCCCACATCGACGGCGCGCAGGTACGCAAGACGATCGTCGTGCCGCGCAAGCTCGTGAACTTCGTCGTCGGCTGAGCTTCCTGTAAGGTATATAGCTCTTTCTCTATATATCCGGTGGAGGTGTTGCGTTGGCGAAGCAGGCGATCGTCTCCAGCAAGGGTCCGCCGCCGGCGGGGGCGTATTCGCCCGCGCTCGCCGTCGGCGAGTTAGTGTTCGTGTCCGGCCAGGGCGGCTTCGACCCGGCGACCGGTGAGCTCGCCTCGGACGAGATCGAGGGGCAGACCGAGCAGGCCTTCCGCAATGTCGACGCCCTGCTCGCCGAGGCAGAGCTGTCGAGGTGCGACATCGTCTCGTGCCTCGTCCATCTCAGCGACCTGTCGCTGTTCCCCCGCTACGACGCCGTCTACGAGCGCCAGCTTCCGGACCAGCCGCGGCCGGTCCGGACGACGGTCGGGGCGCCGCTCCTCGCCGGCATGCTCATCGAGCTGACGGTGATCGCACACCGCGGGCCCGACGCGTGACCGCGCTCGAGCTCCCGCCGGAGATCGGGCTTCCGGCGGACGGTCACCGCTACTACGTCCTCGACGTCTTCACCGACACGCCGCTCGAGGGCAACCAACTCGGCGTCTTCGCGGACGGGCGCGCCTTCACCGACGAGCAGATGCAACGGCTCGCGCGCGAGTTGAACGTCGCGGAGACGATCTTCGTCCTGCCGCCCGAGCAGGGCGGCGACGCGCGCATCCGCATCTTCACACCGGCGAGCGAGCTGCCCTTCGCCGGGCACCCGGTGCTGGGCGCGTCGTTCGTCGTCGGGGGCGCGCTCGGGCTCGACGAGGTGCGGCTCGAGACCGCTCTCCGGGTCGTCCCGCTGCGCCTGGAGCGCGCCGGAGGCCGCGTCGTCTTCGGCTGGATGGAGCAGGCCGTCGCCCCCTGGCAGCGGTACGAGCGGGCAGACGAGCTGCTCGCCGCGCTCGGCCTCGAGCGTTCGCTCCTTCCGGTCGAGGTGTACGAGAACGGCCCGCGGCACGTCTTCGTCTGCCTCGAGAGCGAGGAGGCGGTGGCGGCGTTGAGCCCGGATCTCGGCGCGCTCGCGACGCATGCACGGGTCGGCGCGAACTGCTTCGCCGGCTCGGGCAAAGGCTGGAAGACGCGGATGTTCGCACCGTCGATCGGCGTGCCCGAGGACCCGGCCACGGGCTCGGCCGCGGGGCCGCTCGCGATGCACCTCGGCCGACACGGCCTCGTCCCCTTCGGCGAGCGGATCGAGATCCGGCAGGGAGTCGAGATGCTCCGCCCATCGCTCCTCCACGCGTGCGCCCACGGCACGGCGGACCGGATCGACCGGGTCGAGGTCGGCGGTTCGGCCGTGATCGTCGCCCGCGGCGAGTACAGGGTCTAGATCGTGTTCGACTCGGAGACATTCGGCGCGCTCGCCAGCCCGAAGCGGCTGCAGATCCTCGAGTGGCTGAAGGACCCGGTCGCGCACTTCCCGCCGCAGCGTGACGGCGACCTCGTCGGGGATGGGGTCTGCGTGATCTTCATCGCCGACAAGCTCGGCGTCGCCCAGCCGACGGCGACCGCGCATCTGCAGACGCTCGCGCGGGCCGGCCTCGTCACGTCGAAGCGCCTCGGCCAGTGGACGTTCTACAAGCGCGACGAGCGGGCGATCGCCGCGCTGAAGCGGCAGGTGCGCGCCGAGCTGTGAGCGGCCCGCCGGGAAGGCGGCACACCGCTGTGACAGGTGCGCGGCCACGCTGGCGGTATGGACCTCGACGTCCTCACGCCGTCCCGCCGGCGCCTGCTGGCGGTCGCGCTGCTGCTCGTGGTCGCGCTCGTGCTCGGTCTGCGTCACCTGCGCGGCGGCGGCGCGCACGTTGCGATTCCGCCGCTCCGTACGGCCGCGCCCGCACATGCGGCAGCCAGGCGGCTCGTCGTCGACGTCGCGGGCGCCGTGCGCCGCCCCGGCCTCTACCGGCTTGCGCCGGGCACGCGGATCGCCGACGCGCTCGCGCTCGCGGGCGGGCCGGCCCCGAAGGCGGACGTCGATCTCGTCAACCTCGCCGCCCCGCTCGCCGACGGCGAGCAGGTCGTCGTCCCCGTGCGCGGCGGCGGGGCGGCGTCCGGCGGCGCGTCGCCGACGGCGCCGCTCGACCTCAACTCGGCGTCGGCGGAGCAGCTCGACGCGCTGCCGGGCATCGGCCCGGCGACGGCGGCGAAGATCGTCGCCTACCGGCAGGCGCACGGTCCGTTTCGCTCCGTCGAGGAGCTCGACGCAGTGCCCGGCATCGGCGCGGGCCGGATCGCGCAGCTGAAGGGGCTCGTGCTGCCGTGACCGTCCGCGCTCCGTCGCTGCTCGTCGCCGCGCTCTGTCTCGGGGTGTCGGCGGCGACGCTCGCGCGGTTCGCGACCTCCGCCGCTGCGACGGCGGCCGCCCTGGTCGCCGCCGCAGCGCTCGCAGCCGGGGACAGGCGGGCGAGGCTCGGTGGCGCCGCGTGCGCGGTCGCGCTCGGCGGCTGGTGGTGGGGCAGCCACCGGCTGGACGCGCTCGACCGCAGCGTGCTCGCGGCCCGCGTCGGAACGGCGGAGCGGGCGGTCGTCGAGGTCGCGGAGCCGCCCCGGCCCGGCCGCTACGAGACGCGCGTGCGCGCGCTCGTCGTGCGCTGGGGCGATCTCCGTCCCCGTGAGCCGGTGCTGCTCGAGCTCCCGCCCGGCCGGGCCCCGCCACAGGGCGCAACGCTCTCGCTCCTCGGGCAGTTGCGGCAGCCACGGGGGCCTTCGCACGGCTTCGACGAGCGCAGCTGGCTTCGCCGACACGGCGTGCACGTCGTCCTGCGCGCCGAGACCTGGAAGATCATCGGCCGCCGCGGCGGTCTCGGCGCCGTCGCGGACCGCCTCCACGCCTGGCTTGCCCGCGACGGGGCGCCGGGCCTCGGTGGCGAGCGCAAGGCCGTGCTCGAGGGCGTCGTGCTCGGCGAGGACCAGGGCCTGAGCGACACGCTCAAGCAGCGCTTCCGCGCGAGCGGGCTCTACCACCTGCTCGCGGTGAGCGGATCCAACGTCGCCTGCGTCGCCGGCGGCGCGCTCGCGTTGCTGTTGCTCGTCGGCGCGTCCCGGCTCTGGGCCGAGGCGGGGGCGCTCGCCGCGATCAGCGCGTACGTGCTCGCGGTCGGCCCGCAGCCTTCTGTGCTTCGCGCCGGCGTGGCGAGCGCGCTCGTCTCGCTTTCATGGCTCACCGGGCGGCAGCGCGACGCCTGGCACGCGCTGCTGCTCGCCGCCGTCGTGCTGCTCGCCTGGAACCCGTACCTCGTGCTCGACGCGGGCTTTCAGCTTTCGTTCGCGGCCGTGCTCTCGATCTTCCTCGTCGCGCCCCGCCTTCGTCGCGCGCTCGACGGATACCCGCTGCCGCAAGGGCTGCGGGCGGGAGTGGCGATCTCGGCCGCGTGCAGCCTCGGCACCGCTCCGGTCTCCTGGTTCCAGTTCCACCAGGTCTCGCTCGTCGCGGTCCCGGCCAACGCCGCGGCCGCGCCGGCGGTCGTGCCGATGCTCGGGCTCGCGCTGCTCTCGGCCGTGATCGCCCCCGTGGCCCGGCCGCTCGCGCTCGCGCTCGCCGAGCCCAACGGGTGGTGCTCCGCCTATCTCGCCGGCTGCGCACGGCTCTTCGGCGGCCTCCCCGGCGCCCAGGTGCGCTCCCCGGCCGCCGCCGCCACGCTCGCCGCCGGGCTGCTCCTGGCAGCCGCCTATGCTTGGCGGCGTGGCGAACGAGCTCAAGCCGGTCTATCTCCTCACGGGCAGCGACCGTCCGAAGATCGCGCGCGCGCTGCGCCGGCTGCGGGAGCGCATCGGCGATGACGCGACCGAGCACCTGAACACGCGCGAGGCGACGGGCGCGGACACGGCGGCAGCGTGCAACGCGCTCGGCCTCTTCGTCGGCGAGGGGCGGCTCGTGATCGTCGAGGAGGTCGAGCGGTGGAAGGTCGCCGACGTGAAGGACGTCGTCGGCTATCTCGCCTCGCCGGCGCCGGCGACCGTGCTCGCTCTCGTCGCCGAGGAGATCAGGAGCGACTCCGCGCTCGCAAAGGCGGTGGCGAAGACGGGCGACGTCCTCGCCTACGACGTGCCAAAGCGGCGGCTGCCGGAGTGGGTGGCCGAGCAGTTCGCCCGGGCCGGCGCGAAGGCGGACGCAGATGCCTGCCGCGCTCTCGTCGATATCGTCGGCGACGACTTCGACGAGCTCGCGAGCGAGATCGAGAAGCTCGCGACGTGGGCAGGCGGTGACGCGATCGCGCTCCGTGACGTCGAGCAGCTCGCGGCCGGCCGCGCCGAGACGTCGATCTTCGCCCTCACCGACGCGTGGGGCAGGCGCGACACTGCCGCCGTGCTCCGGGCGGCCGAAGAGATCATGGAACGCTCGCACCGGCCGCGTTCCGGCGAGCTGATGCGCCTGATCGCATCCCTCGTCGGCCATGTCGGCCGCGTGCGGCGCTGCCAACGGCTGGCCGAGGAGGGAATCCGCCCGAAGGACGCGGCCGGGCGGCTGAAGATGCACCCGTTCGCCGCCGAGAAGGCATTCGCGCAGGCGGCGAACTTCTCGCCGGAGGAGCTCGCGGCCGCGATCGTGCGCCTCGCCGAGCTCGACGCCGCGGCGAAGGGCGGCTCGCGAATGCCTGCCGACCTCGAGCTCGAGCGAACGCTCATCGCGATCACGTGAAACGCTCCGCGTTTCACGTGAGGGAATGCTGCGCTCCGCAGAGCGCGCGGCGGCAGAGCCGCCACGCTCTTACCTGACGTGAGCCACTGGTTCCGGTAGCGCGCGCGTTGGTGCCTTCGGCATCCCCGCGCGCGTGCATCCGGCCTGCACGAACGCGCCTGCGGACGCGTTCGCCGCAGGCGGATCCACGCGGACGGGGACGCTTCAGCGCCACGGGCCGCGCTTCCCGACCCGGTCGCCTCTGGTCACGTAAGAGGACGCCGGCTCGGCCGGCGTCCGCTCTGCGGAGCACAACATGACCCGGCTGAAGTGCGCAGCACTTCAGCCGCGAATGATGCGCGCTGCCTGTGCCTTGCGCCGCGCTGCGGTGTTCTTGTGCAGCATGCCGCGCGCGGCGGCCTTGTCGAGCCAGCTGACGAGCTCGCGATGCCGCTCACCCAACGCCGTCGCGTCTCCCTCGCCGGCCGCCTCGCGCAGGCGGCGCATCAGCGTCTTCGCGGTCGAACGCCAGCGCAGGTTCTCGCTCCGCTGCCGGGCGGACTGGCGAACGCGCTTCTCCTGTTGCTTGATGTTCGGCATCGGCGTGAAAACGCCCGCAGCAGCGGGCCCGAAGATGGTAGCAAGCGGCAGGAGACTCCGCGGCCGCCGGGAATCTCCCGCCATGGACGAGAAACGGTCCGGTGGAGACCGTCGGTCCGGCGGTGACCGCCGGTCGGGAGCCGACCGCCGAAAGGGGGGCGAAGGCCCGCCTGCGAGCGGCGAGCGCCGCACCGGCAAGGATCGCCGTTCGGGCAAGGATCGCCGCTCCGGCGAAGACCGCCGCAGCGGCTCCTGACAGGCGCGCTGCCTATGCTCACCTCGTGAGCGACGCCGATCGCGAGCGAGAGCTGCGCCGGCTCGAACGCGACCACCGTCGCCGCGAGCGCGGCCTGCCGACCTACTTCGACGCCGCCGGCACGACCTTCGAGAGCTGCCCGCTGCTGGCCGAGATGTCGGAGCAGCCGACGATGACGATCCGACCGGCGCTCCTGCGCGACGAGGCCGGCCTGCCCGGCCCGGCCCGGCCCCCGCGCCGCCTCGCCGTCTCCACGGCGATCTTTGCGGTCGCGACGGGCCTTTCCCGCGTGCTCGGCCTCGTCCGCGAGGTGGTCACGTCCTACTACTTCGGCACCGCGGGGAAGATCAACGCCTTCACGGTCGCATACCAGCTGCCGAACCTCGTTCGCGCTCTCGTCGCGGACGCCGCGCTCTCGTCCGCGTTCGTCCCCGTCTTCAGCGAGCTGCTCGAGAAGGGCGAGCGCAAGCGCGCGTGGCGGGTGGCGTCGACCCTGTTCTGGCTGATGCTGCTCGGCCTGTCGGCGCTGACCGCGATCTTCGTGCTCGTCGCGCCGTGGGTGATCGGCATCTTCGGCAACCCCGGACACGACCGCGCGCTCGCCGTCGGCCTCTCGCGCGTGCTCTTCCCGATGGTCGCGCTGCTCGGAGTGTCCGGAATCGTCGTCGGGATCCTCAATAGCTACGACCACTTCACCGTCCCGGCGATCTCGCCGGTGTTCTGGAACCTCGCGATCATCCTGGGCCTCGCGATCGGCGTTCCTCAGCAGCACACGACGAACGCGAAGCTCTATGTGTACGCGATCTCGATCCTGATCGCGACGTTCATTCAGGCGTTCCTGCCGATGCCGTGGCTGCGTGGGCGGGACGGCCGGCTGCAGGTGGTGCTCGACTGGCGCGACCCGGCGGTGAAGAAGGTCTTCATGCTGATGGTGCCGGTGACGCTAGGTCTCGGTCTCATCAACGTCAACGCTGTAATCGACACGTTCTTCGCCTCGCGCTTTCTCAACCCGTCGCTCGCGCCGGCTGCGATCCAGAAAGCGTTCCTCGTCTACATGCTCCCTCAAGGGATGTTCTCGGTCGCGATCGCGACGGTGCTCTTTCCGTCTCTGTCGCGGTTCGCCGCGCGCGGCGATCTGGAGGGCTTCCGGCGCGGCATGAGCACGGGTTTGCGCCAGATCGCGTTCTTCCTGGTGCCCGCGGCCGTGGTGAGCGCGGTCCTCGCCGAGCCGATCGTGAGGATCCTCTTCCAGCGTGGCCACTTCGCGGCCGCGCAGACACCGGTGGTCGCCGGTGCGCTCGCCGCGTTCAGCGCCGGACTCGTCTTCAACGGCGCCATGCTGATGCTGAACCGGGGCTTCTTCAGCCTGCAGTCGAACTGGGTCCCGACGGTCGTCGCGCTCGGCAACCTCTTCCTGAACGCCGTGCTCGACTTCTGGTTCTACCGGTTCGGCGTCTGGGGGATCCCGCTCTCGACCGCCGTCTGCAACCTCGCCGGCACGTGGGCGCTGATCGTGCTGCTGCGTCGGCGGCTCGGCCGGATCGACGGTGCTGCGATCGCGTCGACGACGATCCGCGTCGCGGTCGCCTCGGCGGTGGTGGCGGGGGCTGCCTGGACGGTCTGGCGCCCGCTCGACTCCCTGCTCGGCCGCTCGTTCGGGGGTCAGGTGGTCTCACTCGGGACGGCGTTGACGGCTGCGATCGGGATCTACGTCGTCTGCTGCAAGCTGCTGCAGGTGCGGGAACTGGAGGCGCTGCTCTCGTTGCGCGCTCGACTCCGCCGGGCCTGACCGAACGGCTCTGCGAGTACCATCGCCGCCGAGGCCATGGACCAGAGCAGGATCCGCAACTTCTCGATCATCGCGCACATCGACCACGGCAAGTCGACGCTCGCGGACAGGATCCTCGAGGTGACCGACACCGTCGCGGCACGCGACATGCGGGAGCAGCTGCTCGACTCGATGGAGCTCGAGCGCGAGCGCGGGATCACGATCAAGGCGCAGGCCGTCCGCGTCTCGTGGAAGGGCCACGAGCTGAACCTGATCGACACGCCGGGGCACGTCGACTTCACCTACGAGGTCTCGCGCTCGCTGCAGGCATGCGAGGGGGCGCTGCTCGTCGTCGACGCCGCGCAGGGGATCGAGGCGCAGACTCTCGCGAACGCGTACCTCGCGATCGACAACGGGCTCGAGATCGTCCCTGTCGTGAACAAGATCGACCTGCCGCAGGCGGATCCGGAGGGCGCCGCGGTCGAGATCGCCGACCTGCTCGGAGACGATCCCGTGCGAGTCGTGCGGATCTCCGCGAAGACCGGCGCGAACGTGGGCGACGTGCTCGACGCGATCGTCGAGCGCGTGTCGCCGCCCGCGGGCGATCCGGAAGCTCCGCCGCGCGCGCTCGTTTTCGACTCGTCGTACGACCAGTACCGCGGCGTCGTCGCGTTCGTACGTCTCGTCGACGGCGCCTTCTCCCGGCGCGAGGCGCTCCAGACGATGGCGACCGGGACGCGCTTCGACGCCGAGGAGCTCGGCTTCTTCACGCCGAGCATGACGCCGGTCGAGTCGCTGTCGGCCGGCGAGGTCGGCTACGTCGTCACCGGGCTCAAGGATCTGTCGAGCCTGCGCGTGGGCGACACGATCACGTCCGTCGCCCGCCGAGCCGCGCAGCCGCTTCCCGGCTACAAGGACGTGAAGCCGATGGTGTTCGCCGGGCTCTTCCCGACGGACTCCGACGCGTACCCGGAGCTGCGCGACGCGCTCGAGCGGCTGAAGCTGAACGACGCGGCGCTCTTCTACGAGCCCGAGAACTCGCGTGCGCTCGGGTTCGGCTTCCGCTGCGGCTTCCTCGGTTTGCTGCACATGGAGATCGTGCGCGAACGGCTCGAGCGCGAGTTCGACCTCGATCTGCTCGTGACTGCGCCGAACGTCGCCTATCGGGTGAAGGAGAAGAACGGCGGCTGGCTCGAGGTGCACAACCCCGCGGACTTCCCAGCCGAGGTCGACGAGGTCGAGGAACCGTACGTCAAGGCGTCGATCATCGTGCCGAAGGAGTACGTCGGCGCCGTGATGGAGCTGAACAACGACCGTCGCGGCACGTTCGACCAGATGGAGTACCTGTCGCCGGCCCGCGTCCACCTGACGTATGAGCTGCCCCTGGCGGAGATCGTCCTCGACTACTACGACCAGCTGAAGTCGCGCACGCGCGGCTATGCGTCCTTCGACTACGACCTCGCCGGCTTCAAGCCGGGCAACCTCGTCCGTGTCGACGTGCTCGTCGGCGGCGAGACGGTCGATGCCCTCTCGCTGATCCTCTATCGCGACTTCGCGTACGACCGCGGGCGCCTGCTCGTCGAGAAGCTGCGCGAGGAGATCCCGCGCCAGATGTTCGACGTCGCCATCCAGGCGGCGATCGGCTCGCGCGTGATCGCACGCGAGACCGTGAAGGCACGGCGCAAGGACGTGCTCGCGAAGTGCTACGGCGGCGACATCTCGCGCAAGCGGAAGCTGCTCGAGAAGCAGAAGGCCGGCAAGAAGCGGATGAAGCAGGTCGGCGCCGTCGAGGTGCCGCAGGAGGCGTTCCTCGCGGTGCTCAACATCGGCCAGGGGAACAAGAGCTGATGGCACTCGAGATGCGGAGCACGTGCGAGCGCTGCGGCGCCCCGCTCGAGCAGGGTGGCGAGGCCGTGATCTGCTCGCACGAGTGCACGTTCTGCGCGCCGTGCGGCGAGGCGATGAGCCACATCTGTCCGAACTGCGGCGGCGAGCTCGTGCCGCGACCGAAGCGGAAGGTCGGATGAGCGCCGCGCGCCATCTCTACGTGCACCTGCCGTTCTGCGCGCACCGCTGCGGCTACTGCG
>DASPTD010000019.1:0-15552 GCA_035623575.1 Gaiellaceae bacterium
GCGCTCGAGGCGGAAGAAGCTGCGCGAGCCGGCGTACGCCTCGTCGCCGAGCTCCATCGCCGCGCGCTGCTCCTGCGAGACGGCGCCGGTGCCGCTGTCGGTGAGGAGGTCGACGAAGACGTCGGCCGAGCGGAGCAGGAACGTGTTGTAGCCGGCCTCGGCGAGCGCCTCGCGCCGGCGCTCCGCGTCCGGCAGCGAGATCGGCTCGACGACCTTGATCTTGTACGGGGGCGCGTTCATGAGCGCATCGTCGCGAGGCACCGGTTCGCCGGCATCCGCGGGGCATCCGACCTGGGCTGCGGAGGAGTACGTAGGCTCCCGGCATGCCCTGGTACCACGCCGTCGCCGAGCGCGACCACGAGCTGCTGAATCCGACGAACCCGGCCAAGATCCGGCTGCTCGGCGAGCGGCTGCGGCTCGGTCCGGACAGCCGCGTCGTCGACCTCGCCTGCGGCAAGGCCGGCCCGGCGTTGATCCTCGCCGAGTCGTTCGGCTGCCGCGTCCTCGGCGTCGAGCGGGCGCCGGAGTTCGTCGCCGATGCGCGAGTACGCGTCGAGACCGCCGGCCTCACCGACCGGATCGAGATCGTCGAGGGCGACGCGGCGGCTTTCCCGCTCGAGCCGGGCACGTGGGACGCCGTGCTCTGCCTCGGCGCGAGCTTCGTCTGGCATGGGCTCGACGGCACCCTCGAGGCGCTGGCCCCGGCGGTGCGGCCCGGCGGGAACGTCGTCGTCGGGGAGCCGTTCTGGCGGAGCTGGCCGCTGCCGGCTGGGATCGACGACGACGGCTACCTGCCGCTGCGCGAGACCGTGGCCCGCTTCGAGACGGCCGGGTTGGCCCTCGTCTCGCTGATCGCGTCGTCGGAGGACGACTGGGACACGTATGAGTCACTGCGTTGGCGCGCGGTCGAAGAGTGGCTCGCACAGCACCCGGACGACCCGGACGCGCGCGAGATCCGCCTGCGCCACGAGGCCTCGCGTGACGCCTACCTGCGCTACGAGCGCGCTCTCTTCGGCTGGGCGATCTTCGTCGGCCGCGTTCCGTAAAACCTCTGTAAAACGGCACCCTTCGATTCCCGCTCTTTGCGGGCTCGTCGTCACGCAGGCAACGCCCGACGTGCCGCCGAGCCGCTAGAAGGTCCGGGTACACGTCCCAGTCCCGGTCAAGGGGGTGCCACATGGCGCACACGAGGACGACCTCGCTGGTTCACCGCTACGCGTCGATGACGCCCGACGAGTTCGAGAAGAGCATCGAGCCGAAGTGGCAGGCCGCGGAGCTTCTCGTCACGAATGTCCGCGCCGCCGTCGAGAGGCGGCAGCTGACACCGCTCGAAGGTGCGAGGCGCATCTCGTCGATCGCCGCAACGCTGTTCGACTACGACGAGTTCGTCCTGCGCGAGCTGCTGCCCGAGACCGTGTACGCGACAGCGTCGGCTCGCCGCTGACGCGATCGAAACGCGTCAGGCCGCGTGCGCAAGCGCCGGCGGCGCGGCGAGGAGTGCCCGGAAGCGTTCCGACTCGAGCAGATGCCGGCGGCCGGGCCCCGTCTCGCCGAGCTCGAGCTCGGCGAAGATCGCCGCGGCCTCGGCATCGCGGGCCTCGGCCGGCTTCCTGTACTCGGCGACGAGCCAGTCGCGCAGCTCGCCGAAGCGTTCGCCTGCGGCGAAGACCCGCCGCACGACGAGCTGCGGCGCGACGGTGCCGTTCCAGCGGTTCTCCGCGAGCCGGAAGGCAACGTCGTAGCGACCCTCGCGGCGGTAGGCGTCGAGCTGCGAGCCGAGGCCGAAGGCGATCGCGCTGCCGGCGTCGGCGCCGTCGCAGCGCACGCGGAAGCGCAGGTGCCTCCCCTCGCCGACGCTGGCGAGTTCGCCCAGCTCGCAGCCGGGCGCGAGCAGCGTCACGTCGGGATTGCCGAGCCCGAACGGGGCGAGGCGCGCCAGCTCGGCGCACAGCTCGAGCGTCAGCCGCGTCCCGCGCGGGACGATCGCGTCGACGCGCATCTGCGGAGCGAGGTCCTCCTCGGCGAGCAGTCCCGCGGCGTGCTCGGCGAACCGGTGCGCGAACTCGGCGACGTTCTCCGGCTTGATCGAGAGACCGGCCGCGGCACGGTGGCCGCCCCAGCGCTCGAGCAGGGACGAGCAGGATGCGAGTCCCGCGTGCAGGTCGAACGAGGCGATCGAGCGGCCGGAGCCCTTCCAGTCGCCCTCGCCGCCCGCGATCAGCACGACCGGGCGGTTGTAGCGCTCGACGAGCCGCGAGGCGACGATCCCGATCACGCCCTCGTGCCAGTTCTCGCCGGCGACGACGTACGCGCGGCGACGGCGCTCGTCCTCGGCCCACCCCTCGACCTGCGCGATCGCCTCGCGGAGGATCCGGCCCTCCACCGCCTGTCGTTCGCGGTTCAGCTCCTCGAGCGAGTCGGCGAGCCGGCGGGCGTCGTCCGCGTCCTCGGTGAGCAGTAGCTCGAGCGCCGCGCGCGGATGGCCGAGCCGCCCCGCGGCGTTGATGCGCGGCGCGAGCCGGAAGCCGACGGCGCCCGCGTCGACCGTGGCGGGGTCGACGCCGGCCGCGCGCATGAGCGCCTCGAGCCCGGGCTTCTGCGTGCGCGCGAGCGAGCGCAGGCCTGCGATCGCGAGCGAGCGGTTCTCGTCCAGCAGCGGCACGACGTCGGCGATCGTCGCGAGACCGACGAGGTCGAGATGCCGCTTGGGGATCTCCGAGTCGACGCCGAAGAGCGCCTGGCCGAGCTTGTAGACGACACCGGTGCCGCACAGCTCGGGGAACGGATAGCCGGACGGCCGCGTCGCGACGAGCGGGCAATCGGGCAGCGTCTCGCCGGGCCGGTGATGGTCGGTGACGATCACCTCGAGGCCGCGCTCCTTCGCCTCGGCGACCTCGGCCACGGCGGTGATGCCGCAGTCGACGGTGAGCACGAGCCCGCAGCCCTCGTCGGCGAGGCGGGCCAGCGTCTCGCCGCGCACGCCGTAGCCCTCGTCGAACCTGCTCGGCAGGTGCCAGACGACCTCGCCGCCGAGCTCGCGTAGAAGGAGGACGGCGAGCGTCGTGGCGGCGATGCCGTCGGCGTCGTAGTCGCCGTGCACGCAGATGCGGCGCCCGTCGGCGACCGCAGCGCGAATCCGCTCGCAGGCGGCACGCATGTCGCCGAGCAGGAACGGGTCGTGCGGCTCCAGCTCGCCCTCGAGGAAGGCGCGCGCCTCCGCGGGGTCGTCATACCCGCGCCGGACGAGGACGGCTGCCGTCAGCTCGCCGATCCCGAGCGAGCGGGCGAGCTCGGCCTGCACCCGGTGCGGACACGGACGGATCGTCCAGGTGCCCTCGTGCATCGTGAAATCACGGTACGGGCGGCGTCGGACGGCGCCCCGAGTACGCTCTACGGCAGATGGTGAGGTTCCTGGTGCGCCGGTTCGCGCTCGGGGCGCTCGTGATGGCGGTGCTCTCGTTCGTGTCGTGGATCGTCTTCGCGGGCTCGCTCAACCCGCTGTGGGAGTACTGGAACGACCCGCGCGTGCCGGAAGCGGTGGCGGCGGCGAAGCGCGCCCACCTGAGCGACCCGGTGCTCGTGCGCTACTGGCTGTGGCTGAAGGGCCTCTTCGAGGGCCAGGGCCTCGGCCGCACCGTCTACGCCGACATCCCGGTCGGGCCGCTCGTCGGGTCCGCGCTCGTGCGCTCGCTCGAGCTCGTCGCAGCTTCGATCGTGCTCGTCGTCGTCCTGAGCGTCGTCGTCGGCACGCTCTCGGCCCGGCACCGCGGCTCGCCGCTCGACCTCGGGCTGCGCACCTTCTCCTACACCGCCTGGGCGACGCCCGGCTTCCTGCTTGCATTGTTGCTCTACGAAGGAGGCATCGCGCTCAACAGGCACTGGCGCTCCTACCCGCTCGCGGTGGCCGGCCCTCCGACGGGAGCGGGCGACTGGGTGCAGCACATGACGCTGCCCGCGCTCGCCGTGGCGCTCGGCTTCGTAGGCGTGTACGGCCGCTACCTGCGCACATCCCTGATCGCAGAGCTCGGTGAGCAGTACGCAGTCGTCGCGCGGGCGAAGGGACTCTCGGACAGACGCGTCGTCTTCCGGCACGTGCTCCGTCTCGCGCTCGTTCCGCTCGCGACCGCGCTGGCACTGGACTTCGGCATGTTCTTCACCGCGACGATCGCGGCAGACTGGGTCTTCGCGCTCAACGGCCTCGCCAGCGTCTTCGTCACCGGCACGTACGGCCTCGGCGACCCCTTCATCATCGAGGCGATCGTCCTCGTGTCGGCCGGGATGGTCGTCGTGGCCGGGATCCTCGGCGAGCTGGCATGCGCCTGGCTCGACCCGCGCATTCGGCTCGTCTAGCCCGCGAGCGCGTCGTCGAGGCAGTCACCGACGAAGTTGACGCAGGCGAGCAGAACGACCAGCACGAGCGCGGGCATGACGTACGTCCACCACGGCGCCTGGCTGAGCGGCCCGTATTTCGTCGCGTCGGCGAGCAGATTCCCGAGCGTCGGCCCGGAGAGCTGGCTCGTGCCCACGTTGAAGTAGTCGAGAGTCGCCGAGAGCACGATGAACTGGCCGAACACCGACGTCGTCGCCACGATGATCGCGCCCGAGCAGTTCGGCAGGAGGTGACGAAGCACGATCCTTAGCGGCGACGCGCCCGAGGCGTGCGCCGCCTCGACGAACTCGCGATCGCGCAGGCTCACGCACCTCGCCCGTACGACGCGGGCGACGCCTGTCCACATGTAGGCCATCAGCACGTACCCGATGTGCTCGTCGGTGACCGGCGAGATGTAGACGAACAGCACGAGGATGACCGCGAGCGCCGGAACGGTGACCACGAGGTCGACGAGTCGCATGAGCACGGCGTCGACCCAGCCGCCGGCGTAGCCCGCGGTCGCGCCGACGACGACGCCGAAGATGCCTGCGACCGCGGCGACCAGGAGCGCTATGCGCACGGTCGTGTGAAGCGCGTACAGCGACTGGCTGAAGATGTCGCGCCCGAAGACATCGGTGCCGAAGAAGTGGCTGCCGTGGAACGTCGGACTCCGGGGTCTGTTGATCAGCTGCATGTTCATCTGGTTGACGAAGTAGGGCGTGATCCGCCCGCCGAGGAGCGCGGCGCCCACCAGGACGGCGAACACGAGCAGGGCGGCCACGCCGAGCGGGCGGCGGGCGAACCGCCTCGCGGCGCGCAGCCACGGCCCGCGTGGGCGCGGCAGGCGCTCTTCGGTCTCCCGCCCGACCCCCACGCCGCGATCCTAGACTCCTCGCGTGCCGACAGCCGCAGAGCTACGCGACGAGTTCCTGCTCGACCCGGACGTCGCCTTCCTCAACCACGGCTCCTTCGGGGCCTGCCCACGGCCGGTGTTCGAGCGCTACCAGGCCCGGCAGCTCGAGCTCGAGCGGGAGCCTGTCGATTTCATCGCGCGCAGGCTGCCCACGTTGCTCGCGGAGGCGCGCGCGGTGCTCGGGGAATACCTGGGTGCAGCCGCGGACGACCTCACCTTCGTCCAGAACGCGACCACCGGCGTGAACCTGGCCGCCCGCTCGCTCCGCCTGCGCCCAGGCGACGAGATCCTCGCCACCGAGCTCGAGTACGG
The DNA here is from genome assembly GCA_035623575.1 of Gaiellaceae bacterium. GTDB lineage: Bacteria > Actinomycetota > Thermoleophilia > Gaiellales > Gaiellaceae > Palsa-739. Next base: position 5,595 of record DASPTD010000019.1, read on the forward strand.
CGCCTGCGACCTCGCCTGGGAGTGGCTCTGCGCGCGGACGGGAGCCCACTTCGTGCGCGCAGGCGTACCGCTGCCCGTCGCGCGGGACGAGGACGTCGTGACGGCGCTGTTCGCACGGCGCACCGAGCGCACCCGCGCGGTGTTCGTCTCCCACGTCACGTCGGACACGGCATTGCGGCTGCCGATCGAGGCGATCGTCGCCCGCGCCCGGGTGGAGGGACTCGTCTCGATCGTCGACGGCGCGCACGGCCCGGGCCAGCTACCGCTCGACCTCGACGCGCTGGGCGCCGACTTTTACGCGGGCAACTGCCACAAGTGGCTCTGTGCACCCAAGGGCGCCGGCTTCCTGCACGTGCGTCCTGAGCACCAGACCGGGGTCGACGGCGCGATCGTCGGCTGGGGCTACCGGGAGCCGGCGACGTTCGTCTCGCGCACCGAACGGCAGGGAACGCGCGACGCCGCCGCCTACCTCGCGGTGCCCGACGCGATCGCCTTCCAACGCGACCGCGGCTGGGACGAGGTGCAGGCCCGCTGCCGCGCGCTTGCCCTCGAGACGCGGGAGGAGCTGTGCGCGCTGCTCGGAACCGATCCGATCGCGGCGCCGGAGCTGCTGGTGCAGATGGCGAGCGTGCGCCTGCCGCAGGGCTGCGACGGGGCTGGGCTCGAGCGGCGCCTCTGGGTGGAGCACCGGATCGAGGTGCCGGCGATGCGACCCGAGAAGGACCTGCTGCGGCTCTCCGTGGCCGCGTACACGCGACGGGAGGACGTCGAGCGGCTGCTCGCCGTCCTCCCGGGAGCCCTCCGCGCCTCCCGCGGCCCCAGAGCACCTCGAAGCGTAGAATCGCCCGCGTAAGGGGGCGAGGTTTGGGCTGATGCGCGAGTTGGAGAAGCTGCGGCGACCGGTCGGCATCGTCGCCGTCTCGGTCCTGGGGCTCGGAGGCTTCGCGCTCGCTCATGTGGCGTTCGCCTCCTCGGCGGACATGGCGACTCGCGGGGTCGCGACGGCCGACAGGACCGTCCCCAGCGCGGCCAAGGCCGCCACCAGAGCGCGGACGCCCGTGTGGACGTGGAATGCGAAGACGGCGACGGTCGACCCGGACTCGGCCGCGAAGGTCGCCGCCTTCCAGAGCTACGCGGTCGCCGCCGGCACCTACTTCGAGGCGGCCGTCGCGTGGGTCGACGCACCGCCCGACACGCCCGCCTACGCGGTCCCGATCACCGGTCAGGCGGTGAGGCAGATCGTCGCGCCCATCCCGCTCGGAACCAGGCCCGGAAACACGTTCGACCAGTCCTTGCTGGTACGGGGCTCGGACGGCACCGACTACGACTTCGGCCTCGCGAAGTACGACCCGGTGAGCATGAAGATCGTCAGCACGGACGGGGCCGCGATCACGGCCCCCGGCGCGGCGTCGGAGACGGGAGTCGGCGGCGCCAACGCGGCACGGTTCCCGCTCGGCGCCGGTCCGATCACCCCCGCCGACGTCCTGTCCGGAGTGATCGACCACCCGCTCGTGATCTCGATGCCCAACGTCGGCAGCTCCGCCCCCGTGTACCCGGCCGGACACGTGACCCCGGGGCCCGGGAACGGACTCCCGTTCGGGGCATGGCTGCGGCTCGATCCGACCGTCGACGTCCCTTCGCTCGGGCTTCCTCCGCTCGAGACGATGATCGCCGTCGCGATGCAGCGCTACGGCATGTTCGTCCGCGACATCGGCACCACGCTCTGCATCATCGCCACCGACCAGGTCAACCAGGGCGGCAACGCCGTCGACTGGCCCGCCGTCGGCGTCCAGCTGCCGCTCGAGACACCGGCCGGCGTCCCGTACGCCGCCAACCTCTCGCCGCTGTTCCCGTGGGACAAGCTTCAGGTGCTCCTGCCGCCGCCCCGTCCCGGCAGGGGACCGTCGTAGCGCAAGGGAGGGCGTCGGGCGGCTGCCCGACGCCTCCCTCACGCGCTCAGAACTTGCCGCAACCCTCCATCAGCGTGAAGCGGGTGACGGGCCGAAGCTCGGCCCCGTTCCCGAGCGCGCCCAGCGTCGTCTTCACCGGGTTCCAGAAGCCGACACCGGAGAGCTGCACCGTCGCACCGAGCGTCTGCCAGGCCGCGGTCGGCGCCGGGCAGGCCTTCGTGAACGCGGTGCGCGCGGCCAGAATGTCCGTGCGACCGCGGGTGCTCTTCGACAGGCACTTCGGGTTCGGCATGTATGCGTTCATGTACGTCGACGTGTGAACGTCGTTCATCTCCAGCGCGATCTCGCCGTTCGACTGGACGCGGTAGCGCTCGATGACCGCCGTGATCTGCCACGTCTTCAACTCGAACGGGTTGTTCTTCCGCGACGCGAGGATCCGCCTCGGGGCGGCCAGCTTCGCGATGTCCGCGATGCCGGTCGGAATGGGTGTCCAGTTCACGGCGCCCTTGCTGCTGTCGCTCAGCGTCATGAGCTTCCAGAGCGTGCCGCCGCACCAGGGACCGGGCGCATTCGATGCCTGACGAGCGCCTGCGGGTGCCGCAGCGACGACCGCCGCGACGAGCGCAGCGGCGAAAGCGACCCTCTTCACTCCACACCTCCGGGAGACTCGAACGAACTCCACCCCAGGGGGATGCTATCGGCCGGGGTGGCCGGCCCTCTTAACGCCCGAACGGGTGGTCAGCCCCCGCGGGGCAGCTCGACGCCGAGCACGGTCAGCAGCACGATCAGGCCGATCCCCGCGAGCCAGAGCGCAAGCACGAGACGGGGCCGCCGGCTCTCCCGGAGCGACTCGATCGCGATCTTGCCCCAGAGGACGATGAGCCCGACGACGGCTGCGACTCCGACGACGAGCACCGGCGCGAGGTAGACCGCCCGTTCGACGGGCCAGGCCATGATCCACGCCGTCACGACGACGATGACGGCGACGACGGCAAGGACGGCAGGCACGCGGAGTGCACGCACGGGGCAAGGGTACGCTTCGGCCGTGAGCGAGGAGACGAACTACAGATCCGGCGACGACTATCTCGTCGAGTTCCTCGGCTTCCGCTTCAGCTTCAACGCCGACGACTTCGAGCAGCGTGTGACGGCAGCCGCCGTCAAGCTCGGGCTCCTTGCGGGGAACGAGCTCGACGACGACGAGACGGCCGACCTGGTCGAGCTCGTCGAGCGGGACGCCATCGAAGAGCCCCGCAGCGCGCTCGGCCGCTATCTCGTTCGCCGCTGGGACGAGGTCTCCCTCGTCGAGGGCGAGTCTCTCGTCTACTGGCTGAAGAAGCTCGTCTTCCGCGGCGCATGGCTCGACCATCGCGTGAAGGAGGGGAAGCTGGAGGTCGGCTGGGAGGACGACGAGGCGGAGTTCTCCTATCGCGACCCGCACGGCGGCCGGCCGCTCCTCGAGCTGCTGCCGATGCCCAGCTGGCGCGACGTCCAGTACCGCCGGTGAGCCCGCCGCGCTGGTACGCGGCGGCCGGCCCGGCTTATCTGGCCGCGCTGCTCGCGGTGGACACCCAGCTCGGCCTCGGCGGGCAGCGCGCGCTCGGGGTGCTGACCTCGCTCGTCCTGCTCGCCGCGCTGCGTCCGCTGCCCGGACTCGCGCGCGCGCAGGCACTGGGAGTCGTCGCCTTCGCGACGGTCGGCGAGGTGACCGGCTCGCTCGTCTGGGGCGTCTACCACTACCGGCTGCACAACCTGCCGTGGTTCATCCCGCCGGCGCACGGGCTCGTCTACCTCAGCGGGCTCGCCGTGAGCCGCGCCGTGCGCGAGCGCCCCCTCGTCGCGGCCGCCGCGGCGGGCTCGATCGGCTGGGGGCTCGCCGGGCTGACCGTGCTGCCGCGGCTCGACGTCGCCGGCGCCGTCGGTGTGCCGCTGCTCTGCTTCTTCCTCTGGCGCTCGCGGGCGCGGGCGACGTACGCCGGCGTCTTCCTCGTCGTCGCGGCGCTCGAGCTGTACGGGACGTCGATCGGGACGTGGCGCTGGGCGGTGTCGCTGCCGGGCCTGGGCATCCCGGACGGGAACCCGCCGAGTGGCGTCGCGAGCGGCTACGTCTGGTTCGACGTGATGGCGCTGCTCGTCGCGCCGTGGCTCGTCGCCGGGGCGCGCCGCATGCGGCTCGCGCCGGCGCCTGCCTGACGAGCGTCGTCAGTCGCCGCCGAGGGGCACGAGCCCGACATCGCCCTCGAGCATGACCGCCACCTCGCCGGGCTCCTCGGCGATCTGCCAGCGCTCGAAGAACGCGCTCGCTCCCTCGCGTGTCCGCCAGTGCGCGAGCGCGTAGAACCCGGAGCCGTTGGCGGCGTGCCACGCGCGGTGAAACGTGCAGCCGAGCTCGCGCGCGCTGGCGCGCATCTCGTCGTCGATCCACGTGAGGCGTTTCTCGTACAAGTCCCGCGCCGTGCGGCCGTCTGGCGTCGGGCACGGGGCGAAGAAGAGAACCCACACCAGCTCGGCTCCGGCTAGCCCGGCTCCGGCACGCTGAAGCCGAAGCGGGCGACGCGATCCGCCGGCGCCTTGCGCAGCTCGATCCGCCGGATCGCGCCCACGGGGATCACGATTGCGTCCGGCGCGTCGTCGCGGACGCCGTGCACGTAGATCGTGATCATCCCGAAGCCGGGTTCCGGCTCGATCCGGTCGAGCACGAAGCGCGAGGTGTCGGCGAGCTCGACCTCGACGACGGGTGTCTGCACGCCGGCCGTCTCCGCGAAGCGCGCGATCGTCCGGTACAGCCGCTCGACGAACGCTTCGTGTGGCCCTTCGACGACGGGTGTCCAGAGCTCGGGCACGAGCGGAGCGTACCGCGCACCTCCCCGTGTCTGACACAGGGACATGTCGGCAGGCCCGGCTAACCGCGAGGAAGCGGTGACGTTTGCGGCCTGGAGCCCGCTTCGCTCCGTGCGATCCCGTGACAGTTCCGCGAACCGTGTCTGACACCGGGAGATGTCTCGACGGGACCGGGCTGGTCAGAAGAGGCGGCTGTCGGGATCGGCCGCGGCGGCGCTCACGTGGGCGCGGCCGAGGGTCGTGATCGTGCGGCCGCGCGGCGTCCGTTGCAGGAAGCCGAGCTGCAGCAGATACGGCTCGTAGACGTCCTCGATCGTGTCGGGCTCCTCGCCGAACGAGACCGCGAGCGTGTTCAGCCCGACCGGGCCGCCCTCGAACTTGCCGGCGATCGTCTGCAGGAGCTGCCGAGACTCGCGGTCGAGCCCGAGCTCGTCGACCTCGAGCAGCTCGAGCGCCTCGCGCGCGATCTCCGTCGTCACGACGCCCTGGTGGCGCACCTCCGCGACATCGCGGACGCGGCGCAGGATCCGGTTCGCGATCCGGGGCGTGCCGCGCGAGCGGCGCGCGATCTCGTCTGCCGCGTCGTCCTCGATCTCGACGCCGAGGATGCGTGCGGAGCGCCGGACGATCGTGCCGAGGTGGGACGCCTCGTAGTAGTCGAGCCGGAACGTCATTCCGAAGCGGTCGCGCAGCGGCGTCGTCAGCAGGCCCGTCCGCGTGGTCGCGCCGACGAGCGTGAACGGCGGCAGGTCGAGCGTCAGCGTCCGCGCCGCCGGGCCTTGACCGACGACGATGTCGAGCCGGAAGTCCTCGAGCGCCGGGTAGAGGATCTCCTCGATCGTCCTGTTGAGCCGATGGATCTCGTCGACGAAGAGGACGTCGCGCGGCTCGAGCGCGGTGAGGATCGCCGCGATGTCACCCTTCCGCTCGAGCGCCGGCCCGGCAACCGAGCGGATGCCGACGCCGAGCTCCTCGTGCACGATGTAGGCGAGGCTCGTCTTGCCGAGCCCAGGCGGCCCTACGAGCAGCAGGTGGTCGAGTGCCTCGCCACGCGCCGCCGCCGCTGCGAGGGCGATCCCGAGCTGCTCCTTGACGCGATCCTGGCCGATGAAGTCGTCGAGCCGGCGCGGGCGGAGCGTCTGCTCGAGCTCCTCCTCCTCCGCGGCGATCACAGGCGCGAGAAATTGCGTCATGCAGCCCTCTTCAACGCGAGCCGGACGCGCTCCTCCGCCGGGAGCTCCGGATCGGTGTCGGCGAGCGCACGCTCGGCGTCGGCGACGGTGTAGCCGAGCTCGACGAGCGCGTCGCGGGCGACGACGTGCGAGTCGGAAGACGACGCGGCCACAATCTCCGGCGCGCCCGCACCGATCTTCTCCTTCAGCTCGAGCACGATCCGCTCCGCGATCTTCTTGCCGATGCCGGGGATCGCCTGGAAGCGCGCGGTGTCCTCGCGCACGATCGCGCGGCGCAGCTCGTCGGCCGGCGAGCCGGACACCACCGCGAGGGCGACCTTGGGGCCGACGCCGTTCACCGTCAGAAGCTGGACGAACAGTTCGCGCTCGGCGCGGTCGGCGAAGCCGTAGAGCTGGAGCGCGTCCTCGCGCACGTAGAGATACGTTTCGACGACGACCTCGTCGGCGCCGCTCGCCTTGCGGACGGCAGACGGGGTTGCCGCGACGAGATAGCCGACGCCGCCGACGTCGAGCACGAGCCCATCGGGCGTCGAGGCGACCGGCGTTCCTCTCAGACGCGAGATCACGGCCTCACCTCATCCGACCAGCTTGAGAAGCGGCGGTGCGAGCGCATGGCAGATCGCGACGGCGAGCGCGTCCGCCGCATGGTGCGGCGTCGGCAACTCCTCGAGGCCGAGGATCGCCCTCACCATCCGCTGCACCTGCACCTTCTCCGCACGCCCGTAGCCGCAGACGGCCTGCTTGACGCGGGCCGGCGCGTACTCGGCGCACGGCACGCCCGCGAGGGCGGCCGCGACGAGCACGGCGCCCCGCGCCTGGCCGACGGAGAGCGCGGTGCGGGCGTCGGCGCCGACGAACGACTCCTCGAGGGCGACCGCATCCGGCGCGTGCTCGGCGATGAGGCTGGCCACGCCCTCGAAGATCGTCTTCAGCCGCAGCTCCATGGTCTCGTCCGCCGGTGTCGACCAGCACCCGAGGGCGATGCCCCTGAGGCGCCCGTCGCTTTCGTGGACGATCCCGTACCCGCACGCAGCCGTTCCCGGATCGATGCCGAGGACTCTCACGCCGAAACGGTACGCCGGGAGTCGGACGACCCCTTCCCGGAGCCGGAAAGCTAGCCGGCGACGATCTCGAGCACGGCCTCCGGGATGTCGAAGTTCGCGTAGACGTCCTGGACGTCGTCGTTCTCCTCGAGCTGGTCGATCAGGCGCAGCACCTTCTTCGCATCTCCTTCGTCGGCCACCTCGACCGTGGTCTTCGGCACCATCGTCAGCTCGGCCGAGTCGACGGTGAAGCCGGCGGCCTCGATCGCCTCGCGCACGGCGGAGAGCTGCTCGGGCGCGCTCGTCACGACGAACGTCGAGCCGTCGAGCGAGACGTCCTCCGCCCCACCCTCGGCCGCAGCGAGCATCAGCTCGTCCTCGTCGACGCCGGCCGCCGTAACCAACACGACCCCGTGGCGCTCGAACAGCCACGAGACCGCGCCGGAGCCGCCGAGGTTCCCGTCGTTCTTCGAGAACGTGTGCCGCACATCGCCGGCCGTGCGGTTGCGGTTGTCCGTGAGCGCCTCGACGATCACCGCGACGCCGCTCGGGCCGTAGCCCTCGTAGACCACCGTCTCGAACTGGCTCGCGTCGGCGTCCGCACCGGAGCCCTTCGCGATCGCGCGGTCGATCGTGTCTCGCGGCATCGAGTACGAGCGCGCCTTCTCGACCGCGTTCTGGAGGGCGAGGTTGGCGGCCGGATCGGGCCCTCCCTCCCGCGACGCGACGATGATCGCGCGCGTGAGCTTCGTGAAGAGCTGACCGCGCTTCGCGTCTGCCGCGCCTTTCTTGTGCTTGATCGTCGACCACTTGCTATGCCCGGACACTCGTCGCCTCCCGTACCTGGTTCAGAAAGAGCTCGTGGACGCGCACGTCGTCGGTCAGCTCCGGGTGGAAGGCTGCGACGAGGATGCGCCCCTGGCGTGCCAGCACCGGGTGACCCTCGACCTCCGCGAGCACCTCGACCTCCGGCCCGGCGTCCTCGATCCACGGCGCGCGGATGAAGACCGCGCGCAGCGGTCCGCCGCCGTCGCCGACGTCGATGTCCGCCTCGAAGCTCCGCACCTGGCGGCCGAACGCGTTCCGGCGGACGCGGATGTCGGCGAGACCGAGATGGTCACGGTCGAGCACGATCATCCCCGCGCAGGTGCCGAAGATCGGGCCCGTGAAGCTTCGAAGCGCCGTGTCGACGCCGTACTTGTGCATCAGGCGGGTGATCGCGGTCGACTCGCCGCCGGGGACGATCAGCCCGTCCAGCCCGTCGAGCTGCTCCGGCAGCCGCACCTCGACCGGCTCGGCGCCGAGGCGGCGCAGCACGGCCGCGTGCTCGCGGAAGTTCCCCTGCACCGCGAGGACGCCGATGCGAAGCGGCTTCTCCACAGGAAAAGTGTAGTCGGGGCCGCAGGCCCGCTACGTGTCGGGACCGCGCCGCGAGGCGAGGCCGAGCGTGACGAGCAGGAAGCCGACGAACGCGAAGACGAGCGACGGCACCCAGCCGCGAATCGACGGCACGGTCGAGGTCGAGACGTCGATCGAGCCGTGCGCCCACTCCCCCGCGAAGTGGGAGCCCGCGGCGATCAGCCCGAGCGTCGCGAGCACCGCCCAGCTCGACCGCTTCGAGCCGTACGCGATCGCGACGTAGACGAGCGCGACGACCGAGATGAGCGCCCAGTCGGCGTCGCTCCCGTGCCACCAGTAGAGGAGGCTGCCGCCGATGAGCGTGCCCGCAGCGAGATGGAGCCAGAACGCCGTCGGCCGCGAGCTCGCCGCGCCGGCCATGAGGTACACGAGGCCGACGAGGAGCGTCACGACCGCCGACCAGTTGCCGCCGGCCGTGAGGAGATCGAGGACGAAGAACCAGCCGACGGAGACCGCGATGGACGCGATGAAAGGGAAGCGGAAGCGGCGCGCGCCGTCGATCGCCGCCGCGAGCACGAGCAGCTCGAGCGACAGGCGGGCGACGGAGAAGTGGCCGAACGAGGACGCCGAACGGCTCGACAGCCAGCCGAACCAGCTCCACAGCGCGCCGACGAACGCGGCCAACGCGATCACCGACGCGAACCCGAAGACGCCGGAGGCGATCCAGCGGTCGCGGCGCCGGTACGCGTGCGCGAGCGCGTACAGCACGACGAGGACGAGCGCAGCCCAGCCGGCGTACGCCGCCTTCCCGAAGTGGCCCGCCAGATACCCGAGCGCGGCGAGCGCCGCGCCGAGCACCGTCAGCCCGCCCGCGTAGAGCAGGAACGACGCCGTCGTCCAGCGCGGCTTCGCGGGCTTCACGCCGCGAATCGTGAGCCGCCCGCCGGACGGCGCCGCGAGGCCCTACCAGCCGCGGGTCTCGAGCAGCTCGCTCGGGTCGAGCGAGGCGGTCGAGATGCCAACCATCGGCTCGCCGAGACCCGCGGAGACGCGGGCGAGGATCTCCGCGTCGTTGTAGTGCGTCGTCGCCTCGACGATCGCCTTCGCGCGCCGCTCCGGATCACCCGACTTGAAGATCCCCGAGCCGACGAAGACGCCGTCGGCGCCGAGCTGCATGCAAAGGGACGCATCCGCCGGGGTGGCGATGCCGCCCGCCGTGAACGTCACGACGGGCAGCCTTCCATGCTCGGCGACCCAGCGGACGAGCTCGTACGGGGCCTGCAGCTTCTTGGCCTCGGAGTACCGCTCCTCCTCGGCGAGCGAGGTGAGCTTGCGGATGTGACCGAAGACGGCGCGCATGTGCGTGACCGCGTTGACGATGTCGCCCGTGCCCGCCTCGCCCTTCGTGCGGATCATCGCGGCGCCCTCGGTGAGCCGGCGCAGCGCCTCGCCGAGGTTCGTCGCGCCGCAGACGAACGGCACCGTGAAGCGCCACTTGTCGACGTGGTTCTCGAGGTCGGCGGGCGTCAGCACCTCCGACTCGTCGATGTAGTCGACCTCGAGCGCCTCGAGGACCTGGGCCTCGGCGAAGTGGCCGATGCGGCATTTCGCCATG
>DASPTD010000020.1:0-37321 GCA_035623575.1 Gaiellaceae bacterium
CTCGCGGCAGAGCGCGAGCGCGCTTCGATCGGCGTCGAGCCTGCGCAGCGTCGTCCTCCCGTCGAGCCGCTCGACGAGCCTCGCCGCCGCCGGCGTCGCCGGCAGCATCGACCGTGTGCCGCCGTCGAGCACCAGCTCGCCGCTCCGCCGGCCGAGCGTGCGCTCGAAGCTGAGCGGCATCGCCCGCGCGAGCCTCGCTCCCGGAAGGTCGCGAGCTCGCATCGTGCCGAGCCGCGCGCGGTTCGCGAATGCGCGGCGGATCTGCTTGTCCGCAGGCTCGAGCGACTCCTCGTCGATCTCGTCGACACGGATCGTCGCGGGTCGCACGCTGCGCCGGTGGAGGAGCACCGCTCCCTCTGCGACCCCACGCGCACCGAGCTCGTCGAGATAGGCGGTCCACTCGTCGAGCACGGCGTTGTACGCGGCGGTGTCGCCGAAGAACTGCGCGTTCCACGACGCCGCGTGCCCGAGCGGGTCGATCTCCGGGGAAGCGAGCACCCACCCGTCGCACCCGGTCTCCTCCACCCAGGCGACCGGGCGCTCCTCCGAGTCGCCGTCGCCGGTGACGAGCCAGCTGCCGAGCAGCGTCGCGTAGCCGCCCGACGCGAGATGCGCCGCGGCCGAGGCGACGATGTACGCGGTCAGGTCGTCGCCGCGAAAGCCGCTGTCGCGATAGATCCAGCGGTGCTCAGGCGAGACGACATAGGGCGCGTTGCACGTGATCAGGTCGTACCTCTCGTCACCCGCCGGCTCGAAGAAGCTGCCGGCCCGGCATTCGACGTTGTCGAGGCCGTTGAGCGCGGCGTTCAGCTGCGTGTATGCGAGCGCGCGCGGATTGACGTCGACGGCGACGACGTGACGGTTGTGCCGCGCGGCGAGCAGCGCGTGGATGCCGCTGCCGGTGCCGACGTCGAGCGCCCGCTCGCCGCGCTTGCGCGGCGTGAGCACGTCGCACGTCCGCGCCGTCGGCGTGTAGCTCGCGACGTAGTCCGGCGGGTCGTCGGCGTCACGCGTGAAGCCGTCCGACGCGAGCAGGATGTCGCCGATCGGCGCGAGCCGCGAGTGCGGGACGACGCCGTCTCGCAGCTCGGCGAGCCCCGTCGCCGCCAGCGCCTCGACCGCGCCCCGCCCGAGCGCGTCGACCGCGTCTTCTTCCGGCACGGGCAGCTGGAGGAAGAGCAGCCGCACGACCGTCGCCAGCTTCGACCGGGGCAGCCGTCGCTCGGCGACGAGCACCTCCTCTCGGCCGCCGGCAAATGCGTCCTCGTCGAGCAACTCCTCGAGCTTCTCTTCGACGTAGCCGACACGTCGCAGCGCTCTGCCGAGTGCCGCTGCCGCGGCGCGATCGGGAACGAGGGCCGGCACCGCGCGCATCATCTCGTACTCCGGGGGTCTGGACTGGCGCGACCGGCGGCCGTTAGGCTCGCCGCGTCAACGACCGTGGAGGAGACCATGTACGCACGCATCGCGACGTTCGAAGGCGCCACCGACCTCGACGGCGCCGCCGCGGAGGCGCAGCGGGTAGGCCCGCCGGAGGGCCTGAAGGCGACCGAGTTCTACCTGTTCGGCGATCGGGCTGCGGGCCGGACGATCTTCCTCGTCCTCTTCGAGACCGAAGAGGACATGCACGCGGGTCACGCGCTCCTCAACGAGATGAACCCCGGCGACGTGGGCGTCGGGCACCGGACGAGCGTCCAGCTCGTCGAGGTTCTCGGCCATATGACGGTGTAGTCACGCCGCGCGCGCGACGAGCACGTCCTCGAAGTACTCACCCGCGCGGCGGCCGGTGCGGCGGTTCACGTGGCGGCGCAGCCGCCGCTCGAGCCGAAGCCCCGCGCGGTCGAGGATCTCGGGGTAGAGGTTGCGCCGGTCGTTGACGACGATCAGCACCGGCGCATCCTCGTCGAGGGCCGCCGCGGCGTTCGCGAGCGCGGCGGCGATGCCGTCCCGGTACGCCTCGATCGCCGCCCGCGACGTCCCGGCCTCCGCGGCGCCGAGCTCGAGCTCGCGCCGGTCGTCGAGGCCGAGCAGCTCGTAGGCGTAGCGGTGCTGCTCGTGATAGTCGATCAACCCCGGATAGGGCGGCGAGGTGAGAACGCCGTCGAACGTATCCGCATACTCGACGGTGCACGCATCCCCGTGGAGCACATGCGCCTCGCAGTCCAGGCCGCGGAGCTCCGCGAACGCCTCGATGCGCGCGAGCGTGTCGAGGGTGTAGCGGCGGAGGAAGCCGAGCGCGGACTCGACCGGGCGGCACACGCGACGGTGCTTGTGGCACCAGTACTCGCCGGTCCGAGGCTCGCCCGGAGCCTCGAGGTCGAAATGGGCGGCGCGGCGGGCCGAGCGTGCGGCCCGCGACAGGATCACGCGCAGCACGTCGGCGTGCTCGTACTCGCCGGCGAGATCGCGGAAGGCGAGCAGCTCCGCCGAGGCGCGCGGGGCGTACCACTCGCGCAGGTACGGGCTCGGCGTTCGCCGCTTGACCGGCAGCGAGTCGAGTCGCGCGCACGCGTCGCGCAGCTCGGCGCCGAGCGCGACGACGTCGTAGCGCGACGTCTTCACGCGCATGAGCAGGCAGTTGAACGCGGCGAGCTCGGCACCCGTCGCGTCGAGCCCCGACTCGAGCGCCTGCACGAGTGTCGTCCCCGAGCCGGCGAACGGATCGAGCACGTGCCCGCCCGCAGGTAGGTAGCGGTCGAGCAGCACCTCGACGAGCTGCGGGATGAACTTGCCGTGATACGGGTGCAGCCGGTGCACGTGCTTCGTGCGCACGTGCTCGGGGAGGGCACTCTCCGACCAGGAGAGCTCGAGGTCCAGCGTCGCGTACAGCTCGTCCTGCGTGACGGCCATGGAGAAGGGGTTTCGACGGCGGGCGCCGCTGTCCTGGCTACCAGCCGGGCGTGCCCCAGTCGGGGCCGGGTACTGCGAGCGGCAGCGAGACGCGCAGGCGCGCGCCGGCAGCGGTGATATGGAAGCAGCCGGTGCGGCCGATCCGCAGCATGGTTCCGACGAGACGCCAGCCGCTGCCGGCCGGGACGTGGAGCGCCGACGTCCACCGGTGCGACGGGACGCCGCACGAGACGACGTCGCCGGCGACATCGCACGGCGGCGCGTCGCGCTCGAATCCGAGCCGGCCGCGCACGACCGGCTTCCCGAGCCGGGCACCCGTCAGCGTCACGGCGCCTCGGTGCGACGGTGCCACTGCGATGAGCGCGCGGTGCAGGTAGTAGCCCTGCGGATCGGTGTCGTCGCCGTCGCGGGAGATCGCCGTGTGCGACGACAGAGCGTGCAGCCACACCGGCCCGGCGTGAAGTGCCCGCTGCGCGCCGGGGCCTGCCCACGGGACGAAGGCGCGCGCTGCCGGCTGCACCGCCGCCGGCATCGACGGGCAGCGGAGGTCCCACGGGCCGAGCGCGAGCAGCAGGGCGAGCAGCGCCATGTCACCGATACGGGGCGACGGCGGCGGGAGGTCCTACTCGGGCAGCCAGCCCTCCTCGTAGCGGACGCGGCCGACCGAATAGCCCGCGTACGCCTCCTCCGGACTCGGCGTCTCGACCTCGACGGCCGCGCCGTGGCGCTGTGCAACCGGCTCGGCCGGATACACGATCTCCTCCCGCTCGACGCGCGCGCCGACGGCGAGCACGAGCGAGGGGCCGTCCCCCGCGCCTATGAAGACGTGGTCGACGCCGGCCGGGCAGTGGACGAAGTCCCACGGCCGCAGCGGCCGCTCCTCGCCCTCGACGAGCAACAAGCACCTTCCGGAGAGCACGAGGAAGTCCTCCTGCGCGTTTTCGCGGTGATACAGGCACATCGGCTGGCCCGGCTCGAGGACGTTGAGGTTGATCCCGAGCTGCGGGAAGCGGGCCTCCTTGCTCTCGAACGAACACCCCTTGCCGAAGTCGCCCGCGCTCCAGCCCGTCTCGCGCGCATTGACGATGAACCAGCCCTCGTCCGCCGGCCCGAGCCCGCCGTTCTCGTCCTCGACCAGCCGCGCCTCCGTCATGCCCGGAGGCTACCCGAACGCATCGGAGACCCGTTCGAGCGCTCCGTCTCGGACCGCGACGACGTCGAAGCCGACGCGCAGGCGGCTGAGCTGGGGATGCGCCGACAGCCACGCCGCGGCGGCGCGGCGCACGCGGCGCTGCTTCTCGGCCGTCACCATCTCCAGCGGGTCGCCGAAGCCGGCGCCTCCCTTTCCCTTCACCTCGACGAAGCGCAGCTCACGTCCGCGGCGCACGATCAGGTCGAGCTCGTTGCCGCCCGCCCAGACGTTCGCGCCGAGGATCCGCCAGCCGTGCAGCCGGTACCACCAGAGGGCGCGGCGCTCGGCCGCGTGGCCGCTACGCAGCGGTCTCCACGCGGTAGCAGAGGGCCTGGAAGCTGAGACGGTGCACCGCGCAGGGACCGCGCTCGCGCACCACGGCGGCGTGGCCCGGCGTGATGTAGCCGACGTGCTGGGCAAAGCCGTACGCCGGATAGAGCGCGTCGAGGCGCCGCATCAACCGGTCGCGCGTCACCTTCGCGACGATCGACGCGGCCGCGATCGCGGCGCTCTTCGTGTCGCCGTCGACGATGGCGGCGTGCGCGGGCGCAAGCGGCCCGAGCCGGAACCCGTCGACGAGACACGCCTCGGCCGGGGGCGAGAGCGCCTCGAGCATCGCGCGCAGCCCGGCGAGGTTCGAGCGGTGCAGCCCGTTGCGGTCGATCTCGTTCGCCGGGATCACGCGCACCGCGACCCGCTCGGCGCAGCCGAGCACGGCGTGGAAGAGCTCCTCGCGCCGCTCCTCGGAGCACTGCTTCGAGTCGTTCAGGTAGGTGAGCGGGCGGACGCGATGCTCCTTCAGCGCGCCGTAGTCGAGCAGGACGCCGGCGACGACGAGCGGGCCCGCGAGCGAGCCGCGGCCCGCCTCGTCGGTGCCTGCGACAAACCGCGCCCCGAGCTTCCGGTCGAACTGGAGGAGCCGCTGCCCGGTCCGCTTCACCGACCGACAATAGCGCGCGCCCCAGCGCGCGCCCCTCGCTGTGCGGAAGTCTCCGGAGAGGCGTTACTCGGCCGGGACGGGCTCGGCCTCGCCCGCCACGGGCTCCAGCTCCACCGCCTCGACCTCGGGCTCCTCGACGGCCTCGGTCTCCTCCGGCTCCTCGACGGCCTCGAGCGGCTCGTCGAATGCATCCTCGAGCACCGGCCCTGCCCCGTAGCGCTTCTCGCGCACACGCGCCTTCTTGCCGACGCGGCCGCGCAGGTAGTAGAGCTTCGCGCGGTTGACGTCGCCGATCGCGACGACGTCGATCCTCTCGATCTTCGGCGAATGGAGCGGGAACGTCCGCTCGACGCCGACGCCGAACGACTGCTTGCGCACCGTGAAGGTCTCGCGGGCGCCGGAGCCCTGCCGCTTGATCACGATCCCCTCGTAGACCTGGACGCGGCGGCGGCTGCCCTCGATCACCTGGAAATGGACGCGCACGGTGTCGCCCGCCTTGAAGCGGGGCACCTTGCGCAGCTGGGCACGCTCGATCGAGTCGATGATCTTGCTCATGGCAGAGGCGGCCCGATGGGCCGACGCGCAATCGTAGCGGAACGCGGTTGACGCCCGCCGTAGGGGCGACGGACTAGCGGAAGCCGATCCGGTTGGGAGGCCAGTAGACGAAGAAGACCTCGCCGATCAGGTTCTTCCGCGGCACCGAGCCCCAGTAGCGGGAGTCGCACGACGAGTTGCGGTTGTCGCCCATGAAGAAGTACTCACCGGCGGGGACGTGCCAGGTCTTGCCGCGGTTCGTGTCGCCGAGCCGCCGGGACGCCTGGATGTAGGGCTCGTTGAGCTTCTTCCCGTTGATCCAGATGAATCCGAGCTCGTCCTCGTGGACCGTGTCCCCTGGCAGCCCGATCAGCCGCTTCACGAAGGTGCCGCCCGCACCGCAGCGCACCTTGGCCAGCGGCGGCGTCTTGAAGACGATGATCTGGCCGCGCTTCGGGTTCTCGAACCGGTAGATGAAGCGGTTGGCAAGCACGCGGTCGCCGAACCTCGCCTCGCAGCCCGGGCCCGGCCTCGCGCAGTGCAGGGTCGGCTCCATCGACGACGACGGGATCCGGTACGGGTTGACGACCCACTGCTTCAGCGCGAGCACGATGGCGATCGCGCCGACGATCGTGATCACCCAGTCGAGCACGACGCGGACGTTGCGCGGCAGGCCCGGGAAGATGCGTCCGAGCGGGTCGCTCACCGGATCCCCTCCCTGCGCCACGCTTCGATCCGGGCGTGATCGCCTGAGAGGAGCACCTCCGGCACCGTCCAGCCGCGGAACTCGGGCGGCCTCGTGTAGTGCGGGTACTCGAGCCCGCCGCCGAGCTCCTCGGAGAAGCTCTCGAGCTCGCCCGAGCCCTCCGCGAGCGCGCCGGGGAGCCGCCGGGCGATCGCGTCGAGGAGCACCATCGCGGGCAGGTCGCCGTTCGAGAGGACGTAGGGGCCGACCGAGATCGCGTCGCTCGCGAGGTGCTGCACCACCCGTTCGTCGAAGCCCTCGAACCGGGCCGAGAGCAGCGTCAGCGCCTCATCCTTCGCGAGCTCCTCGACGACGGCCTGCGTCAGCGGGCGCCCCTGCGGCGTCAGGGCGACGATGCGGTGCTCCGGCACGCCTCCGTAGGCGGCGTCGAGTGCCGCCGCGACGACGTCGACCCGCAACACCATCCCGGCGCCTCCGCCGTACGGCTCGTCGTCGACCTGTCCGGCCCGCAGCGGCGTCGTGTCGCGGTAGCTGAAGAGCCGCAGCTCGAGCTCGCCGCCGAGCACGCCGGCGAGCGGCCGCTGCTCGGTGAGCCACGCGAAGGCGTGCGGCACGAGCGTGAAGATGTCGATTCTCATTCGGGGTCGGCGAAGCCTACGGAGACAACGATTCGCCCGCCCTCGAGATCGACCTGCCGCACGCAGGCCCCCACGAGCGGCAGCGACACACCCGAATCGAGCTCGAGCACGTCGTTGGCAGGGTAGTCGAGCACGTCGACGACACGCCCGAGGAACCGGCCCTCCTCCTCCTCGACGGCGAGCCCGACGAGCTGGAACGCGTAGTACTCGTCCTCGCCGAGCGGCGGCAGCTCGGCGCGCGGCACCGCGAGCGTCGCTCCGCGCTCGACCCGCCGGTCGAGGCGGATCACCGGCCGGTCGTGCGAGCCGCGCTTGGCGGCGACGACCTTCACCGGCGTCCCGTCTGCGAAGAGCGTCGCTCCGGCGGCGAACGTCTCCGGCCGCTCGCTCGGCTCCTCGACGAAGAACGAGCCGTCGAGCCCGTGCGGACGGCCGACCCGCCCGACCGGCACGAGATCAGGCGCCGACGGCAAGTGTCTCGAAATACGCGGGCGCACGGAGACCGCCGTGCACGTCGTCGAGCGTTGCGATCACCCGGCGATCTCGAGCTGAAGCCTGCGCCCTGCGTTGGGGCCGCCTGCGCGGACGATCGTGCGCAGCGCACGAGCGAGCCGGCCCTGGCGGCCGATCACCTTGCCGACGTCGCCCTCGGCGACGTGCAGGCGAAGGACGAGCGAGCCGTCCTCACCCTCGGCCTGCTCGACCCGCACGGCGTCGGGCTCGTCGACGAGCCGGCGTGCGAGCTCGGCGAGCAGCTCGGCCATCAGTGCCCTTCAGCCTGAAGGGGCACTACGCGATACCCCTGATCTTCAGGAGCTTCGCCACCGGGGCCGTCGGCTGCGCGCCGTTCGCGAGCCAGCCACGCACCTTCTCCTCGTCCAGCTCGATCAGCGACGGCTCGCTCTGCGGGTTGTAGCGGCCGAGGATCTCGATGAACTTGCCGTCGCGCGGGGAGCGCGAGTCGGCGGCGACGACCCGATAGATCGGGTTCTTCTTCGAGCCGACGCGCGTCAGCCTCAACTTGACTGCCATGGCATCACCTTCTCGCTTTCTTCTTTCGTTTGCTGGAGGACTTGCGTGTCGCGCTCGGGCGAGGCTTGCCCGTGGCGGCCCCGCCCTGGGGCTGCAGCGTCGCAAGCGACGGCATCTTGCCCGAACCCATCGCCTTCATCATCTTGGCCATCTGCTTTCGCGCCTCGAGCAGCTGGTTCACCTGCGTGACCGTCGTGCCGCTGCCGGCGGCGATCCGCTTGCGCCGCGAGCCGTCGATCACGTGCGGCACGCGCCGCTCGTGCGGCGTCATCGACAGGATGATCGCCTCCACCCGGCCGAGCTCCTTCTCGTTCACCTGGTCGAGCCCCTCGAGCTGCTTGCCCATCCCGGGGATCAGCTTCAGCACGCCCTGGAGCGGGCCCATTCGCCGTAGCATCTTGTAGCTCTTGAGGAAGTCGTCGAAGCTGAACTCGCCCGCGAGCACGCGGCGCTCGAGCTCCTCCTTCTCGTCGTCCTCGACCGCCGCCTCGGCCCGCTCGATCAGCGTGAGCACGTCGCCCATGCCGAGGATGCGCGACGCCATCCGGTCGGGATGGAACCACTCGAGCGCGTCGAGCTTCTCGCCGACGGAGGCGAGCTTGATCGGTCGGCCGGTGACGGCCCGCACCGACAGCGCCGCGCCGCCGCGCGCGTCGCCGTCGAGCTTCGTCATCAGCACGCCGTCGAAGTCCACACGCTCCTGGAACGCCTTCGCGACGTTGACCGCCTCCTGCCCCGTCATCGCATCGAGGACGAGGAGCACGTTGTGCGGCTTCGCCTCCCGCCGCACTGCTGCGAGCTCCTCCATCAGCGGCTCGTCGATGTGGAGGCGGCCCGCGGTATCGAGGACGACGACGTCGCGCCCGTCCGCCTTCGCCCGCTCGATCCCGTCGCGCACCGCCCCGACCGGGTCGCTGCGCTCCTCCGCGTAGGCCGGCACTCCGATCTGGGCGCCGAGCTGGACGAGCTGGTCGATCGCGGCAGGGCGCTGCAGGTCGGCGGCGACGAGCGCAGGCTTCCGGCCGTCCTTCTGGAGCAGCAGCGCGAGCTTGGCGGCGGCGGTCGTCTTGCCGGAGCCCTGGAGGCCGGCGAGGAGGATCGTCGTCGGCGGCCGCGAGGCGAAGGCGAGCTGCGAGGAGCCCGTCCCCATCAGCTCCGTCAGCTCCTCGTGGACGATCTTCACGACCTGCTGGCCGGGAGTGAGGCTCTTGAGGACGTCCTGCCCGACGGCGCGCTCGCGCACGTGCGCGACGAACTCCTTCACGACGTCGAAGTTGACGTCGGCTTCGAGCAGCGCGAGGCGGATCTCGCGCATCGCGCGCGAGATCGCCTCCTCGTCGAGGACGCCGCGGCTGCGGAGGTCGCCGAGCGCGCCCTGGAGCTTGTCCGAGAGGGTGTCGAACATAGGCTGCCAGGGTACCCGTCAGCCGGAGACGAGGGCCCTGGCGAAGTCCTGCGGGTCGAAAGGACGCAGGTCGTCGAGCTGCTCCCCCACCCCGATCAGCTTCACCGGCAGGCCGAGCTCGTACGCAATCGGGATCGCGACGCCGCCCTTCGCGGAGCCGTCGAGCTTCGTCAGGGCGACGCCGGTCACGCCGGCGGTCTCGCCGAAGAGCCGCGCCTGCTGGAGGCCGTTCTGGCCGGTCGTCGCGTCGACGACGAGCAGCGTCTCGTGCGGCGCGCCCTCGAGCTTGCCCGCGATCACGCGCCGCACCTTCGCGAGCTCCTCCATCAGGTTCGCCTGCGTGTGCAGGCGGCCGGCGGTGTCGACGATGACGACGTCCCGGCCGCGCGCCTGCGCCGCCTCGATCGCGTCGTAGGCGACTGCGGCGGGATCGCCGCCGCGCTCGGAGCCGACGAAATCGGCGCCTGCGCGCTGCGCCCAGATCTCGAGCTGCTCCTCAGCCGCTGCGCGGAAGGTGTCCGCGGCCGCGACCACGACCGAGTGCCCGTGCTCGGCGAGCGTCGCCGCGAGCTTGCCGATCGTCGTGGTCTTGCCCGTGCCGTTGACGCCGACGACGAGGATCACGCTCGGCTTCCCGGTGAGGTGGATCGTGCCGGGATCGCCGAGCAGCTCTGCGGCCTCCTCCGCGAGCGCCTCGCCGAGATCGCCGAGCTCGCCGCGGGCCTCGAGCCGGCGCACGAGCTCCGCAGTGGCGGGGACGCCGACGTCGGCGAGGATGAGCGCTTCCTCGAGCCGCTCCCAGGCACGGTCGTCGCCGGGGTCGAAGGCGGCGGCCTGAATCTGCTCGGTGAGCGCACGGCGCGACTTCGCAAGCGAGTCGCGCAGGCGGGAGAAGAAGCCCGCCCGCGCCGCCTCGGGCTCGGGGGAGGCGTCCGCCTCCCCCAGCAGCTCACCCCAGCTCCGCGCCACAGGCCGGAGCGTAGCCGGGTCGCTCACACCGCCCGCTGGTAGACCCGGAGCGCCCGCGTCGCGAGCCACCCGCAGAGGAGCAGCATTGCCGCGAGCAGCGCAGCGTGCTCGCCGACGAGCCCCCAGTCGGTGCCTGCCGACGCGACCGCCCGCGCCGCCGTGACCGCCCAGTTAACCGGGTTGAAGCGCGCGACGTCCCGGATCCAGCCGGGCATCAGGTTCGCGGCCATCAGCCCGGAGCTGAGGAATGTCGCCGGTAGGACGACGAACTGCACCGCGCCGATCAGCGACTCCTCCTGCCGGGTCACGAGCGCGAGCGCGCTCGAGAGCGCCGCGATCGGAGCGCCGAGCAGCACCGCGAGCGCGAGCATCATCAGCACGGCGAGCACCGAGAAGCTCGCGCCGGCCGCGAACGCGACGGCGACGATCACGAGCGACTGGATCACGATCACGGCCGCGACGTTCAGGACACCGCACGCGATCAGGGCACCGCGCCAGACGGGCGAGACGAGGAAGCGGTCCATGACGCCGCGGTCGATCGCGTCGATGAGCGACATGCCGTTCCAGCCGGCGGAGAAGAGCGCGCTCATGATCACGATGCCCGGTGTGAGGAACTCGAGATACGAGCCGCCGTGGTAGCCGGGGATGTCGATCACCTTCTTGAACAGCGCGCCGAAGAGCAGCAGCCAGATCATCGGCTGGACGAGCGTGATCGCCACGAACCAGGGCTGGCGCCAAAGCGCGAGGAGCAGCCGCTTCGTGAGCGAGAGCGTCTGACGGATCGCGAGCCTCATCGGCGGACGTCCTCCGCTTCGGCGGCACCGAACGTCCGCCCGGCGTGGCGGAGGTAGACGTCGTCGAGCGACGGCCGTGCGACCGTCGCAGCCGCGACCGACACGCCGGCCGCCTCGAGCGCGGCGAGCACGGCCGGAACCGCGCGCGCTCCTTCGTCCGCGCGTGCGCGCAGCACGCGGCCGTCGACCGAGGCCTCGCGCACGCCCTCCACGCGGCCGACGGCGTCGAGCGCGCGCCCGTTCACCGACACGGCGAGCTCGACGACGAGCGTGTCGCCGCGAAGCCCGCTCTTCAGCTCGTCGGGCGTGCCGGCCGCGACGATGCGCCCGCGGTCGACGATCGCGAGCCGCGAGGCGAGCCGGTCGGCCTCCTCGAGGTAGTGCGTCGTGAGCAGCACGGTGACGCCCTCGGCGTGCGCGAGCCGCTCGATCTCCTCCCACATGTCCGCACGCGCCTCCGGGTCGAGGCCCGTCGTCGGCTCGTCGAGGAAGAGAACCTCGGGTCGGTGCACGAGCCCGAGCGCGACGTCGAGCTTTCGCTGCATGCCGCCCGAGTAGGTGCGCACGATCCGCCGGGCCGCGTCGGCCAGGCGGAAGCGCTCGAGCAGCTCGTCCGCGCGCGCACGTGCCACACGCGGCGGCAGCCCGTAGAGGTCGCCCTGCAGGCGCAGGTTCTCGCGGCCGGTCGCGTCCGGATCGATGCCGGGCTTCTGCCCGACCACGCCGATCGCCTCGCGCACGCGCATCGGCTCGCGGACGACGTCGTGGCCCGCGACGAGCGCGCGGCCCTCGTCCGGGAGCGTGAGCGTCGTCAGGATCTTCACCGTCGTCGACTTGCCGGCGCCGTTCGGGCCGAGCAGGCCGAACACGGTGCCGGCCTCGACGGCGAAGCCGACCCCGTCGAGCGCGCGCACGCCCTTCGGATACGTCTTGACGAGGCCTTCCGCCTCGACCGCCGAACCTTCCCTCCGGCTCCTCTCCGCGCTACCATTCATCTAGATCGGTCATTATCTTAGATATCGAACTATTGGAATGTCAAGAGAACAGCTCATCCGCTCCCTGATCGCCGAGGTCCGCGCCTCCCAGGTGGCGACCGATGCGCTCGACCAGGCGGTCGCCGACCGCTTCGGGCTCAACCGCACGGACGCGCGCGCGCTCGACGTGCTCGACCAGCACGTGGGTCCGATCACCGCGGGCGAGCTCGCGCAGAGGATGCACTTGACGACCGGCGCCGTGACGAGCGTGCTCGACCGCCTCGAGCGGGCGGGCTGGGCAAAGCGGGTGCGCGATCCGGACGACCGGCGGCGGGTGCTCGTCCAGGCGACGCCGAAGGTGAAGAGGATGGGCAACTCGATCTACGGCGCCGACGAGGACGTGCTCGCCACGTTCCCCGACTACACGGTGGAGCAGCTCGAGCTGCTGCTCGACTTCACGCGTCGCGGTCGCGCGTGGACGGAGTCGCTCATCGCGAAGATGCACGCGCAGACGCCGAATCGCAGGGGAGTGAAACAGCTCCGCGGGCGGGGCCGGGCCTAGTCCAGCACGGGGTAGCGCGCGTCCGCGTCGATGCACGCGGCCGCGTAGAGCGCCGTCCCGACGTCGCCGGTCCAGAGCGAGTAGCGGCCGCGGCCGCGTGCGGCGCGGAGCCGCTCCACCTGCGCCAGGGCATGGACGGCGAAGCGGCGGGCGCGCTCGAGCCAGCGCTCGTCGCCCGTGCGCGCGAACGCCTTCAGGAGCGCGAAGCCGTTGCCGGCGGTGCCGTGGCAGATGCCGTGGCCCTTCTCGTCGTTGTGCGGGCCGGCCCGCCAGACGAGCTCGGCACCGGCGAGGAGGAGCTCCTCGTCGAGGTACCCGCCCGCCGCGATCACGATTCCGGGCGCGCCGCCGCACCACTGGAGCCTGATCTGGCCGTCGCGTGCCTCGAGCCCGCCGCCGAAGCCGAGCGGCCAGGTGGCGAGCCCGTCCTCGACGATCGCGTGCGCGGCGAGGATCGCCGCCGTCTCCCGCCCGAGCGCGTCGTTCCGGTCGTGCTCGACGCGCAGCAGGGCGCCGACGTTCCCGACGAGCCCGTGCGGAGCGCCGAGGCTGCGAACGGTCGGGCCGTAGTGTCGCTGCGTCCAGAGGCCGTCGGCGTCGCGGCGGGAGGCGAGCGCGTC
This sequence comes from Gaiellaceae bacterium, assembly GCA_035623575.1. Lineage (GTDB taxonomy): Bacteria > Actinomycetota > Thermoleophilia > Gaiellales > Gaiellaceae > Palsa-739. The sequence continues at coordinate 13,217 of DASPTD010000020.1, forward strand.
CGCACTCTCGCGCGCAGCGTCGTCCCACCCCATCGCGGCCGCCGCGACCAGCGTGCCGGGGGTGCCCCAGAAGAGCTCCTCCGCCTCGTTCGCGACGTTCGCGCGCACGCGTGCGAGGAGCTCGTCGGCGAGCGAGCCGCCGGCGCCGAGGAGGCAGGCGACGAGCAGCGGGCCGGTCTCGCCGCAGAAGAGCGACGACTCGGCCGGCTCCGGCTTGATCTCGTTTCGCTCGAAGTCCGGCTCCTCCCGCCAGAGCTCGAGCGCGCGCAATGCGACCGTGCGCAGGTCGAGCGCCGACTCCGCGTGGAGCCGCAGGCGGTTCAGAGCCCAGACGACGCCGGCCGCGCCGACGTAGAGGTTCTTCAGCGGCAGCGGCGCGTCCCAGCCGTCCCACTCGTGCGCCGGCCAGAGCCCGTCCGGGCTGTACGCGGCGTCCGCGTCGGCGACGATCGCGCGGATCGCGTCGCGGACCCGAGCCTCGTCCCACGACTCGTCGACGAGCGGCTCGAAGTGGGCCGGATCGTAGAGCATCACTCGCCGAGCAGCGTCGCCGTGTAGTCCGGGACGTAGCGGAAGAGCTCCCGCGGAGGCCGCTTGTAGTCGCTCTCCGGCGGCCGGACCGGCAGCTCGAGCGGCGTCTCGAGCACGTCCTCGTACGGCACGAGCGAGAGCAGATGGGCGATGCAGTTGAGGCGCGCACGGCGCTTGTCGTCACCCTCGACGACGTACCAGGGAGCCTCGGGGATGTCCGTGTGGACGAACATCTCGTCCTTTGCCCGGGAGTAGTCGACCCAGCGGGCTCGCGACTCGAGGTCCATCGGCGAGAGCTTCCAGCTCCGAAGCGTGTCCTCGAGACGCGAGCGGAACCGGCGCTCCTGCTCCTCGTCGCTGACCGAGAACCAGTACTTGACGAGGTGGATGCCGTCCTCGACGAGCAGGCGCTCGAAGATCGGGCACTGCTGGAGGAAGCGGCGATATTCGTCCGGCGTGCAGAAGCCCATCACGTGCTCGACGCCGGCACGGTTGTACCAGCTGCGGTCGAAGAGGACGATCTCGCCCGCCGTCGGCAGGTGCGCGATGTAACGCTGGAAGTACCACTGCCCCTCTTCGCGCTCCGTCGGCGCCGGCAGCGCGACGATCCGCGCGACGCGCGGGTTGAGGTACTCGGTGATCCGCTTGATCGCGCCGCCCTTGCCGGCTGCGTCGCGGCCTTCGAAGACGACGACCAGACGCACGCCGTTCACCCGCACCCACTCCTTCAGCTTCACGAGCTCCGCCTGGAGGCGCAGCAACTCCTGCTCGTAGAGCTTGCGCGGCACCTTCGTGGCGTGGTCGTGCGGCATCGCGCCGCAAAGGCTACGCCGCGCTGACCGCTTGCGCCTCCTCGCGCGGCAGGCGCCGCGAGAGGATCTGCGAGATGCCGTCACCGCCCATCGTGACGCCGTAGAGGATGTCGGCCGCCTCCATCGTCCGCTTCTGATGGGTGATCACGACGAACTGCGCGCGCTCGGCGTATTGGCGGAGCAGCGCGACGAAGCGGCCGATGTTCGTGTCGTCGAGCGCGGCCTCGACCTCGTCGAGGAGGTAGAAGGGGCACGGCCGCGCGAGGAAGAGCGCGAACAGGAACGAGATCGCGCCGAGCGCCTTCTCGCCGCCGGAGAGGAGCGAGAGCCGCTGCACCTTCTTCCCGGCGGGCCGAAGCTCGACCTCGATCCCGGGCTCGCCGTCCTCGTCCTCGGACTCGGTCAGGCGCAGGCGGCCCTCGCCGCCGGGGAAGAGCGTCCCCGCCACCTCGTGGAAGTGGCGCTGCACCGCGTCGAACGTCTCGGCGAAGCGGCGCTCGACCGTCTCGGTCAGCTCGTCGCGCAGCTTCTCGAGCTCGGTGAGGCTCTGCTCGAGATCCTTGCGCTGCGTCGAGAGCTCCTCGAGCCGCGCCTTCTCGGCGTCGTACTCCTCCTTCGCGAGCGGGTTCACCTGGCCGAGCGACTCGCGGCGGCGCTCGAGCCGCTCCGCGCGCTCGGCGAGCTCCTCGCGGTCGTCGCCCTCGGCTCGCTCGTCCGTTCCGGCGTATTCGAGCCGGCGCCGCGCCTCGTCCGCCTCGGCCTCGATGCGGGCCACCTCGACGTCGATCGCCGACGCACGCTCCGACGCCCGCGAGACCTCCTGGCGCAGCTCCACCTCTGCAGCGCCCAGACGGCGCAGCTCCTCGCCGAGCTCGCCCGTGCGCGCGCCGCCGGCGTCGACGTGGGCCCGGAGCGGCGTCTCGAAGCGGGCGGCGGCCGCCGCCGCGGCAGCGAGCGTCTCGTCCAGTCGCTCGGCGCCGGTGAGGACGCGGGCGAGCTGGTGCGGGCGCGCGCGGCGGCGGCCGGCGCGGACGGCCGCGTCGATGCGCGCGGACTCGGCGACGCGCGCCTCCTCCCCGGCGCGGGCGGCCTCGGCTGCCGCCGCGTCTGCCGCGGCGACGAGCGACCGCGCCTCGGCGCGCAGCGGCTCGGCATCTCCCGCCTCGCCTTCCGGAATCGTCGTGCCCCCGAGCCGGGCGAGGTCGCGCTCGGCGGCGGACGCGCCCTCGGCGCAGGCGGCGAGCTCGCGGCGGAGGCTGCTCTCCCGCTCGCCCAGCGCCCGAAGGGCGGCGCCGAGCTCGGTCGTGCGCTCGGAGCCGGCCTCGCCGCGGGCGCGCAGCGGCGCCTCGACGCGGTCGACGGCGCGGTCGAGCGACTCGAGTCCCCGCTCCAGCCGTCCTGCCGCCGCGAGCAGCGCCTTCAGCGTCTCCGCGTCGGCGCGGCGCAGGCGCAGGCGCGGCGCCGCCGCGGCGAACGCCGCCTCGGCCCGGGCGGCCCGCTCCTCGGCGACGGCGGCCGCCCGTTCGGCGATCTGCGCCTGGTCGGAGACGAGACGCGCCTCCTCGGCGAGCGCGCCCCGGCGGGCGTCGAGCTCGAGCAGCACCGCCTCGGCCGTCTCGCCCGCGAACCAGAGCTCGCCGCGCTGCGGGTCGTAGCCGTAGCCGTCCCGCGTCACCGCCGGCACGGGCGACGCGAGCAGCTCGTCCTTCTCGACGATCGGCAACTCGGCGACGAGCGCCCGCGGGTCGCGCCCGGCGAGCACCCGCAGCGAGCCGAGCCCCGCCGCCGCGGCCCGCTCCAGCAGCGCGAGCGCCCTCTTCGCGTCGGCGGCGACGATCGCAGCGGCCCGCGGGCCGAGCGCGGCCGCGACGGCGCGCTCCGTCCCGGGCTCCACCTCGAGCAGCGACAACGCGATCGTTTCGCCCTGCTCCGCGAGCGCGCGCGCCGCCGGCGGGATCCCCTCGCGCTCGGCGAGCGAGCGCTCGAGCGTCGCCAGCCGCTCCTGCGAGGTCAGCGCACGCTCGGCGAGCGTGTCGCGGGCGTGGGCGGTCTCGCGCGCAGCCGCACGCGCGTAGAGCGCCTGCCGTTCCAGCTCCTCCGGCGATGGTCCGTCGTGGCCTGCGGCGGCCTCCGCCTCGGCCAGCTCCGCGCGCAGGCGCGCGATCAGCCGCGTCGCCGCCTCACGCTGGACCGCGAGGCCGGCTGCACGGCTGCGCAGCTCGTACGAGACCGAGAGCGCGGCCTCGCGCTCCCCCGCCGCCCCGGTCAGCTCCACCTCGATGCCCGTCCGCTCGGCGAGCATCTCGTCGAGACGCACCTGTGCCGCGGTCTGAAGCGCCCGTTCGGCGGCGAGCACCCGTGCCAGCGCCCGGCGCGCGCGCTCCGCACGCGTCTCCCGCTCGACGGCGGCGACCCGAGCGGCCTCGGCGGCTTCCAGCGCCGTCCGCTCCAGCTCCACGGTCTCCATGCCGGGCTCGCCGGCCTCGGACGAGACCGCAGCCAGCTCCGAGCGCACGTGCTCGAGCAGCCCGCACGCCGACTCGCGCCGGATCGCGAGCCGCTCCGCGGCGCTGCGCAGCCGATAGAGCGCCTGCATCGCCTGCTCGCGCCTGCCGGCGGCGTCCGCGAGCTCCTCCTCGGCGCGGCCGCGCTCCGCGAGCACGGCGTCGAGCCGCTCCTCGGCCATGCGCCTTCCGAGCGCCGCCGCCGCTCGGCGCTCGCCGGCCGTGGCGAGCCGCTCGTCGAGCGCGGCAACATCGAGCTCGGCGATCCGGGCGCGCAGCAGCGCCAGCTCGCCCCGCAGCTTCTCCGCACGCTCGGCCGCGGTCGCCTGGAGCGCGAGCGGACGCAGCCGCTTCCGCACCTCGTCCTCGCGGTCGCGGGCGCGCTCCACCTGGAGGGCGACGCGGGCGAGCTTCAGCTCCGCCCGGTGGCGGCGTGCCTTGAAGCGTCCGAGCCCGGCCGCCTCCTCGATCAGCGCCCGCCGCTCCTCCGGCCTCGAGGCGAGAATCGCCTCGACCTTCCCCTGGCCGATGATCGAGTGCATGCCCTGACCGAGGCCGAGGTCGGCGAGCAGCTCGACGAGGTCGAGCCGGCGCACCGGCGTGCGGTTGACGAGGTACTGGCCCTCGCCGCCGCGGTGGAGACGGCGCGCGATCGCGAGCTCGGAGTAGTCGACCGGCAGCGTCCCGTCCGAGTTGTCGAAGAGGAGCTCGACCTCGCAGAAGTCGGCGGGGCCGCGGTCGGCCGCGCCGGCGAAGAGGACGTCGTCGGGCTTCTCGGCGCGCAGCTCGCTCGGGCTGAGCGAGCCGGCCGCCCACCGGATCGCGTCGGCGACGTTCGACTTGCCGGAGCCGTTCGGCCCGACGATCACGCCGACGCCCGGCTCGAGGCGCACCTCGACCGTGTCGGGAAACGACTTGAAGCCACGGAGCTTTACCGCGCGGAGATGCACGCAGCCTCCACCCTAACGACCGCCGCGGACACCGGCCGTGGCCCGATCGGGAATAATCGCCGAGTGGCGTTCGAGTTGCGTACGCCCTTGTGTGACGCGCTGGGGATCGAGGTTCCGGTGTTCTCCGCTGGAGTCGGGGGCGGGGCGCGCGCAGAGTTGGTGGCAGCTGTGTCGAATGCCGGCGGCTTCGGTGTGCTCGGCGCGAGCGGAATGCCGCCCGAGGTCCTCCGCGCCGAGGTCAAGCGGACACGGGGGATGACCGATCGCCCGTTCGGGATCAACCTCATCATCGACATCGGGGAGGACGACGCCGAAGAGGCCCAGAACGACCGCGAGTTCTTCCGGTCTCAGATCACCGCGGCGGCCGAAGCCGGTGCTGCCGCCGTGGTTCTGTTCTGGGGAGATCCGGCCCCGTTGGTTCCGCAGGCACATGCCGACGGCCTCACCGTGCTGATCCAGGTCGGATCGGTCAACGAGGCTGAATCGGCGGTGGAGGCCGGGGTCGACGCCGTGATCGCGCAGGGCGTGGAGGCGGGCGGCCACGTCCGCGGCACGACATCCATCTGGGAGCTCCTCCCCGCTACCGTCGAGGCCGTGAGACCGACGCCCGTGCTCGCCTCCGGAGGCGTCGGCGACGGAGCCGGGGTCGCGCGTGCGCTCGGCCTCGGCGCACAGGGCGTCTCGCTCGGCACGCGCTTCGTCGCGAGCGACGAGGCCAATGCTCACGCCGGCTACAAACAGCGCATCGTCGCGAGCGACGCGACGGACACGGTCCTCACCCGGGATCTCTACGACATCGGGTGGCCCGGCGCGCCCCACCGTACCCTTCTTAACCGCACGTACGAGGAGTGGACGGCAGCCGGGCAACCGCCACCCGGCGGGCGCCCCGGCGAGGGGACATCGCTCGGACGTCACCAGCTCTCCTCAGGGGAGGTGGTGGAGTGGCCGCGGTACGCAGTGGGGGTGGCGACGCCGGACTTCGAGGGCGACATCGAGTACGCCCCGCTGTGGGCCGGAGAGTCCTGCTCGGTCGTGAACGACATCAGACCCGCGGGACAGATCGTGCGAGATCTCGTCCGCGACGCGCAGGCGGCGCTCGCCGAGACGGCACGACGCCGCTGACGCGGGCGGGAACCCGGCGACCCTCCGCTCGACGACGGGCGCCGAGGCCGGAGCGTAAGCCGGGCCGCTAGGCCGGCTTACGCGCAGGCGGATCCACGCGGGTCGGGATGCGGAGCGCCACGACCCGCGCCACAGCTTCAGCCGCCCCTCGACCTCTTGGGAGGCGACCACGGTCGCGCGCGGAGGCCGGACCGCGCTCCGGCCGGAGCGCTCCCCCACAGCCGCCTCGGTGCCTACGCAGAGGAGGGGGTCCGTGGGGGAACCAGGGGTTCCCCCACGTGCGGCCCTGCCTCGACGAGCTCCGGCGGGCACTCCGGGGCGAACTTGCGGAAGTTGCCGACGTAGCGCGTCGCGAGCTCCCGGTAGCGCACCCAGTACTCGTCCTCGTTCGGCCAGGTGGACTCGGGGCGGAGCACGTCGTCGGGCAGGCCCGGGCAGTGCTCGGGCACCTCGAAGCCGAAGACCGGGTCGACCCGGTACTCGACGCCGTCGAGATCGCCCGAGAGCGCCGCGTCGAGCAGCGCCCGCGTGTGCTCGATGCTGATCCGCTTGCCGATCCCGAACGGGCCACCCGTCCAGCCGGTGTTGACGAGCCAGCAGCGCGCGCCGTGGCGTTCGATCTTCCGCTTCAGCAGGTCGGCGTAGACGGCCGGGTGGTGAACCATGAACGGCGCGCCGAAGCACGTGCTGAAGGTGATCTCCGGCTCGAGGCCGAGCCCCGCCTCGGTCCCCGCGACCTTGGACGTGTAGCCGGAGACGAAGTGGTAGAGCGCCTGGTCGGGCGTGAGTCGCGCGATCGGCGGTAGCACGCCCTGCGCGTCGCACGTCAGCAGCATGACGTTGCGCGGATGGCCGGCGGTGCGCGACGGCACGGCGTTCGCGATGAAGTCGAGCGGATACGAGGCGCGCGTGTTCTCCGTGAAGGAGTCGTCGTCGAGGTCGACGTGGCGCGTCACCTCGTCGAAGACGACGTTCTCGAGCACGGTGCCGAACCGCCGCGTCGCCGCGTAGATCTCCGGCTCGGAGCGCGGCGAGAGCTGGATCACCTTCGCGTAGCAGCCGTCCTCGTGGTTGAAGACGCCCTCGTCGCTCCAGCCGTGCTCGTCGTCGCCGATGAGACCGCGCCGCGGATCCGCGGACAACGTCGTCTTGCCCGTGCCGGAGAGCCCGAAGAAGAGCGCTGCGCCGCCGTCCTCGCCGACGTTGGCAGAGCAGTGCATGCTCAGCACGCCGTCGAGCGGCAGCAGGTAGTTGAGCACGGTGAAGACCGACTTCTTCAGCTCGCCCGCGTAGCCGGTGCCGCCGATCAGGCAGAGCTTCCGCTCGAAGCTGAGCACGATGAACGTGCTCGTGCGCGTCCCGTCCGCCGGCTCGTATGCCTTGAACGACGGCGCGCACACGATCGTGAACTCCGGCACGTGCTCGCGGTACGCTTCGCGGCCCGCCGGCGCCTTGAACATGTTGCGCACGAAGAGGCTGTGCCAGGCCTGCTCGGTGATGACGCGCAGCGGCAGTCTGTACTCCGGCTGTGCGCACGCGTCGAGGTCCTGGACGAAGACGTCGCGGCCCTGGAGGAAGCCGAGCATGCGCCCGAGGATCTCCTCGAACTTGTCGGGCGCGAGCGGACGGTTGTACTCGCCCCACCAGACGTTCTCGGCGGACGAGGGCTCGTGGACGATGAACTTGTCCTGTGCCGCGCGCGAGGAGTGCTTCCCCGTGTTCACGACCACCGGGCCGCCGTTGACGATCCGCCCCTCTCCGCGGAAGGCGATCTCCTCGTAGAGCGCCTCGGCCGGCAGGTTCCAGTAGACGCAGCGCGCGTTCGTGACGCCGTGGTTCTCGAGCCCGTAGTCGCTCGCGAGCTCCTGTGCCTGCGCCTGCGCGGGCGTCTTCACGTTGAGCGGGTTGAAGCTCACAGCCAATCCCTGCGGAGGCGCCGCTCGCCGATGGTGATCTCGTTCGGCGCGCTCGGGTCGAGCGCCCAGCGCATGCGCTGCACGCCTTCCGTGACGTTCTTCGTCGAGCCGCAGTAGCTGAGCCGCAGGTGGCCTTCGGCGCCGAACTCCTTGCCGGGAACGGTGACGACGAGCGCCTTGTCGAGCAGGAACCGCGAGAGCTCCTCCGAGTCGTTCGAGTACGCGCGAAAGTCGGGCAGGCAGTAGAAGGTTCCCTGCGGCGGCGTGACCCGCACGCCCTCGAAGGTGCGCAGCTCCTGGAGCATCACGTCCCGGAGGTTCTGGATTCCGAGGCGCAAGTTCTCGACCGTGCTCTGCACGCCGGTGAGCGCGCCCTCCGCAGCCGCCATCGACACCGCCGCCGGGCAGGAGGTCGTCTGCGCCTGCACGTTCTTCATCACCTCGACCAGATCGCGCGGCGCGATCGTCCAGCCGACCCGGAATCCCGTCATCCCGTAGAGCTTCGAGACGCCGTTGACGACGATCAGCATCGACTCGTCGACGTCGTGATCGGTGAACGAGTAGGCGGACGGGGGTCTGACGCCGTCGAACACGAGCCGGTGGTAGATGTCGTCCATGATCAGGTGGACGCGGCGCTGCTCGCAGAGCTCGACGAGCCCCGCGATCAGCTGCGATGGATACACCGCTCCGGACGGGTTGTTCGGGCTGTTGACGACGAGCGCCTTCGTGTACGAGCTGAACGCCGCCTCGACCTCGTCGAGCCGCGGCACGAAGCCGCCGTCCTCGGGCGTCACGATCACGGGCTGCCCGTAGACCATGCGCACCATCTCGGGGTAGCTCACCCAGTAGGGCGAGAGGATCACGACCTCGTCCTGGGGGTCGACGACGGAGAGGAGCACGTTGTAGATCGCCTGCTTCGCGCCCGACGAGACGATCACGTTGTCGGGCGCGACCACCCGGCCGTAGTTCTCCTCGGTGTAGCGGATGATCGCCTGCTTCAGCGCGACGGTGCCGTCGGTCGGGACGTACTTCACGTCGCCGCTCGTGAGGCGGGCGGCCGAGCTGACGATCGCCGCGAGCGGCACCTTGTTCTTCGGCTCGCCCCCGCCGAGGTGGATCACCGGCTGGCCGCGCGCGGCGAGCTCGGCCGCGCGCTCGTTCAGGGCGAGCGTCGCGGACTCGCGGATGGAGCGGGCGAGGTGGCTGACCGCCATGTCCCGCCCAGCGTTCCCGAGAGCGCCCCGGCCGCCATCGGTAGGCGGCCGTGGAGCTTCTTCGGAGAGCTACTGAAGGCCGGAGGCGGCCGGGATCGGAGCGTCGGGCGCGAGCTTCGCCAGCGCCTGCTGGGCGGCTTCCTGCTCGGCCGCCTTCTTCGAGTTGCCTTCACCCACGCCGAGCTGCTCGCCGCCGACGACCGCCGCGCACGTGAAGTGCCGTTCGTGCGGTGGCCCCTCCGCCGAGAGGACAACGTACGAGACCTGGCGTCCGCTGCGGGCGAGCGCCTCCTGGAGCTCAGTCTTGTGGTCGACATGCGTCGTGAGCGCGTACTCGATCCGCTCCGCGAACGCGTCCACGACCGCCTCCTCGATCGGCGCGAAGCCGTGCTCGAGGAAGAGCGCGCCGAGCACCGCCTCCAGCAGCGCGGCGAGCACGTTGCGGTTCTTCGCCAGGCGCTCGATCTCCTCGGGCTGGAGGCCGCCTCCCTGCTCGGCGAGCCGGCGCCCCAGGTCGAGCTCGCGCGCGACGACGGCACAGCTCGCCCGCGAGACGACGTGCGAGCGGATCTTGGCCAGCCGCCCCTCGGAGAACTCGGGGTAGCGGCGGTAGAGCTCGTGCGCCACCGCGAGCTCGAGCACGCTGTCGCCGAGGAACTCGAGCCGCTCGTACGACGCGGTGCGCTCGCTCGCCCAGGAGGCGTGCGTGAACGCCGTCGCGGCGCGCGACGGCGGCAGCGCGTCGATCAGCGGCGCGAGCCGGTACCGCCGCGTCTCGTCGCTACTGGTGCGACGAGACGTAGTCGACGGCCTGGCCGACGGTCTGGATCTTCTGGGCGTCCTCGTCGGAGATCTTGATCCCGAACTGATCCTCGAGCTCCATGATCAGCTCGACGAGGTCGAGCGAATCGGCGTCGAGGTCCTCCTGGAACGAGGCCTCCTCGGTGATGTCGCTCTCCTCGATTCCGAGCTGCTCCGTCAGGACTTCCTTGACCCGCTCGAAGACTTCCTCCCGCGACGCTGCCATGTCACCTCATTTGTGGGCTAGGGGCTGAAAATCCGGCCGATCATACAGCCTCGGCCTGCTGTGACAGCCTTGCTGCGAGCCTGCCGACGACGTCGTGCTCGACACCGCGGGCGGCGAGGCGGACGGCGTTGGCGATCGCCGTGGGCGAGGAGTTCCCGTGCGCGATCACGGCCAGGCCGCGGAGACCGAGCAGATACGCGCCGCCGTAGGTGTCGGGGTCGAGCCGGTGACGGAGCCGCCGGGCGGCAGGCCGGATGAGCAGGCCGCCCAGCTTGCCGGTGGCCGACGCGGCGATCTCCTCGCGCAGCGCGTCGAGCAGGTTCCGGATCGTCCCCTCGAGCAGCTTCAGCGCGACATTGCCGGTGAAGCCGTCCGTCACGACGACGTCGGCCGCGCCGCCGAGAAGGTCGCGACCCTCGCAGTTGCCGGCGAAGTTGAGGTCGCCGGCGGCGAGCAGCTCGTGCGCCTCGAGCGTGAGCTGGTTCCCCTTCTCCCGCTCCTCCCCGATCGAGAGCAGCCGCACCTCGGGATTCGCCACGTCGAGGATCTCCTCGGCGAAGACGGCCCCCATGGTGGCGAACTGCACCAGGTGCTCGGGGCGCGCGTCGGCGTTCGCGCCCGCGTCGATCAGGAGAGACGGCCCGCGCCGCGCAGGGATCGGGACGGCGATCGCGGGCCGCAGCACGCCCGGGATCCGCCGCAGCTCGAGCAGGCCGGCGGCGAGCATCGCGCCGGTGTTTCCCGCCGAGACGACCGCGTCCGCCCGGCCTTCGCCCACCGCACGGACCGCTGCGACGAGCGAGCTCTGCGGCTTCGCCCGCACCGCCTCGGCAGGCTTCTCGTGCATCGCGATCACGTCGGGCGCCTCGAGCAGCTCGAGCCCATGCGTGTCGAGCGCGGCCGGCCCGACGAGCAGGGGCGTCAGCCCGGCGTCCCGCGCTGCGAGCGCTCCCGCGACGATCTGGCCGGGGCCACGGTCACCGCCCATCGCGTCGACCGCGATGCGGATCATCCTGCTACGGAGCGTCGATGCGGAGCGGCTCGACCTCGCGGCCGTTGTACGTGCCGCAGGTCGGGCAGAGCCGGTGCGGCCGTTTCGGCTGCCCGCATTGCGGGCAGACGTTGACGCGCGGCGCGCCGATCGCGTGCGTGGCGCGGCGCTTGTCTCGGCGCGACTTGGAGGTCTTCCGCTTCGGGACTGCCATGAGCCGGCGGAGTATAGCTTCCCCCGGGCGAAGTGCTGCGCACTTCGCCCGGGGAGATGTTGTGCTCCGCAGAGCGCCCGTCGGCCAAGCCGACCCGCGCTCATGTGACCAGGGACGGTCGGTCCGGGTAGCGCAGGCCGGATCCACGTGTGCGGGGATGGCGAAGCCACCACCGCGCGCGCTCTCACAGCCCTTGGCTCACGTCGGATAACAGCCCGGCGGCTCCGCCGGCGGGCGCTCTGCGGAGCACAACATCTCCCTGCGCGAATAGCGCAGCTATTCGCGCAGAGCGCGAAGGGCCTCCCAGCGAGGGTCCGTCTCGTCTTCCTCGTGCTCGTGCGGCTCGAGGTTGAGGTCCTTGCCGCAGAACGGGCAGAGGCCGGCGCAGTCGGGGCCGCAGAGGATCTTGTCGGGCAGCTCCAGCGCGATCGTGTCCCGGGCCCAGCCGGAGAGGTCGAGCACGTCGTCGCTCACGTAGGGCGAGCGCAGCTCCTCGTCGGCCTCGGGGCTCGCAGCCTGGTATTCGCGTGCCCGGATGGGAAGCTCGAGCACGGTGTCGGCGAGGCAGCGGAAGCAGGGGCCGTGCAGCGCGACGCGGAAGGACAGCTCGAAGACGGTCCCCGTCGTCGCCTTCGTGATCGCCAGCTCCGCGGGCGCGAGCGCAGGCACCGGCAGGTACTCCTGGCCGCCGAGGACGAGCCCCTCGAGCCGGACATCGACGTCGCCCCGGTACTGCTCGGCCGTCAGGAGCTTGACCTGCCTGAGGCTGAACGTCGTCATACGCTCACGGTAGCGCTCGCTGCCGATTACGCGGCGACTTCGGCCTGGGCGTATGCCGGCAGCGGCTCGGGGATCGGCTCGGCCTCCGCGCGCGGCTTCCGTGCGGTCAGGAGCAGCGCGATCGAGGTGAGGATCACGAGGCCGGCGGCGATCTCCTTGCCGCCGATGGGCTCGCCGAGGAGCGCCCAGCCGAGGAAGACCGCCACCCCGGGGTTCACGTAGGCGTAGGTCGAGAGCAGCGTCGTCGAGGCGTTTCTCAACAGCCAGCCGTACGCGCTGAAGGCGAGCACGGAGCCGAAGACGATCAGGTAGCCCACCGCAGCGAGCGAGGCAGGCGAGACCGCGTCCAGGTGGACGCGCGAGAGCTCGCCGCCGGCGATGCCGGCGCCGGCGAGCAGGACGCCGGCGCACAGCATCTGCATCGCCGCGGCGAGGAGGGGTCGCCGCGGTAGCGGAGCGACGCGCGCGTAGAGAGAGCCTGCCGCCCATGCGAACGCCGCTACGAGGAGGACAACGATGCCGGCGGCGTCGCTCTTCCCGCTCGGGCCGGCGAGCAGCCCCACCCCGAGCAGACCGGCGGCGATCCCGACGACCGCGCCGAGCGGCAGCCGGACGCCGAAGACGAGGCGGTCGAGCACGGCCATGAACAGCGGCACGCTCGCGATGATGAGGGCGGTGAAGCCCGAGGCGACCCGCTGCTCGGCCCACGCGACGCCACCGGTGTCGATCACGAGCATCAGCCCGCCGGTGAGCGCGGCCGCGCGCCACTGCCGCCGCCCGGGGCGCTCGGCTGCGAGGTCGCCGCGCCGGGCCGACCAGGCGTAGAGCAGCCCGCCGGCGATCAGGAAACGCACGGAGAGCATGAGCAGCGGGGGCAGCGTCCGGTCGGCCACGGCGATGGCCAGGTAGGTCGAGCCCCAGACGAGGTAGACGGTGGCGAGGGCGAGAGCGAGCTTCACGGGTTCAGCGTGCCTACGCCACTTCATTAGGGCAAATCGAGTTATGATTCGGAATGATCATGAAACGTGATCAATGGCCGGGCGTCGAGCTGCGCCACCTCGCGGCTCTCGAGGCGGTCGCGCGGACGCGCTCCTTCGGCCGGGCCGCACGCGAGCTCGGCTACACGCAGTCGGCGGTCAGCCAGCAGGTCGCCCGGCTCGAGCGCGTCGTCGGGCAGCGGCTGGTCGACCGCCCCGGAGGGCCGCGCCGGGTCGATCTCACCGAGGCGGGGCGGCTGCTCCTCCGCCATGCGGACGCGATCGTCGCTCAGCTCGACGCGGCGCAGGCGGACATGGCGGCGCTCGGCGAGGGCGCGGCCGGCCCGCTCCGCGTCGGCATCTACCAGAGCGTCGGCGCCCGCATCCTCCCCGGGCTGCTGCGCCGCTTCAACGCCGAATGGCCGCGCGTCGAGGTGCTCGCGCAGGAGGAGACGGACGCGCGCGACCTCCTCCGCCTCGTCGAGCGCGGCGATCTCGACCTGACGTTCGCCGACCTGCCGCTGCCCGTGGGCCCGTTCGAGTCGGAGGAGGTGCTCCGGGACCCCTACGTGCTGCTCGTGTCGGCGAAGTCCGAGCTCGCGGCACGCGAGACGGCCCCGCCGCTGCGCGAGCTCTCCGGCCGGCCGCTCGTCGGCTGGCGCAGCACCGGCGAGCCCGAGCGCTACCTGCGCGGCCACGTCCCCGACCTCGACGTCGTCTTCCGCACCGACGACAACGGCACCCTCGTCGGCCTCGTCGCCGAAGGCCTCGGTGCCGCGGTCGTACCGCGCCTCGTCGTCAACCCGCGCAATCCCGCCGTCGTCGGGCTCCCGCTCGGCAACCGGATCCCGCCGCGCGTGATCGCAATCGTCTGGCACCGCGACCGCTACCGCTCGGCAGCCTCGCAGGCGTTCGCCGAGCTGGCGAAGGAGCTGGGCGCCGCCTATGCCGCGCGGCTGGAGAAGACGGCGAAGCCCGCCGCTAGCGGAAGGTCCAACGCGTCGGCGGCCAGTAGGTCGCGATGACCGGACCGATGAAGGCGGAGCGCTCGACAGGGCCCCAGGTGCGCGAGTCGCACGACTCTCTGCGATTGTCGCCCATCATGAAGTACTGGTTCTTGCCCAGCCGGGGCCAGCTCCTCGTCTCGTAGGTGGAGCGCTCGGAGGCGGCGACGTAGGGCTCGTGCAGCAGCTTGCCGTTGATGAAGATCCGGCCCTGGACCTCGCTCACCTTGTCGCCGGGAAGGCCGATCACGCGCTTCAGGTACGTGCCGCCCTCGTCGCAGAGCGTCTTCGCGAGGGCCGGCGCGTGGAAGACGGCGATCTCGCCGCGTTCGGGGTTGCGGAAGCGGTAGACGATCTTCGCCACGATCACCCGGTCGTTGAGCGAGGCGGTGCAGCCGAGCGTCGGCCTGGCGCATTCGAGCGTGGGCTCCATCGACGAGGTCGGAACGCGGAACGGCTGCGCGATCTCGGCCTCGAAGACGAGGACGACGACGGCCGTCACGGCGAGCGTGACGATCCACTCGGTGATCGTCCGGCGACTCACCCGTGGAGGGTAGCGAGACCGCGAGCTCAGTAGCCGAGGTCGTCGCCTGCGCCGTCGCTCGGGCCGATGCCCGCGACGACGGTCTCCTGCGAGCGCTCGTGCAGCCGTTCGCGGCCGCGCTTGACCGCAGAGAGGAACTTGTCGAGGTTGACCTCGAGCGTCGAGAGAATGCCGTCGGCCCAGTCCTCCATCTCGAGCCGGGTCTCCCGTGCCTGGCGGCGCGCGTCGTCGACGATGTCCTGGGCCTGGTGCTCGGCGATCTTGACGATCTCGGTCTGCGACGCCTCGCGCACCGCCTGCTCGCGGGCTTCCGCCAGCAGTCGGTCGACCTCGCGCTTCGCCTCCGCGAGCATCTCCTGGCGCTCCTTCACGATCCAGCGCGCCTGCTTGATCTCCTCCGGGATGGTCGCGCGCATCTGGTCGAGGATGTCGTAGATCTCCTCGCGGTCGATCCGCACCTGGTCGGTGAGGGGGACGGCCTTCGCGTTGTGCACGAGGTCGTCGAGCTTGTCGATCAGAACGAGTACGTCCATGGCTCGGAAGTCTAGCCCCGGCTTCGGCGGGCCACGAGGGTGTCCGCTACTCGCCGGGGTTCTCGGGCGTGCCCGGCCGGCCGTCGGGGAAGAGCTCCGTGAACCGCCGGGCGACCGGCTCCGGCACGAGCGCGGAGACATCGCCGCCGAACGCGGCGATCTCCTTGACCCCGCTCGAGGAGACGAAGCTCACGCCGGGGCTCGCCATCACGTACACCGTCTCGACATCCGGTGCGAGGTGGCGGTTCAGCTGATTCATCTGGAACTCCCACTCGAAGTCGGAGATCACGCGCAGCCCCTTCACGATCACCTTTGCGTCCCACTTGCGCGCGAAGTCGACGACGAGCTCGCGGAAGACGTCGATCTCGACGTTCGGCAGGTACGAGAGCGCAGAGCGCAGGAAGCCGACGCGCTCCTCCATCGTGAACATCGGCTGCTTGTGGTGGGGGTTGCCGACGACGCCGACGACGACACGGTCGAAGATGTCGGCCGTGCGGGCGATCACGTCGAGATGCCCGTTCGTGACCGGGTCGTACGAGCCCGGGCAGATGGCGGTGATCACGATGCCTCGTAGACGGTGATCCGGGCCTGCCCGTACTTGCGGCTCGTACGCTGCCGCAGCGGCAGCTCCGGCTCGACACGGACGTCGGTCTCGAGGACGAGCAGCCCGTCCTCGGCGAGAACCGCCGGCAGATAGCGAGCGAGCTGTGGCTGGAGTTGCGGGTACATGTCGTAGGGCGGGTCGACCAGCACGAGA
Organism: Gaiellaceae bacterium; assembly: GCA_035623575.1. Taxonomy (GTDB): domain Bacteria; phylum Actinomycetota; class Thermoleophilia; order Gaiellales; family Gaiellaceae; genus Palsa-739. Next base: position 29,093 of record DASPTD010000020.1, read on the forward strand.
TCGTACTTCCTGCCCGACCCGGCCTCGGCGGCGAGCGCGCTGACCGCGTCCCGGCGCAGCACGGTGCCGGCGAGGCGCAGCTTCTCGAGGTTGCGGTCGATCGACCGTGCGGCCTCGCCGTCACGCTCGACGAAGACGGCACGGGCGGCCCCGCGAGAGAGGGCCTCGAGCCCGAGCGCGCCCGAGCCGGCGTAGAGGTCGAGCACCGCCGCCCCGTCCACGGGGCCGACGAGGTTGAAGACGTTCTCGCGCACGCGGTCGGAGGTCGGGCGAGTTTCACGTCCGCGTGGCGCCCGGATCGTGTGCCCCTTGCGCGAGCCGGCGATGATCCTCACGGCACACAGCTTAGGATCGCCGCATGGCGACCTACGCGCTCGTGCACGGGGCCTGGCACGGGGGCTGGGCATGGGACCCGGTGCGGGTCGAGCTCGAGGCGCGCGGACACCGTGTCCTCGCGCCCGACCTGCCCTGCGAGGACGTCGACGCCGGCGTCGAGGAGTATGCGGCCGTCGTCCGCGACGCGCTCGGCGGGGTCGAGGACGCGATCGTCGTCGGGCACTCGCTGGGCGGGCTCACGATCCCGCTCGTGCCGGCGCGCCGGCTCGTCTTCCTCTGCGCGTACGTCCCCGAGCCGGGGAGGGCGCTGGTCGAGCGCGGCGCCGACGCGTGGAGTCCGGGCTTCGCCGAGTCGGCGCTGCGGGACGAGCTCGGGCGCTCGTACTGGCCCGACCTCGACGCCGCGGCCCGCGACCTCCAGTATCCGCCCGAGGCGGCAGGGCTGGCGGCGATGCTGCGCCGGCAGGCGCGCAGGCCGGCGCAGGACTCGAGCCCGCTCGCCGCGCTGCCGGACGTGGAGCGGACGTTCGTCGTCTGCGCGTCGGACTACGCGGTTCCGCCCGAGTTCCAGCGGCGCATGGCCCGCGAGGAGCTGGGCGTCGAGCCGGTCGAGCTCGAGACGGGGCACTCGCCCATGCTGACGTTGCCCCGCGAGCTCGCAGCCATCCTGGACACGCTTTCCTGAGACACTCTGGTGCCAGGCACGGTGCCAGGCACCTGGGGTGGGAACCGCATGAACAAGCGGCACCTTGTACGGCGGGGCTACCCCTTGGTGCCAGGCACCGTGCCTGGCACCGCGAGGCAGGCGTCGTGGCACGAGGCCGCGACGCGGATGCGTGCGAGCTGCCGGCCCTGCGGGTCGACGACGGTGAGCGTGCCCTCGTTCAGCGACGGCGTCAGCACGACGCCCGCCGCATACTGGACGTTGTACGAGCCGACGGGGACAGCGGTCTCGTGCAGCTGCCGCGCAGTCGGCTCGTCGTAGACGCGCAGGGTGCCGGCAGCGCCGCTCGTGACGAACGCCCGACCGTCGAGAAAGGTGACGTGCTGCGGCGCGCCGTCGGCGGGAAGGTACGTGAAGAGCCCGCGCCGGCGGACGGCGATCCGATCGGCGGCGCCGGAGGTCACCCAGACGGCCCCGCTCGGCGCGAAGCCGACGTCGTGGGCGAGAAGCCCCGGCCGGATACGGCCCAGGAGCCTCGGCGCGCTCGGGTCCGAGACGTCGACCACGGCGAGCTCCCGCCACGCCGTCCCGAGCCCGATCCACAGCGTCCGCCCGTCCGGTGAGAGCGAGAGATGCCGCGGCCATTGCCACAGCTTCAGCCTGCCGACGACCTCGCCGCGCAGGACGTCCACCGTCGCCACCTCGACCCGGCCCGAGTCGGTCACGAACGCGTGCCGCCCGTCGGGCGCGGCCGCCGTGTAGCGCGGCTCCTCGAATCCGTCGAGGACGTGCCGTATCGACATCGTGCGCGCGTCGACGATCGTCACCGCGCCGACGTTCGTGTGCGCGACGACCGCGACGTCGCCGACGCGCTCGATGCTGAACGGATCGGGGCGGGTCTCGATCCGCGAGCGCACCGTGCCCGCGACGAGGTCGACGACGGCGACGTGCGCCTCGGTGTCCGCCGTCACGAACGCGAGCCGAGAGAGGGCGGCCAGGGCGGCCGGCGCCTCGCGCAATGCGAAGGGCGCCGTCGCGGCGGCGAGCAGGAAGCGGCGCCGGTTCATGCTGCGAATACGTCAGGAGAGCGCGCCGGGGTCCGTCCCCGCAAACGCGGCATCCACCTCGTCCTGCAACGGGCCGGCGTCGAACCCGGCCTCGCCGACAGCCGCTCGCGCCCGCTCGAGCAGCGGGCGGTCGGAGCGGATGCGGGCGAAGCGCAGGTCGGAGAGCCCCGACTGCCGGGTGCCGAGCAGCGCTCCGCCGCCGCGCAGGTCGAGGTCGACCTCCGCCAGCTCGAAGCCGTCGGCCGTGTCGACGAGCGCCTGCAGCCGCTCCCGCGCGGACTCGGTCAGCTCCTCCGGCGCGCGCGAGACGAGCAGGCAATACGACTGCTCCGCGCCGCGGCCGACCCGGCCGCGCAGCTGGTGCAGCTGCGCGAGACCGAAACGGTCGGCCTCCTGCACGATCATCACCGTCGCGTTCGCGACGTCGACGCCGACCTCGATCACGGTCGTCGCGACGAGCACGTCGAGCTCCTGCGCCTTGAACCGCGCCATCAGCTTGCGCCGCTCGGCCGGCTTCACGCGCCCGTGGAGGCAGCCGACCGTGAAGTCGCGCAGCTCCGCGCCGCGCAGCCGCTCGGCCTCCTCCTCCGCCGCACGCGCCTGAGTCGTCTCCGAGGCCTCGACGAGCGGGCACACGACGTACGCCTGCCGTCCTTCGCGCAACAGCCGCGTCAGGCGCGTATACGCCTCGGACGCACGCTCCTCGGCGATCCAGCTCGTCACGACCGGCTTGCGCGACGCGGGCGGCTTCGCGATCTCGGAGACGGCGAGATCGCCGTACACGGTCAGCGCGAGCGTGCGCGGGATCGGCGTCGCCGTCATGTGCAGCAGATGCGGCACGCGACCCTGCGCGAGCGCCTTCCGCTGCTCGACCCCGAAGCGGTGCTGTTCGTCGACGACGGCGACGGCGAGGTCGCGCAGCTCGACGCCCTCCTGGATCAGCGCGTGCGTGCCGACGACGACGTCCGCGCCGACCGCGGCCGAGCGCTCGCGCTTTCCCGAAGCGCTCGTGAGCAGCGCGCACGTCACGCCGAGCTCGAAGCAGAGGTCGGCGACGGTGAGGAAGTGCTGCTCTGCGAGCGTCTCGGTCGGCGCCATCAGCGCGCCCTGGCGCCCGTTCTCGACGGCCCGCAGCAACGCGTACAGCGCGACAACGGTCTTGCCGGAGCCGACGTCGCCCTGGAGCAGGCGCTGCATCGGCACCGTCCGCGCGAGGTCGGCGTCGATCTCGCGCACCGCGGTCTCCTGGTACGGCGTGAGCGCGAACGGGAGCGACGTGCGGTAGCGGGCGATCAGCTCGCCGGGCTCGCCGAGCGACGGCGCGAGCGTCCTTTGCCGCGCCGCTGCCCGGCGCGCGATGCCCAGCTGGAGCACCAGCAGCTCCTCGAAGGCGAGCCGCCGGCGTGCGGTCTCCGCTTCGCCGTCGGCCTCCGGATGGTGCATCGCCACGAAAGCATCTCTCTTCAGCGGCAGGTTCTCCCGTATCCGGAGCGTCGCGGGCAAGGGATCCCAGTAGTCGCCGGCGCGCGGCAGCGCGGCGGCGACGAGTGCGCGAAGCTTCTGCGGGGCAATCTCTTCGCCGGCCGCGTAGACCGGCGCGTAGTCGGCGGTCGCGCCGCCGTCGCCGATGTCGTACGACTTCACGTCGAAGCCGTAGCGGCTCGACTTCCCGCGCAGCCGCACGCGCACTCCGGACGTGAGCTGGTCGGCGAGCCATGGCTGGTTGAACCAGCTCGCACCGATCGTGGCGGTGCCGTCGGAGATGCGCGCCGTGACGATCGTCCGGCGCCCGCGCCGCCGGACATTGGCGTTGAGCACCTCGCCGGCGATCGCCACCTCCTCGCCCGCGCCGAGCGACGCGATCGCAACCTCCGGAACTGCGGCCTCGTAGCGGCGCGGGCGGTGCTCGAGCAGGTCGCGCACCGTCTCCAACCCGAGCCTCGCCAGCCGCCGCTTCAGCGTCGGGCCGACGCCGGGCAGCGTGTCGAGCGCCGCCTCGAGACGCTGCGGTCGGGGGCGCGCGCGCGTGGCAGGCCAGGCCTGCGGTCGGTCCAGGCCTGCAAAGACCGTCTGTCGACGGGCGGTTGTCATCATGGTCGGCGCCAGAGCGCGCTCAACTATCGTCGACGGACCGGACGGACGACCTAGGGGTCCGTGAACCAGAAGAACCCGACGCAGCCTGGCCCGGAGTGGGTGCCGATGACGGCGCCGAGCATCGTCTCGGTCTCGATCTCCGCCTGCGGGCGCAGGTCGCGCACCATCTTCACGAGCTGCGCGCCCCGCTCGGGTGCGTCCGCGTGCGCGATGCCGACGCGCAGGCCCGGCTCGTCGCGCGTCTCCGACTTCAGGGCGTCGACGAACTCCTGCATCGCCTTCTGGTTTCCGCGCACGCGCTTGACGGGCAGGACCTCGCCGTCGCGGATCGACAGGATCGGCTTCACGTGCATGAGGGTGCCGGCGAATGCGGCCGCGCGGCCGATGCGCCCGCCGCGCGCGAGGAACTCGAGCGTGTCGACCGTGAACAGCAGCCCGTTCTCGCGCCTGAACAAGGCGACGAGCGCGTCCACCTCCTCGTCGGTCGTTCCCCGCTCGAGACGGCGCTGGATCGCCATCCCCAGCATCGTGATGGCGGCCGACGCCGTCTCGGTGTCGATCGTGCGGACGCGGCCGTCGCCGAGCATGCTCGCGGCGGTGCCGGCGCTCTGGAACGTGCCTGACAGCTTCGACGCGATGTGGAGCGAGAGGATCCGCTCGTAGGCGCCGAGCTGCTCGTAGCAGGCGACGAAGTCGGCGGGCGTCGGCTGCGAGGTCGTCGGCAGCTCCGGCGCGTTCCGCAGCCGGTCGTAGAACTGCGCCGCCGTCAGGTCGACGCCGTCGCGGAAGCTGTCGGTGCCGAAGTTGACGTACAACGGTACGACGCGCCAGTTCGGGAAGCGCTCCGCAGCGTCGGGAAAGTCCGCAGTCGAGTCGAGGACGATCGCCGTGTTGTCGGCGGTGAGGATCACGACGCGGGAACGGCGCTCCTGATCGCGTCGACGATCTTGTCCAGCTCCTGATCCTTCGTGAGGCAGGCGGTCGCACCCGCGTCGTAGAGCGCCTCGATCTCGCGCGTGTTCGCGGACGCGGTGAGGCAGACGACGGCGATGTCGGGGCACGCCTCGCGCAGCGCGTGCGTCGCCTGCACGCCGTCGAGCCCGGGCAGCCGGTAGTCCATCAGCACGACCTCCGGCCGGTGCTTCCGACACGCCGGGACCACGGCGGCGCCGTCGCCCACCGCCGCGACGACCTCGACGTCGCTGCGCATCCCGAGCAGCAGCTCGAGCGCCTCACGGAAGACCTCGTTGTCCTCCACGAGGAGGATCCGGATCGACCGCTCCATGGCGGTGCGGACTCTACTCGGCCGACAGGAGCAGGTGATAATGCGGCTGGCCGCCCTCCTGGACGTCCAGCTCGAGCCCCGGATGCGCCGCTGCGATCCGCGCGAGGAGCTCGTCGAGCGGAGGCTCGTCGCCGCCGACGAGCAGCGTCAGCAGCCCGCGCGGCTCCGCGAGGAGGCCCTCGACCACGGAGATCGCGACCTCCTCGAAGCGCGTTCCGCCCGCGACGGGCTTCCCCTCAACCAGCCCGAGCCACTCGCCCTTCCGGATCGCGAGCCCGTCGAGCTCGACGTCGCGCGACGCGATCGTCACCTCGCCGGTGGCGACGGCGTCGACGGCTTGGCGCATCGTCTCCGCGTTCTCGGCGGCGGTGCGCGATCCGTCGAAGGCGACCATCGCGGCGAGGCCGGCCGGGATCGAGTCGGCGGCGACCACGTGCACGAGCCGATCGGCGTGCGCAGCCGCGTGCTCGGCGGCGAGCAAGATGTTCGAGTTGTTCGGGAGGATGATCGCCTCGTCCGCGTCGAGCGACCGCACGGCGCGCAGAAGGTCGGCGGTCGACGGGTTCATGGTCTGGCCGCCCTCGACGATGCGGATGGGGCCGACCTCCCCGGCGAGGCTCTCGAACAGCCGTCGGTTGCCGTCGCCCGCGACGACGGCGACGACACCCGTCGTCGCGCGCCGCATGGACAGGTCGGGCGCAACGGCGAGCAGACGCTCCTCCCGCTTCTGAGTCTGCTCGTGCATGTTCGCGATCTCGACACCGTCGATGGTGCCGACCGCGACACCGAGCGAGAGCGCTGCTCCGGGATCGTCCGTGTGCACGTGCACCTTGATCGCACTCGAGTCGCCGACGACGAGCAGCGAGTCGCCGAGCCGCTCGAGCCGGTCCTCGAGCGCTTCGCGCTCCAGCCCTTCACCTTCGATCAGGAAGACCGTGCAGTAGCGGTAGCGGGACAGCTCCTGATGGATCGCCTCGACGCCGAGGTGCTGCTCCTCGGCCGGAGCCGCCTCCGGCACCGGCTCCCCGCTGATCGCGGCCGCGACGCCGCGTACGAGCTCGAGCAGGCCCGCGCCGCCCGCATCGACGACGCCCGCGTCCTTCAGCACCTGCAGCTGCTCGGGCGTGCGCGCGACGGCGAGCTCGCCGCGGCGCACGAGCTCGACGAGCAGGTCGCTGAGCGGCGGGCCGTCGGGCGCGCGCGCCTCCGCCTCTTCGGCGAGCTCGCGGATCACCGAGAGCATCGTCCCCTCGACGGGCCTGCGCACCGCGCGGTACGCGGCGTCGGTGGCGCCGCGCAGCGCGTGGGCGGCGACCTGCGCGTCGATCGCGGACGGACCGGTGGTCTCGCCGAGCACGTCGGCGGCTCCGCGCACGATCTGCGAGAAGATCACGCCCGAGTTGCCGCGCGCGCCCATCAGCGCGCCCCGGGCGACGTCGCGCGCGAGCGACTGCCGGCTCGCCGCCGACGTCTCGTCGACGGCCTCGGCGACCGCGCGCATCGTCATCGTCAGATTCGTGCCGGTGTCGCCGTCCGGGACCGGATAGACGTTGAGGTCGTCGATGCGCCGGCGGTTAGCCTCGAGCGATGCGAGCGCTGCGCCGACGACCTTCTGAAGCGACTCGAGATCGCCGTTGAGGGCGCCCTCCCCGCTCATGGAGATCGCCGCACGTCGTCAATGTGCACTTCGACGCTGCGGACGGGAAGCCCCGTCAGGCGGCCGGCCTCGTAGGAGACGCGGTTGCGGATGGTCGAGGCGACCTCGGCAAGGTTCAGCCCGTACTCGACCACGACGTGCAGGTCGATCGTCACCCCGCCCTCCGGGTCGCGGGCGATCTGGATGCCTTGCTTCAGCCGCTCGCGCTTGCCGAGAAGCTTGCCCACCGGCCCTCGGGATGCCATGCCGACGACGCCGTAGCACTCCCGGGCGGTCTCCCCGACGATGTGCGCGATCGCGTCGCTCGAGATCGTGATCCGCCCGAGCCGCGAGTCGAGCGGGGACGAGAGCGCGGGTCCTGCGTGTCCAGCCTCCACATCTCCATTGGACCATGCGACCGCCGCGGCGGTTGCAAGAAAGGAGCTAGACGGCTTTGGTGACCTTGCCGGCCTTGAGGCAGCGCGTGCAGACGTACGCGCGCGTGGCGGCGCCGTCCAGGATCACCCGGACGCGCTGGAGGTTCGGGTCGAAGCGCCGCTTCGTGGCGACCATCGAATGGCTCCGGTGGTTGCCGAAGCCGGGCTTCTTCCCGCAGATCGAGCAGACCTTGGACATCGGCGGGCCACTCTAGCGGAAGCCGCTATCTGGCCGCCTGCACCGCCGAGCGGAGCTGCGAGAACACGTCGGCCATCTCGAGCGCGGTGCGCACCGCCTCGGCGCCCTTGTCCGCGCGGGCCAGCGCCTGCTCGAGCGTGTCGGTCGTGAGCACGCCGAAGGCGACGGGGACGCCCGTCTCGAGCCCGGCGAGCTGGAGACCGGAGGCGGCCTCGCCGGCGACGTAGTCGAAATGCGCCGTCTCGCCGCGGATCACGCAGCCGAGAGCCAGGACGCACGAATAGCGGCGCGTCTTCGCCAGCGCCATCGCGCCGATCGGAAGCTCGAAGGCACCCGGCACGGGCATCACGGTGATCCGCTCCTCGGCGACGCCGGCCGCCCGGAGTGCCTCGAGCGCCGAGGCGAGGAGCCGGTTCGAGATCTCGCCGTTGAAGCGGGAGACGACGACACCGACCGTGCGGTCCGCGCCGGAGGGCGAGCCCTCGAGGACGGCGACGCCGTCGGGGACGTC
>DASPTD010000033.1:0-24346 GCA_035623575.1 Gaiellaceae bacterium
AGCAGGGTCGAGTGCTCGCCGACGAGCACCTTCGCCACCTCGCGCCCGACGCCGATCATCTTGTAGCCGTGGTTCGAGTCGAGGATCGCGTACACGTTCGGCTTCAGGTAGTCGAAGACAGGGAAGTTGTCGGCGGTGAAGGCGCCGACGCCGCCGGAGCGCGCGTTCTTGTACAGGGCGCGGCAGCCTTCGAAGCGGGACATCGCGTGGGAGAGCGCCGCGCACCACATGTCGGCGAACGCGGGATCGACGTTCGTCGTCTGCGGATACGGGTCGAGCTCGACCTCGCTGTCGACGACGAGCGGTGACGCGCCGCCCTGGACGCCGTGGCGGTCGCGCTTGAAGTAGATGCCCCAGAGCTCGTTCGTGAGGAGGTCTCCGTCGTCGGTGACGAGAGGCGCGTCGCTGTCGAGATGGATGACCGCCGGCGCGCCGCCGTCGGCCGTCGCGAACATGAGCGGGTCGACCTGGATCTCGCCCTCCTGGAGGTTCCAGTACGTCCACATCGGCCGGTCGGGGACGATCTCGCCCGTCGGCGTGCGGATGTCGATCGTCATCGGCAACCCGAGCATCCCCCAGAAGTGCTTCGCCCACGGGCCGGGGGCGAGCACGAGCTGCTCCCCCACCTCGATACGACCCGCGCCCGTCCGCACGGCGGTGACGGCGTCGTCCGGGCCGATGTCGAGCCCCTCGACCTCGACGCCGGAGAGGATGGTGACGCCTTCGGACTCGCACTTGCCGACGAGCCCGATCACCGAGGCCATGTTGAACGCGAACCCTCCCTGGTGCTCGTGCAGGCACACGGTCACGCCCCGCGCGCGCCAGTCGGGGAAGAGCTCCTTCATGTGTGTGTCGACGTCCGCCGCGCCGACGATCAGCTCCGAGCGGTAGCCGATGCGCTCCTGCCGCTCGTAGGTCGCGATCAGATCGGACTCCTGGACGGCTGCGCCGAGCGCGATGTAGCCGACGGGGTTGTAGTGGTAGGCGGCCGGATCCGACTCCCAGACCTCCACGCACGCCTGCATCAGCTCGCTCATCGCCGGCTGGAAGTAGTTGTTGCGGACGACGCCGCAGGCGATGCCCGAGGCGCCCGACCCGGGCGAGCGCTTGTCGAGCACGAGCACGTCGGCGCCCGAGCCGAGGCCGCGCGTCCGCAGCTCCTTCGCCAGGTGGTACCCCGTCGAGAGGCCGTGGATGCCGGCACCGACGACGACGTAGCGGGAACGGGATGGGAGGTTCATTTATCGCCCATACGGCAACGCTATATCCAAAATCATAGCCGAACCACACCCCTCATGTCCAGGGGTACGGGCTCGCCGAGACGGGATGGAGCGTGGCCGCCGCGAAGCGGCCGAGCCGGAACGGTTCGAGCTCGGGCGCGCCGGCGCCGAGGATGTCGGACGCTGCGAGGCGGCCGAGCGCGAGCAGCTTGAAGCCGTGGTTCGAGTCGAGGATCGCGTACGCGTTCGGGCGCACGAAGTCGACCACGGGGTACGCGTCCGGGGTGAAGGCGACCTGGGCGCCGTACGAGTCGCAGCGCCAGTCGGCCGACCGCCCGCGGAAGCGGCCGAGCGCCGTCGCGAGGCCGGAGGTGAACCACTCGTCGAACTCCGGCCCGGAGCGGCCGTGCTCCGGGTGCGACGGCCCGTAGGGCTCGAGCTCGCACTCGGGGTCGAGGCGCTCGGGGAGCCCGCCGCCCTGGACGCCCCCGTGCCCGTTCGGCCGGAAGTAGATTCCCCACGGACCGGGGTGGAGCTCGCGGCCGTCGCGGTCGGAGCGGAGCGGCTCGTGCAGGTCGAGGTGGAGCACCGGGGCACGGCGAGGGAGCCGCTCTCCGCCGGGCAGCGCGTAGTCGCCCTCCCGCACCTTGTAGTAGGAGACCATCGGCTGCCGCTCATCGCCGACGGCGATCTCGGCGGGCAGCTCGAGCAGGCGCCAGAGCTCGCGGGCCCAGGGACCGGGCGCGACGACGACGAGGTCGCAGGCGATTGGGCCGAGCGACGTCTCGAGCCCCCGCACGACACCGCCCTCGAGCTCGAAGCCGTGCACCTCCGCCCCCTCGACGACGCGGACGCCGAGCGCGCGCGCCATGCCGGCAAGCTTGGCGAGGGTGACGTTCGGGTCGGCCCACCCTCCCGGCCGCTCGTGCAGCAGCGCGGTCACGCCCTCCGCCCGCCAGTCGGGGAAGATCGACCGCAGGTGCTCGCGGCACTCGGCGGCGCCGGTGACGAGCAAGGACTCGTAGCCGAGCTGCTCCTGCTGCCCGGCGATCTGCTCGAGCTCGCCCGCCTGCTCCTCCCCCACGACGGCGACGTAGCCGACCGGATGCAGCCCGAAGCCCTCCGGGTCCAGCTCGAAGATCTCGACCGATTGCCGCACGATCTCGTTGAGCGCGGGCGAGAGGTAGTAGTTGCGGACGATCCCGCCGCAGATCCCCGACGCGCCGGCACCGAGATGGCGCTTCTCGAGCAGGACGACCTCGGCACCCGAGCGGCCGCGCGCCTCGAGCTCCTCGGCGAGGTGGTACGCGGTCGAGAGCCCGTGCACGCCCCCGCCGACGACGACGAACGGCGCACTCGCAGGCAATGCCGTGCGCATCTCAGTGATCCGGCGGCTCCCAGCCCTCGAGCACCGGCGGCTGCCAGTTCGCGCCGACCGTCGCCGAGCCCTCGACCCAGGGGCCGAGCTCCGGCTGCGGGAACTTCGTGTGCTTCTCCTTGAGCCGGATCCCGTAGGAGTTGCCCGACTGCAGGTGCTTGACCAGCACCTTGCGCGCGATCTCGTTCTCCCGCCCTGCCGGGATCGGGAAGTAGATCTTCAGAAACGAGTTCGAGTAGCGGTCGAAGACCGCCGGGACGCCGTCCTCCACGAGCAACTCGATGTCCTCGAGCCAGTTGATGTCGCCGCCCGGCGTCGCGGCGTCGAGATCGACGCCCTCGACCTCGGCGATGTCCTCCTGATAGGAGAAGCGGTGCCCCGAGAGGTACTCCGCGTCGATCCCGATCGTCTTCTCCGGCTCGTGGACGCTCACTCGGAGGTCACCTCCTGGCGCTCCGGCAGGAAGTCGACCGGGTACTCGAGATGCTTCTCGAGCATCCGCTTGATCTCCTCGAGCGCCCGCTCCTCGCTCACGCCGGGGATGTAGCCGGTGCCGGCAAGCGGCACCTTCGCCATGGCGGCGGCCTCCATCGTGAGCGCGCAGAGATCCTCGGGCTCGAGTGAGTGGACGTCCGTCTTCCCGCACGCGCGCGCGAGCATCTGCACCTCGAGCGTGAGCGTGTGCAGGAAGTTGTAGACGCGCTCCGCGGCGTCCTCGACCACGAGCCGCTTGCGCAACTCGGGATCCTGCGTCGTGATCCCGACCGGGCAGCGGCCCGTGTGGCAGTGGTAGCACTGGCCGGCGGGGACGCCGACCGTGCCTTCGTAGTCGGTGACGCCCGGGATCTCCTTGTTGCAGTTCAGCGCCATCAGCGCCGAGTGGCCGATCGCGACCGCCTTCGCGCCGAGCGCGAGGCACTTGGCCACGTCGCCGCCGTTGCGGATGCCGCCGGCGACGACGAGGTCGACCTCGTCGGCGAGCCCGACGTCCTCGAGCGCGCGCCGCGCCTCGGGGATCGCCGCCATCAGCGGGATTCCCGTCTCCTCGGTCGCGACGTGCGGTCCCGCCCCCGTGCCGCCCTCGGCGCCGTCGAGGTAGATGATGTCCGGCCCGCACTTGGCCGCCATCCGCACGTCGTCGTAGACGCGCGCGGCGCCGAGCTTGAGCTGGATCGGAATCTGGTAGTTCGTCGCCTCGCGGACCTCCTGCACCTTCAGCGAGAGGTCGTCGGGGCCGAGCCAGTCCGGATGGCGCGCCGGCGAGCGCTGGTCGATCCCGGCCGGGAGCGAGCGCATCTCCGCCACCTGCTCGGTCACCTTCTGGCCCATCAAATGGCCGCCGAGACCGACCTTGCACCCCTGGCCGATGAAGAACTCGCAGGCGTCGGCGAGCATCAGATGGTGCGGGTTGAACCCGTACCGGCTCTGGATGCACTGGTAGTACCACTTCGTCGAGAGGTCGCGTTCGGGCGGGATCATCCCGCCCTCGCCGGAGCACGTGGCCGTGCCGGCCATCGACGCGCCCTTCGCGAGCGCCATCTTCGCCTCGAGCGACAGCGCCCCGAAGCTCATGCCGGTGATGTAGATCGGGATGTCGAGCTCGATCGGCTTCTTCGCGAAGCGCGCGCCGAGCACCGTCTTCGTCTCGCACTTCTCGCGGTAGCCCTCGATGACGAAGCGGGTGAGCGTGCCCGGGAGGAACATCAGCTCGTCCCAGTGCGGCATCTTCTTGAAGATCGAGAAGCCGCGCATCCGGTAGCGGCCGAGCTCGGCCTTCATGTGGATGTCGTTCATCACCTCGGGCGTGAAGATGCGGCTGTGCCCGAGCACGTTGCGCCGCGACGGCGCGGTCTCGTCGGCCATCAGAGAACCAGCTTCCTTTCCGAGGGCTCGAGGTTGTCGTAGTTGTAGAGCTTCTTGCCGCAGACGAACTTCTGGAACTCGGGCGGCGAGCCGAGCCCGTGGACGCGGAACTTGCGCTCGATCAGCTCGGTGTCGGCGTCCGTCCACTCGCCGGGCACGCAGTCGATCCCGAGCGAGCGCACCTTGCCCGCGACGTAGATCGTGCCGTCGTACATCGAGTCGCCGAGCCCGGCGCCGACGTCGCCGCAGAAGATCATGCGGCCGCGCTGGAGCATGAACCCGGTCATCATGCCGGCGCTGCCGAGGACGATGATCGTGCCGCCCTTCTGGTCGACTCCGGTACGTGCGCCCACCCGGCCCTTGACGACGAGGTCACCGCCGCGCATGGCGGCTCCGGTCAGCGAGCCGGCGTTCGAGTCGATCACGACGACGCCGGACATCATGTTCTCGCACACCGACCAGCCGACCCGCCCCTTGACGTGGATCTCCGGCCCGTCGATGACGCCGCAGCCGAAGTAGCCGAGGCTGCCGTCGAAGGTGATCTTGCAGCGGGTGAGGATGCCGACGCCGAGCGAGTGCTTCGCACCGGGGTTGAGCACGGTGACGTCCTTGACGCCCTGCTCGTAGAGAAGCCAGCGCAGCTCGAGATTGATCTTGCGCGTCGACAGGTCCTTCGCGTCGAACACGGCGCGGTCGCCGTCGATCTCGGAGATCTTCGGCACCGTGTCGTCGACCTCGACGAGCCCGCGCGCGTCGTACTTGATCATGCGCTCGCCCGCTAGCGCTTCCACACCATCACCTCGCCCTCGTAGGGATCCCAGGTGTCGATCTCGTGGTCGACGATGGCGCGAATCGCGATCTCCTCCGAGGCGAGCGCGACGATGTCGTCCGCCTCGTAGAGGACGAGCGGCTTCGCCGCCATCGCGTCTTTCGCCATGCCGAGCGCGTCGTCCGTGACGCAGATGTACGTGAAGACGCCGTCGAGCTCCTCGAGGCTCTCGCGCATCGCCTCCTCGAGGGTGGAACCCTCGCTCATCTTCTGGGCGATGTAGACCGCGATCACCTCGGAGTCGCACTCGGACTGGAAGCGGTGGCCGGAGCGCTCGAGCCGGTGCTTCCAGTGGAAGTAGTTCGTCAGCTGTCCGTTGTGGACGACGGCGACGTCGCTGAAGGGGTAGGCCCAGTACGGATGCGCGCCCGAGATGTCGACGTCGGACTCGGTCGCCATGCGGACGTGGCCGATCGCATGGGTGCCGACGAAGTCGTCGAGGTGGTACTGCCGCGCCACCTGCTCGGCGTCGCCGAGGTCCTTGACGATCTCGAGCGAGTGCCCGAGCGAGAGCACCTCCGCGTGCGGAACGTCCTCGACGACGTCGGCGACCTTCTTCAGCTCGCCGCCGTAGTCGAAGGTGACGCGATAGGCGTAGCCGGTCTCCCGCTCGACATTGTGGATCGTCGCGCCGAGGAGCCGCAGCCGCGTCTCCACCTCGCCCTTGTGGTGCTCGAGCCGCTGCTCGAAGTCGAAGTCGCGCGGATCGTTGGCGTCCGCGAGCTTGTAGCGCATGACGACGAGCTCCTGCGGCGGCCCGTACAGCGCGTACCCCGTGGAATCCGGGCCGCGGTGCTTCATCGACTGGAGCATTCGCGTCATGTCCCTGCCGACGGCGTGCGCGCCGCCGTCGTTCCGGTAGATGACTCCGGCGATGCCGCACATCAGGGGAGCACGTCCAGGTACTTCTCCCGCTCCCAGTCCGTGACGACGGCGAGGTACTGCTCCCACTCGTCACGCTTGTAGTGCATGTAGACATCGTAGAGGCGACCGGGCAGGGCGCTGCGGACGACGTCGTCCGCCTCCAGCGCCTCGAGCGCCTCGCCGAGATGGGCCGGCACGCGGGGGATCTCCCCGCCCTCGGCCAGCACGTCGTAGACGTTGCGCTGCTGCGGCGGGCCCGGGTCGAGCTTGCGCTTGATCCCGTCCAGCCCGGTCTTGAGCAGCGCCGCCTGCGTCAGGTACGGGTTGCAGGCGGAGTCGACGGCGCGGAACTCGAAGCGGCCGCCGCTGGCGACGCGGACGAGCGTCGTGCGGTTCTGCCAGCCGTAGTCCTTGTAGATCGGTGCCCAGAAGCCGAAGTCCCAGAAGCGCTTGTACGAGTTGACGGTGGGGGCGGTGATCCCGCACAGCCCGCGATAGTGGTCGAGGATGCCGCCCATGAACTGCAGGCCGACCTCCGACAGCTTCGCCGGCCCGTCCGCGTCGTAGAAGACGTTCTTGCCGGCCTCGTCGACGAGGGTGAAGTGATGGTGTGCACCGTTCGCCGAGACGCCCGTGAAGGGCTTCGGCATGAAGCTGGCGATCACGCCGTGCTTGCGCGCGACGGCGGCGCAGATCTGGCGGTACGTCGAGAGGTTGTCGGCGGTACGGACGGCCCGGTCGAAGAGGAAGTTGAGCTCGAGCTGCCCCGGTGAGTCCTCGTGGTCGCCGTACGACGGGTTGATGCCCAGCTGCTCGCCGTAGTCGATCACGTCGAGGATGATCTCGCGCAGCTCCTCGAACTGGTTGATGTGGTAGCACCACGGCTTCGTGAGGCCGACGGCGTCGTTGGGGTCGTCGGTCTTGCGCATCCACATCATCTCGGGCTCGATGCCGCAGAGGAACGTGTAGCCGAGCTCCTGCTCGACCTCGTTCATGATCCGCTTCAGGTTCTGCCGCGGGTCCGACTCGAGCAGCAACCCCGTCTCGGTGTCGTAGCAGTCGCAGTAGACGCGGGCGACGCGGCCGTCCCACGGCAGCTGCGCGAAGGTGTCGAGGTCGGCGATCGCGGCGAGCTCGGACTCCTCCGGGCCGAAGCCGATGTAGCGGTCGTGGCGATCGACGAAGAGGTCGGCCGTCGCGCCGTAGACGAGCTGATAGCCCGCCTGGGCGACGTTCTCCCACTGCGTCGCGGCGACACCCTTGCCGTTGACGTGACCCGAGACGGAGACCTGCTGGAAGAAGATGTACTTGATCCCGCGCTCGTCGATCAGCTTGCGGATCTGCCGGATCCGCTCGAGCCGCCCGGGATCGTTTCGCGCCTGCTCGAGGGTCGGGAACGGATCCGCGATCGACCCCTTCGCGAGCACCTGCTGAACCTGGGTCGGACCTGATTCGACGACAGCCATTGGGGGACTCCTTTTCGCTTCTGGTCTGTCCGAGCGGAGGCCCGCGCACGCGGGCCCGACGAGCCATTATGGTCGATTTGGCAATAGCGTTGCAAAACGGGTGATCGCCCTACGGGCCGAAGTTGTCGATCCAGAACCGCGCGATGTCGACGCGGCGCATGAAGCAGGCGCCGTCTGCCGCGAGGACGTGCTCGACGAAGCGCCGCAGCGCGGAGGCGCGGTTCGGCTGCCCCGTCCAGCGGGAGTGGATCCCGACCGTGAGCATCCGGCCGCCGAGCCCGGCCTCCGCCTCCCGGAGGAGATAGTCGAGGCCGAGCCTGAGGTTTTCGAAGAAGTCGTTCGGCGTGGCGTACGTCGGGGCGATGAAGTAGCGGTTGTCGTTGAACACCTTCGTGTACGGCACGACGAGGAACGGCGTTCCCTTGACCTCGACGAAGTACGGCAGCTCGTCGTTGCAGGCGTCGGAGTCGTAGAGGAAGCCGCCCTCCTCCACGAGGAGCTCACGGGTGTTCACGCTCGGGAACGAGCGGACGTACCAGCCGCGCACGCGCCGGCCGGTCGTCCGCTCGACGGACTCGATCGCGAGCCGCAGCCGGGCGCGCTCCTCCTCCCGGCCGAGCTTCCAGTCGTCCGTCCAGCGGTAGCCGTGTCCGAGGACCTCGTGGTCACGATCGCGCAGCCATTCGCACAGCGCGGGATTGCGCTCGAGCGCGACCGCGCAGGCGCCGAAGCTGACGGGGATCGCGTACTCGTCGAAGAGACGGGCGAGCCGCCAGACGCCGACGCGGCTGCCGAACTCGAAGTGCGTCTCGGTGCCGAGGTCCCGCCACGCGGGGTCGACGACGGTCGAGTACTCGCCCCAGGTGTCGTTCACGCCGTCGCCGTCGAGCAGGTTGAGCTCGGCGCCCTCCTCGTAGTTGACGACGACGCTGACCGCGACGCCCGACCCGTCCGGCCAGCGGAACTCCGGCGGGCGGCTGCCGTACCCGACGAAGTCGCGGGACGGGCCCGCCCCTGCAGACGGCCATTCCACGCGCCGACCCTACCGCACGATGTCCGTTGGTATGGTCGCCCGCTATCGGGACGACGACGTATCCGATCGGCGCCGCCGCGACGCTCGCAGAGCTCGAGCTCGACCCGCACCCACTGCTCGCGCGCCTGCGGTCGGGCGAGCCGGTGTCGTGGCTGCCGGCGCTGGGAGGCTGGCTCGTCACGAGCCGCGACCTCGCTCTTCAGGTGATGCGCGACGCCGACACGTTCACGGTCGACGATCCACGCTTCTCCACCGGCCGGGTCGTGGGTCAGAGCATGCTCACGCGGGACGGCTCCGAGCACGACCGTCACCGCGACCCGTTCGCCCGGGCCTTCCGGCTCGCTCCCGTCCGGGAGCGGTTCTCGGAGTTCGTCGCGGCGGAGACCGACCGGCTGCTCGACGCGGTCGGGCCGGGACCGGAGGCGGAGCTGCGGCGCGGCCTCGCCGGCCCGCTCGCGGTCGCGGTCGTCGCGTACGCGCTCGGGCTCGAGCACGCGGAGACGGCCTCCGTGCTCGGCTGGTACGACGCGATCGTCGACGCGGTCACGCAGGTGACCGCGGGAAGCGATGTCCCTGCCCCCGGCCGGAGTGCGTTCGAGGACCTGCGCGCGGCGATCGAGCCGATGCTCGAGCGCGATCCGTCCTTCTCGCTGCTCGCGGCCGCCGCGGGCGACGCGGCAGGCCTCGAGCCGGCCGAGGTCGTCTCGAACGCGGCCGTGCTCATGTTCGGGGGCATCGAGACGACCGAGGGGATGATCGCGAACGCGATCCTCCATCTCCTCTCCCACCCGGACCAGCTCGCGCTGCTCCGACGCGAGCCGGGCCTGCTCCCGAATGCGATCGAGGAGTCGTTGCGCCTCGAGCCCGCGGCCGCGGTCGTCGACCGGTACGCGACCCGCGACGTCGTGCTCGCCGGCGCCTCCATCCGCCGTCGAGCGCTGGTCACGGTCTCGATCACCGGAGCGAACCGCGACCCCGGGACGTTTCCCGACCCGGATCGGTTCGACCTCCGCCGCGAGAACGCGCGTCTCCACCTCGCATTCGCGCAGGGACCGCACGTCTGCATCGGCATGCACCTCGCGCGCCTCGAGGCGCACACCGCGCTCGCCCGGCTGTTCGAGCGCTTTCCCGGCCTGCGCCTCGACCCGGCGCGGCCGGCGGCGCCGCGCGGGCTCGTCTTCCGCAAGCCGCGGGCGCTCGACGTCCTCCTCTAGGCCGTCTCGGCGCGCCAGACGGGCCGGCGGAGGAGGACGGCCGCGCTCACCGCGGAGCAGGCGAAGAGAAACGCCGCGAGCGCGAAGAGCGGGACCGCGCTGCCGAGGGTCGTCAGGAGCCAGCCGGACGTGAGCGT
The DNA here is from genome assembly GCA_035623575.1 of Gaiellaceae bacterium. Lineage (GTDB taxonomy): Bacteria > Actinomycetota > Thermoleophilia > Gaiellales > Gaiellaceae > Palsa-739. The sequence goes on from DASPTD010000033.1 coordinate 10,005, forward strand.
CATCGCGGCGATGAGGGCGTACTCGCGCGCGTTCCAGCGGACGGTCAGCTCGCCGCGGGCGCCCGGGTGGACGCGCGCCTGCGCCTGGTCGACGACGAGCGGCCAGGCGCCGGTCGCGGCGAGCGCCGTCGCGAAGAGCGCCGTGACGAAGAGCGAGAGGGTGAGCGCCGCGCAGAGCAGGAGGCAGAAGCTCGTGCCGCCGGCGAGCAGGAGCAGGATCGTCCGGCGCGGGCCGCTGCCGCGGGCGATCACCCGCGCGGCAAAGGTGCCGGCGATCTTGGAGGCGGCGACACCCGCGGTGACGAGTCCCGTCGCGAACGGCGCGAGCCCGAAGTCGCGGGCGAGCACGAGCGGCGCGAGCGGCAGCAGCAGGGCGAGCGCCGCGACGAGGAGGAGATCCGGCACCTGGACGGCGAACTGACGCGACGGCGGCGCCGCCGGCTGCCGCACGACCGGCGCGCCGGCCGCCGCCGCGGCCGGGCCCCGCCAGATCGAGAGAGCGACGAGGAGGAGGGTGAAGGCGAGGGCGGAGCCCGCGCGGATGCCCGTCACCGGCGCGGCACCGAGGGCGTGCACGCCGCTGGCGAGCGCGCCGGTGGCACTCGAGCCGGCGACACCGCCGAACGTGTAGGCCGCATAGTGGGCGAGGAATCCGTGCGCGCTGTCGGCCTCGCCGGAGCGGCGGCCCAGGATCTGCTGGCTCGCGACCCAGAAGATGCCGATGCCGGCTCCGACGACGACCGTTCCGACCGCCAGCAGCCCGAGCCCGGCCGCGGCGGCGAGCACGAGCGCGCCGAGGCCGGTGACCGCGAGCGCGAGCCTGAGCGTGTGCGACCCGCGGCCGAGGCGGGGGCCGACCATGCCGGCGACGAGCGCGCCGAGCGCGATGGCGACCGTGCCTGCCGCGAGCACATCCCCGGCGGCCGCGGCTCTCGCGCCTGTCGCGACGACGTGGAGAGGCACAGAGATCGCCATGTTCGCGAACGCGAAGCCTGCGCACGCGGCGACGAGGTAGAAGCGGCGCGGCGGCCGGGCGGCGGTCATGCGGCCCGGTAGCCGAGGCCCTCGGAGACGCGGTCGGCGGCACGGAGGACCGCCGGCACGAGCTCTCCCTCCAGCCGATCCTCGACCCGATGGCGCGGACCCCAGACCGAGAGCGCCGCCACCGTCACGCCGCGGTGGTCGCGGATCGGCGCAGCGACCCCCGCGCCTGCGTCGGGATCTTCGCCCACCCGCGCCAGATAGCCGCGGCGGCGGATCGCCGCGAGCTCCAGCTCGGTCGGCGCCGGCGGGCCGTCGCTGTCCGACGGGGTGCGCAGCAGCTCCTCGATCACCGCAGGCGCCTGGTAGGCGAGCAGCAGGAAACCCGTGGCGCCGGCGGTCAGCGACTGCCGGTACCCGACCCAGTCGACGTTGACCGAGACGTGCGGGCTCGAAGCCTGGTCGATGTAGACGACCTCCCGTCCGTCCAGCAGCCCCAGGTACGCCGTCTCCCCGGTCGCGTCGCGCAGCTCGCGGAGAACGTCGCGTGCGATCGCACGCGCCGGGAAGCGATTGAGCACGAGGCCCGCAAGCGACACGACGCGCAGCCCGAGCCGGTAGCCGGCGGCCGTTCCTTCGAGCAGCCCGTGGCGCTCGAGGGCGGCGAGCAGCCGCGAAGCCGTGCTCCGGTGCACGCCCAGTTCGGCCGCAGCCTCGGCCACCGTCAGCTCGGTCACGCCCTCGTCGAAGAAGCCGAGGATGGTCAGTGCCCGGTCGACGGCCTGCGAGCCGATCGTCGCGTCTCTCACGCGCGCATCTTACACGCTCTAGCTCATATTGTGCACGTCTCTCTGCGAGATGTGCTCGCGCAGCATCTCGTCGTCGCCGTTCCGGTAGCGCTCCACCGCCGCCCGCTCCGCCTCCCCGCCGACGTTCCCGGCCGCGACGAGCGCGTTGCGCGTGAGCCAGCGGCCGTCGTTCTGCGGTACGAACAGCCTGAAGTAGCGCCGGCGCAGGTCGTCCGGCTCGGCGGTCAGCCAGTCGATCAGGGAGACATGCGGCTCGGCGTCGGCCGGCGGCGATGCGCCGGCGCGCCGCTTCTCGACGCCGCGGTTCCACGGGCAGACGTCCTGGCAGATGTCGCAGCCGTACACCTGCGCTCCGAGGTGTGCTCGGTAGGCCTCGGGGACGGGAGCTGCCGCCTGCGTCCAGTAGGAGAGGCAGCGTGTCGCGTCGAGGACGCCCGGCTCGTCCAGCGCCCCGGTCGGGCACGCGTCGATGCAGAGGCGGCACGAGCCGCAATCGAGGTCGAGCGGCGGCGTCGACTCGATCTCGGCAGTCGTGACGAGGGTTCCCAGCACGACCCACGAGCCGTGCGTGCGCGTGATCAGCATCGTGTTCTTCCCGTAGAACCCGACCCCGCTCCGGGCCGCCGCCGCCCGGTCGACGTGCTGGTTCGCGTCGACGAGCACACGGTACGTGCCGCCGAGCTCGCGGCCGAGCGCGTCGAGCTTCTCGCGCAGCTCCCCGTACGCGTCGCGCCAGGTGTAGCGCGGCAGCCGTCCGTGGCCGGGCGGGCGCGCCGGCTCCGGCGCGTAGTAGCAGAGCGCCGCCGAGACCACCGTGCGTGCGCCGGACACGAGCCTCTCCGGATGGCACGACTCCTCGGGCCGCGCCATCGTGAACTTCATGTCGGCGAAGAGGCCGCGCGCGCGCCGCTCGCGAATGTGCCGCTCCGTCTCGACGTACGGCGCGGCCGGTGCTGCGCCGACGACGTCGAGCCCGAGCGTCCGGGCGTGCCGCTGGAGGTCCCGGGCCCTCACGCGGATAGTCTGCCCCTCGTGCAGGCGGTTCGCATCCACGAAGACGGCGGGCCGGAGGTGCTCGTGCTCGAGGAGGTGCCGGATCCGGCGCCCGCCGCGGGCGAGCTGCTCGTCCGGCTGCGCGCCTCGGCGCTGAACCATCTCGACATCTGGATCCGCAGGGGCCAGCCGTCGGTGCCGAAGCCGCGCATCCTCGGCGCCGACGGCGCCGGCGTCGTCGAGGCGCTCGGCGAGGGCGTGCAGGGTTTCGAGCCGGGGCAGCCGGTCGTGCTCAACCCGGGGATCGAGGCCGGGCACGGTCGCATCCACGTCATCGGCGAGCACGGCGACGGCACGAACGCGGAGCTGATCGCGGTGCCGGCGACGAACGTCTATCCGCTCCCGGACGGGCTCTCGTTCGAGGAGGCGGCCGCGTTCCCGCTCGTGTTCGAGACCGCCTACCGGATGCTCGTCACGCGCGCCCGCCTGCAGCCGGAGGAGTGGGTGCTGATCTGGGGGATCGGCAGCGGCGTCTCCACCGCCGCCCTCTCGATCGCGACCGCGCTCGGCGCGCACGCGATCGTCACCTCCTCGAGCGACGAGAAGCTCGCGCGGGCGCGTGAGCTCGGCGCCGAGGCGATCGTGAACCACGCAGGCGGCGACGTGAAGGCGGCGGTGCGCGAGGCGACCGGCGGCCACGGTGCCGACGTCGTCGTCGAGCACGTCGGCGCCGCCACGTGGCGGACGTCGCTCGACATCGCCGCGGTCGAGGGCCGTATCGCCGTCTGCGGCGCGACGAGCGGCCCGAATCCGCCGGCCGCCCTGCACCGCGTCTGGTGGAAGCAGCTGACGATCCTCGGCTCGACGATGGGCACGAAGGCGGACTTCGAGGCGGTGTACGAGCTCGTCGCGAGCGGCCGGGCGCGGCCGGTCGTGGACGAGGTGCTGCCGCTGGCGGAGATCCGGGCCGCGCACGCGCGGCTCGAAGCGGGCGCGCAGCTCGGCAAGATCGTGCTCCGCATCCCGGCATAGCCGACCCCCGGTGCCAGGCACCGTGCCTGGCACCGGGGGTCTGTCACAGCGGATTCACAGCGGCGCCGCAGCGGCCGCCCAGGGCGGCCTGGTCTCCTTCGTCGTGACACCAGCGAACGAAGGAGAACCGAAGATCATGTCCCCGACCACGAGCATCGCCGTCTTCACCGTCCTCGATCTCGCCGTGATCGCCGCCCTCGCGGCGGTCTGCGTCGCGCCCTTCCGGCTCGGGCGGCGGCGCTCCGGCTCCGGCCCGGTGATCGAGCTCCGGCCCGACGGGCTCGAGCCCGGCCGCCGGGCCGCGTAGAAGGGCGGCGCCCTCGACGGGCGCCGCCCTCCAAGGAAGTCAGCGCCTACCCCGCGGTTCGCCCTCCGGGGCATCAGCAGTTTCACGGATCCCCAGCGTCCGGCCGTCGAGCGATCATCGGGCGAGCAGGCTGGACGAGACAAGGGAGGCGACGATGATCAACGGCGCCAACACGGGCTTCATGCTGCTCGCGGCAAGCCTCGTGATGCTGATGACGCCCGGGCTGGCGTTCTTCTACGGGGGACTCGTCGGCCGCTCGAACACGCTGACGATCATGATCCAGAGCTTCGCCTCGATGGGGATCACCACCGTGCTCTGGTGGCTCGTCGGCTACTCACTGTGCTTCAGCGGCGGCGCCGACGGCATCTACGGGAACTTCCACGTCGCCTTCCTGCGCCACGTCAACCCGCATTCGATCTACGCGCCGTCGGGGATCCCGCTCACCGTCCTGATCGCCTACCAGATGATGTTCGCGATCATCACGCCCGCCCTGATCACGGGCGCGTTCACGAACCGCGTCACCTTCAAGGCGTATCTGATCTTCCTCGTCGTCTGGCAGCTGTTCGTCTACTACCCGTTCGTGCACATGATCTGGGGCAACGGACTGCTCGCGCAGTGGGGCGTCCGCGACTTCGCAGGCGGGATCGTCGTGCACGCGAGCGCGGGTTGGGCGGCGCTCGCCTCCGTCCTCTACGTCGGCAGGCGCAAGTTCTTCGACGTCCCGCACAACATCCCGTTCATCGCACTCGGCACGGGCCTGCTCTGGTTCGGGTGGTACGGCTTCAACGCCGGCAGCGAGCTGAAGGTCGACGACATCACCGCGACCGCCTTCCTGAACACGGACATCGCAGCATCCTTCGCGGCGGTCACGTGGCTGTTCGTCGAATGGTGGTACGCGAAGAAGCCGCACTTCGTCGGCCTGCTGACCGGCGCGGTCGCCGGGCTCGCGTGCATCACGCCCGCCGCGGGATACGTGCCCATCTACGCCTCGGTGGTGATCGGGATCGCGGCCGGGGTGGTCTGCTACTACGCGATCCAGCTCAAGAACAAGCTCAGCTGGGACGACGCGCTCGACGTCTGGGGTGTCCACGGCATGGGCGGCCTGCTCGGGATCGTCCTGCTCGGCGTCTTCGCCGGCACGGCGACCAACCCGAACGGCGCGCAGGGACTCATCCACGGCACCGGCACGTTCTTCGGCAAGCAGGTCGCGGCCGGCTTCGGCGCCTCCGCTTACGCGTTCGCGTTCACGTACGTGATGCTGCGCGTGATCGACTTCGTCACGCCCGTCCGCGTGGGCACCGAGGCGGAGCGAGGGCTCGACGCGGCGATGCACGGGGAGAGCGCGTACCAGCTCGACGAGGAGGTGCCGCGCGGGACGGCGTCGCCTGCGCTCTAGGCGACGACCGCTGCGAGGGCCGCGCTCTCGACGAGCATCCACATGTGGCCGCCGGCGAGGTCCAGCTCCTCATAGGCCGCGCCGAGCGCTGCTGCGAGCGTCCGGGCCCGGTCGCAGGTGACGAGCGTGTCGGTCGAGCAGCCGACGACGAGGGCCGGGATGCCGGCCGCCTGGATGCGTGCGCATTCGCGGCGGAGGTCGAGGCGGCGGATCTCGCGCGCAAGGGCGAACGCGGCGCGCGGCGCGCGCGCCACCGCGAGCAGGGCCGCGGCCGCCGTCCTGGGCGGATAGGTGCCGCGAGCGAGCTGGCGGGCAAAGTCGGCAAGGCTCGCGCTGATCGGCTTCGTCAACGGCAGCCCGGCGGGCGCGACGAGCACGAGGCGCTCGACGAGCTCGGGCGCGTCCGCGGCGGCGAGGATCGCGAGCGCCGCCCCCATCGAGTGACCGCCGAGCGGCGACCGCCCGCGGCGTCGCAGCTCCGTCGCGAGCCAGCGTCGGTATTCGCGGAGCGTACCCCCGGACGCGGCGAAGCTCGGCGGCTCGACCGCGGCCCAGCTCGCCGGCAGTCCGGGCTCGTAGAGCGCCGCCGGTGCGCCCCAGCCCGGGACGAAGAGCGCGCGCGGGACCATCCGGCAAGCCTGCCATGAAACAGCCCGTTCACAACGGTTACGTCCTGGTTACGCCGCCGCGAGCGCGGCGCGGGGCCGGCCGTCGACGAGCCCGGCGTAGACCTGCCCCAGCTGGGTGAGGGCGGCGTCCCACGTCCGCTCGAGCGACGCCGCCCGGCCGGCGGCCCCGTACGCCGTCCGGCGCGCCGGATCGCCTGCGAGGTCGAGCAACGCCGCTGCGAGCACGCCGGCGTCGTCGGGCGCGACGAGCAGTCCCGTCCTCCCGTTCGCCACGAGCTCGAGGGCGCCGCCCGCGGCCGCCGCGACCACCGGCAGGCCGGACGCGCCCGCCTCGAGGATCACCTGGCCGAAGGTGTCCGTCGTGCTCGGGAAGCAGAAGACGTCGGCGCTCGCGAACAGCCCTGCGAGCTGCTCGCCGCGCGCCTCGCCGGCGAAGACGGTCCCCGCCGGCGCGGTCCGCTCGAGCTCGCGCCGCGCGGGTCCGTCCCCGACCACCACGAGACGCACGTCGCCGCGCGCGCGGGAGACTCGGGCGTACGCGTCAAGCAGGACGCCGAGCCGCTTTTCGTGCGAGACGCGGCCGACCGAGAGCACGAGCACCTCGGCGCCGTCCAGCAGCCGCGCGCGCAGGACGTCGTCGCGGCGCTCGGGCCGGAACAGCTCGCAGTCGACGCCGCGGCCCCAGACACCGACCCCGGGGAGGCCGCGCGCGGTCAACGCGTCGGCGACCTGGCGCGTCGGCGCGAGCACCGTCGCGCACTGGTTGTAGAACCAGTCGACGTAGACGTCGAGCGCCTCGGCGACAAGCAGGTCTCGCGTCAGATGCAGCGCGTACGGGCCGAGCTCCGTGTGGTACGAGCCGACGACGGGGATCCCCAGCAGCCGCGCGACGACGAGGCCGCAGAGCCCGACCGGGCCCGGCGTCGCGACGTGGATCACGTCCGGCCGCTCCACCTCGACGCGGTCGAGCACATCGGTCGGCAGCGGAAAGCGGAGGTCGAGCGACTCGTACGTCGGCAGCGGCAGCGACCAGTCCGGCGGCAAGGGCACGACGCCGGGCGAGGGCGGGTCGTGCGAGGCGACGACGACCGCCCCCGGGAAGCGTCCTGCTCCGGCGGCTGCCGCGATCCGCCGCATCGTCCCCGCGACGCCGTTCGCCTCGCAGAAGGTGTCCGTGAAGAGGAGCGCGCGCGGCTCGCGGGCCGTATGCGGCGCGCCGAAGAAGCCGCGCTCGATCTCGGCCAGCCCGGCGCGGGAGTCGGCGTGATGGTGGGCGGTGGCGAGATACGGGATCTGCAGGCCGGCGGCGAACGCGAGCGCGCCGAGCCGGCGCCCGGCGCCGGGAAGCGCCCTGAACGCGATCCCGCCGGAGCGGGCCCGCTCCCCGAGCAGGCGCACGAGCCGCGAGCTGACATCGGCGATCTCGCGGTGGCGGGTTTCGGCCTCGGCCGCGTCACGATCGAAGAGGGCCTCCACCTGCGCGCGGACCGTGTCCGGCAGCTCTGCGCCCGACGCGCGGTAGGCGTGGACGAACAGCGCGGCGACCGCGTGCGCGAGCTTCAGCGTGGAGCCGTGCGCGCCGCCGAGCGAGCCCTCGCCGCAGGCGACCGCGTCGAGGAACTCGCGTGTCGTGACGCCCGGCGCGTCCGTCCACGTCGTGCCGATGTCGAGCGCGCCGTGGTCGTCGGAGCCGCCGGTCAGTGCGATCCGCCCCGCGTGCGCCGGCGCGATGCCGTGGCGCTCGGCGAGCGTGGCGAGATGCTCGGGCGTCGCAGCGGCGGCGAGCCTGTAGGCGAGCTCGTTCGACTCGCGCGGTCGCGCGCCGTTGCGTCCCTCCCACACCCCGAACAGCAGCATCATCAGCTCGACGTGCGTGACGGTCAGGGGTCTGCCCATGCGGTAGAGCGGGTGCGCGAGCGCGTGAGGGAGCCCGCGCTCGCGCAGGAACGCCACGAGCTCGTACACCGAGGGCCGGTACGGCTGCAGGTCGCGGTGATCCTGCTCGGTGAGATCCCACACGAGCACGTGGAGCGTGACGTCGTCCTCCGGGAAGCGGGTCGTCACCTCCACCGAGAGGAAGGCGTCCCGCTCGTGCGCGATCCGCAACGCGCCCTCGAGCGTGTTGTGGTCGCTGATCGTGACGAAGGTCATGCCGCGCGCCTTGCAGGCCCGGTACACCCGCTCGGGCTGCGTGTAGGACTCACCGAGGCGCGCGCGGCGGAGAGCGTAGTTCCCGCTGTCCGTCGAGTGGATCGAATGGACGTGCAGGTCGCAGCGGCTCATCTCCTCGTGAAGTAGCTCCTTCCGTCACGCAGTCCTGCTTTGCCGGAGCCGGCTTCACCCCACTGTCACGAAGGTGTCACCACCGTGCTCCCCGAGCGCCTCACGCCCGGCGACGGCGCACCGTCCCCGTCGCTGCGACGAGCCGTCCCACGTCGCTGACCGAGAGCAGGCCGACGACGAGATCGCCCTCGAGCACGAACGCGCGCCCGGGCGGCCGCGGCGCCAGCTCGCCCATCACGTCGACGAGCAGCTCGTCCTTTCGCAGATGGGGAACGTCGTCGAAGGCGAGCATGCAGTCGCGAACGGCTGTCCGGCCCCACTCCTCCCGGGGCACGCGCGCGACGGCTGCCAACGGCAGCAGTCCCAGCACGCGCCCGCCGCCGACGACGGGATACGTCGTGAAGCGGTGCGTCCGCGCGACCCCGTCCATGAACTCCGCAACGGACTCATCGGCGGCGACGCTGACGGGGTTCCGCACCATCAGATCGCGCACGCGCAGCCCGCCGAGCGCGTCGCGAATCAGCCCGTACCGGCCCTCGGCCGCCGCCGCTTGGAGCAGGAACCAGCCGACGAAGGCGAGCCAGACGCCACTCCAGACGCCCTGCACGATGAACAGGAAGACGCCGAGGCCGACGAGCAGGTAGCCGAAGCCGCGGCCGACGTCCGCCGCGATCCTCGTCGCCGACGAGAAGTCGCCACGAGCGCGCCAGAGCAGTGCACGGAGAACGCGCCCGCCGTCCAGCGGCAGCGCCGGCAGCATGTTGAACGCCAGCAGGATCAGGTTGATGTAGCCGAGCCACGCCGCCACGCCGTCGACGGCCGTGCCGAGACCACCGGCAACCGCGACGCCGACGAACGTACCGCCGAGGAGCGCCGAGACGAGCGGCCCGGCGAGCGCGATCCTCAGCTCGGCGCCGGCCGAGGGGAACATCCCCTTGAACCGGGCGACGCCGCCGAAGAGCCAGAGCGTGATCCCGTCGATCTCCATGCCCTCGCGCCGGGCCAGTGCGGCGTGACCGAGCTCGTGGAGGAGGAGCGAGGCGAAGAACACGACCGCCGCGACGACCGCCATCGCGAGGTACGTCCTCCGCGACAGATGCGGATCCTCCGACGGGAAGACGGCGCTCGCGAGCGTCCAGACGATCAGCGTGAAGACGATCAGCCAGCTCCAGTTGATGCTGATCCGGATGCCGGCGATCCGTCCGAGGGTGATCTCGGGATTCACCGACGCTCACTCCCCGACGCGCGTCGCGCCGGCGTCAGCCGAACCCGAGGATGAACTTCGCGTCGTCGGACATCCGGTCGGGTGTCCACGGCGGGTCGAAGACCAGCTCGAGGTCGACCTCCTCCACCCCGGGGACCTCCCGGGCGGTCCGGTCGATGTCCTGCGCGATCAGCGGCCCCGCAGGGCAGCCCATCGAGGTGAGGCTGTAGGTGATCTTCACGCTCGGGCCCTCGACCTCGACGTCGTAGAGCAGGCCGAGGTCGACGATGTCCATCCCGAGCTCGGGATCCTCGACCTGGCGCAACGCCTCGAGCAGCTCGTTCTTGCTGGGCATGGGGCAAGTGTACGGGGCGTGACCCCGTCTACGATGGCTCCGTGCTCGCGAGCGGCAACTCCGCGGTGATGAACGACGTCATCCTCGCGTCCGCCATCGTGCCCGTGCTGATCGTGATCGCGCTCGCCTGGTTCTTCCGGCGGGCCGCGAAGCGCAACGACGAGCGCGAAGCAGGGAACCCGCAGGCCGGTCGGCCGCAGCTACCGCCCAAGGCCGAAGGGTAAGCCGGGCGAAGCCGGCTTACCCGCAGGCCGGATGCACGCGGTCGGGGACGGCGAAGCCGCCACCGCCCGCGCAGCAGCACCCACCGCCCCGAACGCGTAAAAGGCCGCCGGCTTTGCCGGCGGCCGCTCCGCGAAGCCCAACCCCTACCCGCGAGAAGTGCGCAGCACTTCTCGCGGAGGCTAGTAGCCGAGTAGCCGCACTTCCTCGCGCCGTTCCCGGGCGAAGAAGTGGATGCCGTCGACGAAGCGCACCCAGTTGCAGCGGGTGCACATGAGCAGCGAGTGGGTGCGCGCACTGTCGGCGAGGAAGCGGACGCCGCGGAGGAGATCGCCGTTCGAGACGCCGGTGGCGGCGACGATCACCTCGCCCGGCGCGAGGTCCTCGGTACGGAAGACGCGCCCGTAGTCCTCGATGCCGAGCTCGCGCAGCTCGTCGATCTCGCGGCGCGACGTCGGCCAGAACTGCGCCTGCAGCTCGCCGCCGAGGCACCGGAGCGCGGCGGCCGAGAGCACGGCCTGGCGCGTGCCGCCGATCCCGACCGCCAAGTGGTCGTTCGTGCCCCGGATCGAGGCGGAGATGGACGCGGTGACATCGCCGTCCTGGATCAGCTTGATGCGGGCGCCGGAGGCGCGGATCTCCTCGATCAGGTCGTGATGGCGCGGTCGGTCGAGCACGATCGTGGTCACGTCGTTGACCCGGCGACCGAATGCGTCGGCGATCGCCTCGATGTTCTCGCCCACCGGCCTCAGCAGGTCGATCCTGCCGCGTGCACGCGGACCGACCGCCATCTTGCGCATGTACATCTCCGGCAGCGTCATCAGGTGCCCCGGCTCGCCGACGGCGATCATCGACATCGCGCCGTTGCCGCCGCGGGCGACGACGCCGCGGCCCTCCAGCGCGTCGAGGGCGAGGTCGACCTCGACGCCGCCCGAGCCGATGCTCGCGCCCGAGCGCAGGCCGCCGCGGTCGTCGGCGGAGCCGAGCACGACGCGCCCGCGGATCGGCAGCAGGTCGAGCAGCGCACGCATGCCGCTCACCGCCGCTTCCTCGGCCGCCTCCTGGTCGGCGCGGCCGAGCCAGCGCGCCGCGCCCAGGGCGGCCCGCTCCGTCGCGCGGAGATACGACTGGCAGAGACAGGGCTCCTGCTGGCCGCTCGGTGTCGGCTCGGCGGCCACCTCGGTCCCGGTCTCGCTCATACGCGCTCCCCGACGCGCTCCGCAGCCGAGAGGACGAGGTCGGCGACGGCCCGCGTGGCACCGTCGGCATGCTCGTTCTCGATCACCGCCACGCCCTCCCGCTCGGCCCGCTCGACGATGAGCCCTTGAAGGCGGCGGATCTCGGCGAAACGGTCGAGGTACTTCGCCATCGGCCGGTCGGTGCCGGTCTCGCGCGTGAAGAAATGCTGCGCGTGGGCGGTCTCGTCCTCGATCCTGAGGACACAGGCGGTGACGAGTGCGTTCCCGTCGAGTCGAGGCAGCAGCCCGGGAACGAGATGGACGCCCTCGAGCACCATCGACCACCCCTCGTGCAGCGCACGCTCGATCGAGGCGCGCACGCCCACGAGCACCTGCCGCGACTGCTCGAGAAAGCCGGCGACAAGCGGATCGTCCGCCTCGGGCACGGCCGCGCCGGCCTCGAAGCTCGAGTAGTGGATCGCCGGCATGAACTCGTGCGAGAAGAACGCGCGCATCGTCTGCCGGACGAAGTCGGTCGAGGTGACGCGCGTGATGCCGAGGCGGTAGGCGATCTCGGTGGCGACGGTCGACTTGCCGGTCCCGGTTGCACCGCCGACGAGGATGACGAGCGGCAGCTCGAGCTCTCGCAGCTCCTGGTAGCGGCGCAGCTGTCGCACCGCCTCGCTCCCTTCGGTTTCTCCGAGACTCTCGACGGCAAGCTCGCCGAGGCGCTCGAGCTCCATGACGTCGGTGCCGCGCACCGCGAGCTCGTCGGCCGCCCGCCGCGCGAGCGCGTAGGCACGATCGGGCGCGACGCCGACCGCCATCAGCGCACGCGCCATCAGACCGCGCGAGTACGGCAGGCCGTGCTCGCCGCCGAGCGGCAACGGCATGATCCGTCGCGGCTGCGTCATGCTCGGACCGGCACGGGAACGAGGCCGGGCAGGAGCTCGTCGAGGCCGTTTGCGACGACGTCGTTTGCCGCGAGGACGACCTCGACGCCGCGCGCGAGCGCGACCTCGGCGACGACATCGATCGCGGCTGCCTTCAGCTCGACGAGGTAGACCTCCGCGTGCACCCCGTCGAGCTCCGCCCGCAGCAGGGCGCGCCGGGCGAGGTTGCGCGAAACGTGGACGACGTCGGCGTCGAGATGGCCGGTCGGCGCCCCGCCCGTGGTGAAGATCGCGGTGCGGCGGCCGCGGAGAGGCTCGGCCGGGCGCAGGCGCAGCTCGGCGCGGACGACCGGGACGTCCTTGATCTCCCGGATCGCCCCGTGGTCGGCACCGCCGGTGTCGACGACGAGGTCGGAGAGGAGCACGCGATAGGCGTTGAGCCCTTCGCGGACGTCGTGGTCGGCGTTGGTGACGAGGATCCGCGCGTGCGCGGCGATCGGCGGCAGCGCGGCGCCGCTCCCGTCGAGCACGAGCAGGTCCGGCTCGAGCGCCGCGGCGGCGTGCACGCCCTCGAGCACGTTCGAGTCGACGGTTGCGCCGGCGAGGCCGCCTCCGGCCCTGCGGCAGCCGACCGTCGGCACGCCGGCGAAGACCGCCGTCTCGAGGTGGTCCGAGGCGGCATGGCGGCCGGCGCGCGCGAGTGCGACGAGGTCATCCAGGGTCGGCGCCGTCCGCCGCACCTCGGGCTCGGCCGGACCTCCGCGCCCCATCGAGACGACGACGACGTCACGGTCACGCGCGAGCCGGCGCGCGACGTGGCCGGTGACCGCCGTCTTGCCGACACGCTTGCCGGTTCCGATCACGGCGAGCGACGGCACGGGCGCCTCGTGCAGCACGGGAGGCTCGAAGCGGAAATCCGCGCCGACGTACGGCAGCCCCAGCGCGAGCGCCCGCGATGCCCAGAGGAAGCGCTCGCGGGGGCCGAGCACCGGCTCGTCGGAGAGGTCGACGACGATGTCGACCCCCACCTCGTCGAGTTCCGTCACGAGCGGCACGCCGTAGTCGTCGCCGCCGCGCAGCTTCTCCGTGCCGCCGACGAGCAGCGCCCCGGCGACCTCGTACGGCAGCGCTGCGAGCGCGTCGCGTACCACCGGCGCGTAGTGCTCGCCGTCGACGAGCACGAGCGCCCTCACCGGGAGGTCACCTCGCCCTCGATGCGCGCCGTGTACTTCTCGAACGTCTTCGAATCCGTCGAGAACTGAATGATCCGCTCCTGCTCGTGGAACGGGTACCTGCGCCAGACGTCGACATGCCTGCCGGAGACCTCGACGAGGTTGTAGCAGGGACGGCCGTGCCCTCTCAGCCGCGAGGAGGAGACCGTGCCCGCGTTCACGACGAACAGATCCTCCAGACGCCAGGCGTACGGCACGTGCTTGTGCCCGCAGAGGACGAGGTCGACGCCGGCGCGCTGAAGGCATTCCAGCGCGTCACCGGCGTCGTTGACGATGTTCCGCTCGCGGCCCGTGCCCGGCACCGGAAGCAGATGATGGTGGAGGACGAACACGCGGAGGTCGGCCGGCACCGCGAACTGCTCTTCGATCCACCGGTAGCGGCCGCGGCCGATCTGCCCGTTGTCGAGATCCGGCTCCGTCGAGTCGACCGCCACGATCGTCGCGGCTCCGAGCCGCAGCACGGAGTTCCGCTCGCCGAAGAGCTCTTCGAAGTGGACGTAGCCGACGTTGCGCGAGTCGTGGTTGCCCGGGATCACGACCATCGACTCGCACTCGATCGCATCGAGGTACCTCTTCGCGAGCGCGTACTCGTCCTTGAATCCGTGGGACGTGAGGTCGCCGGAGACGACGACGACGTCCGGGGCGAGGTCGTTCACCTCGGCGACGGCCCGCTCGAGCAGGTTCGGTAGGAAGAACTGCTGCCCGCAATGGAGGTCGGACAGCTGGACGATGGTGAACGGTCGCTCGCTCGTCGAGGGCATGCCGCAACACTAGAACACGGCATGAACGGGGTAATAGAGCGCAGCGGCGACGAGGGCGGCGGCGGGC
>DASPTD010000038.1:0-18102 GCA_035623575.1 Gaiellaceae bacterium
TCATCAACTACGTCGCGGAGAAGTACGGTCGCGACCGCGTCGCGCAGATCATCACGTTCGGGACGATGGCCGCGCGCGCGGCGGTGCGCGACGCCGGCCGGGTGCTCGAGGTGCCGTACGGCGTCGTCGACAAGGTCGCGAAGCTGATCCCGGAAGGGCCGGGGCAGACGCTCGAGGAGTGTCTGAAGCCGACCGCCGAGCTGCGCAAGGCGGTCGACTCGGACGCGACGGCGAAGGAGATCGTCGAGCTCGCCCGACCGCTCGAGGGCCTGACGCGGGCCGACTCGATCCACGCCGCCGGCGTCGTGATCGGCGCCGAGCCGCTGATGAACGTGGTGCCGCTCCAGCAGAAGGGCGCCGACCAGGAGGTCGTGACCCAGTTCTCGATGAACAACGTCGTCGCGGTCGGCCTGCTCAAGGTCGACTTCCTCGGCCTGCGCAACCTCGACGTGATCGACAAGGCATGCGCGCTCGCCGGCAACCTCGACCTCGGCGCGATCCCGCTCGACGACCGCAAGACGTACGAGATGCTCGCGCGCGGCGAGGCGACGGGCGTCTTCCAGTTCGAGTCGTCGGGCATGCGCGAGGCGCTGCGCCAGGTGAAGCCGACCGGCTTCGAGGACCTGATCGCGCTCGTCGCGCTCTACCGGCCGGGCCCGATGGCGTACATCCCCGTCTACGCGCGCCGCAAGAACGGGCAGGAGGCGGTCCACTACGCCGACGAGCGGCTGAAGCCGATCCTGAAGGACACGTACGGCATCGCGATCTACCAGGAGCAGTCGATGGAGATCGCCAAGCACATGGCCGGCTTCTCGCCGGCCGAGGCCGACGACCTGCGCAAGGCGATCGGCAAGAAGATCCACTCGCTGATGGCCTCGCTCAAGGGGAAGTTCCTCGAGGGCTGCGCACACAACGGCGTCTCTCCCGCGGTCGCCAACCAGCTCTGGCAGGACATGGAGCAGGCGCAGGACTACGCCTTCAACAAGTCACACGCCGCCTGCTATGCGCTCATCGCCTATCGCACCGCCTGGCTGCGCGCGAACCACGCAAAGGAGTACATGGCGGCGCTCATCTCCTCCGTGATGAACACGAAGGACAAGGTGCCGTACTACGTCAACGCGTGCGACGAGCTCGGGATCGAGGTGCTCCCCCCCGACGTGAACACGTCGCAGATCGACTTCGCCGTCGTCGAGGGGAAGATCCGCTTCGGGCTCAACGCGGTGAAGAACGTCGGCGAGTCGGCATGCCGCGCCATCGTCGCCGCGCGCGCCGACGGCGGCCCGTTCACCACCATCTGGGACTTCACCGAGCGCGTCGATCCGCAGATCGTGAACCGGCGCGCCCTCGAGTCGCTGATCAAGTGCGGCGCCCTGCCCGGCTCGCGGAAGGCGATGCTGGACGTGCTCGACCAGGCGCTCGGCTCGGGGAACGCGGCACACGACGCGCGGCGCTTCGGACAGGGGTCGATCTTCGACCTCGGCGACGAGCCGCAGCAAGCGCAGTACACGCCGCTGTCGACGGAGGAGTTCGAGAAGTCCGAGCTGCTGCACATGGAGAAGGAGAGCCTCGGGCTCTACGTCTCCGAGCATCCGCTCGCCGCGATCCGCGAGCAGCTGCGGCGCAAGACCGACTGTGCGCTCTCCGAGCTCGAGCGGCGCCGCGACGGCGAGATCGTCGTCGTCGGCGGGATCGTCGCCTCGCTCAAGCAGCTGACGACGAAGAAGGGCGAGCCGATGGTGTTCGCCGGACTCGAGGACGTCACGGGGGCCGTCGAGGTGGTCGCGTTCAACTCGACGTACCAGCAGGCGCGCGACCTGCTCGTGCAGGACCGCGTGCTGATCGTGAAGGGCCGCGTCGATCACAAGCAGGCGGGCGAGACGAAGCTCGTCGCGCTCGAGATCTCGGGCTTCGAGGCGGTGCCGGAGCGGCGCGAGGTGCGCCTGAAGGTCGACGCGCGCATCGCACCCGCCGGTCTGATCAAGGAGCTCGCCGACATCGTCGAGCGCTACCCCGGCGAGGCGCCGGTCTACGTCGAGGCGGTCACCTCGGTCGGTCCGAAGCTGCTCGAGCTCGGCAAGAAGGTGCAGCCGATCGCGGACTTCTACGCCGAGGCGAAGACGCTCCTCGGCGAAGCCGCAGTCCTCTAGCTCGTTCTCGTGTCGCTACCGTGGGCCGTCCAATGGCCCGCCGTGAAGACCTCCGCAACGTCGCGATCATCGCGCACGTCGACCACGGCAAGACGACCCTCGTCGACGCGCTCCTCTGGCAGGCGGGGTCGTTTCGCGAGAACCAGGACGTCGCGGAGCGCGTCATGGACTCGCTCGACCTCGAGCGCGAGAAGGGGATCACGATCCTCGCGAAGAACACGGCCGTCCGGCTCGCCGGCGGCGTGAAGCTCAACATCGTCGACACGCCCGGCCACGCCGACTTCGGCGGCGAGGTCGAGCGCGGCCTGACGATGGTCGACGGCGTGCTCCTGCTCGTCGACGCGAGCGAGGGGCCGCTGCCGCAGACGCGCTTCGTCCTGCGCAAGGCGCTCGAGGCGCGCCTTCCGGTCGTGCTCGTCGTCAACAAGGTCGACCGGTCCGACGCGCGCATCGAAGAGGTGGTGAACGAGACCTACGGCCTCTTCCTCGACCTCGACGCCGACGAGAGCCAGATCGAGTTCCCGATCGTCTACTGCAACGCGCGCGCGGGACGGGCGGGGCTCGCGCCCGGCGAGCTCGCCGCGGATCTCGGCCCGCTCGTGCGGACGATCCTCGACACCGTGCCGCCGCCCGAGCACGACCCCGGGCATCCGCTCCAGGCGCTCGTCACCAACCTCGACGCCGATCCGTACGTCGGCCGGCTCGCGCTCTGCCGCATCCGCCACGGCACGCTGCGCAAGGGCGCACAGGTCGCGTGGTGCCGTGCGGACGGGACGATCGCGTCCGCGCGGATCACCGAGCTGAACGTCGCCGAGGCGCTCGACCGGATGCCGGCCGCCGAGGCGGGGCCGGGGGAGATCGTCGCGATCGCCGGACTGCCCGACGTGACGATCGGCGAGACGATCGCCGACCCCGACGACCCGCGGCCGCTCCCCGTCACGACGGTGGACGAGCCCTCGCTCTCGATCACGATCGGCATCAACACCTCGCCGCTCGCCGGCTCCGAGGGCGACCGGCTCACCGCGTCGATGGTCAAGACGAGGCTCGAGCAGGAGCTCGTCGGCAACGTCTCGCTGCGGGTCAACCCGACCTCGCGGCCGGACGCATGGGAGGTGCAGGGCCGCGGCGAGCTGCAGCTCGCCGTCCTTGTCGAGCTGATGCGCCGTGAAGGGTTCGAGCTCACCGTCGGCAAGCCCGAGGTGCTGACGCGCGAGATCGACCGCAAGCGGCACGAGCCGGTCGAGCGCGTCGCCATCGACGTGCCCGAGGAGTACGTCGGCGTCGTCACGCAGCTGCTCGCGCTGCGCAAGGGACGGCTGCAGCAGATGGTCAACCACGGCACCGGCTGGGCGCGCATGGAGTACCTCGTCCCGGCTCGCGGCCTGATCGGCTTCCGCACCGAGTTCCTCACCGAGACGCGTGGAACGGGCATCCTCCACCATGTCTTCGAGGGCTGGGAGCCGTGGTACGGCGAGCTGCGCATGCGGCCGACCGGGAGCCTCGTCGCCGACCGCCGCGGCCAGGCCACCTCGTTTGCAATCCTCAACCTGCAGGAGCGCGGCTCCCTGTTCATCGCGCCCGGCGACGAGCTCTACGAGGGGATGATCGTCGGCGAGAACTCGCGTGCCGACGATCTCGATGTGAACGCGTCGAAGGAGAAGAAGCTGACGAACGTCCGCTCCTCCACCGCGGAGGAGCTCGTCCGGCTGATCCCGCCGCGGCCGCTCTCGCTCGAGCAGGCGCTCGAGCTGATTCGCGAGGACGAGTGCGTCGAGGTGACACCGAAGAGCATCCGCCTGCGCAAGGTGGAGCTCTCCGCCCAGAAGCGGCAGAGCGCCGCCGCGCGGGCGAAGCGTGCCGCGAGCGTCTGAAATCGCTAGTGACAACTTGTTACTTGCGCTTGCGAGGCTGTGCCGAGCCTCGGGCGAAGCGCGTAACCGGCATCTCCACGTGCAAGTAACAAGTTGTCACTAGCGGTTGCACGGCTGCGCCGGGCCGGAGGGAGGGACCGGCCCGGCGCTTCTGCGGGAGGGAGCTGCTACGGCGTCGTCGTTGCCGTTCCGCCCGCGTCACTCGCGGGCGACGGCACGGGCAGCTTCTGCCAGTCGTGGACGCGCTTCGCCGTGAACGTCGCCTTCGACGGGTCGAAGCCCGGCGCCTTGAAGAAGCCGTTGGCGCCGAAGATGACGCCGACGCGGTCACCGACCTTCAGGTCGGAGTAGCCGATCGTGGTCTTCGGCCGGCCCTTGACGTACAGCGTCGAGCCGTTCACCTGGATCGTCACGTCCTTGCCGTTCAGCACGGTGTCGAACGGACCGGTGCGGGCCACCTGGACGCCGAGCGAGCTGCCCCCGAGCGCGCTGATCGTGCCGCCGATCCAGTGGCAGTTGCACCAGATCCGCATGTGCGTCGCGGTGAGCGAGGTGAGGGTGGAGTCGCTCGAGGCCGCACGCAGCCCGAGCAGGTCGCCCGACTGGATGTCCGACAGCTGCGCGGACGAGCCGTCCTTGCCGTTGACGATCTTCGTGTCGGAGTTGACCGCGACCGTGACGGTCTGGCCGTTGAGCTGGCCGTCGTGCGGGCCGGTCCAGAGCACGTTCAGGCTGACCGAGTCGCTGCCGACCGTCGTGACCGAGCCGGCGAACCAGTGGACGTGCACTCTGGCGGCCGGCGTCGGGGCTGCGGCCACACCGAGGGGGAGCGTTGCGAAGACGATGACCGCCGCCGCAACGAGACCGAACTTGCGCATCGTGTTCCTCCTGCTTGTCTGTCCTGCCCTGTCCTGCCGGCCGAGCCGCGCTCAGCCTGACGAACGGTGCTACGCGTGCGTTCGGCCCGCGTCAGGCGTGGGTCAGACCTGTGTAAATCCGCGCGCGCCTGGAACCGCCCCCACCGCTGCGGTGTAGTTAGCCGCGTGGAGGGCCGTCCACGCGAGGAGCAGGAGCTCGTCCTGCGCGCACAGCGCGGCGACGAGCGCGCGTACGAAGAGCTCGTCCGCGCGCACCAGGAGATCGCGTTCAGAGTGGCGTACCTCATCACCCGCAACGCCGCCGACGCCGAGGAGGCCTCCCAGGACGGCTTCGTCAAGGCCTGGCGCGCGCTCGGCCGCTTCCGCACAGCGGAGCCGCTGCGGCCGTGGCTGCTGCGGATCGTCGCCAACGAGTCGCGCAACCGCCGCCGCTCCGCGGGCCGCCGCGAGCACCTCGCGATCCGTGCGGCCGCATCCCCGGGCGAGGCGGCCCCCTCGCCCGAGGAGGCCGCCGTCGGCAGCGACGAGCGGCGCCGCCTGCTCGCGGCGCTCGACGAGCTGCCCGACCAGGCGCGCCTCGTGCTCGCCTGCCGCTACCTGCTCGGTCTCTCCGAGGACGAGACCGCCTCCGCGCTCGGCGTCCGCCGCGGCACCGTCAAGTCGCGTTCCGCGCGGGCGCTCGCGCGGCTGAGGGAGGGATATGGACCTCGAGCGTGAGCTGAGGGCGATCGAGCTGGCCTGGCCGGACACGCCCGAGCTGCGGCTCGAGCTCGCGGCCCGCGCGCGCCGGCTGCCGCGCCGGCCGCTTCTCGTCGCGGCCGCGCTCCTGCTCGCGGCGCTCGCCGCCGCCTTCGCGGTGCCGCAGTCGCGCGGCGCGATCCTCCGCCTCCTCCACCTGCGCGGCGTCACGATCGAGCGCGTCGCGCAGCTGCCGGCGGCCGAGGAGCGGCCGCTCGGCGCCGACCTCGGCCCGATCGTCACGGGGGCGCAGGCACGGAAGGCGCTGAGGCATGCGCTCTCGCTGCCGCCGCTCGAGCCGCCCCCGCTCCATCTCGAGCAGGGCGTCGTCTCGCTCGTCTTCGCCGACCGCGGCGAGCCGGTGCTGCTGAGCGAGCTGAACGTCGGCGAGGGCGTTGCGATCCTGAAGAAGGTCGTGTCCGGCTCGAGCTCGGTCGTCCCGGTGCAGGTCGAAGGGGGGACGGGCTTCTGGATCGCCGGCGGCGAGCACGTGTACGTCCTCCCTGGTGCGCCGCCCCGCCTGGCCGGCAACGTCCTGCTCTGGCAGGCGCACGGCCTCACGCTCCGCCTCGAGGGACGGGGTTTGACCCTTGTCCATGCGGTCGAGCTGGCGGGTCTTCTCCGAACCGGTGATGCAGATACCCCCGGACGGGGGTAGACCACCTGCCCGCTTTTCCCGAAACCTTGGGCGGGAACCAGCGAAAGGATGCGGATGTCTGCGGCTGCGGCACTCATCGAGACCGAGCACGAACGCGTCGAGCGGTGGCGTGCGGAAGAGCTGCTGCGGGCCGGCTTCGACCCGGCGGCGGCCATCGAGCTCGCGGCACGGTTCGACATCGACCTCCACGCGGCGACCGAGCTCGTCGACCGCGGCTGCCCGCCCGAGCTGGCCGTCAAGATCCTTCTTTAGCCGGCGCGTCCGCCGGACGGGCAGAATGCCCGGGTGGCCGCCGTCCTCGCGTCCATTCCGTCCCCGTCGACGGGCGTGTACCAGGTGGGGCCGTTCACGATCCACATGTACGGCCTCATGCTGCTGCTCGCGATCGCCGCGTGCATCTGGCTCACCGGCACGCGCTGGGTGCGCTGGGGCGGGGACTGGGATCTCATCTTCCGCCTCGCGGTCTGGGGCGTGATCGCCGGCATCGTCGGCGCCCGGATCTACCACCTGATCACGAGCTGGAACCAGGACGCGGCGATCCATGCCCACTGGTACGGGCCGTTCGCGGTCTGGTCGGGGGGACTCGGGATCTGGGGGGCGATCCCGTTCGGCGTCGCCGTCGGCGCGTGGGTCGTGCGCCGCTCCGGCTCGAGCGTCCGGCTGATGATGGACGCGGTCGCGCCAGGCCTCCTGCTCGCACAGGGGATCGGGCGCTGGGGCAACTGGTGGAACCAGGAGCTCTACGGCAAGCACACGACGCTCCCGTGGGCGCTGAAGATCGACGCCGCCCACGCGCCCAACGGCGTCGCCGGGACATTTCACCCGACCTTCCTCTACGAGTTCATCTGGGACGTCCTCGGTGTCCTCCTGCTGCTCTGGATCGACCGCCGCTTCACGCTGCGGCGGCCGGCGCTCTTCTCGCTCTACGTCGCCGTCTACACCGCCTTCCGCACCTTCGAGGAGACGCTGCGGATCGACCCGTCGAGCCACGTGCTCGGACAGCGGCTCAACTTCTGGGTCTCGCTCGCGTGCTTCGTCGGCTCGGTCGCGTTCTTCGTCTGGTGGCAGTTCCTGCGTAAGCCGGCGCCCGAGAAGCCGAAGTCGCGGGCCCGCCCCGTCCCGGAGGGACCGCGGATGGCGGTGCCCAAGGGCCGCGTCCGGTAATGCCACTAGGGTCCTCGGCGTGATCGTCCGGGAGCTCGACCTCGACCTCGACGCGTTCGAGGGACCGTTCGACCTGCTGCTGACGCTCGTCCTCAAGGACGAGCTCGACCTGCGGGAGCTCGACGTGGCCGGCATCGTGCTCGCGTTCCTCGAGCGGCTCGCCGAGCGCGAGGAGCTCGACCTGGAGGCGTGCGGCGAGTTCCTCGTCCTGATCGCGGCGCTCCTCGAGCTGAAGGCGCGCGGGCTGTTCCCGGACGAGGCCGCCGAGCTAGCCGACCTCGAGCCCGAGGCGGCGGCGGAGGAGCTCGCGCGACGGCTCGCCGAGTACCGGCGCATGAAGGACGCCGCCGCCTGGCTGCGCGAGCGCCTCGCGAGCGAGGGCGACCGCTTCTTCCGGCTCGGTCCGGCCCCGCTCGCGGCCAAGGTGGAGACGCCGCTCGCGCCGCAGGATCCGGAGCAGCTCGCCCGGGTGATCCGGCTGCTTGCCGTCGAGCCGCCGCAGGTCTCGCTCGAGCACATGGCGCTCCGCTTTCCGCCGGTGCTCCAGTTCCTCGAGCGCTTCCGCGCGGTGCTGCGCCGGCGCTCGCGCTTCGACTTCGACGGCGAGGTGGGCAGGCTGCCGCGAATCGAGCAGGCGGTCGCCTTCCTCGCCCTGCTCGAGCTCCGCCGCTCCGGCGAGATCAGGATCGACCAGGCCGCCCCGTTCGCGCCGATTCGCGTGGCGCGGGCCCGGGAGGAGAACAGCAACAGAGACGAAAGGACCGTGGCGTGGAACCTCCGCTCCGCCTGATCGCCGGGAACCCGCTCGACCAGCTCGCCCGCACGCTCGAGGCGCTGCTCGTCGTCGCCTCCGCACCGCTGCCGGTGGAGGAGCTCGCCGCCGCGGCGGACGACGATCCCGCGCGGGTCGAGGCCGCGCTCGGCCTCGTCGCCGAGCGCTACCGCGAGGGGCGCAGCGGCGTCGTGCTCGAGCATGTCGCCGGCGGCTGGGCGTTCCGCGCCTCTCGCGAGGCCGCGGTGGCATGCGCGCGCCTGTTCGAGCGGCCCGCGCAGCGCAACCTCTCGCCCGCTGCGATGGAGACACTCGCGATCGTCGCCTACCTCGGGCCGTGCTCGCGCCCGGACATCGCCCGCATCCGCGGTGTCGCCGCCGACTCCGCTGTCGCCGGTCTCGTCGAGCGCGGCCTCATCGCCGAGGCCGGGCGCGACGACGCGGCGGGGGCGATCCGCTACCGGACGACGCCGTTGTTCGAGCGCGTCTTCGGGCTCGAGAGCCTCTCCCAGCTGCCCCGCCTCGACGACCTCGGCACCGACGCCGAGGAGATCCGCGGGCGTCTGGATGCGGTCGCGGAGAAGCGCACCGCCTAGGCGAGCCGCGCGGCGACGAGCGCGAGCCAGGCGAGCATCGCGACGTAGTAGCCGCGCTCGATCAGGCCGAGCCACGGCTTCAGCGGAGATCGCCGCAGCGCGAGCATCGTCCCGATCGCGCACGCGGCCATCGCCCAGCCGAGCGCAGGCTGCCCGTGCTGCACCCGCCTCAGCGCGACCGCAGCCCACGACGCCGACGTGAAGGCGGCGGCCGCCAGCACCAGGTGGACGGCGCCGTTCCGGGTCGGCTCCGTCGTCCCGAGCGGATCGGTCGGGAACCACCCGATCGCGACGCGCGCCACCGCGAGGACGATGAGCAGCGCGATGACCCGGCGGGGCGTGGGGTGGACGCTCCTCGCGAGCGCGCCCGCCAGCAGGAGCCCGGCCGCGCCCGCGCACGCCGCCTGTGCCCGATACCACCGTGCGTACGCGCCGACGCCGTACTCGCTGACCGCGTTGCGCACGGGGCTGTACCCGGTCGGCGCGAGGTGGAGGTGGGCGAGGCAGGCGACGCAGCCGGCGGTGAAGGCGAGCGAGGCGGTGGCGAGCGCGGGCGCCATCAGAGCTTGCGAATGATCCCTTCCGCCTCCTCGCGCGTGAATGCCCGCAGCGTCTCGGTGTGGTCGCCGCCGAAATGCTGGAGCTTCGTCACGATCTCGAGCGCGACCTCGTCGTCGGGCGCCTCGAACACCTCGACGACGTCGTAGCGGCCGAGCGTCACCCACACGCCGACGAGCCGGCCGCCGGCCTCCGTGATCGCCCGCTCGCCCTCCTCGACCCGGTCGCGCCACGCGGGCAGCCCCGCCCTGCCCTGGGTCGTCCACTGGATGAGCGAGATGTAGTGGGGCACGCGGCCCTATCTTGTCAATCCGTGCGCCTCAACGCCTACCTCGCCCGGGCCGGTATCGCCTCCCGCCGGCGCGCCGACGAGCTGATCCTCACCGGTCGGGTGCGCGTCAACGGCGAGCCCGGGGAGCTCAACACCTTCGTCGGCGCGGACGACCGCGTCGAGGTCGACGGCCGGAAGGTCGCGCCGCAGCGGCTCGCGTACGTCCTGCTGCACAAGCCGGCCGGCGTCGTCACGACCGCGCGCGACCCGCAGGGCCGCCCGACCGTCGTCGAGCTCGTGCCGCAGGAGCCGCGCGTCGTCCCGGTCGGCCGGCTCGACGCCGACACGACCGGCGCGCTCCTGCTCACGAACGACGGCCCGCTCGCACACCGGCTCTCCCATCCGCGCTACGGCGTCGAGAAGACGTACGAGGCCGATGTCGTCGGCGATCCCGACGAGGCGGCGCTCCGGCGCCTGCGCGACGGTGTCGAGCTCGAGGACGGCAAGACGGCCCCGGCGCGGGTGCGGCGGATCGGCCCCGGCCGGGTCGAGCTCGTCCTGCACGAGGGCCGCAAGCATCAGGTCAAGCGCATGCTCGCTGCCGTCGGCCACCCGGTCGTCCAGCTTCACCGCAGCGGCTATGCGGGCCTGACGCTCGCCGGGCTCGAGCCGGGCGCGTGGCGGGAGCTGTCCGCCGGCGAGGTCGCGCAGCTCAGAGCAACGAACTAGAGGCCGCGCGGGCGAGCCGCGCCGAAGAAGCGACCGGCCTCCGATCGCGCGAACCCCATCCGGTCGTACATCGCCTCGAGCGTGGGATCCGCGACGCGCCGGGCCTTCTCCGCGCCCACGGCGAGCAGCCGCTGCAGCTCGCGCTCGTCGGCGCGGAGCGCCTCGTAACGCTCGCGGATCGGGGTCAGCAGCTCGACGACGGACTCGCCGACGGCCGTCTTGAAGTCGCCGTACCCCTTGCCCTCGAACTCCGCCTCGATCTCGGAGATGGAGCGGCCTGTCGCGACGCCCATGATCTCGAGCAGGTTCGAGACGCCCGGCTTTCGCTCCGGGTCGTAGCGGACCTCGCGGCCGGAGTCGGTCACCGCCGTCTTGAACTTCTTGCGGATCGCGTCCGGCGGGTCGATGACGTAGACCGCGCCCTGCTCGCTGCTCGTCGACGTCGACATCTTGCTCGTCGGCTCCTGGAGGTCCATGATCCGGCCGCCCACGGTGGGGAAGACGCCCTCCGGCAGGCGGAAGGTCTCGCCGAAGCGGAAGTTGAAGCGCTGCGCGACGTCGCGCGTGAGCTCGAGGTGCTGGCGCTGGTCGTCGCCGATCGGGACGAGGTCGGTCTGGTAGAGGAGGATGTCGCCGGCCATCAGCACCGGGTAGGTGAAGAGGGCGGCCGAGACGAACTCGTGCGCGTCGCTCTTCTCCTTGAACTGCGTCATCCGCCCGAGCTGCCCGTACCCCGTCACCGCAGAGAGCAGCCAGGCCGCCTCGGCGTGCGCGGTCACGTGGCTCTGGCAGAAGACGGTCGAGCGGTCGGGGTCGAGGCCGACGGCGAAGAGCAGCGCCGCGAGGTCGAGCGTCGAGCTGCGCAGCTCCGCCGCGTCGTACTCGACGGAGATCGAGTGCAGGTCGACGATGCAGAAGAAGGCGTCCCCCTGCTCCTGCGTCTGGACGTACTGGCGGAAACCGCCGCTGTAGTTGCCGAGCGTCTTCCGCCCGGTCGGCTGGATGCCGGAGAAGACACGGGGCTTGGCCTCGTCGGTCGTCATCGGTACGAAAATACCGGGGTGACCGGGAGCGCGCATCTACACTGGGCACCATGGCCGTCACCGGCGCACCCGAGCTGCTGATCGTGATGAGCGGTCACGCGACCGCCGAGCAGGTGGACGAGGTCGTCGCCCGCCTCGAGGAGGCCGGCTGCGCCGCACTCGTCACGCCCGGACGCGAGGCGACCGTGATCGGCGCGATCGGCGAGCGCGAGCTGCTCGCGGCGCTGCCGCTCGAAGGCTATGCGGGCGTCGAGCAGGTGCTGCCGATCCTGAAGCCGTACAAGCTCGTCTCCCGGGAGCTCTCGCCCGACCCGACGGTGATCGAGGCCCGCGGCCGCCGGATCGGCGACGGCTACTTCGGCTTCATCGCGGGACCGTGCACGGTCGAGTACCGGGAGCAGACGCTCGAGACGGCGCGCGTCGTCGCCGCCGCCGGCGTGACGATGCTCCGCGGCGGCGCGTTCAAGCCGCGCACCTCGCCGTACACGTTTCAGGGCCTGGGCGAGCAGGCGCTCGACATCTTGCGCGAGGCGCGCGAGATCACTGGGCTGCCGCTCGTCACCGAGCTGATGGACCCGCGGCACGTCGAGGCCGTCGTCGAGACCACCGACGTGATCCAGATCGGCGCGCGCAACATGTCGAACTTCTCGCTGCTCGCGGAGGTCGGCCGGGCGACGAAGCCCGTGCTGCTCAAGCGCGGCCCGTCGTCGACGATCGAGGAGCTGCTGATGGCCGCGGAGTACATCGTCAAGGAGGGCAACTCCGAGGTGATCCTCTGCGAGCGCGGGATCAAGACCTTCGAGCCGTCGATGCGGTACACGCTCGACATCGGCGCGATCCCCGTGCTGAAGCAGGAGACGCACCTGCCCGTGATCGTCGACCCCTCGCACCCCGCGGGACGGCGCGACCTGGTGCTGCCGCTCGCGCGCGCGGCGGTCGCCGCCGGCGCGGACGGGATCATCGTCGAGGTGCACCCGCGCCCCGAGGAGGCGCTCTGCGACGGGCCGCAGCTGATTCCGACGGCGGAGTTCCCGGAGTTCGCGGGCGAGATCCGCGCGCTTGCGTCCCTCATGGGACGCACGATCGGGTAGTGCGGATCGAACCCGCCGCAGCGATCGTCGGCCACGTCGCCGTGCCGGGCGACAAGTCGATCTCGCACCGAGCCGTGCTGCTAGGCGCGCTGGGCGAGGGGGAGACACGCGTCCGGGGATTCGGGAGATCCGCAGATACCGAAGCCAGCGTGCGCGCGATGCGTGCGCTGGGGGTGGACATCGCCGATGTGGCGGACGACGAGCTCGCGATCGTGGGCGTCGGCCTGCGCGGGCTGCGGGCCCCGGAGGGCCCGGTCGACTGCGCGAACGCGGGCACGCTGATGCGGCTGCTGACCGGGATCCTCGCCGGCCAGCACGGCCGCTTCGAGCTGACCGGCGACGAGTCGCTGCGCCTGCGGCCGATGGAGCGGATCGCAGCGCCGCTGCGCTCGATGGGCGCGTCGGTCCGGACCGAGGAGGGCCACGCGCCGCTCGTCGTGGAGGGCTCGGACGCGCTCCACGGGATCGAGTACGCGCTGCCGGTGGCGAGCGCACAGGTGAAGTCGGCCGTGCTGCTCGCCGGGTTGAACGCGACCGGGGCGACGACGGTCGTCGAGCCGGTGCCGACGCGCGACCACACCGAGCTGATGCTCGAGGCCGCCGGCGTGCGGGTGCGCCGCCGCCCAGGGGCGGTCACGATCGAGCCTCCGGCGGCGCTGCGGCTCGGCGAGGTGGAGGTTCCCGGCGACTTCTCGTCGGCGGCGCCGCTGCTCGCCGCCGCCGCGCTCGTCCCCGGGAGCGACGTGACCGTGCACGGGCTCGGGCTCAACCCCCGCCGCACCGGCCTGCTCGACGTGCTCGAGCGGATGGGCGCGCGCGTCGCAGTCTTCAACCGGCGCCGCTCCGCCGGGGAGGCGGTCGGCGATGTGCAGGTCGAGTACGCGGAGCTCGTCGCCACCGACGTCGCCGGCGTCGAGGTGCCGTTGCTCGTCGACGAGCTGCCGCTCGTCGCGCTGCTCGCTGCGCACGCACACGGTGCAAGCGCCGTCCGCGGCGCCGCGGAGCTGCGCGTGAAGGAGAGCGACCGCATCGAGGCGGTCACGGACGGCCTGCGCGCCTGCGGTGCGCGCATCCACTCGCGCACGGACGGCTGGACGGTCACGGGTGTCCCGACGCGGCTGCGCGGCGGCCGCGTGGAGGCGCGCGGCGACCACCGGATCGCCATGCTCGGTGCCGTCGCCGGCCTCGCGTCGAGCAACGGCGTCGAGGTCGAGGGCGCCGAGACGGTCGCTGTAAGCTTCCCCGGCTTCTATGACCTGCTCGACTCCCTGGTAAGACGATGATCGTTGCGATCGACGGCCCCGCCGGGGCCGGCAAGAGCACGGTCGCGCGTGCGCTCGCCGAGCGGCTGGGGTTCCGCTACCTCGACACCGGCGCGATGTATCGGGCGCTCACATGGCTCGCGATGAAGCGCGGGGTCGATCTCAGCGACGCCGACGCGCTCGCCCGGCTCGCGCATGCTGAGCCGGTGCGCTTCGACGACTCGGGCCGCGTCTGGGTCGCCGGTACCGACGTCACCTCGTCGATCCGCGACCAGCGGATCGACCGGATGGTTCCCGTCGTCGCTCGCCACCCGGCGGTGCGCGAGGTGATGCGCGACCGGCAGCGCGAGCTCGGCCACGAGGGCGACGTCGTGATCGAGGGGCGCGACATCGGCACCGTCGTCGTGCCGGACGCCGAGGTGAAGGTCTACCTCGTCGCCGACCGCGAGGAGCGGGCGCGCCGGCGCACCGCCGACCGTCCCGGCATCGGCGCGGACGCGCTCGCCACCGACCTGAAGACGCGCGACGAGAAGGATGCCGAGCGTATGCAGCCCGCCGCGGACGCGCACGAGATCGACACGACGAGCCTCCGTGTCGAGGACGTCGTCGGGCGGATCGAGGCGCTGGTCCGCGAGCGCAGCGCGGTGTGAACAGGGTCGACGTCGCCTGGGCGCTCGGCCGGCCCGTCATGGGAGGCCCGACCGCGCTCATGACGCGGCTGCGCAGCTACGGGCGGGAGCGCGTGCCGCGCACCGGCGGCCTCGTTGTCGCCTTCAACCATTTCTCCTGGATCGACATCCCCGCGTTCGGCTGGTCGTCGCCGCGGACGCTCTACTTCCTCGCGAAGGCCGAGGCACACGGGGTGCCGGTGGCGGGCGCGTACCTGCGGCTCTTCGGCTCGTTCAGCGTGCGCAGGGGCGAGTCCGACCGGGAGGCGGTACGGCGGATGCGCGAGGTCGTGCGCACCGGCGAGGCGCTCGGCGTCTTCGTCGAGGGGACGCGCCAGCGGGCGGGGGTGCCGGGCCCGGCGCAGCCGGGTGCGGCGATGGTCGCGCTGGCCGAGGACGTGCCGGTCGTCTGCGCCGCCATCCACGGCTCGCAGACATGGCAGCCGGGCAACTTCAGGCCGGTCTCGATCGCATGGGGCGAGCCGATGCGCTTCGAAGGCCTGCCGACGGGCGCGAAGGGCTACCGCGCGGCGTCGGGCGAGATCGAGGCGGAGCTGCACCGGCTCTGGCAGTGGCTCGTCGACCTGCACAAGGCCGGACGGCCGCGCAATGCGGTGCCGCCGCGCGCTCCGGCGGAGCGCCGGGCAGCCGTCACGCTCCCGTAACGGTGCCAGGCACCGAGCCTGGCACCAGGGTCGGCTCCGCAGCACCGCGTATCGCGTGGCCATGCGGTGCAACCCCCCGGTGCCAGGCACCGTGCCTGGCACCGGGGGTTAGGCCCTACGCTAGCCGCATGGCAGAAAGCCCCCTGCTCGGAACGGTGGCGATCGTCGGCTTCCCCAACGTCGGCAAGTCGACGCTCGTCAACCGGCTGAGCGGCACGCGCGCGGCGGTCGTGCACGAGACGCCCGGCGTCACGCGCGACCGCAAGGAGCTCGCCTGCGAGTGGAACGGCAGGCGCTTCCTGCTCGTCGACACCGGTGGCGTCGACATCGCCGACCCCGCGCCGCTCACGCGCTCGATCGCCGACCAGGCACGCGAGGCCGTCGCCGACGCCGACCTCGTCCTCTTCGTCGTCGACGCCCAGCTCGGGATCACGCCCGGGGACGAGGAGGTCGCCCAGATCCTGCGCGAGGCGCGGAAGCCGGTGCTCGTGCTCGCAAACAAGATCGACGACCCGCGCCAGGAGCCGCTCGCGCTCGAGCTGCACCGGCTCGGCCTCGGCGACCCGCTCCCCGTCTCCAGCCTGCACGGGCTCGGCACCGGCGACCTCCTCGACGAGATCGTCGACTCACTCGAGGGGCACGGAGCCTCCGGCCGCGCCGAGCTCCCCGAAGACGCGATCCGCGTCGCCATCCTCGGCCGCCCCAACGTCGGCAAGTCGAGCCTCGTCAACGGGCTGCTCGGCCGCGAGCGCGTGATCGTCTCCGCGGTCCCCGGCACGACGCGCGACTCGATCGACACCGTGCTCGAGCGCGACGGCCGCACGTTCGTGCTCGTCGACACGGCCGGACTGCGCCGCAAGCGCCGGCACCGGCAGGGGATCGAGTACTACTCGGAGCTGCGCGCGCTCGAAGCGGCGGAGCGCGCCGACGTCGCCCTCGTCCTCATCGACGCCTCGCAAGGCGTCGTCGACCAGGATCTCGCCGTCGCGGACGTGGCGCGCAAGGCGGATTGCTCGACCCTGATCGTGCTCTCCAAGTGGGACGCGACCGTGGTGAGGATCGAGGACGT
The DNA here is from genome assembly GCA_035623575.1 of Gaiellaceae bacterium. GTDB lineage: Bacteria > Actinomycetota > Thermoleophilia > Gaiellales > Gaiellaceae > Palsa-739. Next base: position 16,181 of record DASPTD010000038.1, read on the forward strand.
GCGCGGCCACCTGCGCCGCCGTCTCCGCCAGCGCCCGCCCTTCATCGCCGTCTCCGCTCGGACGGGACGCGGTCTCGAGCGCCTGCTCGACACGGTCGTCGAGCTTTTCGACCGCCATGCGGCGCGCATTCCGACGCCCGAGCTGAACCGCGCGCTCGCGGAGCTCGGCGAGCGGCGGGAGCCGCCGTCGCGCAACGGCAAGCGGCTGAACGTCCTCTACGGCACGCAGATCCACGTCCGGCCGCCGCGCCTGCGCGTCTTCGTCAACGACCCGAGCCTCGTGACGCGCGACTACGGCTACTGGGTCGAGAACGAGCTGCGCGACCGCTTCGCCCTCGACGGCGTGCCGGTCTCGATCGACTTCGTGCGGCGGGCGTAACTAGGCTCCGCACGTGCGGTTCCTCGTCGTAGGCGCCGGAGCCTGGGGGACGTCCTTCACCCACGTGCTGCTCGAGCGCGGGCACGAGGTCGTGCTCGCGTGCCACTCGGCCGAGCAGGCGCGGGCGATCGCGGAGACGGGGCGTAATCCACGGGCTCTCACGAAGGTCGACCTACGCGCCGTCACCGCCGTCGCGCTCGAGGACGCGCCCGGCGATGTCGACACGATCGTGCTCGCCGTGCCGAGCACCGTCTTCGCCGCGGTCGCCGCCGGGCTCCCCGGCCGGGCGCCGGTGCTCGGCCTGACCAAGGGGCTCGACCCGGCCACGGGCGAGCGGCTCTCGACCCGCGTCCGCGGCCGCTCCGTCGCCGTGCTCTCGGGGCCGAACATGGCGGAGGAGATCGCCGTCGGCCTGCCGACCGCCGCCGTGATCGCGAGCGAGGACGGCTTCCTCGCCGGCCAGCTCCAGCACGCGATCAACTCGACGGTCTTCCGCGCCTACGTCAACGCCGATCTCGTCGGCGTCGAGCTGTGCGCCGCAGCGAAGAACGTGATCGGCCTCGCGGCCGGCGCCGTCGACGGCCTCGACCTCGGCGACAACGCCAAGGCGGCGCTGATCACGCGCGGCCTCGCCGAGATGGCACGCCTGGGGGAGGCCTTCGGAGCACGCCCCGAGACCTTCGCCGGGCTGGCCGGCATGGGCGACCTGATCGTCACCTGCTGGAGCCGCCACGGCCGCAACCGCCACGCCGGCGAGCTGATCGCCCAGGGTCTCAGCCCCGAGCAGGCGATCGTCCGGATCGGCCAGACGGTCGAGGGGATTACCACGGCGCCCGTCCTCCACGAGCTCTCCGGGCGGGTCGGCGTGGAATTACCCATCACGGAGGGGGTTTGCGCGGTACTCTCAGGACAGAGTCTTGCCGACCTCGCCTCGAGGTTGATGGGGCGTCAGCCGACGGAGGAGTGAACCATGCGCTTGTTGATCTCGGCGGCGGCTGTGGCGGCAGCGGCAGCTGTGGCCGTGACGGCGAGCTGGGGCAGCGCGGCCGATCCGACCCTCGGCGGGGCCGCGGCTGTCGTCCCGTCGGACGCGGTCGCCTTCGCGGCGATCGACACGGACACCTCGTCCGCGCAATCCCAGGCCCTGAACGCGCTGCTCGCGAAGTTCCCGAACCTCGTCACGCAGCTCCAGCAGCGGTTCGACCAGCACACCGGCCTGAGCTGGCAGAACGACGTCGAGCCCGCGCTCGGGGGCGAGCTCGACCTCGCCGTCCTGCCCGGGTCGACGCCGGAGCTCGTCGGCCTGACCCAGCCGGCCGACGCGTCGAAGCTCGCCGCCCTCGTGGCGAAGGCCGGCAACGGGCTCGTCACCCGCACGGTCGGAAGCTGGACGGCGATCGCCGACAGCACGTCGGCGCTCGACGCCCTCACGAACGCGACGGCCACGCTCGCGCAGAACGACACGTACGTCGAGGCGACGTCCCGGCTCGCCGGCGACGCGCTCGTGCGCGCGTACGCGAACGGTGCGGAAGGGCAGCAGTTG
>DASPTD010000054.1:0-27870 GCA_035623575.1 Gaiellaceae bacterium
GTGAGCGCGGGCGCCAGGTGCTGCGGCCGGCCGAGGTACAGGAGATCGACGCCGCCCAGCCGCTCCCGCGCTGCGCGGCGCAACTCTGCCGCGACGACCGCCCGCAGGCTCACGTCGTCGAGCCAGCCCAGCTCGACCACCGTCCGCCTGCCGTAGGCGACGGTCGCGACGCTGTATGCGGCGATCGCGCCGCCCACGGCCGCCACCGTCAGGGAGAAGCGATGCGACGGGCTCGGGGAGAGCTCGTACCGCCAGTTGAGCAGGCTCGCGCCCGGCGCCGGCACATACGCTGCCCGCTTCCCCGCGGCCGCCCAGATCGCCTCGAACCGGCCGTCGAACGCGGAGGCGCGCTGAATCGAGCGATCGCGTGTCGCACGTCGCACCGGGTCGCCGCCGAGCGCGGCGACGACGCGCTCGGAACGGGTCAATACGCGGCTGAGACGGCGGAACGGTGCGAGCTCCCGGTAGCCGACCCGGCGCGTGACGGCGCTTGCGGCCTTGTTCGGGAGGCCGTAGGCGAAGCTCCAGCCTCGGGCGTCGAGCCGAGAGACGAGCATGCGTTGCATGGCCAAGGCCGGACCGAAGCCGCGGCGGCTCTCCTCGACCGCAAAGTCTCCGGCGACTGCCGCAGCCTGCGCCTCGCCGTCGACGAGGACCTGCTGCGGATGGAGCGCTGCAACGCCCACGACCTGCCCGTCCGCCGAGCGGGCGAGGACGAACTCGGGGTCGCCGAGCGGGTTGCGCTCGAAGTACTTCGTGAATCGGTCACGGCTGTACCCGGGCAGCCAGGCGAGACAGAACCGAAGGAAGTCCTCGCCGTTCCGCCCCACGTCGCCGATCTCGATCGAGTACGCACCGCTCGAGCCGTCTGGCCCTGCGCGAGTCAGTATCGTTACCTCCTCTTGCTGGCGCCTGGCCGAACGGTCGATGCAAGCCCCGCGCACAAGACTTCCCCCGCGCGAGAGTGGAGCGCCGTACTCTACCGGGGGGACTCGCGGGTGGCGCGCGCATGCTAGAAGACGGGCGGGCAGGGCCGGCGCCGCTCGCCAGCGTCGTCGTCCCGACCGTCGGTCACCGCGACCTCGTCGCCCGCCTGCTGGATGCCCTGGTCCACCAGACCGTCCCGACCGAGCGTTTCGAGGTCGTCGTCGTCGTCGACGGCGAGAGCGAGGGCACCCAGGAGCTCGTCGAGTCGTTCGCCGGCAGCCTCAGGCTCACGTGCCTGACCCAGCCCCACGCCGGGCGGGCGTCGGCCTGCAATGCGGGCGCCCGGCAGGCGAGCGGCTCGCTCGTCGTGCTCCTCGACGACGACATGCAGCCCGTTCCGGGGTGGCTCGGAGCCCATCTCGAGGCTCATGACGGCGCTCTCCGGCGTTGCGTGATGGGCGCAGTGCCCGTTCTGCTCGACGAACGGTCGCGGCCGCTCGAGGTCTGGATGGGCCGCCGCTTCGACGACCACAACACGAAGCTGGCGCGCCCGGATCACGTGTTCGTCCTCCGGGACTTCTACACCGGCAACACGTCGATCAGGCGCGACGTGCTGCTCGAGGTAGGGGGATTCGACGAGGACTTTCGCGTCTACGGTCACGAGGATCTCGAGCTGCTCGTCCGGCTCCGGCGCCTCGGCGCCGATCTGCGGTTCGCACCGGCCGCGGTCGCCTGGCAGGACTACCAGAAGAGCTTCTCCAACTTCGCGCACGACACCGAGCAGGCGGGCAGGACCGCGGTGCTGCTCGCCCAGAAGCATCCGGACGTCGCACCCGAGGTCGTGCTCTATCGCGGCGGACGCAGGATCTGGCGCACGGTCAACGCCTGCCTCCTCTTTGCGACGCGGCGCTCGGCCCGCGTGCCGAGGCTGATCGTCGCGCTCGAGTCGTTTCTCGCGAAGGTGGCTCCGAACCGCCTCTCGCGGTTCTACGCGCTTGCGGCGGACTTCTTCTTCTGGGCCGGGGTCCAGGAAGCGGACCCGCGCGGCCGGCGGATCTTCCGCTGACTCAGTCGTCGCGGCGGAAGAACTTCGCAAGCTCCCACGCGAACACGTCGCCGTACCAGTTGATCGTGCGCAGCCGCGGCAGCTCGAACCGGCTCACACCCCGTCTGACCACGCCGGGGTTCGAGATGCACGACTGCGCGTAGCCCCCCTCGACCACGCAGCTCACCGACTCGTCACTGAACTTGCCGTGCGGGAAGCAGAAGCTCGCGACCGGCCTGCCGAGGAGCGCCTCCAGGTGGAGCCGGCTCTCCCGGATCTCCTCGAGCTGAGAGGCGCGCGGTAGTCCGATGAGGCTCGGATGGGTGACGGTATGCGCGCCGATCTCGACGAGGCCTCCGTCAGCCAGCCGATGCAGCTCGCTCTCCGTCATGGTGTTCGGGTCGTCGTCAGAGGACACGCCGGCCGTCTCGGCGATCCGACCCATCGTCTCGAGCCGTTGCGCGGCCGTCAGCAGGTGTAGCTGCTCCCACAACGCGAGGTAGAGCTCGTCGGAGGGAAGGCTCCAGTCGGCATCGAGCTCCTCGATGTGCAGTCGACCGTCAGTCGGTCGCCGCGGCGCGAACGTGATCCGCTCGAGCTCGTCCCACCAGAAGCTCCGCCCCGAGTCGACGTATCCGCTCGTGACGAAGACCGTTCCCGGAATCTCGTGCCGCTCGAGAACCGGCTTTCCTGCGTACAGGTTGTCCTTGTAGCCGTCGTCGAAGGTGACGGCGACGGCGCGGGTCGGGACGACGCCCCGTTCGAGACCGTCGGCCAGCGCGCTCAGGGAGATCGGGCGGAAGTGCCGGCGCACGACCTCCATGTGCTCTTCGAACCTGTCGGGCGCGACGGCGAGCCGCCACGGATCGAAGGGCCTGTCGGCGACCCGGTGGTACATGAGGACGGCGGCTCTGCTCCTCGGTACCCAGCGCAGCGTCAACCCCACGGCGACGGGCCGCACGGGCCGGACGAGCAGCGACCGCGCCGCCCTCAGTGCGTCGGTCGCCTGCGCCACGGCGCGGATTGTAGACGGGCCTGCGCCGGGGTTCCGTACGATCACCCGGTGCCCTTCCTGCCGACGGTGCGCCGGCGACTCGCCCGGCGGATGCGGCTGCGCCATCCGACCAGACGGATCAGGTTCAGGCTCGCGCTCGACGAGCTCGACCGGGCCTTCACCGGTGCGAGTCCCGTCGTCCTCGACGCGGGCTGCTCCGAAGGGTTGCTCGCGGAGCTGGTCGCTGCGCGACATCCCGATTGGTCGATCGACGCCGTCGACGCCGATGCGGACGTGGTGAAGCTGGCGGCGGCCGCGCTCGCGGTCGCCGGGGCCGAGAACGTGAGAACCTTCGAGGCGGATATCACGAAGCCGCTCGGCAACGAGCTCTACGACGCGGTCCTCGCGTTCGAGTGCCTGCACCTCATCCCCGACGACGACGCGGTGCTGGCGTCGCTCGCCGTCGCGACCAAGGCGGACGGCCTGCTGCTGGCGCATGTTCCGGTGCGCGGCTGGGTGCGCGTCTCGAGGATCGGCCGGACGATCTGGCCGGGCGAGGTGCGGAGCGGCTACACGCCGGAGGAGCTCACCGACAAGCTCGTGCGGGCCGGCTATCGAGACGTCGGCATCACGCTGACGTGCCGCTCCCTCGCCCGGTTCGGCAGCGAGGTCGACGCCCGGCTCGCCGGCGGTCTCGCCGTCCTCGTCTGGTGGTACCCGATCTCCGTCGCAATGGCCTGGCTCGACCGGCACGGCGTCACGTGGGGGCCCGCGACGAGCTTCCTGGTTCGCGCGCGCCGCTGACGCGGTCGTGGCCGGTCACGAGAGCAGACCGAGCCCTATCGCGAGCGCCGGCGCGACCGCGGCGGGTGTGAAGAAGGCCAGGGCACGCTCGTGGGCGCGTGTGCCGAGCTCCGTTCGCAGCTCGGGCGAGCGCAGCCGCTCGAGAGCCGCCACGAGGTCTTCGACACTGGCAGGCGGGACGAGCAGACCGGTGCCGCCGAGCGCCCAGTTGATCGGTGCCACGTCGGACGCGGCGACGGCGCGGCCGGCCATCATCGCGTCGATCAGCTTCGCGGGAAGCTGTCCGATGCTGTAGACCCACGGACGGGACGGCAGGGCGACGACGTCGGCCTCGTCGATCAGCGCGAGTCCCTCGGCGAGCGATGTCTCACCGAGCCAGCGCTCGTGCGGCATTGCGTCGGCGGGCGCCTCACCCGTGACCGTCAGCCGCGCACCGCCGACCCGCGCGACGGCTGCGCGCAACACGTCGATCCCTTTGTGCGGGGTGACGGTGCCCACGAACGTGACCTGGAGCCCGTCGGTACGAGTATGTGCAGGGATGTCGTTGCGCGGCGCCCGGACGTGCGGCACGACGGTGGCACCGTGGTACCACCGGTGGAGCGCCGGGTTGGAGACGAGCACGTGTTCGCTGCGGGCCGTCTGCAGGCGCAACATGTAGTCGTGGACCGGCAGCTGCCGCCGTCCGGTGCGCTGCGCGACGTTCAGCAGCTGGCGCTTGCGCGACATGCCGTAGACGGCTTCCCAGTCGGGGTCGTCGACGTCGACGGCGACCGGCTTGCGGTAGCGCTTCCCCACGCGGAGCGCGACGTCGAGCGAGCCGGGCCACGGCTTGAGGGCAACGAGCGCATCGGCCCACTCGGCGGCTCCGTCCGCATCGTCGGTCAGCGTCGCGATGAAGTCGCGTTCACCGGCGAGGGGCGTCCACGGCGACTCGATGGACGGCGCGACGAAGCGCGTCTCCCAGCCGAGCTCCTCGGCGGTCAGCCACAGCGAGTACGCCCGGCCGAGGGTGTTCTTCTCGGCCGCAAAGACGAAGAACGCGACGCGCATCGCGCCGGCTAGGAGACGATCTTGTGGAGCATCGCGCCGCCGTACCTGCCGAGCACGGTGTACGAGACGATCAACCTGCTGGTGCGGTACGTCACGACGCAGTGGAGTCGGTGGAACGTCCCGTGCACGGGAGCTCCCATACCGGTGCACACGGCCCGGGTGTTCGACCTCACGAGGCGCGTGCGGGGATCGATGAAGCGGGGGCTGAGCTTCCCCAGCTCTCTCGCCGCCCGCAGCAGCCCGACCTCTGCCTGACGCTTCGTCTGGCGTGGGACCGACGACGAGGAGGCGGACGACGGCGCCGTGACGACGAGCGCGACGGCGACGAGCGCCACCGCCACGACGGCGGCAGCCGTGCCGGCGACCGGTGGTTTCCGGAGGAGCAGCGTGTTGCCCACACCTGACCGATCGGCAGCCGAAGTGCCACGCGAATCACTCGATAGGGGGAAATCACTCCTTCGAGGGACGGACTCGCGTCAGCATCCTGTACAACGTCTTACATGGCCGCGGCCCAGCCGACGATCGACATCCCGACCGTCAGGATCGACCCTCCCCGGGGTCTGATCGGCTTCGATCTGGGGCCGCTCTGGGAATACCGGCAGCTCGTCTTCTTCCTCACCTGGCGCGACCTCAAGGTGCGCTACAAGCAGACGGTGCTCGGCGCGAGCTGGGCGCTGCTGCAGCCGTTCCTCGCCACCGTCGTCTTCACGATCTTCTTCGGGAGGGTGGCACACCTGAGCTCCGAGGGAGTGCCCTACCTGATCTTCTCGTTCGCCGGCACGCTGCCGTGGACCTACTTCTCGAACGCGATGACGACCGGGTCGAACAGCCTCGTCGCGGCCTCCTCGGTGATCACGAAGGTGTACTTCCCGCGGATCGCGCTGCCGATCTCGTCGGTGCTCGGCTGCGCGTTCGACTTCCTGTGCGGCGCGGTCCTGATCATCCCGATCATGGCCTGGTACGGCGTCAGCCCGACGCTGCGCCTGCTGACGCTGCCGCTCTTCTTCCTGCTCGCCACGGTGACGGCGCTCGGGGTGTCGTTCATCTTCGCCGCGCTCAACGTACGCTATCGCGACGTCAAGTACGTGGTCCCGTTCCTGACGCAGATCTGGATGTTCGCGACGCCGGTCGTCTACTCCGCCTCCGGGCTCCACCAGCCGTGGCGCGTGCTCTACGGTCTCAACCCCCTGGTCGGCGTGATCAACGGCTTCCGCTGGTCGATCGTCGGCGTCGGGCAGCCGCCCGGCCTGACCACCGTCGCCTCCGTCGCCATGTCGCTCGCGATGCTCGTCGCCGGGACCGTCTACCTCCGCCGCGTCGACCAGTCGATGGCCGACGTCATCTGATGGCTTCGGCGGCGCTCGCGATCAAGACCGAACGACTGTCGAAGCGCTACCGGCTCGGCGCGACCACTGCCGGCTACGCGACGCTCGCCGAGTCGGTCGCCAACTTCGTCCGCCGCGGCGGCCGGCAGGCGAAGCAGGAGCGCCACGTCCTGTGGGCGCTCCGCGACGTGTCGTTCGAGGTCGAGCCCGGCGAGACCGTCGCCTTCGTCGGCCGGAACGGCGCCGGCAAGAGCACGCTCCTCAAGATCCTGTCGCGGATCACTTCGCCCACCGAGGGCTATGCCACCCTGCACGGTCGCGTCGGATCGCTGCTCGAGGTCGGCACCGGGTTCCACGGCGAGCTGACCGGCCGCGAGAACATCTATCTGAACGGCGCACTTCTCGGCCTGACGCGTCGCGAGATCGACCAGCGCTTTGACGAGATCGTCGCCTTCTCGGAGGTCGAGGAGTTCCTCGACACGCCGGTCAAGCGCTACTCGAGCGGCATGGCCGTGCGCCTCGCCTTCTCCGTCGCCGCGCACCTCGAGCCCGAGATCCTGCTCGTCGACGAGGTGCTCGCGGTCGGCGACCTGGCATTCCAGCGCAAGTGCCTCGGCAAGATGAGCGAGGTCGCCTCGACCGGCCGCACCGTCATCTTCGTCAGCCACAACATGGCCGTCATCCAGGCGCTCTGCCGCCGCGGCATCTACCTCGAGCACGGCGAGGTGCAGACCGACGGCCCGATCCAGACGGTCGTCGCCGACTACCTGCGCGCGCTCGAGGACAAGGCCGTCGCGCTCGACCTGTCGGAGCGCGCCGACCGGCGCGGCTCGCAGGACGTCCGGCTCCAGCGCATCACCATCCGCGGCCGGGACGGCTCCGGCACGATCGCGAGCGGTGCCCCTGCCGAGTTCTCGTTCGAGCTGAGAGGGATGACCCGCGGCCTTTCGTGCTTCTTCATCGTCTACGACCAGCTCGGGCATCCGGTGACGAGCGTCTCGAGCGCCCACGCCGCTCCGCAGGACGTCTACGTGCACCAGGACGAGCCGCACTTCGACTGCCACTTCGACGAGCTCCTGCTCGTCCCGGGCCGCTACCGGCTCGACGTCCAGATCCACGGCGGCGGCCAGCTCCAGGACAAGGTCGAGGGCGCTGCCTACTTCGACGTCGTCGACGCGATCGTCGGCGGCCGCCCGCTCTCGATGGGAGAGTCCGTCGGGCACCTCGTCCTGCCGACCCGCTGGGTGGGCCCCGAGTCAGGCGTCGCCTAGGCCGCACCGAGCGTGATCGATCTCCACTCGCACGTCCTGCCGGGCCTCGACGACGGCGCGCGAGACCTCGCCGAGAGCGTTGCGCTCGCACGCGTGCTCGCAGACTCGGGCGTCAGCGTGCTCGCCGCGACGCCGCACGTGCGAAAGGACTACCCGACCCGGCCCGAGCAGATGCGCGCGGCGCTCTCACGCGTACGGGAGGCGGTAGACGAGGCCGGGATCGACCTCGTGCTCGTACCGGGAGGCGAGATCTGTCTCGAGCAGCTCGACGTGCTCGACCTCGACACGCTCCGCGCCTTCGCGCTCGGCGACGGCAGCCGCTTCCTGCTCCTCGAGTTCCCGTACGACGACTTCCCGCCGCACCTCGCCGACACCGTGCAGGCGCTGCACGACCAGAACCTCACCGCGATCCTCGCGCATCCCGAGCGGAATCCGGTCGTGCAGGCGGCGCCGCAGCGGCTCGTCGGCCTCGTCGAGGCCGGGGCGCTGATCCAGGTCACGGCCGGCTCGCTTACCGGCGCGTTCGGCAACGCATGCGCCGGCGCGGCACGGAGCCTCGTCGAGACGGGCCTCGTGCAGCTCGTGGGCAGCGACTCGCATCACCCCGGGGGGCGACCCACCGTCGCCGCCGCGCTCGCGCACGTGCCCCGCACGCTCGCCCGCTGGCTGACGCGCGACGCCCCGGGCGCGATCCTGGCGGGCGAGCGCCCGCCCGCACCGCCGCCACGCCGGCTGTTCGGCCGCTGAGCGAACTGCTCGCGCCGTTCGCGCACGCGCTCCGGGCGCCCGGGCCGGGCCGGCCTCAAGCGGCGGTGGAGGCCTGCCGATAGGAGGAGCGATGTCCGCCAGTCCCGAATCGGCTCAGCGGGCGGTACGCCAGCCGACGCTCGTCGCGGCGCCCGCCGTCTCGAAGCGGAAGCTCTCCGACATCCTCCTCGTCACGCTGTTTGTCGCGGTCGAGGTGGCGTGGGTCGGTGGCCTGGCGACGCTCGCGGCGTGGCTGATCTTCTCGTGAGCGCCCACCGGTCGATGACCAGCGTCGCCGCGTAGAACAAGCCGACGCCCGCCAGCGGGAAGAGGACCCACAACCCGATCCCCACCGCGACGGTCTCGTACCACGTCACTCCCGGCACGATGGCACCGCCTCCGGACGGAAAGCCCGTCACGAGAGCGCCGCGACGTAGCGGGCGGTCGTGGGAGCGCAGCCCGGGCCCAGCTCCCGGACGACGACGGTGGCCGACGTCTGCGTGGTGAACCTGCCGCCCAGCACGAGCGTTGCGGTGGCGCGCGAGCCGCGTAGGCTCCCCTTGTAGGCGAACGACAGGTCGCGTGCCAGCGGCAGCGACGGCAGCCTCACGCGGCCCGCACAGGGCAGCAACACGGTCATGCCGGTGAGGGCGCGGGAGCGGATCGCGACCTCGAACCGCAGCCGGGATCCCGCCACATAGCCGCCGCCCGCGACCGGCCCGAACGCCGGCGCCGCAGCCTGGTGCAGCGCTCCCTGCCGGAGGCCGGCGATCAGCGCCAGGCCGGCCGCGAGCGCAGCGGAGAAGACGACCGCCGGCCGCTGTCCCATGACGCCGGCGCGCGCGGCTGGTGCCGCCACGACGGGAGGACTCGGCGCGAGGACGAGGGCAGGGAGGGGCAGCAGGCGCCGGGCGGACTCGGCGAGGTCGGGATCGACGAGCACCAGCTCGGGGCTGATGGGCTCCGGGCGGCGCGCCGACTCGGCGAGGTCGGGATCGACGAGCACGAGCTCGGGGCTGATGCGCCCCGAGGCGACCTCGGGAACGGCCCAGGAGAGGTCTGCCGCCGCCACGCGAACCACTTCGCGTTCGGCCCCACGTCCCCTGTATCGGAGGGCAGCTCGCCGGGCGACTACAGACGCGAGCCGCCGGCGGCGGCGCGCGGCACGGGTACGGCAGGGGTGTCGACGGCGGGCTCGTCGCGCATTTCGGCCGGGACGGCCTCGTTCACGATGTAGCCGCGCTTGAGGCGCTCCTCGAGCGTGTGCCGGAAGACATTGGCGTCGATGAGCCGGTACGCAACCGCTCGGATCGGCGGGAGCCGGAGGAATGACACCATGGTCATCTCTTCGGCTTCCGGCGTCCGCGACTTTAGCTTCGCGTGCGTACGGCCGATACCGCAGCCGTGATGCGGTCGGCCCCCGCCAGACAGTCGGCTATTCTCATGCGGTGGACGAGGTGAGCGCCAGATGACGTCGAGCTTCGACCAGACGGATTTCCGCGGCCCGGTCCGGTACCTGCAGGCGTTCCGCGCCCATCGCGTCCTGATCGTCGCCCTGATCGTGATCGCGGTCGGCATCGCCGCCGGGATCAGCTACACCGCGACGAAGCAGTACAACGCGGAGGCCGACCTCCAGGTCCAGGCGCTGCCCGCGTACGGAGGCGATCCGTTCCAGGGCTTCGACCTGTTCCGGCAGACCGTCGACGGCTCGTCGCCGGTCGTCGCCGCCGCCCGCGTGCTCGGCTCCGCCCCGTATCAGCGGGCCGTGTTCAAGACCCTCGGCAAGCAGGGCAAAGGAGTCTCGATCGCGGTCACCCCGCTGTCGCAGGCAGACATCGTCTCGCTCAGCGCGACCGCACCGAACGCGCGGCAGGCCGCCGCGGCCGCGAACGCATACGCCGACATGATCATCACCGTCCGCGGGCAGCTCTTCCAGACGGAGCTGACGGCGCGCATGCGTCAGGTCGAGGCGCAGATGGCGGCGATCCCCGCCGACGTCCGACAGACGAGCGCCACCTACCAGACGCTGGCCGGCACCCTCGCCCAGTACAAGTCGTACGTGGGCACGTCCGACCCCACGGTGCAGGTTCTGACTCGCGCCGAGGTCCCCGGCGCGGCATCGTGGCCGCGCCCGAAGCTGAGCATGGCCGTCGCCCTCCTGATCGGCCTGCTGCTCGGTCTCGGCGCCGCCGTCACGCTCGAGCTCGTCAACCCGCGCGTCAGCCGCGAGGACGAGCTGACGTTCCTCCACCGCCTGCCGATCCTCGCGCGCATCCCCCGCATCTCGTCGCGTACCGCCCACGGGTATCTCAGCGGGCGCGCGCTGCTCCCGGCAGACGTCTGGAAGGGCTACCGCACGCTGCGTGCCGTGCTTGCGAACGCCGGTCGCGACGGCGGCTATCCGCGGTCGATCCTCGTCACGAGCGCGTCGCCCGGCGACGCCAAGACGATGACCGCGGTGAACCTCGCGATCGCGCTCGCCGCCGCCGAGCTGCGCGTGACGCTGATCGACGCCGACTTCCACCGCCCGATGATCGGGACGATCTTCAACGTCACCGGGCCGCGCGACGGGCTGGTGCGCTTCCTGAACAAGCCGGACACCGCCGACGTCGTGTCGGTCCCGGCGGCGACACATCCGCGGCTCAAGCTGCTGCTCGGCAACCGCGAGCAGATGCACCAGCTGCACCTGCTCGACACGGCCCGCTTCGAGAGGCTGCTCGAGCGGCTCTACGAGGACAACGACGTGATCGTGATCGACTCGCCGCCGCTGCCCGAGGTCGCCGAGGCGCTCGCGCTCGCCGACGCCGCCGACACCGTGATCGTCTCCGTCCGCATCGGCCACACGCGGCGGGACAAGCTCAGCGAGCTGCGCGAGCTGCTCGGCCGCCGCGGCGTCTCGCCGCTCGGCTTCGTCGTCACGACGCGGAGCCGCTCCGGCGGCCAGTCGGCGTACGACTACTCGACCGACATGGCGACGACGCCGGTCAGCGCCGGCATCCTCGCCCGCCTGGGCGACCGCCAGCGGGTCGCACCGGCAACGCGCGACAAGTAGCCCGGTGAGCGCGCTCGCGCCGTCGACGACGCTGGAGGGCTCGCAGGTCCGGGCGGTCGCGCTCGGGGCCTGTGCGGGCCTCTCCGCGCTTGCCGTCTACTCGCCGAGGGACGCGGTCGCGGCCGTCGTCGTCGCAGCCGTCGCCGCGCTCGTGTTCTGGCGGCTGCTCGTCGGCCTCGTCGCGTTCACGATCCTCACGTTCCCCGAGCACCTCCCCGGCTTCCTCGGCGCGGGCGCCACCGTCGCGAAGCCGCTCGGCCTCGTGCTCGCTGCGTCGTGGGGCGTCCTCGTGATCGCGAAGCGCGGCGCGCTGCCCCTTCTCCCGCGGGACCGCCCCGCGATCAGCTGGGCGGTCATCGCCTTCGTCGGCCTCGCGGCGGTCTCATCGGTCTGGGCGACGGACTTCGGTCAGGTCCGGTACGAGCTCCAGCGCCTCGTGCAGGTCGCGATCCTGCTCTACGTCGTCTACACGGCTGCCACCACCGCGCGCGCGTTTCGCGCGATCGTCTGGGCCTACCTCGCCGGCAGCGTCATCACCGCGACGTACAGCATCGCCACTGGGGGCTACTTGAGCAGCGGACGCCTGGCCGGCCTATTCGATCCGAACACCTTCGCGGCCGAGATCATGCCGGCGATCGCGGTCTCGTCGTTCCTGCTTCTCACACCCCGCCGTGCGCGAATCCGCGGGCTCGCCGCTCTCGTGCTCGGCGTCGACATGCTCGCCGTCGTGCTGACGCAGTCGCGTGGCGGCATCGTCGGACTCGGCGCGGCGCTCATCGCGGCGGTCGCGCTGGCCGGCCGTGCCCGGCCGCGCGTCGTCGCCGGCGTCGTGCTCGTGGCCGCGATCGGAGTCGGCTACTACTTCGAGTACGCGCCGGCTCAGGTGAAGGCCCGCTTCAGCAACATCTCTTCGGCCCAGAACTCGTCGGGCCGCTCCGACGAATGGCGGATCGCCTTGCGGATGTTCAGGGACCACCCGGCGCTCGGCGTGGGCCTCGGCAACTATCAGACGATCGAGCCGCGGTACGCAACGCAATCGCTCAACCTGCAGTTCGTGCGCTACGTCGTCCAGTATCGACTCGTCGCACACAACACCTACCTCGAGGTGGCCGCCGAGCTCGGCGTCCCCGGCGTCGCCGCCCTCCTCGCGCTGCTCGGGTTCACGCTCGTTCCTGCGACGCGCGCCCTGACACGACTCGAGGCGGCGGGGGACGACCTCGAGTTCTACGCGCGCGGGCTGGTCGTCGGCGCCGTCGGGATGCTCGTCGCATACACGTTCATGTCCGCGCAATACGAGAAGCAGCTGTGGCTCATGCTGGGGCTCCTCGCCGCAGTCCCCACGCTTGCTTCCATGTCCCGTGCTTCACCCGAACGCAGCGGGAGCTGATGGACGAACGGAGCTTGCCCCGCTGCAGCGTCATCGTGGCGGCGTACAACAGCGCTTCGACCATCGCTGCGACGATCGCCTCCGTCCGCCTGCAGACGCTGTCGGATTGGGAGATCGTCGTGGTCGACGACGGCTCGTCGGATCGTACGGCTGAGATCGTCGAGGCCATCGCCGACGCGCGCATCCGACTCGTCCGGCAGCCGAATCGCGGACCGTCCGCCGCTCGCAACACGGGCCTGCGGCTGGCGCGCGGCAGGCTCGTCAGCACGCTCGACAGCGACGATCTCTGGATGCCCGACTATCTCGAGAGCATGGTGGGCCTGCTCGACCGCCATCCCGACGCCGGCGTCGCGTACACCGACGCATGGGCGCTCGACGATGCAACCGGCAAGATCCGAAAGACGAGCGCGATGCGGTACCAGCGGCCGCCGGTGCCGCCTCCCACTGCCCCGGCTGCTTTCCTCGCCGCGCTGCTCGTGCGCAACTTCGTCTACAACTCGGTGACGATGCGGCGAGAGGTCGTCGAGGCTGTCGGCGGCTACGACGAGCGCTTCTCGGTGAGCGAGGACTGGGAGCTCTGGCTCCGGATCGCCGCTGAGGGCTTCCGCTTCGTCCGCGCTGACGACCTGCTGGCTATCTACCGCCACCGTGCAGGCTCCCTCACGAGCCAGCGCGAGCAGTTCTTCGCCGCGAACTGTCGCGTCTACGAGCTCGTCGCGAACGAGTGGGACGTCCCGGCGGCGATCAAGGAGCAGGCCCGGTCGCTCGGCTCCGCCTACCGCCGCCACGCGAACGGCGTTCCGGGCATCCCCGGCGGCGATCCGCTCGCCTTCGCGCGCATCGTGAAGCGCGCCGTGGAGCGCCGGACGCTCTGGTACAGCAGTCCACCACTTGAGGTCGCAGCCGTGCTCGACGCGATCGACGCGCTCGCAGCCGACGCCGCCGTCTGAGCACGACCGTTCTCCCTGGATCGGGGAGGCTCCTTCCCCCTTATGGGGGACCGGTAAGCCTCGCCCGACGCCGATGGCAGGGCTATGGCCCAACTTCGCCGCCTGGGTTCTGTCCGCCACGTTTCGCTGCTCATATTGCTGGCGGTCGCAGTGATCGTCCTCTCGGGCGCCTCTTCGGCCGTCTCTGCACGCTCCCGTCTTGTCGTCACGAACGTCGGCGTCGCCGACGGTCAGACACTCGCAGGAGCGGTCTCCTGGCAGGCGACCGTCTCCGGCGGTGTCCCGAACCGCGTCGTCTTCGCCATCGACGGAACGTCTCTCTGGACGGAACGCCGGGCGCCCTATGTCTTCGACGGCGACGGGAACACGCTCGACACGTCGAGCCTGGCCAACGGCGCGCACCTGTTCACCGTCACCGCCTACCCGGGCTCCGGCACGTCCGGAGCCGTCAGCGCGTCCGTGACCGCCGTCGTCTCCGACCCGACAGCCGCGGCGGTAGCTCCGGTGAACATGACGGCCCCGTCCGTCAGCGGGACGCCGGCGGTCGGTCAGTCCCTCACCGCGACGACGGGTAGCTGGACCGGCTCCGCCCCGATCACCTACACGTACCAGTGGAAGCTGTGCGACAGCGCGGGCGCGACGTGCGCCGCGACGACGGGCACCACCTCATCGACCTTCTCGGTGACCTCCGCCGCCGTCGGCGACACGGTGCGCGTGAGCGTCACCGCCAGCAACGCGGCCGGTACGGCATCGTCGAGCTCGGACGCAACTGCCGCGGTCACGGCCGCCTCGACCTCGTCGGGCTCCCCGCCCCCGGCCGGCAAGCCGCCGGCGGCGACGACACCCGTGACCACGACTCCCTCGTCCGGCTCGAGCTCGAGCTCGGGCAGCAGCTCCGGCTCGACAGGCGGCTCGAGCAGCGGCTCGAGCAGCGGCTCGAGCTCGTCCGGCACGTCCCTCAGCACGGGGCAGTCCACCCCAGGGGGCGTCTGGGCGTGGAACGCCACGAGTGCGACCGTCGACCCGAGCTCGGCTGCGAAGGTCGCGGCCTTCCAGAGCTACGCCGTCGGCGCGGGCGCCTACTTCGAGGCAGCCGTCGCCTGGGTGAACGCGCCCGCCGGCACCGCTGCCTATGCGATCACGACGGCGGAGTCGGTCAAGTCCGTCACCGTGCCGGTTCCGCTCGGCACGAAGCCGGGCGGCACGGCCGACGCATCGCTGGTGGTGCACGACACTGCAACCGGGATCGACTACGACTTCGGCAACGCCGTCTACAACGCAAGCACACGGCAGATCAGCAGCGCGTTCGGAATCACTCCAGTGCAGCCGGGCGCAGTGAACGAGACAGCGCCGAACAGCGCAGACGCTGCCGCGTTCCCGCTGGCGGCCGGCCCGATCACCCCCGCTGACATCAAGGCCGGGGTCATCAACCATCCGCTGGTGATCTCGATTCCGAACGTCGGCAATTCGACGCCGCTGTACCCGGCCAGAAGCGGCGTAGCCGCGGAGCCCGGAAACGGCCTGCCGCTCGGGGCGTGGATACGGCTCGACCCGACCGTGAACGTCGCTTCGCTCGGCCTGTCTCCGCTCGAGACGATGATCGCCGTCGCGATGCAGCGCTACGGCATGTTCGTGCGCGACATCGGCTCGACGCTGTGCATCATCGCCACCGACCAGGTCAACCAGGGTGGCAACGCCGTCGACTGGCCCGCAGTCGGCGTCCAGCTGCCGATCTCGCTCCCGTCCGGCGTCCCGTACGCACAGCAGCTGTCGTCGAAGTTCCCGTGGAGCAACCTCCAGGTGCTTCAGCCTCCGAGCCAGTAGCTCCGAGGGCGACGAAGATCGACCGGTGACGCGCGAGAGCGCGCCGCGGGTTCTGCTACGACTCACGCGATGTCAGAAAGCCGGCGCCGCCTGCGCGTCCTCACGATCATCGACTGCATGATGACGGCGGGCGCCGAGATCTTCGCAACGAGGATCGCGCTTGCGCTCGATCGTGACCGCTTCGAGAGCATCATCTGCTCGACGCGCCCGTCGGCTCCGATCCACGTCACCGCCGCGCGCGAGGCCGGCGTCGAGGTGCTGGAGCTGAACCGGCGCTCGAGGGTCGACGTGTGGCGCTGGGCGCCGCTGGTGCGGCTGGTCCGCAGCGGCCGGATCGACGTCGTGCACGCCCACAAGATCGGCTCGAACTTCTCAACCGCGATCGTGTCGCATGTCGCCGAGATGCCGGTCCTGATCACGCACGAGCACACCTGGTCGTTCGACGGCAACCTGCTGAGGAGGCTGGTCGACCGCGAGTTGATCGCGAGGGCTGCCACGATCTGCCTGAGCGTCTCCGAGAGCGATCGCGAGAAGATGATCGAGGTCGAGGGAATCGATCCCGCGAAGGTGCGGTTCGTACCGGTCGGAATCCCCGACCGGCCGCCCGGCGACCGCCGGTCCGTTCGCTCGGCGCTCGGGATCGCGGACGATACGCCCGTCGTCGGGACCGTGTGCGGCCTCCGCCCCCAGAAGGCGGTCGACGTCGCGTTGGACGCGGTGGCGCAACTCCACGCGGACCACGCCGATCTGCGCTTCGTCGTCGTCGGCGACGGCCCCGAACGCGGCCGGCTCGAGCGCCAGGCGTCCAGGCTGCTCGGCGGCAGGGCGGTATTCACCGGGCAGCGACCGAACTCCGAGATCCCGGATCTCGTCGCTGCGATGGACGTGCTCGTCTGCTCATCCGACTTCGAAGGCACCCCGGCCGCGGTGCTGGAGTGGATGGCCGCCGGCAAGCCGATCGTCGCAACGGCCGTGGGCGGGATCCCCGCGATCATCGAGGACGGCGTCGGTGGGCTGCTCGTGCCTCCACGGGCACCGGACGCGCTCGCGGACGCGATCCGCCGGCTGCTCGACGATCCGGGCCTGCGGGAGCGGCTCGGCGCGGCTGCGCGGCAGCGCCAGCAGGCCGATTTTCGACTCGCACGCACCGTCACCATCCTCGAGGACCTCTACGAGACTCTCTACTGGGACTCCCCCCAAGGGCGCCGTGAGCTCGGCGGCGGGTCTCGACGATGAGCGCCCCGCTCGACCCGCATGCCTACTACTTCGATCTACGTCACAAGGCGACCGCAGGCGGACCCGCCCCGTCGGACGGTGCGGCGGTGCTTGCCGGGCTCACGGCCGACCGCGACACTGCGAACCCTGTCTACGTCCTCCAGTTCGGCCTCGGCGCCCTGCAGCTGCGCGACCCCGCTTGGCTCGGCTGTGTCGCAGCGGCGGCGGAGTGGGTGGAGCGGGAGCAGGATGCCGACGGCCTGCTCGCGTACCGCTTCCCGATGCCCCACACGTTCCCGCTCGAACCGCCGTGGTACTCGTCGCTGGCGCAGGGCGAGGCTGCCAGCTTCCTTCTGCGCGCCGCAGCAGTCCTCGACCGCAGTGTGCTGCTTGCGGTCGCCGAGCGAGCGGTCGACCCGCTCATCGATCCCGGGTCGGCGCTCGTCGTCTCGACGCCTGAGGGACCCGCGCTCGAGGAGTACCCCACCTCGCCGCCGTCGTTTGTGCTCAACGGGTGGATCACGTCGCTCTTCGGGCTTCACGACATCGCTCGGGCGGCAGCGACGCCGGCAGTCGCCGCCGCGGCGGAACAGGCGTTCGAGAGCGGCGTCGAGACGCTCGCGGGACGGATCGGCCTGTACCGCGTCGCGCTCGGCTGGACACGCTACGACCTCTTCCCCCATCCGCTGGTGAACGTCGCCAGCCCCTCGTACCACCGCCTCCACATCGGCCACCTCGAAACGCTGCAGGCCCTGTCGCCCCGTCCCGAGTTCGCCGCCGCCCTGGAGGAGTGGAAGCGGGCGGCCACGAGCCCCGCCGCCCGCACGGTCGCCGTCGCGCGCAAGGTCGCATTCCGCCTGCTCCGGCCTCGCTCGCGACGAATCCGCCGGCGCGTCGCCTGACTATCAACCTCAGACACCCCGAGACCGATAGGAGTAAGCGTGCGCGAGAAGCGGCGTTCGGCGATCCGGCCCGTTCGAGGTCCCGAGACTGTGACGCAGCCTTTACCTTTCGGACACGTCCCATCCGCTAGCCTTGCCGCAGGCTCGACCGGCGTCGCGAGCCGGCATGTAGGGGGAGAGGGGAACGGAACGGTGGGAGAGGCGCTCGAGGATCCGACGGGTTCCTCGCACGAGGCTCTGAAGCCGCGTGGCGAGGAGCACCTGCCGCGGCACACGCCGCGGCGCGCCGCGGTCGTGCGCGAGACCGGCCGACTGGCCGCAGCGGTCGTCCCCACGGCCGCGATTGCCCTGACGACGATGGACGCGGGCCTGGCACAGCGACTCGTCGCGACGGCCGTCCTGTGCGTGATCTGGGCCATCTGCCTGGGCATCGGCTACGCCGTCGGCGGTCCGTCCCTGACGGCGCTGGGCCCGCGTGTCGGCCCCGCCAGAGGCGTTGCGCTCGGCCTCGTGACCGCGACGGCACTCGGGGCGTGGTTCCCGCGGCTTCACCTCTCGATCGGGGCGACCTTCCTCACGGCCGCCGTCATCTTCGCAACGGCCGCCGTCTGGGAGGGCGTCGCGCTGCGCCACATCACGCCTGCCAAGCGGCTGCTGATCATCGGCTCCGGCAGCGGCGTCCTCGACCTGATCCGAGACATCCGGATCGGACACGGTGGCGGCTACGAGGTGACCGGCGTCGTCCACGACGCCGACGACCAGCCGTTCTACGGCGGCGTGCCCGTGCTCGGGCGCTCGACCGACTTGCACGAGATCGTCGCCGAGCATCGACCCGACATCGTCGTCCTCGCGCCCGGCCCGAACCGGCCGCAGACGTTCGGGCGCCTGCTCGAGGCCGCCGAGGCGGGCTTCCGGGTGGTCGAGCTGGCGCAGTTCTACGAGCACGCGTACGGCCGCGTGCCGGTACGCGACCTCACGCGCGCGTGGTTCATGAGCGTCCTGCACCTGTACCAGCGCCCGTACCCGAAGGTGGCGAAGCGCTCGGTCGACCTCATCGGGTCGTGCGTCCTGCTGATCGTCACGCTGCCGCTGCTGCCGCTGCTGGCGCTGCTCGTGCGGCGGAGCCCGGGGCCGATCATCCTGCGGCAGCTGCGGCTCGGCGAGCACGGCAAGCTCTTCACGATCTTCAAGTTCCGAACCATGTACGTCGACGCCGAGGCACACGGGATGGCCGTCTGGTCGCACGCCGATGATCCCCGCGTCACCCCGGTCGGCGGGATCATGCGGCGCCTGCGCCTCGACGAGCTGCCGCAGCTCTGGAACGTCGTCCGCGGCGACATGTCGCTCGTGGGGCCGCGCCCGGAGCGCCCCGAGTTCCTCGCCGAGCTCAACGCGACCGTCCCGTTCTGGACGAGGCGCCATCTCGTCAAGCCGGGCCTCACGGGCTGGGCGCAGGTCCGTCAGGGCTACACGGCGAGCGCGGAGGCGACCTCCGACAAGCTCTCGTACGACCTCTGGTACATCCGGCACCGCAGCCTGACCGTCGACATCGCCATCTGCCTCCGCACGCTCGCGGTGGTGCTGCAGGGCGACCGTCGTGCGCGGGTGAAGCCGAAGCTCGACCTCTTCACGGTCGAGACGCCCGCCCGCGGCACCGAGCTCGAGAAAATCTAGACGCGCCGGCGCGCGACCTCCGCCACCAGCTCCTCGAAGCGATCGGCATTTGCAGCCAGGCTGAAGTGCTCCGCGCCGTAGGCGAACGCGCGCTCGCCGCGCTCGGCGCGCTCGGCCCCGCTCATCACCGCCCATCTCTCGAGCTCGGCCGCCAGCTCGGCGGCGGTCGTCACGGCCCCGCCGCCGCTCTCACGCGCGACCGACGCGGGAACGCCCCCCGTCGTCGTGACGAACGGCAGATGCGAGCCCAGATAGTCGAGGACCTTCGTCGGCAGCGCCGACTCGAAGACGGGATCCGGGCGAAGCAGGTGCAGACCCACGTCCGCCGCCGCGAGCAGCGCGTCGACCTCGTCCTTCGGCACCGGCGGGAGCAACCGGACGCGGTCGAGCCCACCGCCGCGCAGCCTCTCTTCGATGCGTTCGCGGGCGCTGCCGTCGCCGGCCACGACCACCCGCACCCGCACCTCACGGGGTAGCAGCTCGACCGCGTCGAGCAGGACGTCGAGCCCGTTTGCGACACCGATCGCCCCCGCGTAGACGAAGACGCACTCGTCATCCGCGACCGCGAGCCGCTCGCGGGTCGCTCGCCGCCGCTCCGGATCTCGCGGCCGGTCGACGATCGACCCTGTGAGCGTCGTGACGCTCGAAGCTCCGTGCGCCTCCGCGAACGGCACGAGCCCCGGCGTCGGCACCACAACCGCGTCGGCCGTGCGAGACAGCCGCCGCGCCAGCCGGTCGAGCATGCGATAGGCGATGCTCTCGCGGCGGATCCACCCCACCGAGACGGCCGACTCCGGCCAGACGTCGCGCACCTCCAGCACCCACGGCCGGCGGAAGCGGCGCGCCAGCAGCGGTCCCAGCAGGCCGACGGTCAGCGGCGGCGACGAGATGTAGACGACATCCGGCGGCCGCAGCGTGGCCGCCCGCAACCCGGCCGCGGCGACGAAGCCGGCGTAGTTCGCGATGCGCCGCGCCCGCGAGCGGTGGATTCCGCCCGGCGTCCAGACCCAGTGATGGTCGATGCCGTCGATCACCTCGTGGGTCAGCGGCCGGCGCCGGTAGCCCGCGGGGATCGCGCCCGACATGTAGTTCCGCGGCGTCGAGACGACGTCGACCGTCCAGCCACGCCGCACCAGCTCGGCGAAGTACAGCCGGTGCCGGTAGATCCCCGGCGCACCCGGCGTCGGTGCGTGCTGGTAGATGCAGAGAAGCCGGCTCATCGTCGTCGACCCCGCTCCGGAGGCTCAACGAAGGATTTCGTCGTAGAGCCGCTCGTACCTCGCCGCCATCGCCCGCGCGGTGAACTCGCGCCGCGCGCGGGCTCGGCCCGCGTCGCCGAGCCGCCGCCGCAGCTCCGGGTCGTCGAGCAGCCTTCGCAACACGGCGACGAGCGCGGTGCGGTCGCCCGGCGACACGAGGAAGCCGGTCTCGCCGTCCTCGACCGCCTCGGCGACGCTCCCGACGCGAGTGGCGACGACGGGCAGGCCGGCCAGCATGGCTTCGATGATCGAGAGGGGGAATCCCTCGTAGCGGGACGGCAACACGAACACGTCGAAGGTGGGCAGGAAGCTGCGCGCGTCGTCGGACCAGCCGGGCAGGCGGAGACGCTCCGAGACGCCGAGCTCGGCAGCACGCGCCTCGAGCACGCCGCGGAGCGGTCCCTCCCCCACGACGACGGCCGTGACCCCGGGCAGCTCGGCGAGCGCCTCGACCAGGAGCTCGTAGCCCTTCTGCTCGTCGAGCCGCCCGAGCGACCCGAGCACCGCCGCGTGCGGCTCCGGGGAAGCCGGCGGCAGCCCGACCTCGAGGATGCCGTTGTGGACCGTGCCCACCGAGCCGGCCCGCAGCCCCACCTCCAGCTCGACGAGACGGGCGCTCTGCACACCGACCGACACATGCGCTGCGTAGAACCGTGCGAGCCGACGGCGGCTCCAGCGCACGAAGCCGCTCGGGCTGTGCAGCGGCAGGTGCTCGACGGCCACGATCCGGGCACGGGTGAGCACGCCCGCAAGCAGCGCCCCCTGGCAGGTCCACGGCGTGCGCAGGTTGACGTGGCAGATGTCCGGCGCGAGCCGTCTGAACGCGCGGACGTGCTCGGCGATCGAATGCGCGTCGAACTTGCCGCCGAACGGCGGCAGGACGACGACCGGTGCTCCCGGCCGATGCGCGGCGATTCGTTCGACGATCTCGGCGGTCGTGCCCACGACGGTGACCTCGAAGCGCGGGGCGAGCTCGGCGAGCAGTGTCGACAGGCACTCCTCGGCGCCGCCCCAGGCCGGGGAGTCCGAATAGACGAGGAGCCGCGTGACTCCGCCCTCGCGCGTCTTCAGCGCGTGCCTCTCTCGGCCATGCGCACGAACAGCTCTGCGAGGGGGGCGGTCGCAGGCTCCGGCGCGAAGCGCTCGAGGAAGACCGCGCGCGAGGCGGCCCCCCGCTCGGTGCGTGCGCGCGCGTCCCGCAGCACCTCCGCGGCCGCCCTCGCAAGCTCCTCGTCGGAGGCGCGGACGACGACGCCCGGCGTCGGGGCCACGCCCTCCGCCCCGTCTTTCGTCGTGACCACCGGGACACCACACGCCATCGCCTCGAGCACCTTGACCTTCATCCCGCTGCCGCGCTCGACCGGGTACAGGAGCAGCGACAGCCGGGACAGAAAACCGGCCGCCGAGTCGACCTCGCCGACGAACTCGATCCCGAGCGCGGCCGCTCCCGGGACTGCGAGAGCGCCCGTGGCCCGTCCCGCGATCAGCAGCCGCGCCTCCGGCACGTCTCGCCGCACGAGGGGCCACACGCGACGGACGAGGCGCGCGATCGCGCTCGCGGTCGGCGGCCAGTCGCCCGAGCCGATGATCCCGGCGACCGGCGGGCCGTCGAGCGGCGCCGTCCCGTAGGCGGCCGGATCGAGGCTCAGCGGCACCACCACCACCTCCGCCTTGCGGTTCAGCCGGCGCAGCGAGTCGGCCACGCGAGACGAGTTCGCCACCAGGAACCGGTGCCGCCTCGCGGCGACGACCTCGGCGGCCGCGTACTCGGCGAGGAACCTGAACTCGTGCCGCCAGGGAGCCGGCACCGGTCGGTCCCGTAGCACGCGGAAGTCCATGTGCAGCGACGACGGACGCTCGACGCCGAGATCGCACCAGGCCGTCTCGGTCTCCTGGAGATGCACGACGTCGTAATCCGGTGCGAGCGTGCGGACGCGGTCGGAGAACGGACCGACGAGCGCGCCGCGCGGTCGGCGGAGCCGCGCCAACTGCTCGAAGCGGCGCTTCGACTGGCTGCGGACGTCGACCACCTCGACCGGCAAGTCGTCGGGCACCGGACTGTCGTCGGCGAAGAACTGGCGCGCGGCGAGCGCCTGGACGTCGACGCCGTGCAGCGGGAGCCCGCGCAGGAGCGCGGCCGCGCACCGCCCCGGCGCGTTCCCCTCGAGCGTCGGCGGCTGCGCGAGCACGATCAGCGCCTTCACGAGGCCGCGACCTCCGCCGCCGTCGGCGGACGTCGCCGCTCGCCCGGTGATGCTCACGTCGGGCAGGACGGGATCTCTGACAGCGCAGACAGGCTTCACACTCTAGACATCTCGACCGCCCTTCCCTGGGCGCACCGAGGTTGCAGATGATCGTGTACGCTATGCTCCGATGGGCGACAACGGATCGCAGCGTGCCGTCGTCACCGGGGGCGCGGGCTTCATCGGATCACACGTATGCGACCGCTTCCTCGAGCAGGGGTACGAGGTCGTCGCGGTCGACGACCTGTCGACGGGGAACCGGGAGAACGTCCCGTCCGGCGCGCACCTCGAAGTCCTCGACATCGTCGACGGCGACGCGGTGGCGGGCTGCTTTCGCGCGTTCAGGCCGAGCGTCGTCGCGCACCTCGCCGCGCAGGCGAGCGTGACCGTCTCCGTCAAGCGCCCGGAGCGCGACCTGGACGTGAACGTCCGCGGGACGTTCAACGTCCTGCAGGCCGCCGCGGAGGTCGGTGCGCCGACCGTCTTCGCCTCGACCGGCGGCGCCCTCTACGGCGGGAACGCGTCCATTCCGACCGCCGAGGACGCGGTGCCGGAGCCCCTGGCGCCGTACGGTGCCTCGAAGCTCGCCGGCGAGGCATACGTCGGCACGTGGGGCAGGCTCCACGGAATCCCGAACGTCGTCCTTCGACTCGGAAACGTCTACGGCCCGCGCCAGACACCCCACGGCGAGGCCGGCGTCGTCGCGATCTTCAGCGATCATCTCCTTCGAGGAGAGGCGCCGACGGTCTACGGCGACGGGCTCCAGACGCGCGACTACATTCATGTCGCCGATGTCTCGCGTGCGTTCCTGCTGGCCGGCGAATCCGGCCGGGCAGGAACGTTCAACGTCGGCTCGGGGCGCGAGACGAACGTCCTCCAGTTGCTCGAGGTGCTGCAGTCCCTCGCCGGGACGCAGCTCGAGCCGAGATTCGAGCCGCTGCGCCTCGGCGAGCTGATCCGGAGCTGCCTCGACTCCTCGCGACTGCGCTCGCAGCTCGGCTGGGCGCCGACGCTCGAGCTCGACGAGGGGCTGCGCGACTCGTTCCGCTCATACGCGGTATGAAGGCCGTGCTGCTCGGCGCAGGCCGAGGCACGCGGCTCGCCCCTCTGACCGGAGACGTGCCGAAGATCCTCGTCCCTCTGGCCGGGGAGCCTCTGCTCGCCCACCAGCTCCGTTACCTCGCCCGGGCGGGCGTCGAGAAGGTCATGCTCAACGTGCACTACCTCGCCGAGAAGGTCCTCGCGTTCCTCGACGAGTTCGACGCGCCGCTCGACGTCCTCGTCTCCGTCGAGGAGGAGCTGCTCGGGACGGCGGGAGCGCTGCTGCCGATGCGCGACTTCCTCGACCGGCCGTTCGTGCTCCAGTACGGTGACGTCGTGACGAACGTCGATCTACGAACGTTGCTCGACAGCCATGTGGAACGGGGCGGCCTCGCCACCCTCGCTTACTACGACGCGGAGGCAACGCGTGAGAAGGGGTTGCTCGAGCTCGACGCGACCGGTCGTGTCGTCGGCTTCGTCGAGAAGCCGCAGCACGACGTCCCGGGCGGCCACGTGAACGCGGGCATCTACGGGCTCGATCCCGGGATCCTCGAGTTCGTACCCCCTTGCGGCGATTTCGGCTTCGACGTCTGGCCGAGCGTGACCGCGGCCGGCCGCCCGATCTACGGGCATCGCGTCGACGCCTACGTCTGCGACATCGGCTCGGCCGAGGCGCTGCTGCACGTCGAGAACGACCTCACGCAAGGAGCTCTCGCGTGGTGATCGCCCGCACCCCCTTGCGGGTCAGCTTCGTCGGCGGCGGCTCCGACCTCGTGTCGTTCGCGCGCGAGCACGGAGGGGCCGTCGTGTCGACCGCGATCAACAAGTACGTCTACGTGATCGTCACGCCCCGATTCGAGGACGACATCCGCGTGAGCTACACGCAGACCGAGATCGTCGACCGTGTCGACGACCTCGCGCACGACCTCGTCCGGGAGTCGTTGCGCTTCGCCGGCCTCCCCCGCAAGGTCGAGATCGTCACGATCGCCGACGTGCCCGCGCGGGGGACGGGCCTCGGCTCGTCGGGCGCCGTCACCGTCGGGACGCTGAACGCCCTCTTCACCTACCAGGGGATCCTCAAGTCGAGCCACGACCTCGCCGAGGCCGCGTCCGAGATCGAGATCGACATCCTCGGCAAGCCGATCGGAAAGCAGGACCAGTACTCGTCCGCCTTCGGCGGCTTGAATCTCTTCCGCTTCGGGCCCGGGGACGCCGTCACACGAGATCCGGTCGTCCTGACGCCGGAGGGGAAGACGCAGCTGGAGCGGAGCCTCTTGATGTTCTACACCGGCACCCAGCGATCGGCCGAGACGGTCCTGACCGACCTCGACCAGGCCGCGAGGTCGGAGGAGGAGACGAAGAGGTACCTCGGACAGCTACGCGACCTCGCGCTCGAGCTCTACGAGGAGCTCGGCAAGGGAGATCCCGACGTCCTCGGCGACTTCCTCCATCGCGGCTGGGAGGTGAAGCGCGAGCTCGGCGGGGTCACGACGCCCGAGATCGACGCGTGGTACGAGAAGGCGCGACAGGCCGGTGCACGCGGCGGGAAGCTCCTCGGTGCCGGCGGAGGCGGGTTCCTGCTCTTCTACGTTCCGCGCGACAGGCAGCCGGCGGTGAGGCGCGCCCTCGACGATCTGCGGGAGCTGCCGGTGTTGCTCGACGACCACGGCTCGCGCATCATCTTCATCGGGCAATGATGAGCAAGCCGCAGCTCCGCGACTTCGTCGACAGCTACCTCGGGCGTCTCAAGGAGACGATCGAGGCGATGCCGGTCGAGCGCATCGAGGCCATGGGCGAGATCCTCTTCAGCGCGTACAAGCACGGCAAGCAGGTCTTCATCATCGGCAACGGCGGCAGCGCAGCAACCGCGTCGCACATGGCCTGCGACCTGGGCAAGAACACGATCTCGCCCAACCGGCCTCGCTTCCGGGTCATGAGCCTGAACGACAACATGGCGCTGCTCTCGGCGCTCGCGAACGACGTCGGCTACGACCAGGTCTTTGCCGAGCAGCTGACGAATCTGATCCGGGCGGGAGACGTGCTGATCTCGATCACCGGGAGCGGCAACTCGCCCAACATCCTGCGCGCCATGCGCTACGCGCGCGAGCGGGCGGCCACCAACATCGCTCTCCTGGGCTTCGACGGGGGCCTCGCCATGGAGCTCGCGGACGAGTACGTGCTCGTCCCCGCAAACGACTACGGCATCGTGGAGGACCTGCACATGGTGCTCGACCACGTCCTGACCGCCTACTTTCAGACGCGGCTCGACCAGGAGGAGTACCCGCCCGCGTGACGCTCCGCCCCGCCGCGTTCCTCGACCGCGACGGCGTCCTGAACGAGCGTCCCCCTGCTCACGACTACGTCCGGGAGATCGACCAGCTCGTCCTGCTCCCAGGCGCGGCCGAAGCGGTGCGCCGGCTCGCCGGCGCCGGGTACGTCCCGGTCGTCGTCTCGAACCAGCGGGGCGTCGCACGCGGCCTCGTGACCTGGCAGACGCTGCGCGCCGTCGAAGAGGCTCTCGTCCGCGAGACAGGCGGCCCGATCGCGTTCTACTACTGCCCGCACGACGACGCCGACGCCTGCGACTGCCGCAAGCCGGCGCCCGGCTTGCTCCTGCGTGCCGCTGCGGAGCTCGGACTCGACCTCGCCTGCAGCGTCATGATCGGAGACACCGAGTCCGACGTCGAAGCCGGGCGCGCGGCGGGCACCGCAACGATTCGTATCGCGCCTCCGGGAACCGCCACGGGTGCCGACGCGACCGCGCCCGACCTCGCCGAGGCCGCGGCCATCGTGCTGAGCGCGGGCGCCCAACAAAATGCGCCGGCGCCCTAGCAGGGCGCCGGCGCAGCGATCAGGCCGGGGGGAGGCGCCTGGTCTCGCGTCGTACCGTCGAAGCGTCAGCTCGCCTTGCGCGACGAGCGGCGGAGCGTGAAACCGACACCGAGGAGCGCGATCCCGCCCAAGGCAGCGACCCCGAGATCGATACCGGTGAAGGGCAGCGTGTTCACCTTGAGGGCGCTCTTCTTGATGACCTTCGCGCCGAGCGTGCGCGAGCTCTTGGGAGTGGAGCCGTGGCCGTTCGTGAGGGCGGAGGCGAACGCACCCGATGCGAGTGCGAGAGCCGTCACGGCGACTGCGATGATGACGATTACGCGCTTCAAGTCATTTCCCCCTGGAAGACGGTTCGATCGCTGATGGTGAAAGGGCCTGTTCCGAGGCCGAGCTTACAGTAGAGCCGAATCCGCGCCGAGCGCACGAGCCGAAGGTACAGGATTCCGGCCACCGGTGTGTATGGCTCGAACAGGGGCGGCCCGCGCCCTTCCCGGCTTCACGGCTCACTTCTGGACGACGCCGCGCGCCTTGCGGCTCTCGAGCAGGAAGATGTCCCCCACCTCACGCTCGGTGAGCGGGGTTCCCCACCGGAGCCGCCGCTGCGCGTAGATGACAACCTGGTCGAGCGGCGAGAGCCTTCGCGCCTGGGCCAGCCGGACGCGGGCGGCGGCCGGCTCGTGCTCGCGACCGTCGACGATCCCGAGCATCAGGTAGATGTACCAGTCGTGCGGGTTGCGGCGCAGAGCCGCCTCGAGCGCCTTCCGCTCGCGCACGCGGTCTGCGGCATTGGCGGCGACCGTCGCCTCGGCGACCGCAGCGTCCTCGGAGAGCGGGTTCCAGCGCGACGCGGCGTGCAGGAGCGAGTAGACCGCAGGTGTCGCTGCCCGGGCGTTGACGGCGGTGTCGATGTCCCGCACGGCGATCCAGGGACAGGTCACGCTGAGAGCAGCCGCGACGGTGACGATGCCCGTGGCGGCGGCAAGCGCGACCCGCCTGCCCGGGCGGGCGCGGGCCGCCCGGGCGGCGACGTCCCCCGCGTCGGTCGTGCCCGCGGCGAGCGCCAGGAACCCGAAGGCCGGGGCCGCGAGCCCGGGGAACTCCCAGAGCCAGTCGACCGACGCGTGGAAGAACCAGAAGGCGAACCCGAGAAGCGCTGCCAGCGCGGCGCCGGCGGCCGGCTCACGGCGAACGGCGCGCACCGCGGAGCGGAGGGCGAGCACGAGGAAGGCGAAGAAGAGGAGCGCACCGACGGTGCCCGTCTCGGAGAGCGCGCGCAGCTCGAGGCTCTCGGGGTAGCGCGACGTCTCGCCGGTGCGCCGCTGCTGCAG
>DASPTD010000012.1:0-14248 GCA_035623575.1 Gaiellaceae bacterium
GCCGAGCACGTTCTGGCCGCGCACGTCGACGCCCTCGCGGATCGGCTCGACGCAAACGCGCACGTTCGGCACGCCGTCGACGGTCATCAGACAGTTGGCGCAGTGGCCGGAGCAGCAGAGCAGCCCCCGCGGCCGGTGGTATTTGAAGCTGCGCGAGAAGACGCGCCTCCCGGAGGCGAAGAGCGCAGAGCCGAGGGTGTCGCCCGCGAACCCGCTCACCGCCGCACCCTCGTACGTGAACGCGACCGGGATCGCGCGGTCGATGCGCTCCGACGGCTGCGGCGGGAGCCTCATTCGGCGGCCCGCGCCGTGACCGGGATCTCCGTCCGAAGCACGTCGTTCGTGCGCGTGTCGCGCTCGGCGACGAACCAGAGGCCGCAGCCGGTGCGGTGATACCACCACTCGCGCTGGACGCCCGCGACGTTGTCGCGGAAGTACACGTACTCGGACAGC
Source organism: Gaiellaceae bacterium (assembly GCA_035623575.1). Classification (GTDB taxonomy): domain Bacteria; phylum Actinomycetota; class Thermoleophilia; order Gaiellales; family Gaiellaceae; genus Palsa-739. The sequence continues at coordinate 454 of DASPTD010000012.1, forward strand.
TCGCGCAGCGTCGGCTCGTGCTGCGGGCGCCGCGTCACCTCGCCCTGGTAGCGAAACTCGTTCACGTCGCGGGCGCCGCAGTGCGGGCAGGCGAGCAGGAACGACATTATTGCGCTCTCCGCAATTGCATCCTGTAGAGTGGAATATTACCGTCCATGCCGAGAACGGGTCAACCCTCGCGGGAGCGCGTGGCCGCGGCCGGCAGGTCGCTCGCGATCCTCGACGTGCTCGCGGCCGGCGGCGACCTCGGCACGAACGAGATCGCACGCCGGACGGTGGCGAGCGCGAGCACGGTGTCGCGACAGCTCGGAACGCTCGTCGAGGCCAGGCTCGTCGAGCACGTTCCCGAGACCGGGCAGTACCGGCTGGGGATCCGGCTCGTCGAGCTCGCGCACGCCGTGCTCGACCGGCTCGACGTACGCGTGGTCGCTCGACCGCATCTCGAGGCGCTCGTCGCGGCCGTCGACGAGACGGCGACGCTGTCGGTGGCGAGCGAGCCGGATGCGATCACCGTCGACTTCGTGCCGACGCAGAGGTACGTCCAGGGCGCCACCCGGCTCGGGCGCCCGTCGATCGCCCACGCGACGGCCGCGGGCAAGGTGATGCTCGCGGTCACCGGCCGGCGCCCGCAGCCGCCGCTCCGTGCATACACCGAGCGGACGATCACCGACCCCGCCATGCTCGAGCTCGAGCTCGAGCGGGTGCGCCGCCGCGGCTGGGCCGACGCGTACGAGGAGCGCGAGCCCGAGCTGAACGCCATCGCGGCGCCGATCTGGTCGAGCGCGGGCGAGCTCGCCGGCATCGTCGCGCTGCAGGGCCCCACGCCCCGCTTCGGCCGCGGCGCCGCACGCAGGGCGCTGCCGCTGCTGCTCGAGCGGACCGAGGCGATCTCGCGCGAGCTCGGGCGGCCTACAGCGCCCCGCCGTTGACGCCCGGGATCCAGCTCGTGCCCGCAAGCGGCACGCGCGCCATCGCGGCCGCCTCGACCGTGAGCGCGACGAGGTCCTCCGGCTCGAGGTTGTGCACGTGCGTCTTCCCGCACGCGCGTGCGAGCGTCTGCGCCTCGAGCGTGAGCACGCGCAGATAGTTCGCGACCTTGCGGCCGCCGACGACCGGGTCGAAGCGGCCGGCGAGCTGCTCGTCCTGGGTGGAGATCCCGACCGGGTCGCGGCCCGCGTGCCAGTCGTCGTAGAAGCCCGCGGCGCTGCCGATCTTCCGGTACTGCTCCTCGTACTCCGGGCTGTTGTCCCCCATCGCGATGAGGGCGGCGGTGCCGATCGAGACGGCGTCCGCGCCGAGCGCGAGCGCCTTCGCGACGTCCGCGCCGCTGCGGATGCCGCCGGAGACGATCAGCTGCACCTGCCGGTGCATCCCGAGCTCCTGCAGCGCGTCCACCGCGAGCCGGGTCGCGGCCAGCGTCGGGATGCCGGCGTGCTCGATGAAGACGTCCTGTGTCGCTGCCGTCCCGCCCTGCATGCCGTCGACGACGATCGCGTCGGCGCCGGCCTTCACCGCGAGCTGCACGTCGTAGTACGTGCGCGTCGCGCCGACCTTCACGAACACCGGCTTCTCCCAGTCGGTGATCTCGCGCAGCTCCTGGATCTTGATCTCGAGGTCGTCAGGGCCGGTCCAGTCGGGATGGCGAGACGCGCTCCGCTGGTCGATCCCTTTCGGCAGGTCCCGCATCGCGGCGACCCGGTCGGAGATCTTGTGGCCGAGCAGCATGCCGCCGCCGCCCGGCTTCGCGCCCTGGCCGACGACGACCTCGATCGCGTCCGCGCGGCGCAGGTCGTCGGGGCTCATGCCGTACCGCGACGGGAGCAGCTGGTAGACGAGCGTCTTCGAGCTCAGCCGCTCCTCCTCGGTCATGCCGCCGTCGCCGGTCGTCGTCGAGGTGCCAACCTCGGTCGCCGCTCGGCCGAGCGCCTCCTTCGCCGGCGCCGACAGCGCGCCGAAGCTCATCCCGGCGATCGTGATCGGGATCTTCAGCTCGAGCGGCTTCTTCGCGTGGCGCGTGCCGAGCACGACCTCGGTGCCGCAGCGCTCGCGGTAGCCCTCGAGCGGGTAGCGCGAGATGCTCGCCCCGAGCAGAAGCAGGTCGTCGAAGTGCGGCAGGCGCCGCTTCGCGCCGAAGCCGCGGATGTCGTAGATGCCCTCGCGCGCGGCGCGCTGGATCTCCGCGATGACGTTGCGGTCGTAGAGGTACGACTCGCGCAGCCCCGGCTGCCAGCCCGTGCCGTTCGTCGCGGGCATCAGTACGCCCCGGCGTTGTCGATCTTGAAGTTGTAGAGCTGCCGCGCCGAGCCGTAGCGGCGGAACTCGGCCGGGTCGAGGTCGTCGAAGCCGGCGCGCTCGAGCAGCGAGCGGAGCTCGTCGACGTGATGCTCCTTCAGCTCCTTCTCGATGCAGTCGGCGCCGAGCGCGGCGGTCGAGCCGCGCACGTAGATGTGTGCCTCGTAGATCGAGTCGCCGAGCGCGTCGCCGGCGTCGCCGCAGACGACGAGGCAGCCCCGCTGCGCCATGAATGCGCTCATGTGCCCGATCGAGCCGCGGACGACGATGTCGACACCCTTCATCGAGATGCCGCAGCGGGCCGCTGCGTCGCCGTGGATCACGACGAGCCCGCCCCGCCCGGTCGCCCCGGCGGACTGGCTCGCGTTTCCCTCGACGACGACGGAGCCGGACATGATGTTCTCGGCGACGCCCGTGCCGACGTTGCCGCGCACGCGGACCTGGGCGTGCTGGTTCATGCCGGCGCAGTAGTACCCCACGTGGCCGACGATCTCGACCTCGAGCGGTGTCTTGATCCCGCACGCGACGGCGTGCGCGCCGTTCGGGTTGACGACCCGGAACCGCCCTTCCTCCGCGTCGTGGAGACGCTGGTTGAGCTCGCGCAGCGGGGTGCTCGCGAGATCGACGACCTCCTCGGTGGCGATCGCCATCAGACGAGCGCCTTCTCCCAGGCGTAGACGACGGTGGGCTCGGGCTCCCACATCTGCGCGTCCGACGCCCCCGGCAGGACGGCGATCGCGCGGTACTCGGACGCCATCGCCACCCAGTCGTCGGTCTCGGCGAGCACGGCGGGCTTGCAGGCGATCGGGTCGCGGAGCACCGCGAAGCCGTCGGCGGTGCCGACGAGGAACGTGTAGAAGCCGTCGAGGTCGTCGAGGCATCCCTCGAGCGCCTGCTCGAGCGTCGCGCCCTCGCGCAGCCGCCACGTGAGGTAGCCGGCCGCCACCTCCGTGTCGTTCTCGGTCTGGAACTCGATGCCCTCGCGTCGCAGCCGCTCCCGCAGCCGGTTGTGATTCGAGAGCGAGCCGTTGTGGACGAGGCAGAGGTCGTGACCGGTCGAGAAGGGGTGCGAGCCCTCGGTCGTGACCCGGCTCTCGGTCGCCATGCGCGTGTGGCCGAGGCCGTGCGTGCCCTGGAAGTCCGAGAGGGCGAACTCCTCGGCGAACGCGCGCGGCCGGCCCACCTCCTTGTAGATCTCGATCACGCGGCCGGCGCTCATCACGCGCAGGCCGGGCTGGTGCCGGCGGATCCAGGCTTCGGCCTCGTCCGCGTCCGCCTCGACGAGGACGACCGCGTGCCTCGCGCGGACGCCGACCTGCTCGGCGCCGCCGAACGCCTCCGCGAGCTCGCCGCGCAGGACGTCCCAGCGCATCGTGGGCTCGGCCGAGTAGAGCGTCAGCTTGCTCCAGCCCTCCGGCGCGGGATCCCGGTAGACGGCCACGCCCGCGCTGTCCGGTCCGCGGTCGTCCATCTGCACGAGCATGGCGGACAGGTACTCGCCGAGCCGCGGCTCCAGCTCCGGCGACTTGCAGAACAGCCCGACGATCCCGCACATCCGACGCTCACCCCGCTTGTGGATGGTTTCTACACAGCTTACGGCCGTCAGGCCGCAGAACACGCCAGTCTTCGCGGCACGGCAGTGGAGGTTTCCTCCATATGGGTCAGAAGCGGGTGAGGTACTCGTTCAGCTCCCATTGCGAGACCTGCTCGTGGTAGCGAAACCACTCGTCGCGCTTGACCCGGACGTAGTAGTCGACGTAGTCCTCGTTCCGGCCGCGGCCGAGCGCCTTGCGGAGGACGTCGTCGCACTCGAGCTCGCCGACCGCGTCGAGGAGGTTCGCCGGCAAGGCGCGCATGCCCCGGGCCGTCAGCTCCTCGTACGTGAACGTGTAGAGGTTCTCCGAGTTCGGCTCGCCGGCGTCGAGGCCGTTCTCCACCCCGTCGAGGCCGGCCGCGAGCACGGCGGCGGCGGCGAGGTACGGGTTCGCGGAGCCGTCGATCGTGCGGTCCTCGATGCGGCCGGGCGCCGGGATCCGGAGCATCTGCGTCCGGTTGTTGTAGCCGTACGAGATCCACACCGGCGACCAGGTGGCGCCGCTCGTCGTCGTCCCCGCCTTGAGGCGCTTGTACGAGTTCACGGTCGGTGCCGTCAGGGCGCTGTAGGCGCGGGCGTGCTTCCTCAGGCCGCCGATGAAGCCGTACGCCGTCTCCGACAGCCCGAGCCCGCGCGGGTCGCCCTCGTCGAGGAACAACTGCTCGCCGTCGCGCCACAGCGACATGTGGAAGTGCGCGCCGGTCCCGGTCAGGTGCGTGAACGGCTTCGGCATGAAGGTGGCGACCATGCCGTACTGCTCGGCGAGCGTGTGCACCATGTAGCGGAAGAAGATCGCGCGGTCGCAGCTCACGAGCGCATCGTCGAAGCGGAAGTTCTGCTCGAACTGGCCGTTCGCGTCCTCGTGGTCGTTCGCGTAGTTGCCCCAGCCGAGCTCGTTGCAGTACTTCGAGACGGTGGTGAGGAAGTCGTACTGCCGCGTCAGCCCGGCCATGTCGTAGCACGGCTTGTCGAGGGTGTCGCCCGCGTCGGCGATCTCGATCGAGCCGTCGTCGCGCCGTCGCACGAGGAAGTACTCGAGCTCGATCCCCAGCTTGAACTCGTAGCCGAGGTCCTTCGCCTGCGCGAGCACATGCCGCAGGATCGTGCGCGGGCAGTACGGCCACTCCTCGCCCTCGACGGTGATGTCGCAGGCGAAGCGGGCGAGGTTCGGCTGCCAGGGGACGAGCGTGAGGCTGTCGAGGTCCGGGATCGCGGCGATGTCCGGGTCGCTCGGCGCCTGGCCGATCTCGCCGGCGGCGAAGCCGGCGAAGCCCGCGCCGTCGCTCGCCAGGTCCTCGAGGTTCTGGGCCGGCACGAGCTTCGCGCTCGGGCGGCCGTAGAGATCGACGAACTGGGCAAAGAAGAACTCGACGCCGCGTTCCTTCGCGACCTTCTGGATCTCCGCAAGTCGCGGATCGCTCGCGACGGCCATTGCCTCTCCTCTCGTCGTGGAGGCCCGTTTGTATCACCCTGCACAGACCCGGCGTGAGGGCCGATTCCTCCACATCGGAGGGTCGCTCATGTGTGGGGGGTGGCAGCCCCGAGCGCCGCCCGGAGCCGAACCATCTTCACCGCGATCTCCACCATCAGCCAGTCGTCGTGGCGGAGGTCGATCCCCGAGAGGTCGCCGATCCGGCGCAGCCGCTGACGCAGGGTGTTCGGGTGGACGAAGAGGGCCTCGGAGGTGGCGCTGATGTTGCCCCGCCGGCCGAGGAACTCCTCGAGGGTGGCGAGCAGCGCCGCGCCGCGCTCGCGGTCGTAGGCGTCGAGCTTCGTCACGGCGTCGATCGTCGAGTCCCTGGCGCCGGGGTCGAGCGCGATGCGCAGCAAGTACTTGTACGGCCCGAGCTCGTCGTAGCCGACGACGCCGCGCTCCCGCCGGAGCGCGGTCGCGCCGAGGAGCGCGTGGCGCGCCTCCTCGAAGCCGTGGGCGAGGGCGCCCGCGCCGACGCAGACGCTCGAGACGCCGACGACCGCCGGAGTCGCGAGCTCGGCGAGGACGCGGCGCAGCTCGTCGACGAGCCGCCCGGCCCCCTCCGCGGTCGCCGGCACGAGCGCGCGCAGTGCCTGATCGCGCCGGTCGACGAGCGCCCCGCGCGCGAGCGACGAGAGCGCACGCTCGAAGGAGTCGTCCGCGCGCACCGCGGCGAGCACCACGTGCGGCAGGCCGAGGTCGCACCCGAGCCGGGCCGCCCGGCCCTCGAGGGCGTCGCCGGTGCGCTGGGCCTCGATGTCCTCGAAGAAGTCCTTGATCAGGTTCTTCTCGGTCAGCCGCTCGAGCACCTGGATCTTCTTGATCGCCACCGCGGTCTGGTTCGCCGCCGCGCGCGCGAGGTCGAGCTCCTGCGTCCCGGCCGCGACGAGTGCGCCGAGCAGCTCGCCGCCGGCGACGAGCGAGACGGCGAGCCGCGGCGTCCGCCCGCTGCGGCCGAGCTCTGGCCCCAGCTCGGTCAGGCCGATCGCGTCGGGGGCCTGTGCCCCGGCGGGCGCCGACCAGCGCAGCAGCAGCCGCTCGTCCTCGGGGTCGAGCAGGTAGAGGTGCACCGCTCCCGCGCCGAGCAGCTCGGCGCTGCGGACGACGACCTCCGGTCCCAGGGTCTCGAGCGTCTCCGCCGCGGCGACGGCGTCGGCCAGCTCGGTCAGCTGCTCGAGCTCGGCGACGCGCTGGCGCATCTCGTCGTAGAGGCGCGCGTTCTCGATCGCGCCCGCGACGAGCGAGGCGCTCGAGACGAGGAACTCGACCTCGGCGTCGGTGAACTCGCGCGGCGCCTCGGTGTCCAGCGTGATCACGCCGATGGGGTCGCCGCGCTTGCCGAGCACGGGGATCGCCACGAGCGACTGGAACCGCTCTTCCTCGAGCTCCGGCACGTACTTGACGCGAGGATCGTCGAGAGCGCTCTCGCGGATGAACGCCGCCTCGCGCCGGTCGAGCGCCCACCAGGCGAGCCCCTCGCCGCGCTTCAGCTCGATCGTGCCGGCGAGATTCGCGTAGGGAGCGGAGGCGGCCCGCAGCACCAGCCGCTTCCGGTCGCGCTCGAGCAGGTAGACGAAGCACGCGTGGACGGCGCTCGCGTCGGAGAGCAGCCGCACGACGCCGTCGAGGACCTCCTCGAGATTGAGCGAGGAGCCGACCGTCGAGATGATCTCGTAGAGGAAGCGCTCCTCGACCGCGCGCGGCTTCCGTCGTGTGGCGATGCGCCAAGTCTACGGCGTCACCGACGGAGTCGTCGGCCCGCCGGGGCCGGCCTATCGCTTCGCGGGCAGCGAACGAGCGTACCCCGTGCCGACCACGACCCACTTCGCGAGCTCGCTCCTCGTGCGAAGGTGCTCCGGGTCGACCCGTAGCCACCCCTGCATCGGCCGGCCGCGCATCTCGACCGGGCGGGCGCTCGTCGTCGCGACGAGCGTGTCCGACTGCGCTGGATCGAGGCGGACCATCACGCCCCCTTGACCGCTTGCCGCCACGGCCATGTTTCCGCCGATCAGAAAGGCGAGCCCGCCGAACATCTTCTGCTCCGTCAGACCGGCCTCATCGGCGACCAGCTCGCGGATGCGGGCTGCGAGCTCCTCGTCGTAGGCCACGCCAGCGATCGTAAGGCAACCGTCACCCCGCGAGCTACGCGATCGCGGCGCGGATCGAGAGCTCGGGGCCGTCGAGCCTGATGTCGAGCGCGCTCGCGATCCGGCGAAGCACCGCGACCGCGGCCGGGTTGTCGCTCGACACGAGGGCGGTGATCTCCGTGACGCCGGCCGCGCGGGCGTCCGCGATCAGCTCCGCCGCGAGCGCGGAGCCGATGCCGCGCTGCTGGTGCTCGTCGGCGACCGCGAAGGCGATCTCTGCGCTGTTGCCGTCGCGAACGAGCCGTGCGATCGCGACCGGCCGCCGGTCCCCCGCGAGGTACGCGACCAGCGCATGCCGGGTCGCGTCGACCGTGGCCAGCTGCCGCAGCTCGGACGCGCTCAGGCACGGCTTCGGCCCGTTGAATCGGGAACGGCGGGACTCCTCGCCCAGGCGCTCGAAGACGCTCAGCACCGTGTCGACGTCGCCGTGCCTCAGAGGCCTCACGAGGAGCGTGGGGCCGTGCTTCGGCTCGAGAATCCGGGTATGCATGTGCGAGCCGCCTACGCTGCCCGCGATGGCTCGTCGTCGTCATCCGTCTCGTCCGGCTCGAGCCATGCGACGATCTCCGGCTCACTCAGGAGCAGCTCGACACCGGTTTCCTCCTGTTCGGTCACGCCATTCCTCCCCACCTCGTGGATAGAGACACCTGCCCCTCCCGTCGTCGACGGTCCAACGCGACTGCACCGCGACCTGTTCCGGATCGAGAGGCTCGACGATCTCCGGCGAGACGCGTTTCGCGTACTACGACGTGGATGCGCTCATCGGTTTCCTCTCGCGGTCCGTGCCGCCCTCGGCCTCGAGATGCGTGTGGAGGAGCTGGACGACCGTGGCGCCTTCTCCCATTGCCGCAGTCACGCGCTTCCCCCACGTGAAGCCGGGGACGTTGCGGATGCGAGAGCTCGAGCCGGCCTGACCGCGGGAGATCTGACGCTCGAGGACGATCGTGCCGAGCCCTTCCGAGGCCGCGGCGACGGCCGCCGAGAGGCCGGTGGGCCCGGCACCGACGATCGCGACGTCGTAGACGTCGTCGCCGACGAGCGTCCTGCCGCCGAGAGCTTCGACGAGGGCGCCGTCCGTCGGGTCGACGAGCACGCGCGACCGGGCACGTCGCGCGCTCGCGCGCCGGCTCACGGCGGCTGCGCCCCCCTCCTAGCCGGCGCCGACGGCGATCGCGCTCGAGTCCGTGGCGCCCAGGAACGAGCCGAGCAGGGCGTGCGTCTTCCCGCTCAGGACCTTCACCTGAGCCCCGCCGCCCGTGCCGGCGCCCACCACGAGATCGGCCCGCCCGTCACCGTTCACGTCGGCGACGGCGACCGTCACGCCGCCGGCGAACGTCGGCGAGAACGCGGGAAACGACCACAGCCGCGTCTTCGTCGCGTTCCGGTAGACCGTCACGACGGCGGCGGTGCCGGGCCCGGTGCCGACGATCACGTCCGCCTTGCCGTCCCCGCTCACGTCGCCCGCCGCGACCGACACCCCGCCCCGGCAGGACGCGCAGGGGGCGAGCGACTCGAGCACGACGCCCGTCGCGCCGCTGAAGACCTTCACCTGCGCGGCGGTGCCGGCGCCGCTGCCGACGATCACGTCCGCCTTGCCGTCCCCGTTCACGTCGCCCGCCGCGACCGACACGCCGCCCCTGGAGGCGAACGGACGGAACGAGGCGAGGAGCTTGCGCGTGGCTCCGCTGAAGACCTTCACCTGCGCGGCCGTGCCGGCGCCGGTGCCGACGATCAGATCGACCCTGCCGTCGCCGTTCACATCCCCGAGCGCGACCGAGAGGCCGCCCGTGAAGGATCGGGCGAACGGGGTGTACGAAGCGATCAGCCTACCGTCCTTCCCGTTCAGGAGCTCGGCGACCGGCGGGCCACCCGGCCCCTTCCCCACCGCGAAGTCGGAGACGCCGTCGCCGTTCACGTCGCCGGTCGCCACCGAGATCGGACCGGTGTAGCTCGAGCCGAACGGGGCGAGCACCCGCCGCAGCAGATGGGTGGCTGCGTCGAAGATCCGGATCCGTCCTCCCGCGGCGACGACGATGCGCGGCCCCTTGCCCGTCGAAGGCGTCGGGGTGGAAGCCGGCGGGGCGGCAGGCACTCCCGGCGGCGTCCAGGGTTGCAGCGCTCCCCGGCAGTTCCCGGCCGTGGTCGCGATCCAGTCGTGCACGGCGGCGGCCGACGCCTTCGCGGTCCGGTCGATGTAGTAGAGCCCGCTCTGCCAGCCGGCGAGAGCCGGCTCGTCGAGCAGGTGGTAGATGTTGACGAGCCGCACGTTCGGATCGCAGGCGACGAGGTTCAGCATCTGCACGTACCAGCTCGACTGGTAGCTCTCGGTCGCGTACTGGCCGATCACGCCGCCGGCGGCGTTCGCGCTGACCTCCGTCCCCGTGTAGCCGGGCTGCCCGGACGAGTCGGTCTGGATGCCGACCTCGTTCAGGCTCACCGGCAGCCCCCCGCCCGCCTGCTGGCCGATCGTCCTCTGGGGCGAGCCGTTGAAGCCGTCGTAGAAAGCCTGGTAGATCCGGGGCAGATTGGAGACGCTCGCGTTGTTCGGGCTCGCGTATCCGGCCGCGAAGGACAATGACTGCGGAACGGGATACGGGTGGAAGTCGAGCCCGTCCATGAGAGGCTGCGTGCGGCCGGTCTCCGCGGCGAAGGCCTTGAACCAGGCTCCGAGGTCCTCGAGGAAGCTGACCGGCGACGTCGACGAGTTGCTCGTCGCAGTCGGGTCGTCGTTGCCACGCGGCGAGAGGCCGACTCCCCAGACGACGTTCGCCGGGCTGACGGCGTGGAGCGCGTCGTAGGCGGCGGCGAGCGCGCGCCCGCAGATCTCGGCCGACTGGTTCTGACCGCTCGTGTCCCACTGCGGGTTCACGTAGAGCGGCTGGTTGCACTCGTTCATCACGAAGAACTGCCTCACGGTGGGGAACGTCCTCGCCACCTGCGCCGTCCACGCCGCGAACTCCTGAATCCGGGCGGTGTCGCCGCAGCCCTCCGGATCGGTCGACGGCGCGCACCTGGCGGCGTCCGTGAAGACCTGCGAGTGGAGCGGGTAGAGGTCGAGCTCGATCGTGACTCCGTTCGCGTCTGCCGTCGCGATCGCCTGGCTCACCGCCGCCTGATCCGGCACCGTCGACGGAGAGCCTTCGTCCCAGCGGAGGGTGAGCGTGTCTCCCTGCAGGCCCTCCGAGCCCATCGTCGGATAGAACCACGACAAGAGCGACGGATCCTTCCCGGCGTCGTCGTTGACGCCGACGCTCACTCCGGCAGCGGCCGGCCCGGCGAGCGCGAGCGCCGTCCCGGCGCAGGCGGCCGCGGAGGCGAGCACGCCACGGCAGAGCATGTGGACGGGTCCGGCAACGGTCAGGGCCGGGAGATCCTGCCACGGACGCGAAGGGAGACCCGGCCCCTCCGGCCTGATCCGAGGCGGGCACCCGGCCGAAAGTATTAAGCCGATAGCCGAAGGTCCTGGTCCAGCAGGACCTTCGGCTAGGATGCCCGGCGCGTGGTGGACCGTGGGTGTGCCGATCGCCTGCCGGGACGAGGCCTCGAGCCGAGCGTCCGGCCGCGCCTGCGGCGCGGGCGCCGTTGCGGGAGCGCCGGCCCTCCCTCGTGCGACCTGAAAGGGGCGTCACCGCCGGCTTGATCCGGGGTTACTGAAGGCTCAAGGGGGAGAGGAACATGATCGGTGCCCGATTGCGGAAGACGGCACTCCTGGCGACCGTTGCAGGCGCGATCGCCTGCTGCCCGGGTGCAAGCGACGGCTTCGCGAGCCGAGGGATCGCCCCCCCCGGGGCCTCGACGCTCGCCGGCCAGGCGGGCGCCCGCTCGAACGCACCCCGGGTCCTCCCGGCGAAGCCGTCGAGCGCACGCGGGCCGGCGGTGGAGACCGGGCCGGTCACCGCTTCACGTCCGACGTCGGCTGCCGTTCCGGTTGGCGGCGACTTCGGTCCGCAGTCGAACGGCAGCGTCCTGCGGACGACCCAGGCTCCCGCCGCCGCGGCCGGTGAGGCGCACGAGCTCGCCGCGGCCTCCCAGTCCTACACGAATCCCTGGCGCTACTGCCCCGGCGACATCCAGCTCGGGGTCAGCGACGGGCTGGGCTGCGACGAGTGGTGGCTCGCCCCCTCCTACGTCGACAGCGGCGTCACGCACTACGGCATGGATGCAGTGGGCGCCTGGCAGACCACCATGGGCCAGGGCGTGACGATCGGCCTGCTCTCGAGCGGCGCCGACACGAACGATCCCGACTACGCCGACAACCTGGCGTCCGGCGGCTACAACTTCGTGGACGGCGACACCGACACGAACGACACGTACGGGACGGGCACCGTCCTCACGGGGATCATGGCCGCCGAGCCCGACAACGGAGGCTTCGTCGGCGTCGCGCCCGCGTCCAAGGTGCTCGAGGTCAAGGTGCTCGGCCCGTACGGCACGCTCACCGATTCCGCCGTGTCGCAGGGCATCACCTACGCCGTCGGCCACGGAGCGTCGGTGATCGCATTCCCGCTCTACGAGATCGGCGCATCGTCCGGCTACCTGCCTCTCACCCAGGCCGCGCTCAATGCGACGGCGAACCAGAACGTCGTGGTCGCGCTTGCCTCGGGAGACCTGGGCTCGTCGACCCAGGGCGTCCAGAACGGCACACCGGGCTACCTGATCTCCCCCGACGGCTCGAAGCTCTCCAACACGATCACGGTGGCGAGCGAGGACTACCTCAACAACTTCGATCAGTTCACGGATTCAGGCGCCGGAGTTCAGATAGCGGCGCCCGGAACGAGCCTCTTCGGCGACTATCCCGACAACTGGCCGTCCGGTGGCTGGATCAGCGGTTCCGAGTCAGCGGCAGGCGAAGTGGCCGCCGTGGCCGCCCTGCTTCGCTCGGCCTTCCCGACCGCGACCGCGACGCAGGTCGTGCAGGCGATCCTCAGCGGTGGTCGCCCGCTTCCGTCGCTTCAGGGCATGGTCAGCTGTGGTTGCATGCTGAGCGCGTCCGGCGCCATGTCGGCGCTGGCGCAGGTCATGCACGTTGCGCCGGTCGTGCACACGCCGCCGGCGTCGCAGCCGACACCGACGTCGCCGACGTACGACAACGGCTCCGGGGCGTTCTGGGGCGACTGCTCGATCCCGACCGCGTTCAACGATCCTCGCGCGGACTGCGAGTGGTACATCCCTGCGACCTACTCCGAGACCGGCTATTACGGCGGCACCCACGACGGCATCGACCTCACCGACGCCTGGAAGCAGACCACCGGCGCCGGCGTCGAGGTCGCCACCGTCGACACGGGCGCGGCCCCGAACCCCGACTTCGCCTCACAGCTCGTGCCGGGGTGGAACTTCTGGGACGGCAACTCCGATACCACGGACGTCGTCTACCACGGCACGTACACGGCCAGCCTGATCGCTGCGCAACCGAACAACAGCATGGGCATCGTCGGCGCCGCTCCCGACGCCACGCTGATGCCGGTCAAGGTGCTCGGCCCGAACGAGGAGTGGGTCAACTCGAACATCGTCGCCGGGGTCAACTACGCCGTCAACAGCCCAGGCGTGCGCGCGGTCAACATCTCGCTTGCCGGACTGAACTCTCCCGTTCCCGGCATTCAGGACGCGATGCAGAACGCAGAGAACAAGAGCGTGCTGCTCGTGTTCGCGGCGGGCAACTGGGGAGCCGACCACGACAACCCGCAGTACGTTCCCAGCTTCGACGGCACCGGCTTCGACAACGTTCTGACGGTTGCCGCGACGACGCACTGGAACACGATCGCGTTCTTCTCCGACTACGGTCCGCAGCACGTGGACATCGCGGCTCCCGGCGAGGGGATCGCGATGGACACGATCGACGGCAGCGACAATGCGACGAGCTACGGCACGAGCTTCGCAGCGCCGCTGGTGACCGGCGTCGCCGCCCTGCTCTTCAGCGCGTATCCGCAGGCGACCGCCGCGCAGGTCAAGGAAGCGATCTGCAACGGCGCAACGCAGCTTCCGCAGCTCATGAGCAAGGTGCGTTGCGGCCTGCTGAACGCCGAGGGAGCTCTGCAGGCGCTGGCGGCCCTGCTCGCAGCTCCGCAGACTGCAGCTCCCGCCGACGTCAGCGTTCCGACCACCGATGCCGGAGGCGCGCCGACCGTCGGCCAGACCGTCCATGCAACGACGGGCACCTGGACGAACTCGCCGACCTCGTACGCGTATCAGTGGCAGAGCTCGACCAACGGCACGACCTGGACGAGCGCGACCGGCGCCGGCGCCACCACCTCTTCCTACACCGTCGCGTCGGCCGACGCCGGCGACTACCTG
>DASPTD010000018.1:0-46298 GCA_035623575.1 Gaiellaceae bacterium
CCCAGAGAAGATCGATCGGTGTCGTCGTGCGCGGCACGTACACGATGTCGCGATCCGCACCGTCCGCCACCTGATACGCGACGTGATAGCCGCTGCTGACGGCGTAGCGAGTCTCGGGCGTCGCAGCCATGACCCACGCAGACTCTAGTAGCTCCAACGCACCCGCCGACCGTCACCGGTCAAGCACCGCACCAGCCGGACCGCGGCCTGGGGACATTCCCGCACGCTCGCCCACGCCGCGGTTGCGTGCTACGAGGCCTGGTGCGACAGTCCTCTGATGCACGGTGACGGGCGAAACGCCGGGCAGACGAAGGCTCTCGCATACGGCGGCCTCGTCTGTTGGGTTGCGGTGATTGGAGGCGCCTTCCTCTTCGGCGCAACGCACCACCTCGCCGCACGGATGGCTCTGGTCGCCATCAGCGCGCTCCTCTTGGGTGAGGGGGTCGGGCTGATGACGAACTGGCGGGGTGGGGCCAACGAGGTCGCAGCCATCATTCGAGGACGGCCCCCTGTCAGAGGAAGCCTGGTCGCGATGCACCTCGGCAAGAAGGGATTCATCCGCAACACGATCGGCCCAACCGCGGTCGTGCTGGGTGGCATCTTCCTGTGGGCCGCCGTCCGCTGAGCTATCAGGCACGCGGGCCGACCGACGTCACCCGACATCGTCGGGGGTCATTCGCGCACGCTGGCCCAGGTCAGCGTGGCCTCGCCCCGAGTACGCGCACTGGCCATCTCACTCGCCTCGCTGCCCTAATGACTGTTGGCTGGGCGACCTTCTTCGCGAGGCTTCCCTCGCGGCGCTTTGGTCCAGCTCGCCCGAGAGGTCGCTGAGACGGCGCCCGCACGCTCATGGGTCATTCCCGCACTGGCGCAGCCGAGCCTCTGCACCCCTGGTGCGGGATGCTCTGACCTCGACGCGTTGGACGAAGAAGTCGTGCCGGTGCTCTATGTCGAGGATGCCCGTCGGGCTGTCGGCTGGTATGAGCGCCTCGGGTTCGTCAAGGAGTGGGAGCATCAGTTCGAGCCTGGCTTTCCCTCGTTCGTCTCGGTCGCACGTGGACGGGTCAGGCTCTACCTCTCGGAGCACAAGGGTGACGCTCGGCCAGACACGTTCATCCATCTCTACGCCAGGACGTCGATCGCGTGGCGGAAGAGTTCGGCGTCCTTGTCGATGGGGATGGACTTGCCGGACGCGAGACTGCCCTCGTAGACCCAGACGGCAACCGGCTGCGCGTCGCAGCCCGTCGCTCCCGGGCACATTCCTGAGCGCTCGCCCAGGGGATGATCTTGCGCGACCTACGCGAGGATTTCGGACGCGTGAGCCCTGAACAGCGCGTGAACATCTGCGCTCGGCTCATGGATCGCCTCGATCAGCGACGCGATCCTCGGCGGCATCACCAGCAGGTACTCCGCCTCTTCACCGCCGGCGTTCCGATACGTGTGCGGCGTGCCCCGCCGTGCCAACACCGCCGACCCTGGCCCCGCCTCCAGCTGCTCGTCGCCGAGCCGAAACCCGAGCGTTCCTCGGAGCACGTACCACGCCTCGTCGTCCTCGTGGTGAACGTGCATCGGAGCGATCCAGCGATCTCCGACCTCGGCGGTCCACTGCATGATGACGAAATCGTCGCCGGAACCGCCGAGCCGGCTGCCCAACCGTGTCGCCACCGCCAAAGCCTACGCGATGCCTACCGAGCCACCTCTCGCCTCGGAGCCGAGTCGGAGCCTCAGGGGCAAACACGACCCTGAAAGCGCGGATTGACTCCTGCCGTCCCAGCAGGCGAGAATTGCCAGGTGGTGGGTGTCCGGGGGTGCGCCCAGGGGGCTGAGATGGCTTGGAGCTGAATGGCACGTGTTTCGGACGCGTTCGTGCGAGGTGGTGTCCCACGGCCTCGCACCGGGTCGCCGATGCGGCTCGCGTCTCGTACGAGCGCATGGTCGACACGCTGTGGTTGCCATGAGGCGCGAATGACGGAGTGTGACCGACGGTCTGATCGGCAGCTCGCAATCGAGAGAGAGAGGAACCTAGGCATGCACGTTTGTTCTCGGGGTCGCAGAATCGCGCCGGCGATTTCCCTTTTGTGGGTCGCCGCCCTTCTGGTCTTCTACTGCACCGGCACCGCGTTCGCCGCGGTGAACTCGAAGCCGAAGCCCAAACACCGTGTCTCGGTCGCCGGGACGTGGTCCGGGCAGTACAGCGGCGCTTTCACGGGTACGTTCACACTTCACTGGACGTTGTCGAAGTCCAGTCTGAGCGGATCGATCGTCCTCTCGAACCCGAACGGAACGTACAGCGTCACCGGCAGCGTGCACGGCACCGCCATCACATTCGGGGCCGTCGGCGCGGGCGCCACCTACACGGGCTCGCAGTCGGGCAAGTCGATGTCGGGCAGCTACAAGACCCCGCGAGGCGTCGGCACCTGGAGCGCTCACAAGACCTCGTGACGGTCAGCGACCTCCATGCTCGCGACTGACATCTCGAGCCTCAGGAAGGTTGAGCGTGGCGAGCTCGTCCTCGACACGGGTTTGACCTACGACGGAATCACCCCCGTCCGCATCCGCGCGAAGAAGCGTCAGGGGCGATACGAGTTCTCGGATGAGGGCGGCGCAGTTGCAGCGGCCGGCGTCGACCGGAAGCAGGTCAGGTTCCCCGACTCGATCGCCACGGGGAGGTGCTCGGCAAACGTGAGCAGACACGGAGTGGTCTCGCTACCGGGCTTCGCCAGCTCGGGCGACCAATGGCTCGCCCGGCTGCCGGAGCTCGTCGCCGACAGCTCGCTCGCACTCTACGAGGCGCTACTCGAGCTCGAGGACTGACGGCTGTGTCGGGCCGACGGTGATTTGACGACCGAGGAGGAGATGGTGGAACAGCGCAGCCGGCCCCGCACGGGCATTCCCGCCACCGAGCTGCAGGACCGGCGCGAGCGGCTGCTCGAGCACGTGCGGCGCAAAGGCCTGTCCGGATACGTCCTCTTCGGCGCGGACTACATCCAGTACTTCACCGGCTTCTGGTTCCTCTCGAACGAACGGCCGGTGATCTACGCCGAGAGTGTCGGGCGCGAGTCCGCGGTGTTCGTGCCGGAGTTCGAGGTCGAGCGCACGCGCGCCGAGGCCGACTTCGCACGGATCGAGTCATATCCGGAGTACCCGGGGATCGAGCACCCGATGCTGGTCTTCGCCCACGTCCTGCGCGACCTCGGGATCCGGGAGGCGATCGGCGCCGACGGCGACGGCTATCCCGGCATCCTCGGCTACAAGGGTCCGGCGCTCAGCGACGTCGCGGGGGTCTCGGTCGCGCCGCTCGGCGACCTGATCGAAGGAATGATGGCGCGCAAGAGCGCGAGCGAGATCGCGCTCATCCGCGAGAGCGCTCGCTGGTGCGCGCATGCGCACCGGCTGCTGCAGGAGTACTCCCGGCCCGGCGCGACCGAGGCCGAGGCCAGCCTCCGGGCCGGCCGGGAGGCGACGCTCGCGATGCTGGAGGCGCTCGGCGACGCGTACGGCGGCGGGCTCTCGTCCTCCTCCGGCGCGTCTGCCGGCTATCGCGGCCAGATCGGGCTGCGCAGCTCGTGGGCGCACGCCGTCGCGCACAACATCGAGTTCCAGGCGGGCGACGTGCTCGTGACGGAGACGAGCGCGCCGATCTGGGGCTACAACGCGGAGCTCGAGCGCGCGATGATCATCGGCCCTCCGACCGACGAGATGCGGCGTCTCTTCGACCACACCGTCGCCGCGCAGCGGGCCGCCTTCGACGCGATCCGGCCCGGCGCCACCTGCGCCGACGTGGACGGCGCCGTCATGCGCTACTTCGAGCAGAACGACCTGCTCCGGTACTGGCGCCAGCACACCGGCCACGGGATCGGCCTCCGCAACCACGAGGCGCCCTTCCTCGACGTCGGCGACCACACGCCGCTCGAGCCGGGCATGGTCTTCACCATCGAGCCGGGTCTCTACGACTCGGCGATCGGCGGCTTCCGTCACTCGGACACCGTCGTCGTCACCGCGGACGGCATGGACGTCCTCACCGACTACCCGAGCGACATCGACAGCCTTACCCTCCCGGTCTGATCTGTTGGGGGACGGTTAAGCCCGGGGTGGGCGGCTTGCCGCAGCGTATGCCGCGTACGAGACTGTGACCGTGGCGGCGGTCGCCGACGCGAGCACCGGCATTGGGGGTGGCTCGACGCCCGAGCCGGTCGTTGCGGTACGGGGGCTGAGGAAGCGCTACGGCCGGCTGGACGCGGTGGCCGGGATCGACCTCGAGGTGTACAGGGGCGAGATCTTCGCCTTCCTCGGCCCGAACGGCGCCGGGAAGACGACCACCGTCGAGATCCTCGAGGGCTTCCGGACGCGCAGCGACGGCGAGGTCAGCGTCCTCGGCGTCGATCCCGCCAGGGGCGACGGTGCCTGGCGGAACCGGGTCGGCGCCGTGCTGCAGGAGTCGCAGCCGGAGCCCGGCCTGACCGTCCGCGAGTGCCTTCAGCTCTACGCCGGGTACTACACCGAGCCCCGCGAGATCGACGAGACGATCACCCTCGTCGGGCTCGAGGAGAAAGCCGACACGCTCGGCGAGCAGCTCTCGGGCGGCCAGCGGCGCCGGCTCGACGTCGCCCTCGCCCTCATCGGCGATCCCGACCTGATCTTCCTCGACGAGCCGACGACAGGCTTCGACCCGTCCGCGCGACGGACGGCCTGGAGCGTGATCGACGGCCTCCGCTCGCTCGGGAAGACCGTGTTCCTGACGACCCACTACATGGACGAGGCGGAGCAGCTCGCCGATCGCATCGCCGTGATCGCCGCCGGCCGCATCGTCGCCGAGGGCACGCCGGGCACGCTCGGCGGCCGCCACCGGATGGCCGCCACGGTTCGCTTCACGCTCCCCGACGCGACCCGCCCGGCCGAGCTGCCGCAGGAGCTGCGCGCGCTCGCCGTCGGCGAGGACGGGCAGCGGGTCACGCTCGCAACCCAGACGCCGCTCCTTCACGTCCATACGCTGGCCGAGTGGGCACTCGCCCGCGGCGTCGACCTACCCGACCTCGACATCCGCCGCCCGACGCTCGAGGACGTCTACCTCGAGCTCACCGACGACAAGCAGGAGGGCTGAGGTGATTCTCCTTCTCCGCTGGCTTCACCGTCGCCTCCGGAGGCCACCCGCGACGGCGGCACCGGCGGCGGGGCGGGGGCGGCTCGCGCTCGTCCTCCACCAGTCGCGCTACGACCTGCGCGCCTTCCTGCGCAACAAGCAGAGCCGCTTCTTCACGCTCATCCTGCCGCTGCTGTTCCTCGTCATCTTCGTCAGCGTCTTCGGCAACCACGTCGTCGGCCCCGACGGCGTCAAAGCCTCGACCTATTACGTGCCGGGTTTATCGGCGATGGCGGTGATCGCGGCGTCGTTCGTCAACCTCGTCATCTCGATCACCACCCAGCGCGAGTCGGGCGTCCTCAAGCGCCGCCGCTCGACCCCCGTCCCGGCGTGGGTGCTGATCGCCGGACGCACGCTGACGGCGATGGGCGTCTCGCTCGTCACGATGGCCGTGCTGCTGGCGGTCGGCCGCTTCGCCTACGGCGTTCACCTGCCGACGAGGACGATCCCCGGCGTCGCGGTCACCGCCGTCGTCGGCGCAGCCGCCTTCTGCGTCCTCGGGTACGCGCTGTCGACGGCGATCAAGTCGGCCGACGCGGCGCAGCCGATGGTGCAGGCGATCATGCTGCCGCTCTACTTCGTCTCCGGCGTCTTCATCCCCAACGTGAACCTGCCGAGCTGGCTCCGGCACGTCGCCGAGGTCTTCCCCGTCCAGCACCTCGCCGACGGCCTTCATCACGCATACGACCCGTCCGCGACCGGCGTGGGCATCGTCTGGACCGACATCGGCGTCCTCGCGCTGTGGGCCGCAATCGGCCTCGCGGTGGCGCTCCGCCGCTTCAGCTGGACGCCGGCCGCGGCAACCGGATAGCCCGACGCTCCGGTAGCCCCGACCCCCGGGTGCCAGGCACGGTGCCAGGCACCCTGCCGAAAGGCTCGCGACTTTCCCGCAAGCCGGAACGGAAAGCTGGCGCCGGCGGCTCCGCCGCCGAGTCTGTCGTCGATTGCCGCTTACGGCCCTGCAACGGCTTCGCGACTCCGCCGAAACCCCCTGACACCCTGGTGCCAGGCACCGTGCCTGGCACCAGGGGTAGTAGCTCTACTGGCCGAGGGCGAGCCGGGCGGCGAGAGGCTCGGGCAGACCGGCGGCGCGGATCTCCGCCTGCGTCCGGGCGATGTCGTACTCGACCCGGCGGAAGCTCGCGTGCCCGGCGGCGAGGTCGAGCAGGAGCCAGGCCGCACGCACGTCGCCGTCCCGCGGCTGCCCGACCGAGCCGGGGTTGAGCAGCCGGCGCGCGCCGGAGAGCTCGAGCTCGGTTCCCGCCGGCGCGAGCGCGCCCTCGTGCACGCGCTCGCCCAGCGCGACCTGCAGGGCCGCGTGACTGTGCCCGACGAGCACGAGCGCGGCGTTCGTCAGCGCGAGCGTCGCGGCCGCGGCCTCGTCCGAGAGCACGTACTCCCAGACCGGGTCGCGCGCGCTTCCGTGATAGAGCGCGACGCCTTCCCGCTCGCCCGCCGACTCGAGCGAGTCGAGATAGGTGCGCGCCTGCGGCGAGAGCACCTCGCGCGTCCACGCCGCTGCGGCGGCCGCGTCCCCGCTGAACTCGAACAGGTCGAGCGTCCCCCGTACCGCGAGGTCGTGATTGCCGCAGAGACAGATCTGCGCGCGCGCCGCGACGAGCTCGCAGCACTCGCTCGGCCGCGGCCCGTACCCGACGAGGTCTCCGAGACACCACAGCTCGTCCGGCGCGTCGGCGTCGACCGCGGCGAGGACGGCCTCGAGCGCGGCGAGGTTGCCGTGGATGTCAGAGATGACGGCGGCGCGCATCGCGGCGCAAGGTTAGTGGTCGCGACGCGAGCAGGCCGGCGACAACCGGGACCGTCGCGGGCAGCGTCGACGTGACGGCGAGGAGCAGGCCCCATGCGCCGGCCGCGGCTCCGGTCGCGACCGCCGCCCGCAGCCGCGCGCGCGCGACGACGCCGAGCAGCGCCGGCGCGAGCAGATCGAGCCAGCCCATCGTCGCCGAGCCGAAGGTCGCGTCCTGCAGCGGCGGCAGCGGATGGCCCGCCGCCGACGGCAGGACGGCGTAGTGGAGTGCAGTCGACGCGGGCTCCACCTGCGGTGTTCCCCACACGAGCACGACGTCGACCACCGCGACGGCGAGAAGACCGAACTCGATCGACCAGGCGGGTGCGGCGAGCCCGACGGCGGCCGCGAGTGCGAGGCAGGCGCCGGCGATCAGAAGCAGGCCGGCCGCCTGCGCGACGAGGCCGGAGGCGAGCCAGGCGACGAGCCAGAGCGCGAGCGCGGCGGGCGGCCACGCCCAGGGGAAGCGGTGCCGGCCGAGCGGCCCGGCCGCCGCCGCCAGCAGCGGCGCGGCGACCGCGCCGAGAAGCGCGAGCGCGTGCGGCCCGCCCCCGGTCACTCGGAGGAGGAGCACGCCCAGTCCGAGCGCCGCCGCCGGCACGGCAACGCCCAGGGCGCCCGGTCCGCGCGACCGGGCGGGGCGCGCCGGGGCGGCGACCGCCGCCGCCTGCGCCGCGCAGAGCACGGCATACGACGGCACGAGGCCGAGCACTACGGGTGTTCGTGCGGGGGCGCCTCGGGGAGGTTGCGGATCCCCTCGGTCGTCTGCCACTTCGACCACGAGTCCTGCAGCGCCGCGATCAGCTCTTCGAGAAAGCGCGGCGACGCGTTCACGCGCGCGACGACGGCGCCGGGCACGTCCCCCTCCTCGACCTCGTGCTCGATACGCGCGAAGGTGAGCGTGAACTCGTAGCGCGAGAAGCTGATGTTGGCGAAGTTCGCGTAGACCCCGCCGATGTCCGCCGGGTCGAGGTGGATGTTGAGCCGGCGCTCGCCCGGCTCGGCCTCGGGTGCGAGCTCGTCGTCCACGCCGCCACGATACTAGAGGGATGGAGCCGAACCTCCGCATCCGTCAGGCCCTCCGCCTTCTGGCCGCCGTGGCGGTCACGATCGGCGGCGGCGCGGTCGGCTTCCGGCTGGTCCTCCACGAGAGCTGGTCACAGTCCGTCTACCGTGCCGTGGTCACGGCCACGCTCGCGGGGCTCGACACCGTACCGAGGACGGACGGCGCACGCGCCCTCTCCATCCTGCTGGTGCTCGCGGGTCTGACGATCATCGCCTACGCCGGCGCGGTTATCGTCGAGGCGATCGCCGGCGGCGTCCTGACCGGCGTCCTGGCGGAACGGCGAAGGGAGCGGACGATCGAGCGCCTGCGCGACCACTTCATCATCTGCGGCTACGGCCGAGTCGGCCGCCGCGTGGCCGACGAGTTCCGCGCGGCCGGCGTGCCGTACGTCGTGCTCGACTTCAGCGCCGAGGCGATCGCCAACGCCAAGGAGCACGGCGACCTGCTCGTCGAGGGCAACGCGACCGAGGACAGGGATCTCGAGCGGGCCGGGCTCGACCGTGCGCGCGGTCTCGTCGCGTCGTCCGACTCCGATGCCGACAATCTCTACGTCACGCTCTCGGCGCGTGCAACCGTGCCGGGGCTGTACATCGTCGCGCGCGCCTCCGACGAGGACGCCGAGAAGAAGCTAAAGCTCGCCGGCGCCGACCGCGTCGTCCTTCCCTACGCGACCGCCGGCCGCGTGATGGCGAACCTCGTGCTCAAGCCGCAGGTGACGGCGTTTCTCGACGCCGTGACGACGGCGGCCGGTCCCGATCTCCACCTCGCCGAGATCCAGGTTCCGGAGACGAGCGCCCCGGCCGGGCACACGATCCGCGAGATCCGCGTCCGCCACGAGACGGGCGCGATCGTCGTGGCCCTGCGAAAGAGGGACGGGACGTTCGACACGACGCCGGAGCCGGAGGCGCTGATCGAGGCGGGCGACGTCCTGGTCGGCGTCGGCACGACGGAGGAGCTGCGGCGGCTCGAGGATCTCTTCGCGCCCCGCGGGCCAGTTGCCGGCTGATCCCGTCACCCGCCTCGCCGCCGCGCTCGCCGACGGGATGGGAACTGCTGTCGAGCTCGAGCGGCCGAGCGACCCGGCGCACGGCGACTACGCCACGAGCGCGGCGCTGCGCCTCGCCGGCGCGCAGCGGCGGCCGCCGCGCGAGCTCGCGGCCGAGCTCGCCGCCCGCGCCGCACAGCTGCCGGAGGTGGAGCGCGCCGAGATCGCAGGTCCCGGCTTCGTCAACCTCTTTCTCGCCGACACCTGGTTCGAGGCCACGCTCGCGGCGATGCTCGAGGCGGGCGCCGGCTTCGGCGGCGGCTCGGCGGAGGCGCGGCAGCGGATCCAGATCGAGATGGTGTCGGCGAACCCGACGGGGCCGATCACGGTCGCCTCGGCGCGCAACGGCGCCTACGGCGACTCCGTCGCGCGGCTGTTGGCGTTCGCCGGTCACGACGTCGCGCGCGAGTACTACTACAACGACTCCGGCGCGCAGATGGACAGGTTCCGTGCATCGGTGGAGACGGCACGCCGCGGCGAGCCGCCGCCGGAGGACGGCTACCACGGGGCGTACGTCGCAGAGCTGGCGGCGCTCCCCGGCGACCCGGTGCCGGAGATGCTGCACCGGATCGAGGGCTCGCTCGAGCGCTTCCGCATCCATTTCGACTCCTGGGTGCGGCAGAGCGTGCTCGAGCAGCGGCTGCCGGAGCTGCTGCCGCGACTCGACACGTACGAGCGGGACGGAGCATTGTGGGCGCGCTCCTCGGCGTACGGCGACGACGAGGACCGCGTCCTCATCCGGTCGGGCGGCGGCGCACCCACCTACCGCGCGGCCGACGTCGTGTACCTCGTCGACAAGCTCGACCGCGGCTTCGACCGCGCCGTCTACGTGCTCGGCGCCGACCACCACGGCACGCGCAACTGGTATGCGGCCGTCGCATGCATGCTCGGCTACGACCCGGCGCGCGTGGAGGTCCTCCTGTATCAGCTCGTGCACCTGCTCAAGGGAGGCGAGCAGACGAAGATCTCGAAGCGGCGCGGCGACGTCGTGTTCCTCGACGACTTCGTGGAAGAGATCGGCGTCGACGCGGCCCGCTGGTATCTCGTCAACCGCGGCCCGGACCAGACGATCGAGGTCGACGTCGACCTTGCCGCGGAGCGGTCGCAGAAGAACCCGGTGTACTACGTGCAGTACGCGCATGCGCGCATTGCTGGGATCCTCCGCAACGCCGGCGACGCGGCGGTCTCGGCGAAGCCGGCAGCTCCGCTCGCGGCCGAGGAGCGCGAGCTCGTGAAACGTCTCGCGGAGCTGCCCGCGGTCGCTGCCGACGCCGCCGAGAAGCGGGGGCCGCAGGCTGTTCCCGCGTACGCGATCCGCGTCGCCGACGACTTCCACCGCTTCTACCACGAGCACCGCGTGCTCGAGAGCGAGCAGCAGGCGTTCCGGCTCGCCCTCTGCCGCGCGACGCAGTCGGTCATCGCGCGCTGCCTCGATCTCGTGGGCGTCGCCGCCCCGGAGCGCATGTAACACTCCTTTGCCGTGAGCAGGCCCGCCCCGGACAGGAACATCGCGCTCGAGCTCGTCCGCGTGACCGAGGCGGGCGCCATGGCGGCGGCGCGCTGGATCGGGCGCGGCGAGAAGGAGTCCGCCGACCAGGCTGCCGTCGACGCCATGCGCAGCGTGCTCGACACGGTCGGCATGCGCGGCGTGGTCGTGATCGGCGAGGGGGAGAAGGACGAAGCGCCGATGCTCTACAACGGCGAGCAGGTCGGGAACGGCGACGGGCCGGAGGTCGACGTTGCGGTCGATCCGCTCGAGGGCACCCGGCTGACCGCGCTGGGGCAACCGAACGCGATCGCCGTGATCGCGGTCGCCGAGCGGGGGACGATGCTCTTCCCGGGTGCGGCGCTGTACATGGAGAAGATCGCCGTCGGACCGCGCGCGATCGACGCGATCGACATCACGCGGAGTCCGACGGAGAACGTGCAGCGGGTTGCCGAGGCGCTCGAGAAGACGGCGCGGGAGGTGGACGTCGTGGTGCTCGAGCGCGGCCGCCACGACGAGCTGATCGCGGAGCTGCGGCAGGCGGGTGCACGCGTTCGGCTGATCCGCGACGGCGACGTCGCACCGGCGATCGCGGCGGCGCAGCCCGGCACCGGGGTCGACATGCTGTACGGAATCGGCGGCACGCCGGAAGGCGTCATCTCGGCCGCCGCCCTGAAATGCGTGGGAGGCGGCATCCAGGCGAGGCTCTGGCCGCGGGACGACGGCGAGCGGCGGCTGCTCCTGGCAGCCGGCCTCGACCCGACACGGGTCCTCCGTACGAACGACCTCGTCGCGGGCGAGGACGTGTTCGTCGCGGCGACCGGCGTCACCACCGGCGCGCTCCTCGCGGGCGTGCAATACACGCCGGGCGGCGCGCTCACCGACTCGATCGTGATGCGCTCGCGCTCGGGCACGGTGCGCCGCATCGCCGCGCAGCATGCGCTCGAGAAGCTCTCGGCCCTGACGGGTCTCGAGTACAGATAGTGAAAGGGCGCCTTGCGGCGCCCATTCACTAGACGGCGATCGCCTCGCGTTCCATGTCGGGCGCGTACAGGCCCGTCCGCGCGGCCGAGTTCATCTTCGCCCGGTGGTAGTAGGCGCGTTGGCCGGCCTCGACCTGCTCGGGCTTGCCGTCCCAGGCCTTCAACGCCGGCGCCTGGAGCGCGCGCCCGTACGAGAACGAGAGCTGCCACGGATGCGGGCCCCTCGCGTTCATCGCGTTCAGGTGCGCAGTTGCGTCCTCGTCCGACTGACCGCCCGAGAGGAAGACGATGCCGGGCACAGCCGCCGGCACGTGCCGGTAGAAGCACTCGAGCGTCGCGTCGGCAACCGCGTCGACGCCCGCGCGGTCGGCAGCCTCGTATCCGGACAGCACCATGTTCGGCTTGAGCAGCGTCCCGCGCAGGTCGATCCGCTGATCGTGCAGCTCGGTGTAGAGGGCCTGCAGCACGCGTCCGGTGACCGCGAACGCGCGGGCGAGGGTGTGCGTGCCGTCCATCAGCACCTCGGGCTCGACGATCGGGACGATCCCGGCCTCCTGGCAGAGGGCGGCATAGCGGGCGAGCGCGTGCGCGTTCACCCAGACGCAGTAGTCGCTCGGGAGGTCGTCGGTGATCGAGTAGGTCGCGCGCCACTTGGCGAAGCGTGCGCCGAGGCCGCGATATTCCTCGAGCCGCGCTCGCAGACCGTCGAGCCCTTCCGTGACGGTCTCGCCCGCGGCGTTTGCCAGCGGCTTCGCGCCCGCGTCGACCTTGATCCCGGGAATGATCCCCTTCGCCGCGAGCAGCTGCGGGAACGGCGTACCGTCGAGAGCGCGCTGGCGGATCGTCTCGTCGAACAGGATGACGCCGGAGATGTACTCCTCGCTGCCGGGCGTCGTGAAGAGCAGGTCGCGGTACGCGCGCCGGTTCTCCTCGGTCGACTCGAGGCCGATCGAGTCGAATCGCTTCTTGATCGTGCCGGTGCTCTCGTCGGCGGCGAGGATCCCCTTGCCGGCGGCGACGAGCGCCTTCGCGGTTTCGTGCAGCTCGTGCTGGGCCATGCGTGCCTCTTCCGGTCGGATGTGTGCTCCGACGGCAATTATCGCGGCAGTGGCCCGAGCCGCATCGGGGAGAGGCCGCAGCGTCGAGGCGGGCGTGCGGTGCGCCCGCCCCGTCGCGCGATCAGCGAGAGCTGCGCCGGCCCTTCCCCCAAAGGGCGTTGCGGCGGCTCTCCCGGCGGCTCTTTCCCCAAAGAGCGTTGTGCCGGCTTCCCCCGAAGGTCGTCATGGAAATGTGAGATGCCTCACATGGCCACTTCTTGCACAAGGCTAGAATCGGTCTCTCGGCGCGGACGTAGCTCAGCTGGTAGAGCACTGGCTTCCCAAGCCAGGTGTCGCGGGTTCGAATCCCGTCGTCCGCTTGGGGAGAATCACTGGGTCGAGGGACGCGGCCAGGTCTCGGCGAGCCGGCGCCGCGCCTCCGCCAGGAACTGCGGGATGACCTTCACGTCGGCGAGCACCGGCATGAAGTTCGTGTCGCCGCCCCAGCGCGGGACGACGTGGAGGTGACCGTGGTCGAGGATGCCGGCGCCGGCCGGCCTGCCGATGTTCCAGCCGAGGTTGAACCCCTGCGGCCGGTAGACCGCCGTGAGGGCGTCGAGCCCCTGGGCGCCGAGCCGGTGCACCTCGAGGATCTCGAGCTCGTCGAGCTCGGCGAAGTTGACGCCGTGCCGGTACGGCGCCACGAGCAGGTGCCCGGACGAGTAGGGGAACTTGTTCAGGAGCACGAAGGCGCGCTCGCCTCGGTGGACGACGAGGTGCTCCTCGTCGTCTCCCGCCGCGGCGCGGCAGAAGACGCAGCCTTCGGCCTCGTCCGGGCCCTGTACGTACTCCAATCGCCAGGGCGCCCACAGCCGTTCCACGACGGAGAGGCTACAGCCCGCGCTTCCCGGGCAGCTCAGCCGGCCGCGAGCGGCGTCACACGCACGTGCTCGGGCAGGCGGCGCTCGAGCGCGAGCGCCGCACCGGCGCAGAGGAGGTTCACGGCGGCGGCGGCGGGCCAGAGCAGGAGCGGGTCGTGCTGCAGGAAGGCGCCGCCGACGGCGGGGCCGACGATCCAGCCGGCCTGCCAGGAGAGGCTTGCGAGCGCGAGATAGCGGCCGACGAGCTGCGGCGGGGCGAGGTCCGCGGAGAGAGGCGCGTGGATCGCACCGTGCAGGCTCTCCCCGAGCGCGAAGACGAGCATGGCCGCGGCGAAGACCGCGGCCGCCGCCGTGGCGGCGAACCACTCTCCGCCCGCCCACACGCCGAGCAGGGCGACCGACCAGAGCACCCCCATCACGGCGAGCCCCCGCATGCGGCGCCGGCCCTCGGCGAGCTTCACGAGCGGCAGCTGGAAGACGACGATGCCGATCGAGTCGAGTGCGAAGATCACGCCGATCTCGCGCTCGTTCACGTGGGCGACGTTCTTCGCGAACGCCGGCAGCAGCTCCACCATCAGCGCGATCGACGACGCCATGAACATCGCGTTCAGGAGAGAGAAGCCGATGAACGTCCGGTCGCGGGTGACGTCGCGCCAGCGACCCCCGGCACGGTCGGGATGGAGCTCGGGAGCGCGGACCCGGGTGACGACGAGCAGGTACGCGACGAACGTCGCGCTGTTGACGGCGAAGAGGACCGTGAAGCTCGACGGGTGCGCGACGGAGGCGATCAGCCCGGCGACGACGCCGCCGACGGCGACGCCGAGGTTCATGACCAGGCGCTGCAGTGCGTACGCGCCGGGACGCCGGCCGGGCGGTGCGAGGCCGGCGAGCAGTGCGGATTGCGCGGGCCAGAAGGAGCCGCTGCCGGCGCCCCACACGACGTAGAGCGCGAACGCCTGCCACGCGACCCGGATGCCCGGCATGAGCAGGAACGCGACGGTCATGACGCAGAGCGCGACCGTGAGCACGCGCTTCGGTCCGATCCGGTCGGAGAGCGTGCCCGCGAGGAAGCCGCTGCAGAGCGCGCTCGCCGACTGCGTCGCCGCGGCGAGCCCGGCGAGTTCGAGCGAGATGCCGCGCACGTTGTGCAGATAGATGATCAGAAACGGGAGCACGATTCCGTTCCCGAACGCGTTCACGAGCGCCCCGCCCTGGAGGACGTACACGTCGCGCGAGAGCTGCGGGTCGAGGCTGCGCAGGTATGAGCGCACGACGCGAGGCTACGAGATGATGCGCCCGGCAGGATTCGAACCTGCGACCTCGCGCTCCGGAGGCGCGCGCTCTATCCCCTGAGCTACGGGCGCCCGGGAGGCCCAGTCTAGCCGGGCTCGCTACCAGCGGCTGTTGCCGCCGCGGCGCGGATTCGTGTAGGGGAGGAGCCAGAGCAACGCCGCGACGGCGCTCCAGCTCACCGCTGCGCCGACCGCGCCTGCCGGCAGCGCGACGAAGAGGAGCGAGAGACCGCCGACGGCCGAGAGCACGAGCACGTTCGCGACCACGAGGAGGCGGACGACGAGCAGCGAAACGGGCGATTGTGCTGCGGCCCATGCCGCTACCGACCAGCGCCTCGCCATCAGTGGCGGCCGCCGCCCGGCCATGCCGACCGCGCGGCGACCACGAGCATCGAACCGCGCCGGGCTAAGAACGGCATGAGAAAGGACGCCCCCGACCGCTCTTTCTCATCCGGCTCATAGGTCGGTGCACGAGGCTGCTTGCGACCGGATCGACCATGAGGAGGACGCGCGCATGAACGCCATCACCGATCGCCTGCCGTCCGGGTTGACCGCACGGCGCGTGCCGCACTGGCTGGGCCGCCTCGGGGTCGTGAACGGTCTCCTCGCCGTGCTGCTCGTCGGCGCCGGCGTGGCCGCGTACCTGACGATCGGCACCGGCAGCTCGACGTCGAATGCCGCCGTCCGTACGGCGACCGTCCAGCGCGGGGTCGTCCTCTCGACCCTGTCGGCCACCGGGACGCTGCAGGCCGCGACGCAGCTCTCGCTCGACTTCGCGTCGAGCGGCCAGATCGTGTCGGTGACCGTCAAGGCCGGCCAGCACGTGAAGAAGGGCCAGGTGCTCGGCCGGATCGACTCGACCTCGGCTCACCAGTCGCTCCTGCAGGCCGAGGCCTCGCTGAAGACGGCGCAGGCGAACCTGCAGACGACGCTCACGGGTGAGACGCCGCAGCAGCGTGCGCAGGACGCCGTCACGGTTGCGCAGGCGCGCCAGTCGGTCGTGAACGCGAAAAATTCGCTCGCCGCCACGAAGCAGTCGATCGCGCTCGACAAGGTGACGACCGCGGCGAGCCTGAGCCAGACGCAGAAGCAGCTCCGCGCCGACCAGGGACAGCTTCAGGTCGACCTCGCCAAGCAGAAGTCGGACTCGGCGACGTTCGCGAACGTCGACGCTGCCACGACCGCCGTCGCAACCGACAAGGCGCAGCTCGCGAACGACCAGGCGAAGCAGCAGACCGATCAGCAGTCACAGCTCACGTGGCAGCAGCAGCTCTCGAGCGACCAAGCGAGCCTCAAGACGGCGCAGACGAACAACGACGTCGCCGGGATCACGGCCTACACGAATGCGACGAACTCCGACCAGGGCCAGCTCAACACGCTGGCGAAGATCCTGCAGAGCGACGGCTTCGCGATCAGTCAGGACCAGAGCAAGCTGAGCGCCGACCAGGCCTCGCAGTCGGCGCTGACCGGCGACGCCGCAGCCGTCAAGGCCGACGAGCAGAAGCTCGCCCAGGACCACACGTCGATCGCGAGCGGAAAGACCAGCCGGAGCGCGACACAGCTCAAGGATGCGCAGAGCTTGCAGTCGGCGACCCAGCAGGTCGCCTCGGCCCAGCTCGGCCTGAAGTCGACGCTCGCGTCGATCGCGATGAAGCAGGCGCCGCCGACGCCGTCGGCGCTCGCCGGTGCGCAGGCGAGCGTGCTGCAGGCGCAGATCTCGCTCGCGAACGCGCAGAAGGCGTACGCGCAGACGACGCTGCGCGCGCCGGTGGCCGGCGTCGTCGCAGCGGTCAACGGCACCGTCGGCACGCAGGCCACCGGCGGCGGCAGCTCGTCGAGCAACTCCTCGGCGGCGAGCTCCTCGAGCGGAAACGGCTCGTCCAGCGCGAGCTCCGGGTTCGTGACCCTCACAGGCCTGCAGGGAATGCAGGTGCTCGCCCCCTTCGCCGAGACGGACGTCGTCAACATCCAGCCCGGCGAGGCGGCGACCGTGACGGTCGACGCCCTCCCGGATGTGCAGCTCGCGGCGCACCTGCTCTCCGTGTCCGACGTCGCGTCGTCCTCCTCGAGCGTCGTCACCTACAGCGCGATCTTCGCGCTCGACCGCAGCGAGCCGAACCTGAAGCCCGGGATGACGGCGAACGTCGACGTCGTCACCGGCGAGGCCGACAACGTCCTGCACGTGCCGACGGCGGCCGTGCGCGGCAGCGGCACCAATGCGACCGTCACCGTGCTCCGGAACGGCAAGCAGACGACCGTGCCGGTCGTCGCCGGCCTCCAGGGCGACTCGTCGACCGCGATCCTCAGCGGCCTCAAGGTGAACCAGACCGTCGTGCTGCCCTCCGTCTCGATCTCCGCCGCCACCACCGGCGGGACGGGCGGGACGACCACGACGTCGGGCTTCACCGGCGGCCGCGGCGGCGGCGGCGTCTTCTTCGGCGGCGGCGGGTTCGGCGGATGAGCAGCCGTCCCCGCCGCCGTCGGGCGACCCTCGCCCTCAAGGGCGTCTCGAAGAGCTACGGCTCCGGCGACATCGCCGTGCGCGCGCTGCGCGACATCGACCTCGTGGTCGAGCGCGGCGACTTCGTCGCCGTGATGGGCAGCTCGGGCAGCGGCAAGTCGACGCTGATGAACCTGATCGGCTGCCTCGACGCGCCGACGGAGGGCCGCTACCTGCTCGAGGGCATAGACGTGAGCCAGCTCGACGACTTCGAGCTCGCCTTCATCCGCAACCGGAAGATCGGCTTCGTCTTCCAGAGCTACAACCTCGTGCCGCGCACGAGTGCGCTGCGCAACGTCGAGCTGCCGCTCATCTACGCGCGGGTCCCGAAGCACGAGCGCCGGCAGCTCGCCGAGGACGCGCTCGTCGCGGTCGGCGTCGGCGACCGGATGCACCATCTCCCGTCCGAGCTCTCCGGAGGCCAGCAGCAGCGCGTCGCGATCGCGCGCGCGATCGTCACCGAGCCGGCGATCGTGCTCGGCGACGAGCCGACCGGCAACCTCGACAGCGTCTCCGGCACCGAGGTGATGCAGATCTTCTCGCGGCTCAACGTCGCCGGCCGGACGATCGTGATGATCACCCACGAGCTCGACATCGCCGAGTACGCGAAGCGCGTCATCCACCTCGTCGACGGCCGGATCGATTCCGACAGGCGCACGGCGCCGGTGCACGGACTGCCGCCGAAGCTCGCCGAGGCAGACGTCGCGAGGACGGAGTCCGCGTGAGCGTTGCCGAGGCCTTCCGGATGGCTGTGCAGGGAGTGCTCTCGAACCGCCTTCGCTCGCTGCTGACGATGCTCGGGATCACGATCGGCGTCGCTGCCGTGATCATCCTCGTCGCGGTCGGCCACGGCTCGGCGGTCGCGGTGTCGAACCGGATCGAGGCGCTCGGCACGAACGTCGTCACGATCCAGCCCGGCGGCTTCGGCTTCGGCCGCGGCACCGGCGGCTTTCGCAGCTCGTTCACGCAGCTGACGATGAAGGACGTGAAGGCGCTCGAGGACCCGACCGCAGCGCCCGACGTTCTCTCGGTGACCCCGGTCGTGAACGGCTCGGTCACCGCCACCTATGGCTCTGCGAGCTACTCCCCGAGCCAGTTCATCGGCACGACGCCCTCCTACGAGGAGGCGCGTAAGTCGCCCGTCGAGGCGGGGACCTTCATCACGCAGGCGGACGAGTCGACGCACGCGCGGGTCGTCGTGCTCGGCGAGACGGTCGTGCTCAACCTGTTCGGGAACGTCGACCCGCTCGGTCAGACGATCAAGCTCAACGGCACGAGCTTCACCGTCGAGGGCGTCCTCGTCCCCAAGGGGACGAACGGCATTCAGGACCAGGACGACATCATCATCGCGCCCCTCACGACGACGCAGGACCTCATCACCGGGGTCACCGGCGGCCTCAGCCAGATCATCATCGAGGCGAAGTCGTCGCATCAGGTGAACGCGGCCCAGAACGAGGCGACGACGATCCTGACGCCGACCCACTCCTCGAACGGCACCGCCAACTTCCGGGTCCTGAACCAGGCGTCGCTCCTGGCGACGTCGTCCTCGACGAACCACGTCTTCACCGTCCTGCTGGCGGCGGTCGCCGCCATCTCCCTCCTCGTCGGCGGAATCGGCGTCATGAACATCATGCTCGTGACGGTCACCGAGCGGACGCGCGAGATCGGCATCCGCAAGGCGCTCGGCGCCCGCCGCACCGACATCCTTGGCCAGTTCCTCACGGAGTCGGTGCTGCTCTCGGTCTGCGGCGGCGTCCTCGGCGTCGCGGCAGGCCTGGTCGGCAGTCGGTTCAAGATCGTCGGCGTCCAGCCCGTCGTCGAGTCGTACTCGGTGCTGCTCGCACTCGCGGTCGGCATCGCCGTCGGCCTCTTCTTCGGCATCTACCCGGCCAACCGGGCGGCCTCTCTCAGGCCGATCGAAGCACTGCGCTACGAATAGGAGCCCTGCACCATGACAACCGCTGACACCGATTTCGCACTCTCGGGCGACGATGACGACGACGCGCTCGAGCTCCAGGCGCTCGCGTTGCGCCGTCGGCGCCGGTTGCCGCTCCTGACCGCCCTGCTCGCGGTCGGAGTCGTGGCGGCCGGTGCGTTCATCGTCGGCGCGGAGGTGCAGAAGCACTGGGGTACGAGCGCTTCGTCCGGCGGCTCGGGCACCGCCGCCACGTTCGCATCGCGCTTCCGCGGAGCGGGCGGCACGACGACCGGCACGACCACGACCGGGACCCGCGGCGGCTTCGGCGGCGGCACCTTTGCGGGCGGCGGCGCCACGATCGGCACCGTCACCGTCATCAAGGGCTCGACGCTCTACGTCACCGACACGAGCGGCAACACCGTCAAGATCACCACGTCGCCGGCGTCGACCGTCTCGAAGACCGTCACCGCCAACCTGCAGGCCGTCCGTCCCGGCGACACGGTGGTCGTGCGCGGCACGCAGCAGAAGAACGGCAGCATCACTGCCTCGTCGATCAGCGTCGGAACCGCCGGCGCGACCGGGTTCGGCGGCGGCGCCACCGGCTTCGGCGGCCGGGGCGGCAGCGGCGGTGCCACCGGCTTCGGCGGCAGCGGCAGCAGCGGCGGCGCCACGGGCTTCGGCAGCGGAGGCAGCGGTGGCTGATCGCGGCTCGTCTTTGCGAACCCCTTACGGGAGTTTTAGGTCGTTCTTAAGGGCCGCCAGCATGCTGCGGCAGATGGCCAAGCGATTGATCTGGAGGGGTGCACCCGTCGTGGTGGCGGCGTGCGCGATCGTGGGCGTCGCCTCCGCCGCGTCGCCGGTGAGCGGCTCCATCTCCGGCCCCGTCGCCTCGGTGAAGGGCTCGACCTTCGTCGTCACGACGACGCTCAGCCCGACGGGCAAGTCGACCGTGTCGGTGGGCAAGTCGACGACGATCACCGCCCAGGAGACGCTCGGGCAGAGCGCCCTCAAGGTCGGCGGCTGTGCGATGGCGTCCGGCCAGAAGAACAGCAAGGGCGTCGTGGCGGCGCAGCGGATCTCGCTCTCGACGCCCGTGAAGGGCAAGTGCACGGCCGGCTTCGCCGGTCGCGGCGGGCGGCCCGGCGGCACCGGCGGGACGCCGGGCGGCGGCACCGGCGGGCAGCGGCCTCCTACCGGCAGCAGCGGCGGCGGCTTCGGGAACTTCGCGAACTTCGGCTTCGCCTTCGGCACGATCTCGTCGGTGAAGGGCGACGCCCTGACCGTCAAGGGGACGTTCAACGGCAAGGCCGTGACGACGTCCGTCACCGTCTCGTCGAAGACGGAGATCTCGAAGACCGTCACGGTCGGTGCCTCGGCGATCGCCGTGAAGGACTGCGCGTTCGTCCGCGGCACGAGCGCCGACAAGGGCGTCACGGTCACGGCGCAGGACGTCAGCATCACGAAGCCGACCTCGACCGGCTGCCGGTTCGGCTTCCGCGGTCCCTGACCGATGTCGTAGCCTCCGTGCGTGGAGGCGCAGGCGGCCATGGTCACGCTCGAGCTCGCCGAGACGTTCGTCATCTCGCGCGGCGCGAGCGACACCGAGGACGTCGTCCACGTCGAGGTCGAGCACAGCGGTGTGCACGGCTACGGAGAGGCGGCCCCGATCGAGCGCTACGGCGAGTCGGCCGAATCCGCGCTCGCCTACGTCCGGGAGCAGGCGCACCAGCTCGGAGACGACCCGTTCGCGCTCGAGGGCGTGATGGCGCGGCTGCCGGCACGAGAGTATGCGGCGCGTGCAGCGCTCGACG
This sequence comes from Gaiellaceae bacterium, assembly GCA_035623575.1. Taxonomy (GTDB): domain Bacteria; phylum Actinomycetota; class Thermoleophilia; order Gaiellales; family Gaiellaceae; genus Palsa-739. Next base: position 20,967 of record DASPTD010000018.1, read on the forward strand.
CGGCGCTCCACGATCTCCAGGGCAAGCTGCTCGGGCAGCCCGTGTGGCGCCTGCTCGGCCTTCGGCGCACGGGCCCGCCGACGACGTGGACGATCTGGCTGGGAGATCCCGACGACATGGCACGGCGGGCCGAGACGGTGCGCGGCCGCTTCAAGCGGCTGAAGCTGAAGCTCGGCGGCGGCGACGGCCGGGACGTCGAGCGCGTGCGCGCGGTGAGCGAGGTCGCCGGCGTGCCGCTCCAGGTCGACGTGAACGAGGCCTGGAGCCTCGACGAGGCGCTCGACACGCTGCCGCGGCTCGCCGCGCTCGGAGTCGACTACTGCGAGCAGCCGCTCCCGGCCGGCGATCCGGGCGGGCCCGAGCTGAAAGCGCGCTCCTCGCTGCCGATCTACGTCGACGAGGACTGCCACACCCTCGCGGACGTCGCGGCGTGCGCCGAGCGGGCGCACGGCATCAACGTGAAGCTCGCGAAGTCCGGCGGCATCCGCGAGGCGGTGCGCATGGTGCACGCCGCCCGCGCGCTCGGGCTGGGGACGATGCTCGGCTGCATGGTCGAGTCGGGGCTCGGCATCGCCGCAGGGGCGCACATCTCGAGCCTGTTCGACCACGTCGATCTCGACGGCAACATCCTCATCGCGCGCGACCCGTGGCCGGGCGTCGCCTTCGTCGACGGCGTGCAGGTTCCCTCCGACCAACCGGGCCTCGGTGTCCGCCACGCGCTACCTGATCCTCGCTGAGGGCTTCAGCGCCGACGCGCACTACGGCAAGACGATGCGCGGCGTGCTGCGCTACCGCCGCGATGCGGTGGTGGCGATCCTCGACTCGGAGCGGCAGCCGGGCGACACCGAAGAGGGCGTGCCGGTCGTCCCGACCGTCGCCGATGCGCTCGCCTTCGGCCCGAACACGGCGCTCGTCGGCGTCGCCACGCAGGGCGGGCGCTTTCCACCGGCGTGGATCGAGATCCTCAAGACGTGCATCGCGAGCGGGCTGGACGTCGAGAACGGGTTGCACGTCTTTCTCGCAAACGATCCCGAGCTGCGCGAGCTGGCGGCACGGCGCAACGTGGAGCTGCGCGACCTGCGCCGGCCGCCGCACGACCTCTCGACCGCGACGGGGGCGAACCTCGAGGTGCCCGCGACGATCGTGCTCACCGTCGGCTCGGACTGCGCGATCGGCAAGATGACGGTCTCGCTCGAGCTCGACCTCGAGGCCCGTTCCCGCGGCGTCGAGTCCGTGTTCGTGCCGACCGGGCAGACGGGGATCGCGATCGCCGGCTGGGGGATCGCGGTCGACGCCGTCGTCGCGGACTTCATCGCCGGCGCGGCCGAGCGGCTCGTCGTCGAAGGAGCGGAACGCGGAGGCGAGCTCCTCTGGGTCGAGGGCCAGGGGGCGATCCTGCACCCGATCTACTCGGGTGTGACGCTCGGGCTCTACCACGGCAGCGTGCCGCACACACTCGTGCTCTGCCATCAGGCCGGCAGCACCCACATCGAGGGCGCCGGCGGCGGGCCGCATCCGATCCCGCCCCTCTCCGAGCTCGTCGAGCTGCACGAGCGCCTCGCGCTGCCCGCGCGGCCGGCGAAGGTGGCCGCGGTGGCCCTGAACACCCGCCTGCTCGACGAGCGGGCCGCGCGGGCGGCGATCGCAGCCGCGGAGGAGGAGACCGGCCTACCCGCCGACGATCCCGTGCGGTTCGGCGCCGCCAAGCTGACGGACGCCGTGCTGCTCACTCCCACGGGGTAGGACCGGCCGGCGCCGAAGATGGGCCGCTCGGCCTGCGACCGCCGGGCCTCCGGCGCCGATGTAAGCGGAAGCTGAACGCTTGCGTCGCTTTCTGACCGGAGGGGTCTATCGTGAAAAGGGTTCTCACGCTGTGCATGTTCGTGCTCGCGCTCGCGTCCGCAGGCACGGCATCGGCCGGACCACGCATCGGGTTCGCCGAGGACGCGACGAAGTACGCCGACGACGGCGGCCAGAAGCTCTTCACCGAGATGAACAAGCTCGGCACGACGACGAACCGCGTCGCGGTGTTCTGGAACGCGGACGCGCCGACGACCATCCAGGACCAGGCGTTCCTCGACCGGATGATGCCGGTCGCGGAGCAGCACAACATCCAGATCGTCTTCGCCGTGTATCCACTCAAGGCGACGATGGCCCCGACGACGCCGACTGCGGTCGGCCAGTTCTGCAGCTACGCGGTCGCGGTCATGCAGCGCTATCCGTACGTCCGGAAGGTGATCATCGGCAACGAGCCGAACCAGCCGCACTTCTGGCAGCCGATCTGGAACGCCGACGGATCGCCGGCCTCGCCCGCGGCCATGGAGGCGGTGCTCGCGAGCTGCTATGACAAGCTGAAGGCGTTCGACCCCACCATCGACGTGATCGGCGTCGGGCTCTCGCCGCGGGGGAACGACAATCCGCACGCGTCGAGCAACGCCTCGATCTCGCCGGTCCGCTGGATCGCCGCCCTCGGCAAGGCGTACCGCGCGAGCGGACGGACCGCACCGCTGTTCGACGAGTGGTCGTGGCACTGCTATCCGAACGTGAACACCGACGAGGTGGAGACGGGCTATGCGTGGCCGAACACGGGCTGCGTCAACGCGGCGCGCGTCAAGCTCGCGCTCTGGGACGCGTTCCACGGCACGGGCCAGCCGGTGACCGACGGGTACCTCGGCCTCGACTCGGTGAGCGGCACGCTGTTTCCCTCGCTGAAGACGTTCATCGACGAGACGGGCTGGCAGGTCGACACCTCCGGCCTTCCCGGCTACACCAACAGCGAGAACGTGCCGACGATCAGCGAGGCGAAGCAGGCGGAGGACTACGAGAAGCTCGTGCGCCTCGCGGACTGCGAGCCGACGCTGACCGACTTCCACATCTTCCACGAGATCGACGAGTCCGACCGCACAGGCTTCCAGAGCGGCGTGCTCCGGATCGACTTCAGCGAGCGGCCCTCGGCGGTCGACGCGGCCAACTCGGTCCAGCACGCGATCGCGGCGGACAACGGCTCCTGCTCCGGCGGGGTCTGGCAGACGCTCGGCTCGACGGTGTTCTCGCCGACGGCGGTCGTGCCTCTCTACAAGACGTTCCCGTACAAGAACCCGCTGCCGTTCGCGGCGGTGACGCTGAACGGCGGCGCCAGGTACGTGAGCCTGCGCGCCGGCGAGGGCTTCAGCTATCGCGTCACCTTCAAGGCCGGAGGCAAGACGAAGTCGTTCACCGGAGCGGCGCCGCGCACCGTCGGCTCCGTGAAGGTCCCGGCCGGCTTCGGCAAGGGAACGGCGACGGTGGTGCTCACGGCCGAGACGAACTCGGCTCGCACGAGCACGCAGACGCTCGCGCTCGGCAAGTAGGCAGGCACTGTGCCCGGGCCGCCGCCGTGGTCGCGCCGGCGGCGGCCCGGGAGGGCTCTTGACACGAACGTCTGTTCGCTCTAGCATGACGAACACATGTTCGTGAAGCTGCTCGCCCTGCTCGTGCTCGCCGCGCTCGCGGTGGGGATCGTGGCCCACAGCTCGCACGGCGCCGGCCCCGAGCGGGCCTACGTCGTGAAGCCCGCCGACACGCTCTGGTCGATCGCGGCCCGCACGTACGGCGGTGACACCCGCGAGGGCGTCTGGGAGCTCGAGCAGCGCAACCACCTGCGCTCAGCGACGCTCGTGCCGGGTCAGAGGCTCGTCCTGCCGTAAGGGGTGGCGCCGCCTACATGCCGCGGTACGGATGCCCGGCCATCGCGTCCGGATCGAGCAGCACGTTGACGATCGCGGGCTCGCCGGAGGAGAGCGCCCGCTCGAGCGCGGGGCGGAGCTCGTCGGCCCGCTCGACGTGCTCGCCGTGGCCGCCGAAGGCGTCGACGAGCCGGTCGTAGCGGGACGGCGCGAGCCGCGTCGCGATCTCTCCCTCGGCACCGTAGATGCCGATCTGCGGGATCCGGATCTCGCCCCAGGCGGCGTCGTTCCCGATCACGAACACGGCGGGCAGGCCGAACCGGGTGAGCGTCTCGAACTCGAAGCCGTTCAGGCCGAAGGCGCCGTCGCCCGCGACGACGACGACCTGCGCCTCCGGCTCGGCCACCTTGACGCCGAGGGCGTAGGGCGGGCCGACGCCGAGGCATCCGAAGGGCCCGGGGTCGAGCCAGCGTCCCGGCCGGTGCACGCGTAACACGCGCGAGACGGCTGCGACGACGTCGCCGCCGTCGCCGATCACGATCGTGTCCGGATCGAGGACGGCGTCGAGCTCGGCGCCGAGCCGGTAGTGGTGGAGAGGCCCCCGGTCCGACTCGATCTCGGCGCGGTGCTCGTCCCACCACGCCCGCTCGGCCTCGCGCAGCTGCGCGAGCCAGCCGGTCCTGTCCGACACGGGGCGGACGGAGTCGGCGAGCGCGCCGAGGACCGCGGCGCAGTCGCCGGGGATGCCGACGTCGGGCACGCGGTTGCGACCGAGCTCCGACGCGTCGGCGTGGATCTGGATCAGCGCCGTCTCACGCGGCAGCTGCCCGAAACGGAGCCGGAAGTCGAGGCCGGTGCCGGCGACGCAGACCACGTCGGCGGCCTCGAGCGCCGCCCCGCGCGCGTGCGCGAAGACGAGCTCGTCCTCCGGGGGCAGCGCGCCCCGCGCCGACCCCTGCAGGAACACCGGCAGCCGGCCGGCGTCGACGAGCGCGCGGAGCTGCTCCCAGGCGCCGTCCCACCAGATGCCGCTGCCCGCCACGAGCGCCGGACGCTCCGCGCGCGAGAGCAGGTCTGCAGCACGCGCGATCTCGTCGGGATCGCCGAACGCGCGCGCCTCCGTGCGTGCGGGCCGGATCGCTCCCGGGTCGTCGGCGTCCGCGAACAGCACGTCCATCGGCAGCTCGAGGTAGACGGGCCCGCGAGGGGGTGCGAGCGCATGTCGGAAGGCCGCGGCGACGAAGTCCGGGATCCGCTCGGGGTCGGTGCAGACCTCGGCCCGCTTCGTGATCGGCGCGAAGAGCGAGAGCTGGTCGAGCTCCTGCAGCGCTCCTCGGCCGGCCTGCACGAGCGGCCGCGCACCGCCGAGCACGACGAGCGGCGTCTGCGCGACGAAGCAGTTCGCGACGGCCGTCGACGTCCCGGTGACACCGGGACCCGCGGTCACGATCGCGACGCCGCACGTGCGCCGCATCCGGCCCCAGGCCTCCGCCGCGTGCGCCGCCGCCTGCTCGTGGCGGACGTCGAGGACGCGGACGCCCTCCAGCCGGCAGCCCTCGTAGACGGGCATCACGTGGCCCCCCGAGAGCGTGAACACCGCGTCGACGCCTTGCGCCGCAACGGCCCGTGCGACGAGCCGTCCGCCCTGGAGCCTGTCCGCCACAGCGACCGAGCCTACAGCGGCTCCTATGCTTGCGCCGTGGATCTCGACCTCGTCTTCCTCGGCACGTCGGCTTCGATGCCGACGGCGCTGCGCGCGCCGGCGGCCCTTCTCGTCCGGCGCGGCGGCGAGCGGCTCCTCTTCGACTGCGCGGAGGGGACGCAGCGTCAGCTCCAGCGCTCGTCCGTGGGGCTGCCGGACCTCGAGGAGATCTTTCTGACCCATCTCCATGCAGACCACTTCCTCGGGCTGCCCGGGATGCTGAAGACGTTCGCGCTGCGCGGGCGGGAGGAGCCCGCGGTGACGGTGTACGGGCCGACCGGCCTTCGCCTCCTGTTCTCGAAGCTGAAGCCGTTCCTCGGCCGGCTCCCGTATCCGCTGACGACGGTCGAGCTGGCACCCGGCGAGGTGCTGGAGCGCGGCGACTACCGGCTCGAGACGTTCGCGGTCGACCACGGCGTCGCCGCGGTCGGCTACGCGCTCGTCGAAGAGGTGCGGCCCGGCCGCTTCGACGTCGAGGCCGCGGACGCGCTCGGCGTGCCGCCCGGCCGTGAGCGCGGACAGCTGCAGCAGGGCGAGTCGGTGACGCTCGCCGGCGGCGTCGTCGTCGCGCCGGAGGCGGTGCTCGGCCCACCGCGGCCGGGCCGGAAGATCGTGCTCACAGGGGACACGGCGCCGGCGCCCTCGGTCGTGCAGGCGGCCTACGGCGCCGACGTGCTCGTGCACGAGGCGACGTTCGCGAACGAGGAGAAGGAGCGTGCACGCGAGACGCTCCACGCGACGGCGGCGGAGGCGGCGGAGGTGGCGAGGCTGGCGGAGGTGCGCCTGCTCGCGCTCACGCACGTCTCGACGCGCTATTTCGGCTCGGAGCTCGCGCGCGAGGCGCGCGAGATCTTCGCGGAGACGGTCGTGCCGCGTGACTTCGACGTGATCGAGGTGCCGTTCCCGGAGCGGGGGGCGCCGGAGCTCGTCAAGGGTGGCGCCCGCTCCGAGACGACCGAGTCCGTATGATCAGCTCGCGATGACGAGGATGGTGCAGGTCGCGCTGGCGGGCGACGTCGCCGAGGCGGAGGAGCTGCAGGAGATCCTGCGCAACGCGGGCATCGAGGCGGAGCTCGATGCCGCCGGCGCGGACGATCCGCTGACCGTGCTCGTCCCGGAGGCGGAGCTCGAGGCCGCTCAGGACGCCATCGAGGCGCTGAGCGAGCCCGACGAGATCATCTCCGAGCCATAGGCGCAGGCCGGCAGCCCGACTTCGGCCCGCGCGCCGCGCGCTACGACGAGCTCCGCCCGCCGGACGCGCTCTGGTGGGAGGTGTTCGAGCTGCTCGTCCGCGAGGGAGACTTGCGCGGACGGCGCGTGCTCGACGTCGGCTGCGGCACCGGGGTGCTCGCCGCCGCTCTTGCCGAGCGGGAGGCCGCCCGGGTGTGGGGGATCGACGCGGAGCCGGCGATGCTCGACGTCGCCCGCGCGCGCGTGCCGGCCGGCGTCGGTCTGAGGGTCGGATCGGCGGACGCGCTGCCGTTCCGCGACGCCTGGTTCGAGCGGGCGGTGCTGCGGCTCGTGATCCACCTCGTCGACCGCGCCCGGGCCCTGCCCGAGCTGGCCCGTGTGATCGCCCCGGGCGGCCGCGCGGCGATCGCGACCTTCGACCCGACTCATTTCGAGCGCTTCTGGCTCAACCGCCTCTTCCCGTCCCTCGAGGAGATCGACAGGGCCCGCTTCCCCGAGCCGGGCGCGCTGACGCGGGAGCTCGCCGCCGCCGGCTTCACCGCGGTGCGCGTCGTTCGGCTCTCGCAGCAGAGGGAGCTGGACCGCGGAACGGCGCTCGAGCGGATCCGGGGTCGCCACATCTCCACCTTCGACCTGCTGAGCGAGGAGGAGATCGCCGCCGGTATCGGGCGCGCCGAGCGCGAGCTGCCCCCGACGCTCGACGTGGCGCTCGAGTGGGCGATCGTCGTGGCCGACCGCTGATAGCACGGCGACATTGGCGTCCATCCTCCGCGGCCGGTACTGTGGTCGCGACACGAACCCCTTTAACCCGGTCCAGCGAGGCCGGAAAGGAGTCGGCTGATGACGCACGCCCCCGCACCGTCGATCCTCACCGCGCCGTGAGCACGGTGGAGGTATCGGGAAAGCTTCTCCTCGATGCCGACGCGCTCTCGCGGACACTCTCGCGGATCGCACACGAGATCATCGAGGCCGACCCCGACGTCGCCGACGTCGCGCTCGTCGGCATCCAGACGCGCGGCGTGCCGCTCGCGCAGCGGCTGGCGCGGCTGATCGGCGACCGCGCCGGCACGACGCCCGCGCTCGGCACGGTCGACATCACCTTCTACCGCGACGACGTGCGCGTCCGCGGCGGCGAGGCGCCACTGCACGCCCAGCCGATCGTCCGGGAGACGCAGCTCGACTTCCCGCTCGAGGGGCGCACCGTCGTGCTCGTCGACGACGTCCTCTACACGGGGCGCACGATCCGCGCTGCGATCGAGGCGCTCTTCGACTACGGGCGCCCGGCCCGCGTCCAGCTCGCCGTCCTCGTCGATCGCGGCCACCGCGAGCTGCCGATCCGCCCCGACTACGTCGGCAAGAACCTGCCGACCTCGCGGGAGGAGCGGATCCAGGTGCAGCTCGTCGAGGTCGACGAGGTCGACGCCGTCCTGCTCGTGCCTTCACCGGAAGAGGAGCTCCGATGACATCGATCCGTCTCGTCAACGACGAGCTGCGGCCGCCCGGGCCACCGCCTCGCCGTCACCTCATCTCGGTCGCCGATCTCCGCCGCGACGACGTCGAGCGTCTGCTCGACACCGCGCGCACGTTCGAGTCGGCGCTCGACCGCGAAGTGAAGAAGCTGCCGACGCTGAAGGGAAGGCTCGTCGTCAATCTCTTCTTCGAGTCGTCGACGCGCACGTCCTCGAGCTTCGAGCTTGCGGCGAAGCGGCTCTCGGCCGACACGCTCAGCATCAAGGCCGCAGGCTCTTCCGTCGACAAGGGCGAGTCGCTGAAGGACACGGCGCTCACGCTCGGCGCCTACGACCCGGACGTGATCGTGATCCGGCATCCGCAGATCGGCGCGCCCCAACTCGTCGCGCGCGTGACCGAGGCGCATGTCGTCAACGCGGGCGACGGGAAGCACCAGCATCCGACGCAGGCGCTGCTCGACCTGTACACGATCCAGCAGCAGCTCGGCCGTCTTGAAGGGCTGCACGTCGCAATCGTCGGCGACGTCCTCCACAGCCGGGTCGCGCGCTCGCTCATCCAGGCGTTCGCGCTCGTCGGCATGCGCTGCACGCTCGTCGGCCCGCCGGCGCTGCTGCCGCGCGGCATGGCTGCGGAGATGACGACCGACATCGCCGCGATCCAGGCCGCCGACGTCGTCTACGTCCTCCGCATGCAGCACGAGCGCATGGAAGCCGGCGCCAACTACGTGCCGAGCCTGCGCGAGTACACGGCGCGCTGGGGGATCACGCCCGAGCGGCTGCGCGCGGGCCAGAAGGTGATGCACCCGGGACCGATGAACCGCGGCGTCGAGATCGACCCGCGCGTCGCCGACTCGGCGGACGCGCTCGTCGAGGCGCAGGTGCGCTCCGGGCTCGTGGTGCGGATGGCGGTGCTCTACGACGTGCTGACCGGAGGCCCGGTGGGAGTCGAGGCCCTCGCGGCGGCGGAGGTGGCGTGATGCTGTGGGTCAGGGAACGTCCCGGTGCGAACATCGTCTTCCGCGGCGCGCGCGTGCTCGACCCCACTGAGGGGATCGACGCGACGCTCGACGTGCGCATCGACGACGGGGTCATCTCCGCGATCGCGGAGAGCGTCGACACGAACGAGCACCGTGTCGTCGACGCTGCCGGCCTCGTCCTCGCACCCGCGTTCGTCGACCCGCACGTGCACCTGCGCACGCCGGGCCGGGAGGACGAGGAGACGATCGCGAGCGGCACGGCCGCCGCCGCGGCGGGCGGCTACTGCGCGATCTTCGCAATGCCGAACACCGACCCCGTCCTCGACTCCGCGGCCACGCTCGGCGCGCTCGCCGAGGCTGCGGAGCGGGATGCCGACGTGCCGGTCGGCTTCCTCGCCGCGATCACCCGCGGCCAGGGCGGGCAGGAGCTGACCGAGATGGCGGAGCTTGCCGATGCAGGCGCGGCCGCCTTCTCGGACGACGGGGTGCCGGTCGTGTCCGCCGGCCTGATGCGGCGCGCGCTCCAGTACGCGTCGATCACCGGCCGCCCCCTCGCCCTCCACTGCGAGGAGCCGTCCCTGTCGCGCGGAGGCCACGTCCACGAAGGCTCGGTCGCGGCCGAGTTGGGCTTCGCCGGCTACCCGTCCGTGGCCGAGTCGGTCATGGTCGAGCGCGACCTTGCGCTGGCGGCCTACGAGGAGCAGGGCATCCACCTGCTGCACCTGTCCGCGGCGGAGTCGGTGGCGGCCCTGCGGCGCGCTCGGGACGCGGGCATCCGTGCGACGGCGGAGGTGACGCCGCATCATCTCGTGCTCACCGACGAGGCCGTGCGCTCGCTCGACTCGAACGTGAAGATGAACCCACCCCTACGCGCCGAGCGGGACCGGCTCGCGCTCCTCGACGCGCTTCGCGACGGCACGGTGGAGGCGATCGCAACCGATCATGCGCCGCACGCCCGGCACGAGAAGGAGGTGCCGTTCGAGGACGCGCCGTTCGGCGTGACGGGACTCGAGACCGCCTTCGCGGTGCTCCACACGCGCCTCGTCCGGCCGGGCCTGCTGCCGCTCGCGACGCTCCTCGAGCGGATGTCCGCCGGTCCGGCTCGCATCTTCGGGCTCGCGAGGCCGCGCGTCGCCGTCGGTGCGAAGGCCGACGTCGTCCTGCTCGACCTCGGCCGCGAATGGCAGGTGCGCGAAGAGTCGTTCCGGTCGCGGTCGCCCAACTCGTGGCTGCTCGGCGAGACGCTCGCCGGGGAGGTCGCGCTCACCCTCGCCGGCGGCGCCGTGGTCCACGAGCGGTGACGGGGTATCTCGCGCTCGAGGACGGGAGCGTCTTCCGCGGCGAGTCGGTCGGCGCCGGCGGCTTCGCCGCCGGCGAGGCCGTCTTCACCACCGGCATGTCCGGCTACCAGGAGGCCGTCACCGATCCGAGCTTCGCCGAGCAGATCGTCTGCTTCACGGCGCCGATGGTCGGAAACTACGGCGTCGCCGACGAACGCTCGGAGTCCCGCCGGGTGCACGCGCGTGCGGTGGTGATGCGCGAGGCCCGCGGGCCTGCATGGACGGACTGGCTGCACGACCACGGGATCGTGGCGCTGACCGGCATCGATACACGCTCGCTCGTGCTGAAGCTGCGCGGTGCGGGCTCGATGCGCGCCGTCGCGGTCGCCGGCGAGTCGTCCCTCGACGAGGCCGTGACCCTCGCACGCACCGTTCCGCCGATGGCGGGGCGTGCCCTGGTAGCGGCTGTCTCGACAAAGGAGCCGTACGTCCACAGCGATTCGGGCCGAGCCCGAGTCGCTGTCGTCGACTACGGCGTAAAGGGCTCCGTGCTGCGCCGCCTCGCCGCTGCAGGCGCCGCCGTCACCGTCCATCCGCACGACGTCGACGCGGACGAGCTGGCAGGCTTCGACGGCGTGCTCCTGTCTCCGGGCCCCGGAGACCCGGAGCCTCTCGTCGACGAGGCGGCGACGGTGCGGGAGCTGATCGGCCGCACGAACGTGCTCGGCATCTGCCTCGGCCACCAGCTGCTCGCGGTCGCCACGGGCCACGAGACCTTCAAGCTCCCGTTCGGTCACCGCGGCTCGAACCACCCGGTGCTGCAGCGGAGGAACGGCCGCGTGCTCGTCACGAGCCAGAACCACGGCTTCGCCGTGCGGGCGAGCGGCGCGGACGAGGCGACACACGTCTCTCTCTACGACGGCACGGTCGAGGGGCTCGAGTTTCCCGAGCTGCGCGCGCGGTCGCTGCAGTTCCATCCGGAGGCGGGCCCCGGCCCGCATGACGCCTGGCCGCTGCTCGAAGCGTGGGTCGACGAGGTCGCCGCCCGTGCCTAGGCGCACCGACATCGAGACGATCTGCATCGTCGGCTCCGGCCCGATCGTGATCGGCCAGGCCGCCGAGTTCGACTACGCCGGCTGCCAGGCGCTGAAGGTGCTGCGCGAGGACGGCTTTCGCACCGTCGTCGTCAACTCGAACCCGGCGACGATCATGACCGACCCCGGCTTCGCCGACCGCACGTACCTCGAGCCGCTCGACCTCGAAGGCGTCAGCGACGTCCTGCGCCGCGAGCGGCCGCAGGCGCTGCTGCCGACGATGGGCGGGCAGACCGCGCTCAACCTCGCGCGCGAGCTCGCGAAGTCGGGCGTGCTCGCGGAGCTCGGCGTCGAGCTGCTCGGCGCGAACCTCGAGGTGATCGAGCGCGCCGAGGACCGCCGGCTCTTCAAGGCGGCCGTCGAGTCCTGCGGGCTGAAGGTGCCCAGGTCGACGATCGTCACGGACGTCGGCGGCCTGGAGGGCCTGACGACGCCCTGCGTCGTGCGGCCGGCGTTCACGCTCGGCGGCCACGGCGGCGGCTTCGCGACCACGCTCGAGCAGCTCCTGGGCCAGGTCGAGGCCGGGCTGAGGGAGAGCCCGATCGGGCAGGTGCTCGTCGAGGAGTCGGTGCGCGGCTGGGACGAGTTCGAGCTCGAGGTCGTCCGCGACCGCGTCGACAACGTCGTGATCGTCTGCTCGATCGAGAACCTCGACCCGATGGGCGTGCACACCGGCGACTCGGTGACGGTGGCGCCGCAGATGACGCTCCCCGACGAGGCCTACCAGGAGCTGCGCGACGCGGCCGCGGCCGTGATCCGTGCGGTCGGCGTCGACACCGGCGGCTCGAACATCCAGTTCGCGCGCGACCGCGAGACGGGCGAGGTACGCGTGATCGAGATGAACCCGCGCGTCTCGCGCTCGTCGGCGCTCGCGTCGAAGGCGACCGGCTACCCGATCGCGAAGGTCGCCGCGAAGCTCGCCGTCGGCTACACGCTCGACGAGATCCCGAACGACCTCACCGGGACGACGCCGGCGAGCTTCGAGCCGACGCTCGACTACGTCGTCGTCAAGTTCCCGCGCTTCGCGTTCGAGAAGTTCCCCGGCGCCGACCGGACGCTCGGCACGCAGATGAAGTCGGTGGGAGAGACGATGGGGATCGGCCGCACGTTCGCGGAGGGGTTTCTCAAGGCGATGCGCTCGCGTGAGCTCGACTCGGGGTCGGCCACGCCCTGGGCCGCGCTCGAAGAGCTGCCGCCGGACGTGCATCCGTGGTTCCGGGCGGAGGTCGAGCGGCTCCTGCACCTGCGCGCGAACGAACGCGACCTCACGACCCTCAAACGAGCCGGGTTTGCCGACGCGGACATCGCCGAGGCCTGGGGGACGAGCGAGGACGACATCCGCGCGCGACGCCGCGCCGCCGGGCTGCGGCCCTCGTTCCGGTGCGTCGACTCCGTCGCCGGCGAGGTCGAGGCGCGCTCCAACTACTACTACTCGACCTGGGGCGAGGCCGACGAGTGGCCTACGGCCTCGAGTCACCACCGGCCCCGCGTCGTCATCCTCGGCTCCGGCCCGAACCGGATCGGCCAGGGGGTCGAGTTCGACTACTGCTGCGTCCACGCGGTCCAGAGCTTCCGCGCCCTCGGCTACGACGCCGTGATGGTCAACTGCAATCCCGAAACGGTGTCGACCGACTACGACACGTCGGACCGCCTGTACTTCGAGCCGCTCCGGGTCGAGGAGGTGCTCGCCGTCTGCGAGCGCGAGCAGCCCGAGGGCGTCGTCACCCAGTTCGGCGGCCAGACGCCGCTGAAGCTCGCGCGCGCGCTCGAGCAGGAAGGCTACAAGGTGCTCGGCACGTCCTTCGACGCGATCGACGTCGCCGAGGACAGGGAGCGGTTCGGCCGGCTGCTCAGCTCGCTCGGCATCGCCTGTCCGGCGTGGGGCATGGCCGCGGACCCCGACGAGGCCGTCCGCATTGCCGGTCGCATCGGCTACCCGGTGCTCGCACGCCCCTCCTACGTCCTCGGCGGGCGCGCGATGCGCGTCTGCTACGAGCCGGACGAGCTGCATGCGGCGACCGAGGGGATGGAGGGCCGTGTGCTCGTCGACCGCTTCCTCGAGCAGGCGCTCGAGATCGACGTCGACGCGGTCTCCGACGGCCGCGACACGTACGTGGGCGCGGTGATGCAGCACGTCGAGGAAGCCGGGGTCCACTCCGGCGACTCCGCCTGCGTCCTGCCGGCGCCCTCGCTCCTGCCGCTGACGCACCTGGAGGTGGTCGACGTCGTCAGGAGGCTCGCGTCCGCCCTCGGCGTCGTCGGGCTGATGAACGTCCAGCTCGCGGTCGCCGACTCCGAGATCTTCGTCCTCGAGGTCAATCCGCGTGCCTCCCGCACGGTCCCGTTCGCGTCGAAGGCCACCGGCGTCAACCTCGTCGAGACTGCCTGCCGGTGCATCGCAGGCGCCCACCTCGCCGACCTCGGGCTGCCGCCCGAGGCGCGGCCCCGCACGGTGTCCGTGAAGGCGGCGGTGCTGCCCTTCGCCCGCTTCCCGGGCGCCGACCCCGTGCTCGGGCCGGAGATGCGCGCGACCGGCGAGGTGATGGCGACGGCGGGCGACATGCCGAGCGCTCTCGCCAAGGCCGAACGCGCGGCGGGGCGTCCGCTGCCGCGCAGCGGCACGGCCTTCCTCTCCGTCTGCGACGCCGACAAGCGCGCGATCGTCCCGGTCGCAGCGGCTCTGCGGGGCCTCGGCTTCGGCCTCCTCGCCACGCACGGCACCGCCCGCACGCTCGAGACCGCCGGGCTCGACGTCAAGCACGTCGCGAAGGTGAGCGGCGAGTCGGACGAGCCCACCGTCGTCGACCTGATCCGGCGGGGGAGCTGTGACCTCGTGATCAACACGCCGTTCGGGCCGCGCGCCCGGAGCGACGGCTACCGGATCCGTGAGGCGGCGCTCGTACGGCGCGTCCCGTGCATCACGACGCTCGCCGGCGCGGCCGCGGCCGTCCACGCGATCGCGAACGCGCGCTCCGCCGAGACGATGTCGCTTCAGGAGCGGATCGATGCCGAGACGCGAACGGCGTAACGTCCTCGCGGTCGAGCAGGTGGGGCCGTACTCGCTGCTGCGGCTCGACCGTGGTGGACTCGACCCCGGTGCTCCCGGACAGTTCTTCATGCTCGAAGCGCCCGGCCGACTCTTGCCGCGCGCACTCTCGCTCTGTCTCGCGCCGACGGGCGAGCTCGCGTTCCTCGTCGATCCGGTCGGCCCCGGCACGCGGGCGCTGTGTGCGCTCGGGGCGGGCGAGGCGATCCACGTCTTCGGCCCGCTCGGCCACGGCTTCCGGCTGGACGTCGCGCGGCCGCTGCTCGTCGGCGGCGGGATCGGGATGGCGCCGCTGCCGTACCTCGCGGATTCGTTGCGCTTCCCGCCTGCGCTGCTCGGCTTCCGCAGCGACGCGCATGCCGAGGCGGCGGTGCTGCTTCCGGGCGCGGAGGTCGTCGTGGAGCCGACGCTCGTCACCGAGCTGATCGCGCCCGGCCACGACGTGCTCGCGTGCGGGCCGGAGCCGATGCTGCGCGCGGTCGCCGGGCTCTGCCCGGGCGCGCAGCTCGCGTGGGAGGCGCCGATGGCGTGCGGCTACGGCGCCTGCTACGGGTGCGCGTTCGAGATCGACGGCATCCTGAAGCGACTCTGTGTGGAAGGGCCGGTGCTCCGTGCTGCTGCTTAACGCGTCAGGCTGCCTGGACGCGCTCGTCGCACCCGACCTCGCTCGGCAGCTCGACGGATTCGTGACGAAGACGATCACGCCGCTGTCGCGCGAGGGCAACGCGCCGCCGCGAATCGCGGAGACCGCCCACGGGATGCTCAACGCGATCGGGCTCGCGAATCCTGGGCGCGAGCGCTTCCTACGCGAGACGCTGCCGCGTCTCGCCGAGCTCGACCTACCGATCTGGGTATCCGTCGGCGGCTTTTGCGCCGACGACTACGCCGAGACCTGCGCGGCTCTCCAGGGACGCGACGAAGTCGCCGCCGCAGAGCTCAACCTCTCCTGCCCGAACGTCGATGAGGCGGCGGACGGCGCCGCCGAGATCGTCGCCGCCTGCCGGGCCGTGACGCCCCTGCCTCTCTACGCGAAGCTGTCCGCTGCGCACCCGGACGTCGCCGCGGTCGCCCGCGCCGTTGCCGCCGCCGGCGCCGACGGGCTCTCGCTGATCAACACGGTTCGCGGGATGGCGCTCGACCCGCGCACGCTGCGGCCGGTACTGGCGCGCGGCACGGGAGGCCTGTCCGGTCCGGGGCTGAAGCCGATCGCGCTCGCGACGGTGCACGCCTGCTACGCGGCGACGCAATTGCCGATCGTCGGCATGGGCGGTGTGATGACGGGAACCGATGCTCTCGACCTGATCGCGTGCGGCGCGCGGCACGTCGCGCTGGGCACCGTCCTGTTCGCGGATCCCGACGCAGCGGTGCGCGTGCGCGACGAGCTCGAACGCGCTCTGGAGGAGCTCGGTGTTGCCCAGCCGGACGAACTCCACGCGTCTGCGCATTCCTCGAAAAAAAGCCTGGAGATCGCGTCAAAAGTAGGTGCTTGATCGACGCCTGAGCGTTGGTAGTATCGGCGCCCATGCCCGTAACGAAGACGCAGGTGCACGCGCCTGTCCGCTCGCTCGATCAGCGGATGGACGCGCTGAAGCGGGCGAACGACGTCAGGGTGCGGCGGGCGAAGCTGAAGAAGGACCTCAAGGACGGGCGGGTCCGGATCGAGACGATCCTCGGCAATCCACCCGAGTACGTGTCGACGGCGAAGGTGATCGACATCCTGATGGCGGTGCCGAAGTTCGGACGGGTGAAGGCGGCGCGCTTTCTCAACACCTGCCGCATCAGCCAGTCGAAGACCGTCGGCGGGCTGTCCGACCGCCAGCGCACGGAGCTGATTGAGCTCTTCAACCGTTAGGCCGTCCGTTCTCGTCGTGACCGGTCCCTCCGGGGCTGGAAAGGGAACGCTCATACGGCAGGTGCTCGAGCATGTTCCCGAGGTCGAGCCGACGGTCTCCGCCACCACGCGCGAGCGGCGGCCGGGCGAGCGTGACGGCCGGGAGTACGTCTTCCTCTCGCTCAGCGATTTCCTCGGCCGAGTCGACCGCGGCGAGTTCCTCGAGCACGTGCGCTACGTGTCCGGGCACCGCTACGGGACGCTCCGGTCGGAGCTCGACCGGATCAGGGCCGGCGGCCGGGTTCCGCTCCTCGAGCTGGAGACCGAGGGTGCGCTGCGGGTGAAGCAGAAGGTGCCGGCGGCGGTGACGATCTTCATCTCGGCGCGAGTCGAGGAGCTCGAGCGCCGCCTCCGCGAGCGCGCGACCGAGAGCGCGGGCGAGATCGACGAGCGGATCGAGCTCGCCCGGCGCCAGCTCGCCCAGGCCGACGAGTTCGACTACGTGGTCGAGAACGACGAGCTGGAGCGGGCCGTCAGCGAGCTGACGGAGCTGATCCGCGGCCTGCTCGCTCCTGCGGGTACCATGTCGCGGCCATGATCCATCCCCGCATCGACGATCTGCTCCAGAACGTGGACTCGCGCTATGCGCTCGTGATCGTCTCCGCCAAGCGCGCGCGCCAGATCAACAACTACCACCACCAGCTCGGCGAGGGCACCTTCGACGACAACCCACCGCCGCTCGTCGAGTCGCGTTCCAAGAACTACCTGACCATGGCGATGGAAGAAGTGAGCGAAGGTCTCCTGACCTACGACTATCCCTCGTAGCTCGCCGCGAAATGCTGCGCATTTCGCGGCGTTGAGGGATGTGCTCCGCAGAGCGGACGGCGGCCGAGCCGCCGTCCTCTTGGTTTCCGGGGCTGATGGCTGCGCGGAGCGTCCGGTGGGGGCTACGCCCTCCCCGTCCGCTTGGATCCGCCTACGGCTAACGCGCCTGCGGCTGCGTTAGCCTTCGGCCTGGTCGGCTGCTTCGGGCGCAGGCATCATTGGTTTGTGGCTCGGGTGTTGCTGGGCGTCTCCGGCGGTATCGCCGCCTACAAGGCCTGCGAGGTCTGCCGCCTGCTCGTCAAGGGAGGCCACGAGGTCGTGCCGCTCGTCACGCCCGGGGCGGAGCGGTTCGTCACCGCCGAGACGTTCCGGGCGCTCGCGCGGCGGCCGGCCGGTGACGACGTCTACCTGCACCTCACGAAGGCCGACCTGCTGCTCGTCGCACCGTGCACGGCCAACACGCTCGCGAAGCTCGCGCACGGGCTCGCGGACAACGTGCTGACGGAGGCGGCGCTCGCGCACCGCGGGCCGGCGCTCGTCGCGCCCGCGATGAACCCGCGTATGTGGTCGCATCCGGCCACGCGTGCGAACGCGGACACGCTGCGCGCGCGCGGCGTCGTGCTCGTCGGCCCCGACGAGGGCGAGACCGCCGAGGGCGACCTCGGCGTGGGGCGGATGGCCGAGCCCGAGGAGATCGTCCGCGCGGCCGAGCAGCTCCTCGCGGGCACAGGCCCGCTCGCGGGCAGGCGTGTGCTCGTCTCCGCCGGCGGCACCCGCGAGCCGGTGGACGCCGTCCGCTTCGTGGGCAACCGCTCGTCGGGGCGCATGGGCGTCGCGCTCGCCGCGGAGGCGCGGCGCCGCGGCGCGCACGTGACGCTGCTCGGCGCGAACCTCGCCGTGCCGGCGCCACCCGGTGTCGAGCTCGTCGAGACGCCGGCCGCCGCGGACCTCGAGCGGGAGGCGCTCGCGCGCGGCGCCGGCGCAGACGTCGTGATCATGGCCGCCGCCGTCGCCGACTACCGGCCGGCCGCGGCGCTCGCCGCGAAGCGGCCGAAGGATCGGAGCGTGTGGACCGTCGAGCTGGAGCCGACGACGGACGTGCTCGCCGCCCTCGGTGCGGCCCGCTCCCCAGGACAGGTGCTCGTGGGGTTCGCTGCCGACGAGGGCGAGCAGGGCCTCGCGCGCGCGCGGGAGAAGCTCGAGGGCAAGAACGCCGACCTGTTCGTCTACAACGACGTGGCGCGCGCGGACATCGGCTTCGACTCGGTCGACAACGAGGTGACGCTCGTCTCCGGTCACGGCGAGCGAACCGTCGCGAAGGCGCCCAAGGTCGAGATCGCCGCGGCCATCCTCGACGAGGTCGAGCGCCTGCTCTGCTGAGCCGTCCGAGCCATCGTGAGCGAATCGACCTACAGCCTCTTCCAGCAGGGGCGCGCCCATCTCAAGCACGGCATGGCCGCGCAGGCCACCGTTGCGCTGGAGAAGGCGAAGCGGCGCGAGCCGGAGAAGGCGTCGATTCGGGAGGCGCTGGGCATCGCCTACTTTCGCATCCGCCGCTGGCCCGAGGCGGAGGCGGAGTTCCGCAAGGTGCTCGAGCTGTCGCCGGTGAACGACTACGCGCACTACGCGCTCGGCCGCTGTCTCGAGAAGCAGGGCCGCCCCCGCGAGGCGAACCGCCACTACAAGCTCGCGAGCTCGTTGCGACCGGAATCGGACCAGTACCGGTCACGCATCCTGGATCTCGATTGAAGTGCTGCGCACTTCAATCGATGTGATTTGTGCTCCGCAGAGCGCCCGGCGGCAAAGCCGCCGGGCTGTTATCTGACGCGAGCCGCTGGTCCCGGGAGCGCGCGCGGTGGTGGCTTCGCCATCCCCGCGCGCGTGGATCCGGCCTGCGCGAACGCTTCGCGTTCGCTGCGGCCCTGAACCGCTCGCCGGAGAAGGTCTGAGACCTCCGCTCGGCGACCGCTCGTGGGCCGGAGGCCAACGCCGCGGGCGTTGGACGGAGGCCGACCCCTCGCGGTCGGGGATGGCGCAGCCACCACCGGCCGCGCTTCCAGGTCCGTCAGCCTCTCGTCAGATATGAGGACGCCGGCTCGGCCGGCGTCCGCTCTGCGGAGCACAACATCTCTCGCCTGAAGTGCGCAGCACTTCAGGCGAGTCTGTCGCCGGTGACGCGGCGGACCTCGTCCAGGGAGGAGATGCCCTCGAGGGCGAGGCGGATGCCATCCTGGCGCAGGGTCGTCATCCCCTGGGCGACGGCCTCGGCGAAGATCTCGTCCGTCGAGCCGGACTCGATCAGACGCCGCAGCCGGCCGTGCACCGTCATCACCTCGTAGAGCGCGACGCGGCCGGCGAAGCCGGTGCCCGAGCACTGGACGCAGCCGGCGGGACGGTAGAGCCACGTGTCGTCGCTCGGCCCCTCGAGCCCGAGCTCGGCCAGCTCCTGCTCGGTCGGCCAGTACGGCTCCCGGCAGGCGGCGCACAGCCGCCGGGCAAGCCGTTGCGCGACGATGCAGTTGATCGACGTCGCGAGGAGGCTGGGCTCGACGCCCATGTCGACGAGACGCGCGATCGACGAGGCGGCGTTGTGCGTGTGCAGCGTCGTCAGCACCAGGTGGCCCGTCATCGCCGCCTGGATGGCGATCCGGGCGGTCTCCTCGTCGCGGATCTCGCCGACGAGCAGGACGTCCGGGTCGGAGCGGAGGATCGTGCGCAGTCCGCGCGCGAACGTCAGCCCGCTCTTGAAGTTGACCTCGACCTGGTTGATTCCCGGCGTCTGGTACTCGACCGGGTCCTCGATCGTCATCAGCACTCGATCCTCGTCGTTGAGGACGTCCAGTGCCGCATAGAGCGTCGTCGTCTTGCCGGAGCCGGTCGGCCCGACCGCGAGCACGGCGCCGTACGGCTGCCGGATCGCACGCGCCAGCCTCTCCTCCGCGTCCCCCCTCATGCCGAGCTCTTCGAGCCCGAGCCGCCCGCCGGGGCGGTTCATGATCCGGAGCACGATCTGCTCGCCGTACGTGGTCGGCAGCACGGCGACGCGAAGGTCCATCGGCCGTCCGCCGTAGCCGATCGAGATGCGGCCGTCCTGCGGCGCGCGCCGCTCCGCGATGTCGAGCTCGCCCATGATCTTGAGGCGACTCGTGACGGCGGGCTGGAGCGCCTTCGAGATCGTCGTCAGACGCCGCATGACGCCGTCGATCCGGGCCCGCACGACCATCTGCTTCGCCTGCGGTTCGAAGTGGAGGTCGGAGGCCTGCTCGTCGATCGCGCGCGAGATGAGCGAGTTGACGAGGTTGATCGCCGGGGCGCTCGTCGCGGCGCCGCCGCGGATGTCCTCGAGCGCCGAAGGGTCTTCGTCGAGCTCCTCCTCCGCGGTCTCGATGTCGAGCGAGGTGCGGTAGCTGCGGTCGATCGCGGTGGCGAGATCGGGCCCGGCCGCGACCGCGAGGCGCACGTTGAGCCCGAGCGCGATCCGGAGGTCGTCGGAGGCGACGACGTTGGTGGGGTCGGCGACGGCGACGATCACGATGTCGTCGGCGACGAACCGGATCGGCAGCGCCTCGTAGCGCCGGGCGTACTTCTCCGGGAGCAGGCCGGCCGCGCCCGGCTCCACATCGACTTTCGCCAGGTCGACGAACTCGAGCCCGTGCTGCTCGGCGAGGAGGTTGGCGACCGTCGCAGCCGCAACCCAGCCGTGGGCGACGACGATCTCGCCCAGGCGGTGCCCCGTGGCGTCCTTCTCGGTGAGCGCACGCTCGAGCTGCTCGGCGGTCAGGAGGCCGTCGCGCAGGAGGAGAGAGCCGAGCGGCAACCGGCTGGGTTGAGCGAGCGGGCGCGGCAGAGGGGAGGGGAGGTTGGCGGCCTCCTGCACCATCCCTCTATCGGACTACGCTGCCGCGAACATGAGAGCCGTGTGCCAGCGCGTCAGCGCCGCCCGTGTCCTCGTCGCAGGCGAGCTCGCGGGGGAGATCGGGCGCGGCCTCTGCGTGCTGCTCGGGGTGGCACACGGAGACGAGGCCGCCGAGGCCGAGCGACTCGCCGGGAAGGTTGCCCGCCTGCGCGTGTTCGAGGACGGGGCCGACCGCTTCGACCGCAGCCTGCTCGACGTGGGCGGTGCGGCGCTCGTCGTCCCGCAGTTCACGCTGATCGCGGACACCGCCAGGGGAAACCGTCCGAGCTTCTCCGGCGCGGCGCCGCGGGAGGAGGCCGAGCCGCTCTACGAGCGCTTCTGCGGCGAGCTGCGCGCGCTGGGCGTCCCGGTTGCCCAAGGCGTCTTCGGCGCCCGGATGGCGGTCGAGCTCGTGAACGACGGGCCGGTGACGATCGTCCTCGGATGAAGCTCCTCGTCACCGGCGGCGCCGGCTACCTCGGCTCCGAGATCTGCCGCCGGGCCGTCGAGCTCGGCTGGGAGGTGCTCGCCACCCGCCTCGACCGCATGCCGCCCCACGGCCGGCCACTGCGGCTCGACGTCCGCGACGAGGAGGCGACCGCACGCGCCTTTCTGCGCCATGGCCCGGACGTCGTCGTCCACACGGCGTATCGCCCCGGCGGCCCGGACATGGAGAGCACGATCATCAGGGGCAGCCACTCCGTGGCTCTCAACGCGCATCGCTGCGACGCCCGGCTCATCCATCTCTCCACCGACCTCGTCTTCGACGGCGAGCAGGGCGCGCCCTACGGAGAAGAGGACGAGCCGCGCCCGGTGTCTCCGTACGGCGTGGCGAAGGCGCGGGCGGAGGAGCTCGTGCTGCAGCTCCACCCCGGTGCGGTGCTCGTCCGCACGTCGCTTCTCTACGGCAAGGCGGAGCCGGGGCCGCAGGAGCTGATGGCGTTCAGCGACGCCGCCTTCTACGTCGACGAGATCCGCTGCCCGACCCTCGTCGGCGAGCTCGCGGCCGCGCTGCTCGAGCTGGGGCTGCTGGACGTCGCGGGCCCGCTGCACGTGACGGGCCCGGACGCCGTCTCCCGCTACGAGCTCGCCCGCCGGCTCCGCGCTGCCCACGGCCTCGACCCGGACGAGGTGCGCGGCGCCCCCAGCCCGCGCACCGGCCGCGCCCGCAACGTCGCGCTCGACTGCTCCCGTGCCGCCGACCTGCTCGCGACCCGCCTTCGCGGCGTGCGCGAAGTCCTGGAATAGCAGCCCCTTTGCTATCCTGTCCGTACCACATTTCGCCGGTCGGAGAAGTGGGCGCGACGCGCCCTTTTCTTTTGTAAGGGGTGGAAACGGATGACGACGACATACGAGAGAGAGCGCCGGCTGGCGCAGGAGATCGCACCGCGGGTCGAGGACGAGCTGCCGGGCGTCGACGTGCTCGCGGTCGAGCTGCTGACGCCGACGCGCTTCTGCGTCTACGTCGATCACCCGGCCGGCGTCGACCATGCGCTGTGCGAGCGGGTGACGAACCTGCTCCGCGACTACTTGCGCGAGTACACCGTCGACGTGTCGTCGCCGGGCCTGGCGCGTCCGCTCCGCAAGCCGCGGCACTTTGCCGGCGCCGTCGGCAAGCGCGTCCTGCTGCGGACGTCTCAGCCGGTGGCCGGCCGGTCGAAGTTCAAGGGCTTGCTGAAAGACGCCGGCGAGGAGAGCGTGACCCTCGGTGTCGAAGAGGCCGACGTGACCATCCCGTACGACGCGATCGTGCGGGGGAACCTGATCGACGAAGGGTAGAGAGATGAGTCAGGAGATCATCGACGCCGTACGCGAGATCGAGCGCGACAAGGGCATCGAGGAGGGCGCGCTCGTCGCCGCGCTCGAGGATGCCCTGCTCGCCGCGTACAAGAAGACGCCGGGCGCGGCGCGCCACGCCACCGTCGAGATGGACGACGGCGGCGACTTTCGCGTCTTCGCGATCGAGCTGCCCGGTGACATCGAGGAGCGACTGCTCGACGAGGCGCGCGAGCGGAAGCTCGAGGAGCTCGAGCGGCTCGAGGAGGAGACGGGCGAGCGCCAGCACACGCTCATCTCCGACAACGACCTCGACGTGGACTGGTCCGACATCCCGGAGGGCGAGATCCGGCGCGAGGACGTGACGCCGGAGGGCTTCGGCCGCATCGCCGCACAGACGGCGAAGCAGGTGATCCTCCAGCGCATCCGCGAGGAGGAGCGCCGGATGATGTACGACGAGTACATCGACCGCGTCGGCGAGGTCGTCACCGGTATCGTGCAGCAGGCGGGTGACCGCAACAACGTGCTCGTCGACCTCGGCAAGGTCGAGGCGCTCCTGCCGCGCTCCGAGCAGGTGGACGGCGAGCGCTACGAGCAGGGCTCGCGCATCAAGGCCGTGATCACGGAGGTGCGCTCGGGCACGAAGGGGCCGCAGGTGATCCTGTCGCGCCGCGACCCGGAGCTGATCAAGACGCTGTTCGAGCTCGAGGTGCCGGAGATCGCCGACGGGCTCGTCGAGATCCGCGGCGTCGCCCGCGAGCCGGGCTATCGCTCGAAGATCGCGGTCGAGTCGCACGCCCAGGGCGTCGACCCGGTCGGCGCCTGCGTCGGCCCGCGCGGCTCGCGTGTGCGCATGGTCGTCTCCGAGCTGCGCGGCGAGAAGATCGACATCATCCCGTGGAACCCGGAGCCTGCGCGCTTCGTCGCCAAGGCGCTCTCGCCCGCGCGCGTGCGCGAGGTGTACCTCGACGACGATGCGAAGGAGGCGACGGTCGTCGTCCCCGACGACCAGCTCGCGCTCGCGATCGGCAAGGAGGGGATGAACGCCCGCCTCGCCGCCCGGCTCACCGGCTGGAAGATCGACATCCAGTCGGACACGGAGTTCGCGCAGGCCGAGGCGGACGTCGCCTTCGGCGGCGCCGGTGGCGAGGAGGACCTCTCCGGCCGCTGCTCGGCGATTCTCTCGAACGGCAAGCGCTGCCCCAACGCCGCGCTGCCCGGCTCGCGCTTCTGCGGTGTTCCGGCGCACCAGGCGCTCGCCGGCACCGGCTCCGACCGCGTCGGCGGTCCGCAGTCGGACGAGGAGGCCGAGCAGGCGGAGCAGGAGGAGGCCCTCGCCGGGGCGGTCGAGGTCGTGGAGGTCGTGGAGGTCGTCGAGGCGGCCGCGGAGCCCGGTGAGGAGGAAACGCAGGCGGAGGCGTGAGCCGAGAGCCGATCAGGCGCTGCGCCGGCTGCGGCCGGCGCTCTCCCCAGCGCGAGCTCGTCCGCTTCGCCGCGCGCGACGGCGAGCTCGTCCCGGGGCACCGGGCACCCGGGCGCGGCGCGTACACCTGCCGCCGTCTCTCCTGCTTCGAGCAGGCGGTCGCGCAACGAGGCTTCACGCGGGCGCTGCGGCAGCCCGTCCGGGTCGATCCCGCTCTCGCCCATCTCTACACTGCAGAGGCCCATGGCTAACGGAGGGAACAAGCCGAATCGTCCGCTTCGCCCGCGCGGCGGCAGCGGCCCGGGAAGCCGCAGGCGCCGCGTGGTCATCGACAACCAGGCGGCGCGCCCGCGGCAGGACCAGCGTCAGGCGCGCGGCGGCCAGCAGGACGGCGGCCGGCGGGAGACGGCGCGCCAGGTGCCGGCCCAGCCGACGGGCCCCGTCTCCGTCGAGTCGGGCGTCACCGTTCGCGACCTCTCCCAGGCGCTCGGCGTCACGATGCCGAACATCATCAAGATCCTGATGGGCCTGGGGCAGATGCGGACGGCGACCCAGTCGCTGACCGACGAGGAGGTCGAGCTGATCGCCGCCGAGCTCGAGCGCGAGGTGACGATCAAGCACGCCGACGAGGAGGACGAGGAGCCGGAGAAGTACGACGATCCCGACGAGGCGCTCGAGGCGCGCCCTCCGGTCGTCACGATCATGGGGCACGTCGACCACGGCAAGACGACGCTGCTGGACGCGATCCGCAAGACGCACGTCGTCGCGACGGAGGCTGGCGGCATCACCCAGCACATCGGCGCCTACCAGGTCAACGCCAACGGCCGCAAGATCACGTTCCTCGACACGCCCGGCCACGAGGCGTTCACGGCGATGCGCGCCCGCGGCGCGAAGGTGACCGACATCGCAGTGCTCGTCGTCGCCGCCGACGACGGCGTGATGCCGCAGACGAAGGAGTCGATCTCGCACGCGCGCGCGGCGGACGTCCCGATCGTCGTCGCCATCAACAAGATCGATCTGCCCGACTCGAACATCGACCGCGTCAAGGCGGAGCTGGCGCAGGAGGGCCTGCAGCCGGAGGAGTGGGGCGGCACGACGCAGTTCGCCGAGGTGTCGGCGAAGGCACAGCAGAACCTCGACTCGCTGCTCGAGCGGATC
>DASPTD010000021.1:0-60573 GCA_035623575.1 Gaiellaceae bacterium
CCGCCGCAGTAGCCCGGCTTCGCCGCCGCACCCAGGTTGCTACGGTGTGGCCGTCGCGGGGCGTGGCGCAGCCTGGTTAGCGCGCCAGTCTGGGGGACTGGAGGTCCCGAGTTCGAATCTCGGCGCCCCGATAGAAAGCCCTGCTTTTGCGGGGCTTTCTCTTTCAGACGACAGCGGAGTGCAGGCTGCGGGAGTCCTCGCCGCGCATCAACTCACGAGCGAGGCGCCGGGCACTCCAGACGGTCTAGGCGAGCGCGATGACGCTCTTGCGGTTCCGACTCAGGAGTTTCGCGGTGAAGAGCCGGTCGTCGGCCTTGCGGAACAGCTCGACGCCGGACGTCCCGTCCTGCGGATAGGCAGTCGTGCCGAAGCTCAGATGGAGGTCCTCGGCTGCCAGCGCGCGCGAGATGCGGGCACACAAGAGCGCCGTCCTGTCCCGCGGCAGCTCGGTGACGATGGCGAACTCGTCGCCGCCGACCCGAGCGACGACTTCGTGGAAGCCGGTGTGGTCGCGGAGAACCTCGGCGACCCGGCGCAGAGCGGCGTTGCCGGCCTCGTGCCCGTGCGTGTCGTTGACCCGCTTCAGGTCATCCATGTCGGCGAGCACGAGCGTAAACGCCCGCCCCGCCCTGCAGCGCCGCGCGAGCTCCTCGTCGAAGACGCGCGCATTGCCGAGCGCCGTGAGGAAGTCGTGTGTCGCATGGTCGCGGAGCCGCGCGACGAGCGTTCGGTTCGCACTCGCGTACCAACCGACGAGCGCGCCGACCAGCGTGTACGTGACGAGCCGGACAACGCTCGACTCGGTGAGCAGATGCGGTGTGGGTCCCGGCGCGAGGATCACCGCCAGCGGGTAGAGGCCGGCCGCCGCGACACCCGCAAGCGTCCCGTAGACGGTGTCGGTCACGAGGGCGACCAGGCAAATGGGCACGTAGAAGCAGTGGCCGAGCCCGAGTCCGTTTCCCGCGCACACGGCGAGGCCGGCAAACACGCCGACATACACCGCCGCAGCGATGACCAGCACCACCAGCCGTCGATTGAGAAGCGAGGCCGCAGACACGCCAGCCTGAACGGTAGGCGCGCGCGGGTGAGATGCGTCCCCCATCCGCGGCATCGGACCCCGATCGATACGTCTGCGTGTCGAGGTCGCGCCAGCTGCACGAGTCGCGGCGAGCGCCGCCGCGTGCCCGCACACGTTGCGGGCCTCGTGGCTGCGTGGACGAACCGGGCACGGCTACGCGCGCCGGAGCTCGTCCTCGTCCTTCGCGGAGACGCCTGCCTGCCGCGCGATCGGCAGGGGCCATTCCCTCCGTCTGGGTGGGGGCCATCGAATCTCGACGGACAATCATCAGGAGCGGAGCGGGTGTGCCGCTGCGTCGATGACCGCGTGGCCTTTCTCGGCCACGAGGTCAGAAGGCCACGCGCGAACTCCGCGCTACGTACGCCCGCTCCGGCCCACTGTCGTATCCGCACGGCCTGCAAGCAGGAAAGTCCTGCATGATGTGCGTTTGCGGAAGTGGCTCACCTAAAGGACGGGTGGCCCGCTTGGCGTAGGAGCGGGCCACCCGTAGCGAAATCCGCCGCGAACCTTGGGAGCAGGCCGTCCAGCGTCTTCGTCTCACAGCGCGTCCGGGTTGAGGGCTGCGGCCGACCGGGCCGAACGGGCTGTTGTCACTAGTTATCGTCTTTGTCAACAGCCTGGGCAACCCCGAAAAGGGTGAACCGCCCGGCAAGGCTCGTGCGCAGGGGGTTCAGTCCCGACCGTGGACGGCGCCGGTCACCGCCGCCCGGAAGCCATCGACGCTCGGCTCATAGCTCCACCCGAGCGCGAGCTCTCGCGAGACCGCGCCCATCCGCTCCCGCAGCGACGGGTCGTCGGCGAGCTCCCGCAGCGCGACGGCGGCTGCGGGTACGTCGCCGGCAGGAACGCGGATGCCGTTCTCGCCGTTGCGCAGGAGGTCGTACGCCGCTCCGACGCGGTCCGAGAGCACGAGCGGCAGCCCGCACGCACCGGCCTCGTTGACGACGACACCCCACGGCTCGTGCCGCGAGAGGAGAGCGAAGACGTCGCAGGCCGCGTAGACCTCGACGATTCGCTCCCACGGAACGTCGCCGGCGAAACTCGCCCGCACCCCGCGCTCGGCGGCCAGCCTCGAGAGCGTGTCGCGCTCCGGCCCCTCGCCTGCGACGACGAGGGCAAGTCGCGGGTCGTCGGCCGCTGCGACCGCCTCGATCAGCGTGTCGATTCCCTTTTCGGGTGCGAGGCGGGCGACCGTCAGGACGGCGACGTCGTCGCCGTCGAGCCCGAGAGCGGCCCGCAAGGCGGCACGGCTCGGTCGCAGCCGTTCCGTCTCGGCGGCGAAGCGCTCCGTGGCGACCGTGTTCGCGAAGACGTGGATGCGAGCGGGATCCGCACCGTGGGAGACCATGGACCGTCTTGCGAGCGTCCCGGTCACGAGGTAACCGGCGGCGCCGCGGACGATCCGGGGAACGATCGACTCCTTCACCGCCCTGCGCCAAGACGGTTTCGGACCATGGTCGTGGCTCTCGGTGAGGAGGACGTACGGAACCCGGCGTGCCGTGCACCAGAGAACCGCGGCCTGCGACGCGAAGATGCTCCAGCCGGTGAGGACCACGCAGTCCGGTCGGCGCCGCTCGAGCAGCTGCACGACCCCCGGCGTCACGGGATAGTCGTGGCGCAGCAGCGGGCGCACGCCGGGGATGCCGAACCCGCGCAGGAACGTCGCGTTCCGCTCCAGGTCGACGTGCCACGTACGGCGTCCGACGGTCCTCGCTGCGTAGACGACCGAGAGATCGATCTCCGGCAGGTTCGCGATCCGCTCGAGGGCAGGCGAACGATACGGCGTCGGCTCGGGGAAGATGGCGACCACACGGATCGCCTCCGCGCCGGGTTCCATGCGCCAAGCGTAGTCGGGTGCTAGGCGAGCCCGCGGTAGACGGCTTCGGTGGCGCGGGCTGTCCGCTCCCACGAGAATCCGGCGGCGTGCTCGAGGCCGAGTGCCGCCCAGGTCTCGCCGCTGCGCAGCACGTCCGCGACGGCATCGGCCACCGCCTCGGCCGAGGTCGGGTCGAACAGCCGCGCCGCGCCACCGCAGACCTCCGGAATCGACGAGACGCCCGACGCAGCGACGGGGCAGCCGCATGCCATTGCCTCGAGCAGCGGCTGTCCGAAGCCCTCGTAGAGGCTCGGGAATACCATCGCCGCCGCACGACGATAGAGCTCGACGAGTTCTTCCTGCGTCACGTAGCCGCGAACCTCGACGCCGGGCGGCGCGGCTGCCGGATCGTGGCCGGCGCCGGTCAGCACGAGCCGCAACTCCGGGCGCTCCCGGCGCAGCAGCGCAAAGGCCTCGAAGAGGACGCCGTGGTTCTTGTGCGGCCATGCGTTCGCGGGATAGAGGAGGAAGGGCTCACGAGCAGTACCCGCCGGCGGCGCCGAGAAGCGCGCATGGTCGACGCCGGACGGGACGACGACGACCCTGGAGCGTGACACGCCGAGATGGTCGACGACCATCTCGGCGCCGTGGGACGTGAACACGATGATCACGTGAGCCCGCTTGGCCGTCCATCCGTACGTGAGCCGCCTGTATGCGAGCGTTCCTGGCGAGAAGAAGCGCGGCATCACCAGGTGCTGGACGTCGTGGACGGTCACCACGGAAGGCGGCCGGTCGACGGGGGGGACCATGGCGCTGAGCGGGAAGTGGATGACGTCCATGCGCTCGAGCCCCATCTCCCGTCGCAACCGGCGCGAGACGCGCGCCGTCGCGAGCGACACGAGCCGCGCCGGGACGGTGCGGCCCGTGCGGTACGACCCGACGATCCGGGTCGGGAGCCCTTCTCCGGCGTCGGGGGCGAGCGCCGTGACGAGCGCCTCGTACTCCTCTTCGCCGACCCGCGCCAGCGCCCTGCAGAGCGAGCGCGCGTGGACCTCGGAGCCGCCCATCCGGCCGGGCGCGAGCGTGAGCAGGCTGATTCCGACGCGCATCAGCGAAGCCCGAGCTTCCACGCCGCCTTGCGGGCCGTCTCACGAGCCCGCAGCGTCGATCCGTGGTTCCGGCGCAGGCTCCCGTCGCGCAGCACATGGCTCGCGTCGTGTGCCGTGAAGAGTCTGCTCTTGCCGCCTACCAGCGCGAGGTTGGCGGCGGCCTCGTCGCCGTAGTAGGCCTCGTCCTTTCCGCCGGCGAGGTGGTCGTAGTCGTGCCGCTGGTGCACGGCGGTGACGTCGTGCGTCGCGTCGACGACCATGCCCTGCCGGCGTGCCTTCCAGACGAGCCAGTTGTCGAATCCGGCGCGTCCGACGAGGAACGGCGGCATCGGATCGAAGAGTCCGGCGGGGAAGACGAACCAGTCGAGCGCCGCCGCGCCGCGAAGGACGCCGTCCCTCCGTGCTGCGAGGCGCAGTCGAGTGGCCCAATCCGGCGTGGACACGTCGAGGCCGGCAGAAAGGTCGAGATCCCAGCAGCGGCCGATCGTGAGCGAGCGCGGCGCGATGTCCACGATGCGCTTGACCGCAGGCACGAGATCATCGAGGAAGACGACGTCTGCGTTCACGAAGCAGCGCCACGGATGACGCGCGATCGCGTCGACCTGCGCGAACGCATGATCGAGCCTCGGGGTTCCACGCTCGCTGCTCGCAGTCGAGCCGACGTGCTCCGCTCCGGTGTCGCGCGCGGCCTCGGCCACCCCGACCCCGTCGCCGACGAGCACGACCTGGATGCCCTCCCCGAGCGCGGCCCAGCTGGCGAGGGCGTTGCGCTGGATCTCGCCGGTGCGCCCGGAGAACGGCTTCGGGATCGAGAAGAGCGTCAGCACGCGGCCGAGCGTAGCGGTCGGGCGTCTCGGCGCCATACTGTTCGAGCGTGGCGGAACCCGCGAACCTCCGTCTCCACAACGTGCTTGTCTCCACGACGCGGGAGCTGGTGACGCGGCTCGATGCCGACGCCTGCACGATCTCGCGCGTGATCGGAGACGTGCTGATCCTCGTGGCGGAGACGACACCCCCGGGGCGGACGCTTCAGCTCGGCTACGGGTTTCTCGTCTCCGACTTCCCCGAGACGGAGGCGATGATCGCCGACGGCCGTCCGCGCCTGCTCGTGCTCACCGATCCGGACGTCGACCCGAGCGAGGCGGAGCTCCTGCGGGAGCTCGGTTTCGGCGCGCTGCTCATGCTCAGGCTCGACCTCGGCGGGCTGCCCTGGGGCCTCGTCGAGGTCTACCGGGAGGAGGCGCGGCCGTTTGTCGAGGCCGACGCGCGCCTCGCCGGCGAGCTGCTCGCGCTCATTCGCCTGCCGTCCGCCTGAGGACGACGTCGGCCGAGCAGCCGGCGACGAGGGCGGCAAGGGGCTCCTCGACGCCGCGGAGCTGCGGATGCGAGAGATCGATCGCGATCGTAGGCCAGTGCCCGAGACCGAGCGAAGCGGCCCCCTCGCCGGCGCCGATCGAGAGAAGGGCACCGGCGCCGAACACGTCGCGGCGGCCGGCCTGCCTGCGTGCGATCCCGTCGAGCTCGCGCAACTCCTCGAGCGGGTCGATGCGCACATTCGAGTCCGAGCCGATGCAGAGCCGGATCCCGCGATGCAGCAGCCGCTCGACCGGCAGGAAGCCGTCGCCGAGGTTCGCCTCGGTGGTCGGGCAGGCGCATACGCGCGCCTTCGCCTGGCCGAGCAGATCGAGCTCTCGCCCGTCGGCGTGAGTCGCATGGACGACCGTCGTGGCCGGGCCGAGGCAGCCACACTCGGCGAGGAGCTCGATCGGCCGCAGGCCGTGCTCGGCGACGCACTCGTCGATCTCGCGCGGCTGCTCGTCCGCGTGCACGTGGAGCGGCAACCCCTCGGCAGCCGCATAGCGCCCGACCTCCTCGAGCCAGTCGCGCGGGCACGCGCGGACGGAGTGGGGGGCGACGCCGACACGGAGGCCGGCCGCGCGGAGCTCCTCGAGGCCGCCCAGGTACTCGGCGACCGAGCCCTGGCGGAAGCGCCCGATGCCGCCGCGCGCGTACGCGACGTAGAGGAGCACGAGCTCGACGCCGGCTTCTGCCGCTGCCTCGGCGGCCGCCCGCGCCTCGTCGAGCCCGAGATAGTGGAACTCGCCGACCGCGGTGTAGCCGGCCTCCCGCATCTCCGTGTAGACGGCGGCGTAGCCCGTACGGACCCGCTCCGGGGTCTGACCCCGGGCGAGCTCGAGCATCGCCTCGCGCCACGCCCAGAAGTCGCCGCCCTCGACGCGACCGCGCAGCGCACGCTGGAACGCGTGATTGTGCGCGTTGACGAACCCGTCGATCTCGATCTGGTAACCGCTGTTCACGCGAGAGAGGATATGCGCCGTGCTGCGGCGGCTCTTCTTGATCGGCTTGGCATCGGCGCTCGTCGCCCCGGCCGCCGCGCAGGGCGCCACCGTCGCGATCTTCTACTACCCGTGGTACGGAACGCCCGCCCGGGACGGTGCGTGGGAGCACTGGAACCAGAACAACCACCAGCCTCCCGGCGACGTCTACTCGCGCTACTACCCTGCCGGGGGTCCCTACTCGAGCGCCGACCCGGCCGTCGTCGACCAGCAGATGGCGGAGATCGCCGCAGCGGGGATCGACGAGGTGGTGATCTCCTGGTGGGGTCGCGGCTCGCAGGAGGATCAGCGCCTCCCGCTCGTGCTCGCAGCGGCGCGCCGCCACCGCCTCCAGCCTGCGATCCATCTCGAGCCGTACCCGGGTCGATCGCCCGCGACGGTCGCGCAGGACCTGCCGTACCTCGCATCGCTGGGGATCCGGGACGTCTACGTCTACCACCCGCGCGACTTCGCCGCGTCCGACTGGGCGACGGTGAAGGCGGGCGCGCCCGCGTCGATGCGCCTCTTCGCCGGCACCGAGCTCGTCGGCTTCGCGGCGGCCGGCCACTTCGACGGCTTCTACACGTACGACTTCGTCGACTACGGCGGCGCGAAGTTCGCCCGCCTCTGCGCCCAGGCGCATCTCGTGCACATCCTGTGCGCGCCGAGCGTCGGCCCGGGCTACGACGGCGTGCGCGCCGGCGAGTCGTCCTTCGTCAGCCCGCGCCGCAACGGCGCAACCTACGACAACCTCTGGAGCGCGGCGCTCGCGGCGCACCCCGACATCGTCACGATCACGAGCTTCAACGAGTGGGGGGAGGGCACGCAGATCGAGCCCGCCGCACCGCACCGCGGCTACTCCACCTACGACGGGGCCTGGGGGCTCGTCGGCGCGGCAGCGGAGACGGCGTACCTGACCCGGACGGCGTACTGGACCGGGCGCTTCCATTCCGGCGGGTGACCGGCCCGTAGACTTGTCCGGGATGGCGACGCGCGCAGTCCCGGCTCCGCTGGCTCAGTTGCCGAACGCCCTCACGCTCGGCCGCCTGGCGCTGATCCCCGTCTTCGTCGCGCTCATGGTCCACGCAGGCGGCGCCCACAGCTGGCCCGCCGGCATCCTCTTCGGCGTCGCGGGCGCGACCGACCAGATCGACGGCTTCCTCGCGCGCCGCTGGCACGTCGAGTCGCGCTTCGGCAAGATCGCCGACCCGCTGGCCGACCGCTTGATGATCGACGCCGCGGTGATCCTGCTCGTCGTCTACGGGCGGCTCCCGTGGGCGGGCCTCGTCGTGATCGCAGCGCGCGACCTGCTGCTGCTCGTCGGCTGGCGCTTGCTCGCGCCGCGGGGGGTCGAGCTCGACGTCAACCTGCTCGGCAAGGCGTCGACCTGGGTGCTCTACGCTGCGATCGGCTTCCGCATCGTGACGCACGACGCGACGAGCTGGCCGCTGTGGCTCTTCTGGATCGGCCTCGGCGGCGCGCTGGCGGCCACGCTCCTCTACATGCGCGACGCGGTGCGCGTGCTGCGGCGATGAAGGCCGTGGTCATGGCCGGCGGCGAAGGCACACGCCTTCGGCCGCTCACGTCGAACCAGCCGAAGCCGATGGTTCCGATCGTCGGAAAGCCGTGCATGGAGCACATCCTCGAGCTGCTGCGCCGGCATGGCTTCGAAGACGTGATCGTGACGGTGGCCTTCCTGCCGCAGGCGATCCGCTCGTACTTCGGCAGCGGCGAGACGCTCGGCGTGAACGTCGGGTACTCGGTCGAGGAGTCGCCGCTCGGCACCGCCGGCTCCGTCCGGCTGGCGGCGGGGCGGCTCGACGACACGTTTCTCGTCATCTCCGGTGACGCGCTCTGCGACATCGATCTCGGCCGCCTCGTCGAGTTCCACCGCGAGAAGAAGGCGTCGGTGACGATCGGTCTCAAATCGGTCGAGAACCCGCTCGAGTTCGGGATCGTCGTCACGGACGAGGAAGGCCGTGTGGAGCGCTTCCTCGAGAAGCCGTCATGGGGCCAGGTCTTCTCCGACACGATCAACACCGGTATCTACGTCCTCGAGCCCGAGGTGCTCAAGCACGTGCCGACCGACCGGCCATACGACTTCTCGAAGGAGCTGTTCCCGCTGCTTCTCGAGATGGGACGCCCGATCTACGGATGCGTGCTCGACGGCTACTGGCAGGACATCGGCAATCTCGACCAGTTCCGCCAGGCGAACTTCGACGCCCTCGACGAGCGCGTGCACCTGAACATCCCCGGCATCCGGATCCGCGGCAACGTGTGGCTCGGCGAGGGAGTGGACCTGCACGACCTCGAGACGCTCGAGGGCCCCGTGTTCATCGGCAACTACTGCCGCATCGCCCCGGACGCCTCGGTCGGGCCTTACTCCGTGCTCTCGACGAGCGTCACGCTCCGGGAACGCGCGCGGGTCTCGCGCTCGATCGTTGACGCCTCGACGTATCTCGGCCGCAGCGTGGTCGTCGAGGGCGCGGTGCTCGGCCGCTCCTGCGATCTCCGCGCCCACGTTCGCATCCACGAAGGCGTCGCCGTCGGAGACGAGGTGACCGTCGGCGCGGAGAGCGTGGTCATGCCCGGTGTCCGGATCTACCCCTTCAAGGAGGTCGAGACCGGCTCATACCTCTACGAGAGCCTGATCTGGGAGTCGCGCGGCACCACGCGCATCTTCGGCAAGGACGGCGTCTCCGGGCTTGTGAACGTCGATCTCACGCCCGACGTCGCCGTGCGGCTCGCCACCGCCCTCGGCACGGCGCTCAAGCGCGGCGCGCGCATCGTGGCCTCGCGCGAGGAGGTGCCGGCGTGCCGGATGATCAAGCGGGCGATGATCTCCGGCATCTCGTCGACCGGTGTCGGCATCGCCGACCTGCGGGTGATCCCCGCCGCGGTCGCCCGCCATCTGCTCAGCTCCGAGGGCTACGCCGCCGGCTTCCACGTCGGCCTCAACCCGAACGACCCGGAGGCCGTGCGGATCCAGTTCTTCGAGCCCCCCGGGATCGAGATGACCCAGGGGATGCAGAAGGAGGTCGACAAGCACTTCACCCGCGGCGAGCTGCGCCGTGTCGCCGCCGACGAGGTGGGCACGATCTCCTATCCGGCCCGTGTGCGCGAGACCTATGCGAGCGACCTGCTGGGAACGCTCGACGTCAACGCCGTCCGGGCCCGCAGGTTCCGCCTCGTCGTCGACTACGGCTTCTCCGCCGCGTCGTACGTACTGCCCCTCGTGCTCGGCCCGCTCGGCATCGAGGTGGTCGCCGCCCATGCCTTCCCCAGCGACACCGACGTCGCGGCCGCGGGCGGCCTCGCGGCCTCGCTCGGCCAGGCGAAGCGGCTCGTGCCCGCGGTGGGCGCCGATCTCGGCGCCGTGTTCGACCGGGCCGGCGAGCGTCTCTACCTCGTCGACGAGGAGGCGCAGGCAGTGCCGGTCGAGCAGGCGCTCCTGCTCTACGTGCGGCTGCTCGCGGCCTCCGGCCGACACGGCAAGCTCGCGTTTCCGGTCACGGTGACGAGCCAGGTCGACCGGCTCGTCGAGGGCTCGCCGCTCGAGATCGTGCGCACGCCGGCCTCCCTGCAGGAGCTGACGAGGGTGGCGGCGGAGCAGGAGGGCGTGCTCTTCGGCGGTGCGGTCAGCGGCGGCTACGTGTTCCCGGAGTTCCTGCCCGGCTACGACGCGGTCGCGAGCCTGGCGAACCTGCTCGAGCTGCTCGCAGCGGTCGACCGGCCGCTCTCGGAGCTCGTCGCCGAGCTGCCGAGCCCGAGTCTCGTCCACCACGAGATGCCGTGCCCCTGGGCGGCGAAGGGCCTCGTGATGCGGGTGCTGAACGAGTGGCTCGCCGATCGGCCGCTCGACCTCACGGACGGGATCAAGGTATTCGAGGAACGCGGCTGGACGCAGGTGCTGCCAGACCCGAACGAGCCGCTCCTGCACCTCTACGCCGAAGGGGAGACCGTGGCGGCCTCGGAGGAGCTCGCCGCCGGCCTCGGCGATCTGGTCGAGCAGATCGTGCAGGGCGAGGCCGCGGCGGCGCGAACCTAGAGCGAACCTGGACGGAGCCCCGACAAAGGCTAAACTTCAACTTGACCCTTCGCCCGACGAAAGGCTTCGATGGAACCGCTCCCCGATCTCGCAACGCTGCCCGACGAGGATCTGAAGCGCCTGATCGACGAGTACACGCAGGAGGAGCAGGAAGTCTCGTACCGCCGCCGGCTCCTGCACGGCAAGATCGACATCCTCCGTGCCGAGCTCGTCGCGCGGCTCCAGAAGACGCAGGGGCGCAGCGTGCTCGACCAGGTGAACGTCGAGGCGCTGACGGAGATCCTCGCCGGCAAAGCGGCGCCGCCGACGGGCTGAGCGCCCCAGCGCATGAGTCACGTCTACTGCCCGGAATGCGGCTTCCAGAACCCGGAAGCGGCCAGCTACTGCTCGAAGTGCGGCGCGCTCCTCCATGTCGCCGAAAGCGGCGAGACGACGGAGACCTTCAGCGCGGAAGAGGGGGAGGACCTCTTCGACACGCTCGACGACCTCGGCCTGCAGGGGCCGGCGCTCGTGGTCCGCTCCGGCGGCGGCCGCTCGGGCGAGACGTTCGTGCCGCAGGCGGAGCGGACGACGATTGGCCGGTCGCCCGACTGCCCGATCTTCCTCGACGACGTCACCGTCTCCCGCCGGCACGCCGTCCTCGTCGAGCGGGACGGACGCTGGTTCATCGAGGATCAGGGGAGCCTGAACGGCACCTTCGTCAACCGCCGGCGCGTCGAGTCCGCGGAGCTCTCCGACGGGGACGAGCTCCAGATCGGCAAGTACCGGCTGACCTACCTCCAGCGCTGATGTCCACCGCCGAAGCCCCGGCGCGCGAGCGCCTGCTCACGATCGGCAGCGTCTGCCGGCGTCTGAAGCCGGAGTTCCCCGACGTGTCGATCTCGAAGATCCGCTACCTCGAGGACCGCGGTCTGCTGACACCCAAGCGGACGCAGGGGGGCTACCGACTCTTTGCGGAGGACGACGTCGAGCGGCTCGAGACGATCCTGCGCCTCCAGCGCGACGAGTTCCTGCCCCTTCGCGTGATCCGCGACGAGCTCGCCGCCGGCGCCTCGGAGAAGCGGCGACGCAAGCGCTCGGGTGGGCTCGGCGATCGCGAGGAGGCGCTCGACCTCGACGAGCTCTGCGACCGGGCAGGCATTCAGCCGGCACGGGCCCGGGAGCTGGAGGAGTTCGGCCTGCTCGAGCCGCGGGTCGAGGCGGGCCAGCGGCGCTATTCGGAGACGGACGTCGACGTCGCGGCGGCCTGCGAGACGCTCGCCCTCTACGGGATCGCGCCGCGGCACCTCCGCGCCTTCCGCACCGCCGCCGACCGCGAGGCAGGCCTGCTCGAGGCGCTCGTCGCGCCCGCGCTGCGCTCCCGCAATCCCGAGCGGCGTCATGCCGGCATCGAGGACCTGCAGGCGATGGCCGAGGCCGCCCACGAACTGTCCCAGCTGCTGTTCACGCGCAACGTCCGGCGGCTCGCGGGCCAATGACGGCCGTCGACCTGCGCTCGCTCGTCCGCGAGGTCGAGAACTTCCCGGAGCCGGGCATCGGCTTCAAGGACATCTCGCCGCTCCTGCTCGACCCGGCGGCGTTGAAGCAGGCGGTTCACGGGCTCGCCGAGTGGACCGCCGAACGCGAACCGGATCTCGTCCTCGGCGCGGAGGCGCGCGGCTTCCTGCTCGGCGCGGCGATCGCCTGCGAGGTCGGCTGCGGCTTCGTGCCGGCCCGCCGGCCCGGCAAGCTGCCGCCCGAGACGGTGACGGCCCGTTACGTCCTCGAGTACGGGGAGAACGCGCTCGAGGTGAACGCGGACGCGATCCGCAAGGGCGCGCGCGTCGTCATCCACGACGACGTCCTCGCGACCGGCGGCACGGTGGAGGCGATCGGCAGGCTCGTCGAGCAGCTCGGCGGTTCCGTCGTCGGCGTGAACTTCGTGCTCGAGCTCTCGTTCCTGAACGGGCGGGAGCGGCTCGCCGCGTACGACCTGTTCTCGCTCATCGCGTACTAGAGCCGACCCCTGGTGCCAGGCACGGTGCCAGGCACCGTAAGGGAAGGCTCGCAACTTCCCGTCAAACCGGCGGCAGTCGGCGCCGCCGACGCATTGCCGGGAGGGGCGCCAGGAAGGGGAGTGGGGGGTGCGCCCGCGGCAATCCCTGCCGGGAGGGATCATGGGAGCGCCGCGCCGGCGTCGATAGATCAAGCGGGATGAGTGCCGAGCTGCCGCAGACGCAGGGGCTGTCAGGGCTGGAACTGCTCTTGGCCCACTGCCGGAATCTCGACCCCGCCACGCCGAACGCGCGGCGGCGGCTGGACGTCGCCCTGGGCCCCGAGCTCGCCAGAAAGCTCGTCTTCGCGCTCTCGGCGCACGCGCCGCGCGAGGTCAGGGACCGCGATCTACGCAGCCCGGTCGTCTTCGCCGCGTAGGCGGACGAAGAGCCAGATCCCCGCGGCGGCGAGCATCGCGATCACGATCGCGAAGGCACCCGAGGATCCGACCGCGAGCAGACCGAAGTACACGTACGCACCGAGGCCGACGCCCCAGACGAAGGCGATCACGCCCTTGTCGATGCTCGGAAGATGCACGGTGTGAGTCTAGGGCGAGATGCCTGCCGCTGCGAGCAGACCGACGTCTGGTCGCGGGGAATGCGAAAAAGGGTAAAGGTTCGCCGAGCCGGTCGCGGTTTCGTCCACAGAGCCGCTCGACCTTCCGTCTCAGCCCTTGCGGGCTTCCCCGTAGTGCCTATCGGCCCTGCTTCAACCTACTCCCGCGCCGCGCTCGGCGCAGTCGTCAATCTAGGAGGTCGGCAAGCACCGTGCAAGAGGCCGCCGACACGAAAATGTCGCACTTTGCGGATTTTGAATAATCAACATTTCCACAGCGGACTGTGCAGTCTGTGGAAAACTCCACCACGGCATCCTACGGCGGAGTGATCCGAACGCTGTCGTTCGCGACTCGGACCCGATAGCTCGGCCAGCGCGCCCGCACCGACTCCTCGAGCTCGCCGAGCGTCGGGTATGCGCCGCCCACGAACTCCCGTGCGTCGTCGATGAGCACGATGTGGCCGGCGCTCTCGGGCAGCGCGAGGATCGACGCCAGCTCGCGCGCGATCGGAGTCTCGGTGGAGCCGTGGGCGGTCTCGCCACCCGAGAAGTGGCCGTCGAGCCAGAACAGCACCCGGTCCGGCAGGCGGCCCACCAGCTCCGGCAGCAGCTCCCCGCTGTCACCCTCGAGCACGGTGATCCGGTCGAGGTGCTCGAACCGGGCGGCGGCTCGCGCCGCCAACGCCGGCGCGAGCTCGATCGTGTAGAGACGAGGGCACAGACGGCGCAACGCGTGCGTCGTGTCGCCGTAGAGCGTGCCGGTCTCGACGAACGCGTGCGGGCGGTAGCGGAGGCAGTACCAGCGGAGCAGCACCCGCTTCACGGCGCCGGGAGGCGGCGGCCGGAAGCCGCCGGCAGCCCAGGAGAGCCCTCGCACGGCGCGCGCGAAGGGGTTGCGGGGAGGCGGCGGCACGGTGGGCCGATCCTAGAGAACCGGGCAGGCCGGTTCTCCTTCGACTTGACATAACGCCCGTTCTCGTGCGCGAAGGCGCGACTTGATTTCACCCTGCCCGACGTGGTTGGCTCTCGCCGAGGCGTTGTGCAGGCCGCCCAAAGGCAGCGCCGTCAGAGGAGGCCAGGCTGAGCGTCGAGATCGAGGCGATCCTCGGCAACGAGGAGCTGGCGGCGCTCTTCGAGAGCGCCGAGACGAGCAGTCAGGTGCGGTACGCGGAGCTCCAGGAGGTGCTCGAGCCGCTCGATCTCGATCCGCTCGAGACGGACGCGGTGTACGTCGAGCTCGACCGGAGGGGGATCGAGCTAATCGAGGAGCCCGAGCGGGAGACCGCTCCCCCACTTCAGGCGACGCAGCCGGCCGAGACGACGACCGACGCGCTGCAGCTCTTCCTCCGCGAGGCGGGCAAGCACGCCCTGCTGACGGCGCCGCAGGAGGTCGAGCTGGCGAAGCTGATCGAGCGAGGCGACACCGCGGCGAAGCAGCGGATGATCCAGTCCAACCTGCGCCTCGTCGTCTCGATCGCGAAGAACTACCGCAACCAGGGCCTCCCCTTCCTCGACCTCATCCAGGAGGGCACGCTCGGGCTCATTCGCGCGGTCGAGAAGTTCGACTGGCGGCGCGGCTACAAGTTCTCGACCTATGCGACCTGGTGGATCCGCCAGGCGGTCGCGCGGGCGCTCGCGGACAAGGCGCGGACGATCCGCATGCCGGTGCACATCGTCGAGCGGATGCAGAAGATGAACCGGGCCGAGCGGACGCTCTGGATGGAGCTCGGAAGGGAGCCGACGCTCGAGGAGATCGCCGCCGAGGCCTCCCTGCCGGTCGAGCAGGCGTGGGAGGTGCGCGCCGCGGCGCGTGCGTCGGCGTCGCTCGACCAGCCCGTCGGTGACCAGGAGGACGCCGTCTTCGGCGACTTCGTCGCCGGCACCGACCCCCTCCCCGAGGAGCGGGTCGAGGTGCTGCTGCGCAGCCAGGCGCTCACCACCGCCCTGCAGGCGCTTCCCGAGCGCGAGCGCCAGGTGCTCGTGCTCCGTTACGGCCTCGTCGACCAGGAGCCGAAGACGCTCGAGGAGATCGGACGCCGACTCGGGCTCACGCGCGAGCGCGTCCGCCAGATCGAGCTCGAATCGCTGCGCCGTCTCGCCGGCCTCAGCGAGATGCAGGTCGTCGTCTCGGGCTGACTATTCGGCGCGCAGGTACAGCTCGAGGTCCGGCGCGGCGATGCGGAGCTCGCGCAGGGCGCGCGATTCGAGCTGCCGCACGCGCTCTCTCGTGATGCCGAGCCCGACGCCGACCTCCTCGAGCGTCTGGGGCGGCTCGCCGTCGAGGCCGAAGCGCAGCGCGAGGACCTTTCGCATGCGCGGATTGAGATTCGCGAGCGCGCGGGCGATCTCCGTCGAGCGCTGCCGGACGGCGGTGCGCTCGTCGGGCTGGTCGGAGTGCACGTCCTCGATCAGGTCGCCGTACAGGCTCTCCCCGTCGCCGACGGGCACATCGAGGCTGACGGGGTCCTCGACCAGCTCGAGCAGGTCCTGCACCCGCTGCAGCGGCTCGCCGGTGTCCTTCGAGAGCTCCTCGAGCGTCGGCTCGCGGTTGAGCTTCTGCGCGAGCTGGCGGCGCGAACGGAGCAGGCGTCGCACCTGCTCGGCGACGTGGACGGGCAGGCGGATCGTCCGTCCCTGGTCGGCGAGCGCGCGGGTGACCGACTGGCGGATCCACCAGGTGGCGTACGTCGAGAGCTTGTATCCCAGCCGGTAGTCGAACTTCTCGACCGCGCGAATCAGCCCGAGGTTCCCCTCCTGGATGAGGTCGAGCAGCGGGACGCCGGTCTTCGTGTAGTTGCGCGTGATCGACATCACGAGGCGCAGGTTCGCTTCGATCAGCTGTCGTTTCGCCGCCTCGTCGCCGGCGTCCTTGCGCCGGGCGAGCTCGCGCTCCTCGGCGCGGGTCAGGAGCGGGCCGCCCCCGATCGAGCGCACGTAGAGCTTGAGCGGATCCTGGATCTGGAGCGCACCCTCGAGCGCCTCGAGCTCGTCGAGGTCGACCTCGGCGTCCTCGGCCTCGACCTCCTCGGATTCGCCCTCGGCCCGCGCCGGCTCGGTGCCCTCGGCGCCGTCTGCAGGCTCGGGATCCCCGAGCGCGGGAACGAGCTCGAGCCGAGCCTCGACTTCCTCGGCTGCACTCGAAAGGACGGACTCTGGCAGCGGCCGCTGCTCCATTGTCACCGGTATCGGCGTCCCTCGGATGGGCCTTGAGGACTTCGTCAACACTCGGACGAGGGACGAAACCGCAGGTGCCGAAGAAAGATGCCGAAAACAGGTCCTGGCTAACTTCGACCACGAAGACTCGTCCATAGAGAAACGAGGCGCCGCCGCCCTGACGGGTCGCGACGTCCGGGGTCTCCGAGGATCTCCACATGTGCGGCATCGCCGGATACAGCCTCTCGCTCCAAAGCGGCGTCGACAGGACGCTCGCAGCCCAGTCGCTGCTCGCAGGCATTGCCGAGCGCGGCGCGGACGCGGTCGGCTACGCCCATCGCAGCCCGGGCGAGAGCTATCCCTCCGTGACGAAGCAGCGCACGCCGGCCAGCATGCTGCTGGAGCGGATCGAGGTCCCCCAGACCGCGACCGAGCTGCTCGTGCACGTGCGCGACTACACGAAGGGCCACCCCTCCATCAACGCCAACAACCATCCGGTCCGCCACGGACCGGTGGTCGGCATCCACAACGGAATCATCGTCAACGACGACACGCTGCTCGCACCGCACCGCTGCGCGCGAGCCGAGCCGAGGATGACCGTCGACTCGGAGGCGATCTTCGCCCTCGCCGCGCATTCGCGGAACGACCCGCGGGCGCTGGAGGCGCTCGTCGGCTCGATGGCGGCCGCCTGGCTGGACGAGCGCGAGCCGGGCACGATCTACGCCGCGCGCGGCATCGGCCGGCCGCTCTGGCTCGGAGCCGGCCGGCACGAGCTCTTCTTCGCCTCGACGAGACAGGCACTCGAGGTGGTCGAGCGCTACGCCCGTGTGCGGTTGCGCAAGCGGGAACTGCAGGACGGCACCTTCGCCGTCCTGCGTGACGCGCGCATCGTCCGTCTCGAGCGCTTCCGGCCCGACCTGAGCTTTGTCGAGAGCGGCGACCTTCCACCGGTGCGCGCCCCCGCCGAGGGTGTCTCCTGTCTCGAGCGGCTCGCCGTGCTCGCCGCCGCGGCCGGCTAGAAGCGGCTCTGGCTAGACGAGGCGGCCGTCGGACGAGACGCGCACGCCCTGCCCGTCGAGCCGCTCCCGCACGAGGAACTGGAACGTCGACCAGGCGCCCCGTCGAGCGTCGAGCATGCGGTAGACCTGCCATTCGGTCAGCAGCGACGGGTCCGTCCGGCGCGCATCGGCCCAGTCGGCGAACTTCGGCAGCCGCCCCAGCCGGCGGGCGAGCTCGGCGCCCTGTCCGACGGCGCGCTCGAGCCGTTCCTCCCCCACCGGCACGTCGAAGCCGGCTTCGCGCAGCGCATTCGAGAGCGAGCCGAACGTGTGCCAGTAGAGCGACTTCGACGGCAGACGACCCTTGTGCTCGTCGATGTCGCGCGCCGCCGGCGGCCGCCCGAGCTCCCTCCCAAGCTCCCGGAGCAGTCCCAGCAGCTCCTCCCGCGTCGCGAAACGCCTCGGCACGAGCCCGGCCGCGCGCTTCGCTGCGTTCCACGAGCCGAAATGCTCGATCACCGTCTGCGGATGAACCGTCGTCTCCGGGTCGTTCGCGAACTCGCGCATCGTCGGCGACCGGCCGAGCCGGCCGGCGCTCGCCCGCAGCTCGCCGAGAATCTGCTCGTCGGAGTAGCGCTTGCGGATCCCGGCCTGGAACTCCGCGAGAGCGCCCGGGTCGATGTCGGCCACCGCCCGAAAGCGGCGCTTCGAGGGCATGACCAAGAATGGTAGAGCAGGTTGGGAAATCCGCAAGTCGAGTCGTGCGGGACGAGGGAGGCGTTCAGTCGGCTTGCCTTCGCGCGGGCCGGACGCACGCGTGCGGGGATGCGAAGCACCACCGCACGCGCTACCTCGAGCCGTCGCCCGGCTTCAGCCGAGAAGAGGCCGCCGCTCGGCCCGCGGCCCGCTCCGCGAAGCCGAACCCCTCTTCGCCGCATGAAACGCGCAGCGTTTCATGCGGGCACTCAGGAGGCGCGGACGAGCTCGCGCTGCAGCTGCTCGGCGGGAAGGTCGCCGATGATCGACTCGAGCGGCAGGATGCGCTCGAGCGCGCCGACGCAGCGCGGGCAGAACTGGCTGCCGGCCTTGTTCTTGACCTCGGCGAGCACGTCCTGGACGGGGCGTGCGGCCCGGTAGATGCGGGTTGTGAGCATCGAGTCGAGCGCGTCGGCGACGTGGATGATCCGCGCGCCGAGCGGGATGTCCTCGCCTCGGAGCCTGTCCGGGTAGCCGGTGCCGTCGAAGCGCTCGTGGTGGTGCCGGATCGAGGGCACCGCGTCCTGCAGGAAGCCGAGTCTGTCGATGATGCGCGCCCCCTCCTCTGCGTGGCGCTGCATCAGCGCCCACTCCTCCCCCGTGAGGCTGGCCGGCTTGAGC
This sequence comes from Gaiellaceae bacterium, assembly GCA_035623575.1. Lineage (GTDB taxonomy): Bacteria > Actinomycetota > Thermoleophilia > Gaiellales > Gaiellaceae > Palsa-739. Next base: position 18,505 of record DASPTD010000021.1, read on the forward strand.
AGGATCGAGTCGGGGATCGCGAGCTTGCCGATGTCGTGGAAGAGCGCGGCATGACCGAGAAGGTCGAGCTCGGCCTGTGAGAGGCCCAGCTCACGGCCGATCGCTAGCGCGAGCTGCTGAACGCGGCGTGAATGCCCGGCGGTGTACGAGTCGCGCGCGTCGACGGTGGCCGAGAGAGACTCCATCGCCGCGGTCGACCGCTCGCGCAGCAGCCGGTTCGCCTGCTCGAGCGACACGTTCTGCGACTGGATCGTCTCCGCCGCCTCGCGCAGCTTCTGCACCGACTTCTGCGTGTGCTTGAGGTACGCCTCCTGTGTCTTGCGCATCAGCAGCAGCGGCACCGCGAAGACCGCGAGCGCGTACAGGCCGACGGCGTTGTAGGCGATGCCCATGACCGCGCCGATGAAGCCGTACACGACGTAGTGAGGCAGCAGCCACGAGAACCGCTCGTGGAAGATCCGCCACGGGCTCTCGTGCCCCTCGACGGCCGAGGCGAGGCTGAGCAGGCCCATGTTGACGCCGAAGTAGACGGCTCCGCCGATCAAGCCGAGCGCCGCGGCGACGAGGTGGCCCGCGCTGCCCCCGGTGAAGTCGATCGAGAACACACCGGCTGCCGCGACCGACGAGAGCGACAGCGTGCCGACGTTGTAGACCACATGGTGCAGCGAGTTGCGGCGTGCGCTCCAGTCGACGACCGCCGTCACGATCGCCAGCGGCAGCGCGGCGCGGTAGTCGAACAGCGCAGCGCCCGCGAGCGAGCCGACGGCGCTGACCGAGATTGCGCCCTCCACCTCGGCGAGCTCGAACGACAGCGCCTGCCCGGCGCCGACGAGGGCGAGGACCGCGAGCAGGCCGACGTAGTCGGTGCTGCGCCCCCAGACGAGGCCGGCGGTGCCTGCGGCGATGCCGACGGCCGTCACCGCTGCGACCACGACGGCGAGTCGGCGCGGGAGCGAGAAGAACGTCGGACCGCTGATCGCGTGCGGCTTCGGATGCCGGCGCTCCTGCCCAGGGTCGATCTGCTCCGCCGCGGGAAGCGGCACGACGTGATCGCCGTCCTCGCGGACCGCGTGCAGCTTCGCGCCGCGCTCGGCGGCCATCAGCAGCGGCTCGCTGCTCGCGCCGAGCACACGGTTGCGCCCCTGCAGCTTGGCCCGGTACACGGCGCGGTCGGCCTGGTGGATCAACTCGTTCGCGTCGAGGCCGTCCTTCGGGTAGCCGGCCACGCCGATCGAGACCGTCGCCCGGATCGGCTCCGCGGCCGTCTCGATCTCGAACTCGCGCTCGGCCACGGCGCGGCGGATCCGCTCTGCGATCTCGAGCGCCTGCTCCGGCAGCGTCTCCGGCAGGAGGATCGAGAACTCCTCGCCGCCGAACCGCGCCGGGACGTCGTAGTGGCGCAGCTGGGCGCGGAAGATCTCCGCGATCCCCTGGAGCACCGCGTCGCCGGCGAGATGGCCGTAGCTGTTGTTGATGTCGCGCAGCAGGTCGAGGTCGGCCATGATCAGCGACATCGGGCGCTCGAACCGGGACGCGCGCGTGATCTCGGCGGCAAGGGTCGTGGCGAAGTAGCGCGCGTTGTACAGGCCCGTCTTCGGGTCGACTCGCGCCTCCGCCTGGAGCTGCGGCACGCTCAGCGAGCGGTGGACGACCACGAGCGGCGCCAGGGCGGCGAAGATCAGCCACGGGTTCCAGCCCCAGAAGGCGGCGAGCGACACGCCGAGGACGGCCAGCACGAGGTCGATCGAGAGGCTCTCGACCGAGAACATCCCCGTCTCGCGGAACGTGTGGTTGCGCCCGAGCTTGAGGATGATGCTGAGGAAGATGTGGTTGACGGTGACCCACACGACGCACGCGGCGAGGCCCGCGACGGCGAAGCGCGCGCCACCGTTGCCGATCAGACCGGCGCCGTGAACCTCGATCAGGTGCGCCGCCCCCCACGCTGCGAGCGCGTCCAGCGTGTAGTTCGAGATGTTGAAGCCCTGGATCGGCCACGGATACCGTTCCTTCAGCCACTCCGGAATCGTCTGCACGAGCGGGATCAGGACGAGCAGCTCCGGCGGCAGGAGCAGCGCCGCCGCGACGATGAAGACGATCGAGGTGTGGTACATCGAGTTCCGCGGCGACTTCACCGGGAAGGTGTGCGCGACCGTCGCAGCCGCGGCGAGAATCGCGAGCGTGCCCCAGCCGCTGCGGATGTCCGGCACCTTCATGTAGAAGCTGCCGGCGGCCGCGAGCGTCGCCCCGCCGAGCACGGTGAGGTAGATGCGGGCCGAGCGAGGCAGGCCGCCGGGCCGCTGCGGGGGCGTCGGCAGCCGTACCTCCGAACCAAGGTCCAAAGGCAGGTTCTCGGGTATCGCGCTCATCGTGGCCGCCCGAACGGGCCGAAACGCAGTGTCGGCCCCGCGGGCGCGGGGAGTCGTGGCCGCAGCGCCATGCGCTCAGCGTAGGAATCGGCACTAACTGCGGCATCCCCCGTTCGGAGCATTCCGACCGCTTGCCGAAGCCGTCCCACGCGCCCGGTGGCGGCTTCGAGAGCTATGGCGTCGTGCCCGTCGCCGGGGGCGCCGTGCAGGCGGTCACGAGCGGATCGCAGGCGGGGCTGATGAGGCCGAGTGCCGCCTCCACCTGCGCGATCTCGCCGGGGCCTGCGGCCGTCTGCGCCACGGGGAGCACGGCGTCACTGCCCGACGCGTCGGCCCACGCCGCGTCGCTCCACGCTGCGTCGCTCCAGGCCGCGTCGCCCCACGCAGCGGAGGCCCACGCTGCGTCGCTCCAGGCGGCGTCGCTCCACGCTGCATCGCTCCAGGCGGCGCTCGCCTGCGCAGCGGTCTGCCACGCGGTGCTGTCGAACGTCGTCGTGCCGTCTGCCGACGTGGTGAGGAACTGGTCGAGGCCGGCGTTCGGGTTGGGCGGGTCGGCCACCTGCTCCGCCGCCCCGACGCTCAGTTCGCCGACGCCGAGCGAGCCCGGTGCCGCCGCGGGCGTCGGCGTCGCCGAGACCATCAGCGCGCCCTTGACCTGGTCCGGCGTCCAGCCGGGGTGCTCGGCGAGCAGCATCGCAGCGGCACCGGAGACCATCGGCGCCGAGAACGAGGTCCCGCTCAGCTCCATGTAGCCGGGAGAGACGATGTGGTCGGGACGCTCGATCGCAAGGCCGGAGTCGTCGGGCACCGGCCCGATCACGTAGCGGCCCGGCGCCGAGATATCGGGTTTCAGGAATCCGTCGGGCGTATAGCCCCAGGCCGACCAGGGCGCGACGGTGTCGTCGGACGGGTCGACCGTGCCGGCGATGTCGGCCGCCCCGACCGTGATCACGAAGGGGTCGTTTCCGGGTGCGAACAGCACTCCGCTCGCCTGGCCGTCCACCGCGTAGTTGCCCGCAGCAGCAACGACCACGACGCCGCTGAGCCAGAGCTTCTCGACCGCCTGGTCGAGCGGGTCGAAGAAGAGGCTCGCCGGGCTCGCCGCGTGGAGCGAGAAGTTCGCGACGCGGATGTCGTACGTGCTCTTGTTCTCCAGGATCCAGTCGCAGGCGGCGATGACGTCGGCGACGGTCGCCTCGCCCTGGTCGTCCATCACGTCGATCGAGAAGAGGTTCGACGTCGGAGACACGCCGGCGTAGCCGTCGGCGGCTCCGGCGGCGATGCCGGCCACGAAGGTGCCGTGGCCGTAGCCGTCACCAGGCGAGTTCGGCGTCAGGCTCGTCAGGTTCACCTGCCCGAGGACACGCCCGCCGAAATCGCCGCGGGACGCGTCGATGCCCGAGTCGACGACGGCGATCGTCGGCGTCCGCAGCCGAGTCGCCGCGGACGACCAGTCGGCCGGCGCACCGATGGCCCACGGCCACTGCTGCGTATTCGAGAGCGAGCTCGAGAGCTGCGAGCCGAGCGAGCTCATCTGAACCGTGTCGTTCGGGACGATCGCCGCGACGTACGGAAGCTTCGCGAGGAAGGTGATCTGCTGCCCCGAAAGCGATGCGTGAAGACCGTCGATCGACCGGTAGGTCCGGTGGATCTGCGTCGACCCGATCGCGTTCGCGCCGCCCTGGGCGCCGAGCAGCCCGCTCCTCAATCCGCCGGCACTCACCCGGGTCTGGCCGCCGCCCTCCGGCTTCTGGACGCCCTCGACGATGACGTCGAACTTCTGGCGCGGGTTCTGCCGGATCGCGCTCGCGAGCGAATCCGGGATGTACGCATTCGTTCGCCCGAGGCCCTGCGGGTCGAACCCCCAGAAGCCGTGGCCGGCGTCCTTCGTGCCCGCGGCGGCCGTCGCGGCCAGCGCAAGCACAACCACGACGAGAGCGACGATCGCCGCGACGTGGCGACCGCCGCGCCCCGACAACGCACACACGCGGTTGGCGCAACCGTTTGCCCGACTGGACGGCATGAGCCCTCTCCCCTCTCCTCCGTGACGCGAGTCGCAAGCTACGTCGCTCGCGCCGCTCCGACCTCACCCGGAAGGGTCACCGATCACAAGATCACTCGATCGGTGGATACGCGGGCTCCCGCGTGCCCTCCCTCGCGTGGCGTACGCTCGGAGCCGTGCGCCCCGCCGTCCCCCTTGCCGCCGAGATCGTCGCGGCACGCGCCGTCGCGGCTCTCTCGCGGCTGGCCGGCGTCGGAGGCGGCACGACCCTGCCCGGCAAGCTGCTCTCGAAGCTCGATCCCGGAGCGATCGACCGTCTCGCCGCCAGGCTGCCGGCGGGTGTTGCGGTCGTGTCGGCGACCAACGGAAAGACGACCACGGCGGCGATGGCGGCCGAGATCCTGCGTCCGCGCTTCAGGCTCGCGCACAACCGCTCGGGCGCGAACCTCGTCTCCGGCGTCGCCTCGACCCTGCTCTCCGTGCAGGGCGCGGATCTCGGCCTGCTCGAGGTCGACGAGGGCGCGCTCCCCGAGGTGATGCGCAGGGTCCGGCCGCGGGCCGTCCTGCTCGCGAACCTCTTCCGCGACCAGCTCGACCGCTACGGGGAGCTCGAGCTCGTGGCGGAGCGATGGCGCGACGCCGTGGCCCGCTTGCCGGAGGATGCAGCGCTCGTGCTGAACGGCGACGACCCACAGGTCGCTGATCTCGCTCACGCGCATACGCACGCCACCGTGTTCGGGCTGGACGACCCGCGGCTCGCCCGTCCCGCGCTCCAGCACGCGGCCGACTCGAAGTACTGCCTCCGCTGCGGAACACCGTACGAGTACGCCGCGGCATATGTCGGTCACCTCGGCGACTACCGCTGCCCTGCCTGCGGGCACGGGCGGCCGGCACTCGACGTCGTCGGCCGCTCCGTCGAGCTGCACGGGCTCGAGCGCTCGTCCTTCGACCTCGTCACTCCCGGCGGCACGCGCCGGATCGAGCTTGCGCTGCCGGGGCTCTACAACGTCTACAACGCCGTCGGCGCTGCAACGCTCACAAGCGCGCTCGGTGCAACGCTCGACGACGTCGTTTCCGGGCTCGGCCGCTTCAGCGCCGCGTTCGGTCGCTTCGAGCGGATCCCCGTCGACGGGAAGCGGCTGCTGCTGCTTCTGATCAAGAACCCGGCGGGAGCAAACGAGGTCGTGCGGACGCTCGTCGACGGTGGGTCGCCGCGTCTCGCCGTCGTCGCCCTGAACGACGCGATCGCTGACGGGCGTGACGTCTCCTGGATCTGGGATGTCGACTTCGAGCCGCTCCTCGCCGGGCTCGAGCGGCTCGTCGTCAGCGGCGACCGCGCGGCCGAGCTCGCGCTGCGCTTCAAGTACGGCGGCTTCGACGAGAGCGCGATCGAGGTCGAGACGAATCTCGAGCGTGCGCTCGACCGGGGTCTGGCCCTGACGCCGGAGGGAGACGAGCTCGTCGTCCTTCCCACGTACACGGCGATGCTCGAGCTGCAGCGGCTGGTCGCCGAGCGCGGCCTCGCCCGTCCCTACTGGGAGCGCGCCGCATGACGACGATCCGGGTCGGCCATCTCTACCCCGACTACCTCAACATCTACGCCGATCGCGGCAACATCGCGGTGCTGGCCGCGCGCGCAGCCTGGCGCGGCCACCGGCTCGACGTCGCCGAGCTCGGGCTGGCCGATGTGATCGCTCCCGGCGACCACGACCTCTACTACCTCGGTGGCGGCCAGGACCGTGAGCAGCTGCTCGTCGCGGAGAACCTCGCCGGGAAGGCGGAGGCGCTGCGGGCGGCCGTGCTCGACGGCGGAGCCGCGCTGCTCGCCGTCTGCGGCGGCTATCAGCTGCTGGGCCGCGGCTACCGCGGCCAGCACGGCGAGGAGATGCCCGGCGTCGGCCTCCTGCCGATGGACACGGTCGCCGGCGAGCGGCGCATGATCGGCGACATCCTGATCGAGTCCGAGCTCGACCCGGGCGCGTACACGACGATCGCGGGCTTCGAGAACCACGCCGGCAGGACCCTGCTCGACGCCGATGCGGAGCCGCTCGGCCGTGTCGTCACCGGGTTCGGCAACGACGGCGAGAGCGGTTACGAGGGCTGTCGCGTCGGGCGAGCGATCGGCACCTATTTGCACGGCCCGCTCCTGCCGCGCAACCCGCGGCTCGCCGACTGGCTGCTCGCGCAGGCACTCGCGCACCGCAGCGGCGGCGAGCCGCCCGAGCTGGCGCCGCTCGCCGACGCACTCGAGGCGCAGGCGCACGAGCTTTCGGCCGCCCGCGCGCGAAGTCGCGGCGGACGGTTCTAGCCGCCGGCTGGCGAAAGCACGCGCACACGCGGGGCTGGACCAAACGTCGGCGTGGGGGATGCAGCGACGGAGGTGACGATCGTCCCAGCGAAGAACGGCATCCTGGGACGCTCTCCATCGGCCTGCAACCCAACGCTGGGACGCGTTCGTCTCCGACAGCCGACGGCTCCTACGCGCACGCTACGTCGAGGCGCTGGCAATGCCAGACGTCAGCGGAAACGTCGAGGTCTGGAGACTCCGTTAGCTGCTAGCGAGGTGGTCGTGCCCATCGGCGACTACGGCCGGCATGGCGTTGCGTCGCTGCGAGCGACTACTCGACCCAACGGCGATTCATGGGCGCCGACGTCGTGATCGACCTCGCGGGCCGGGCCGATCATCGCACTGAGGGACGGCGCCGGCCGTCGGTGGAGAGGCTTCAGGACGTGCCGCCGAACTCGACGCCCCGGTCGCGACCGTTCCGGCCGTCCGCCCCGGCGCCGTCTGGTGGGTCCAGTACAGGTTCGTGTGCGCGATGACCTGGTCGGGCGGCGGCGCCCCCCACGCCGTCTGGTCCTCCGTCGTATGGGCGTCGCTGACGAGGGTGGCGTCGTATCCCCTGACGAACGCGCCGTGGAGCGTCGAGCGGATGCACGCGTCGGTCTGCGCTCCGACGACGACGAGTCGCCCCACTCCGAGGCCCGACAGCACGGTCTCGAGGGTGGTCCCCTCGAAGGAGTCACCGTAGCTCTTCTCGACGAGCGGCTCGGCGGCGGCGGGAGCCAGCTCGGGGACGATCCGCCAGTCGTCGCTCCCCCGCGCAAGGCCGTCGTCGGAGTGCTGCACCCAGACGACCGGGACTCGTTCCCGTCGCGCCTTCTCGACAAGACTGCCGACGTTCGCGACGACCGCGTCTCGCTCGTGAGCCCCGTCGACGACGCCGTTCTGCACGTCGACGACGAGGAGTGCGGTGTTCGGCCGGCCCTCGAGTGTTGTCATGGTCTCCCTCGTTCATCGATCGGTCAGGGCGCCCAGAGCGCGCCCAGGTACGCGGCCGGATCGCCGGGCTGCCAGCGGCGGAGGAAGCGCTGGATCGGCGGGTGCACCACGATCCCGTCGAGCTCGTCGCGGAGGAAGAGCCGGTGGCCGCGCACCGCCGCGTCGTTCGACGTCACTGCCTCGAGCGAGCGGCCGGAGAGATCGCCCGCGAAGACGATGTGCACGACGTGCTTCGCCGTGAAGGTGCGCTCCGGCGAGATCGAGTCGACGATCGCGACCGGACCCTCGACCGGGATCTCGTCCACGATCCCGACCTCCTCGGCCAGCTCCCGGTGCAACGCGTCGACGAGGGTCTCGCCGGAGTTCACGCCGCCGCCGGGCAGGAGCCAGTACTCGCCGCGGTCGGCCTTCTCGTGGCGACAGAGCAAGATGCGGTCCTCCCAGCGGAGGAGCGCCGAGACGCGGATCCGCGGCTCCGCCGCCATCAGACCGCCGAGGAGCCGAACCCGCGCACGCCCCGCTCGCTCTCGGGCAGCTCGTCGACTTCGATCCCCTCGACGCCCGGCACCGCCAGGACGACGAGCTGGGCGATCCGCATGCCGGGCTCGACGACGAACGCCTCCCGTGCGTCGGTGTTCAGCAGCACGACCCGCAGCTCGCCGCGGTAGCCGGAGTCGACGAGGCCCGGCGTGTTCACGATCGTGATCCCGTGCCGGGAGGCGAGCCCGGAGCGCGGCTGGACGAACCCCGCGTACCCCTCCGGGATGGCGACCGCGAGGCCGGTGCCGACTGTCGCGCGCTCCCCCGGTCCCAGCTCGACCCGCTCGCACGCGGCGAGGTCGAGGCCCGCGTCGCCCGCGTACGCCTGGCTCGGCAGGACGGCGTCGTCGCGCAGACGGCGGATCGGAAGCTCGATCACGTACCGCCCGACGTCGCGCGCTCCGGCTCCGAGGCGGCGACGAGGTAGGACGCGAAACGCGGGATCTCACGGCGCGGCAGCCGTGCAACGAGCAGCACGCCCTCGCTCGTGTCCTCCCGCTGCTCGATCGGCGCGCCGAGCGCGTAGAGCTCGTTCAGCTTTCCGCCTTCACCGTACGGAAGCAGTAGGCGAACCGGCTCGTAGCGCTCGCCGAAGCGGTCCGCGACCCGCACGCGAAGCTCCTCTAGCCCTTCGCCGGTGATCGCGGAGACCAGGAGCGCATCCGGATAGCGGTTCGCGAGCCGACGGCGATGCAGGACGTCGACGGCATCGATCTTGTTCATGACGAGGTCGACCGGCAGGCGATCGGCGCCGATCTCCTCGAGTACGGCGTTCACGGCGGCGATCTGCTCGACGAGCTTCTCCTCCGGCGCCGACGCGTCCGCGACGTGCAGGACGAGATCGGCAACGAGCGTCTCCTCGAGCGTCGCTGCGAAGCCTTCGACGAGCTGGTGCGGCAGGCGCCGGACGAAGCCGACGGTGTCGGTGACGAGGTAGCGGCGGCCGTCGTGCTCGAAGCCGCGCGTCGTCGGGTCCAGCGTCTCGAACGGGCGGTCGCGCACCGAGACGTCCGCATCGGTGAGGGCGTTCAGGAGCGTCGACTTGCCGACGTTCGTGTAGCCGGCAAGCGCGACCGTTGGAGTCTCCGTGCGCCGCCGTTCCTTGCGGCGGATGTCGCGCTGCTTCTGCAGGCTCTCCAGGCGGCCGCGCAGGATCGAGACCCGCCGCCGCGCCATGCGCCGGTCGGACTCGAGCTGCGACTCGCCGGGGCCGCGTGTGCCGACGCCCCCGCCGAGACGCTCGAGGTGCTGCCACATGCCGCGCATCCGCGGCAGGTTGTACTCGAGCTGTGCGAGCTCGACCTGGAGCTTTCCTTCGGCGCTCACCGCGTGCTGGGCGAAGATGTCGAGGATCAGCTGCGTGCGGTCGACGACGCGGGCCTCGAGCTGATTCTCGAGCAGACGCTGCTGCGAGGGCGCCAGCTCGTCGTCGACGATCAGGACCTCCGCGCGCGCGTTCCCGTACGCCTGCCTGAGCTCGTCGAGCTTCCCTTTGCCGACGTACGTGCGCGGGTCGGGCTGGGTGCGGTGCTGGACGAGCCGGGCGACGGGCTCGACGCCCGCCGTGCGGCTGAGCTCCTCCAGCTCGGCGAGCTCGTCGTCGGGGTCGACGCCCTGAGCGAGGACGGCCAGGACAAAGCCGCGCTCGGGCTCGAGGCCCGGCGTCGGATCGGGCTGTCGCGCCGCCATATGGTCGTCATTATGACCTCTGCCGTGCCCGTTCCCGATCTCGCTGCCAGGACGCTGCAGCTCGTCGACGTCCTCTCCGAGAGCCGCCGCGAGGCCGAGCTCGTCGCCCTCGTCCGACGGCTCGCGCCCGGCCGCCCGCTCTACGACGACGGCGAGGTGCTCCTCTACGGCGAGCCCGGCGCGCCCGTCGTGCTCGCAGGCCATCTCGACACGGTGCCGGCGCAGGGCAACGTCCCCGGCCGGATCGAGGACGGCGCCGTGCACGGGCTCGGAGCGAGTGACATGAAGGGCGGTCTCGCGGTCATGCTGGAGCTGGCGCGCGCGCTGGCGCCCGCGCGTTATCTCTTCTTCACCCGGGAGGAGGTGCCGGTGGACGAAAGCCCACTGCCGGCCCTCTTCGACACCGGGCTCCTTGCCGGCGCCGGGCTCGTCGTCGTGCTCGAGCCGACCGATTGCATCCTGCACGCCGGCTGTCTCGGCAACCTCCAGGCGAAGGTGACGTTCCACGGGGAGAGTGCGCACTCCGCGCGTCCGTGGACCGGCCTCAACGCCGTCCACGAGCTCGTGCGCGGCCTGGAGACCGTCGTTCGACTCGAGCCCGTCGAGATCGAGCAGGACGGGCTCGTCTACCGCGAGGTCGTCAGCGTCGTCCGGGTCGAAGGCGGAATCGCCGCCAACGTCATCCCGGCGACGGCGAGCGCCGAGCTCAACTTCCGCTACGCGCCGGGCCGGTCACGGGCCGAGGCCGAGCAGCGACTCCACCTGCTCGTACCGCAAGGCGAGATGGAGATCCTCGCCAACTCGCCGTCGGCGCCACCCGGGCTCGCCTCTCCCCTTGCCGTCCGCCTGCGGGAGCTCGTGCCCGAGGTAGCGCCGAAGCAGGCCTGGACGCCCGTCGCGCAATTCGCGGAGCGCGGGCTCGCCGCGATCAACTACGGACCGGGCGCGACCGCGTACGCGCACAGGCAGGACGAGCAGGTGCCGATCGAGAGCCTCGAGCGCTCGTTCACGACCCTGCGCGCATTCCTCGATAGCGTCTGACCCGTGGTGATCCGGATCGCACCGACGCTCGCGGAGATGGCGACATACCCGTTCGTCCGGCTCGAGGAGGCGCGGCGGCGGCTCCTCGACGCCGGCGTCGCCGTCATCGACTTCGGCAAGGGCGACCCGAACGAGCCGACCGACCCCGCCATCCGGCAGGCGCTCGTCGACGCGCTCCCCGAGCGCTCGCCCTATCCGCTGGCCCAGGGCCTCCCCGAGCTGCGCACTGCGGCCGCTGGCTGGTGCAGGCGCCGCTTCGGCGTCGCGCTCGATCCGGAGACGGAGATCGTGCCGACCTACGGCTCGAAGGAGGCGATCTTCTCGCTCGCGCAGGTGCTCGTCGACCCGCACTCCCACAAGCGAACGGTGCTGTACGGCGAGCCGGCGTACCCCGTCTACGAGCGCGGCGCGCTCTTCGCGGGCGCCGAGGTGCATGCGCTGCCGCTCGTGCGCGAGCACGCGTTCCTCCCGGAGCTGCACGCGATCCCGCCGCGGGTGCTCGACCGGACAGCGATCTTCTGGGTCAACTACCCGAACAACCCGACGGGCGCGGTCGCGCCGCTCTCGTTCTACGAGCATCTCGCCGAGCTCGCCGAGCGGCACGACTTCGCGATCGCCTCCGACGAGGCGTACAGCGAGCTGTGGTTCGACGAACCGCCGCCGTCGGCGCTGCAGGTGGAGGACCGCTCGCGCGTGATCGTCTTCCAGACGCTCAGCAAGCGATCGTCCATGACCGGCTATCGCTCCGGCTTCGTCGCCGCGCCGGCGGAAGTGGTCGCCGCGCTCAAGTCGTATCGCCCCACCGTCGGCACCGCGCCGCAGGAGTTCGTTCAGCGGGCATCGGTCGTCGCCTGGAACGACGAGCGCCACGTTGCAGAGACAAGGGAGCGGTACCGGGCCAAGCGCGACGTGCTCATGCCGGTGATCGCGGCGAAGGGCTGGGAGATCGTTGCGAGCGAGTCGACGATGTATCTCTGGGTCGTCGCGCCCGACGACACCGTCGACCGGCTGCTCGAGCGCGGTGTCGTGGTGTCGCCGGGCACGTTCTTCGGCCCGAGCGGCGCGGGCTATGTCCGCTTCGCGCTCGTCCCGACGCTCGACGAGTGCAAACGTGCGGCGGCGATACTCGCGGAGCTATGAGCACCGAAGAGACGATCGAGGCGCTCGACCGCGGCAAGCTTCGCGTCGCCGAGAAGGTCGACGGCGACTGGATCGTGAACGAGCAGGCGAAGGCCGCCATCCTCGACTACTTCCGGCTCCGCAGCCTCGAGGCGATCGAGATCGGCCCCTACGAGTACCTCGACAAGATTCCGCTGAAGCGGAACTACGCCGAGCTCGGCGTCCGCGTCGTGCCACCGGCGACCGCGCGCTACGGCTCGTTTCTCTCCCCCGGCGTCGTGATGATGCCGAGCTACGTGAACATCGGGGCCTGGGTCGGGCCGAACACGATGATCGACACGTGGGCCACCGTCGGCTCGTGCGCGCAGATCGGCGCCGACGTGCACCTCGCCGGCGGCGTCGGCGTCGGCGGCGTCCTCGAGCCGCTGCAGGCCCGTCCCGTGATCGTCGAGGACGGAGCGTTCATCGGCTCGCGCTGCATCCTCACCGAGGGCGTGCTGATCGGGGAGCGCGCCGTTCTCGCGCCGAACGTCTCGCTGACCGGCTCGGTTCCGGTGATCGACGTCACCGGGGCGGAGCCGGTCGAGCACCGCGGCTACGTGCCTCCGTACTCGGTCGTCGTGCCCGGCACGCGGCCCAAGGACTTCCCCGCCGGGACGTACCAGCTCGGCTGCGCGCTCATCATCGGCCGGCGAAGCAAGCAGACCGATTCAAAGACATCGCTGAACGACGTCCTGCGCGAGTACGAGATCGGCGCGTAGATCCACCGCTCACGCCCGCTCGGCAGGGCCGATGAGCGTCGCCCTCCCGCCGTGCAGCCGCACACGCAGGTCCCCGCCGGTGAAGTGCACGAGCACCTCGCCCTCCGCATGCGTCGCCGCGGCCACGGCGACGGCGCTGGAGCCGGAGGCGGTCGTCTCCCCCACGCCGCGCTCCCACACGCGCGCCGTCACCTCGCCGGGAGCGTCCACGCGCACGACCTGCACGTTCGTCCGCTCAGGGAAACGCGGATGCGTCTCGAGCAGCGGGCCGATCCGCGCGATCTCGTCCGGGTCGCCGACGACTACGGCATGCGGGTTTCCGACCGACACGGGCGTCAGCTCGATGCCCGCGACGGACTCGGGCTCCCCCACCTCGACGGCGCCCAGGTCCGACTCGTAGAGACCGTCGTCGCCGTGCCGCACCTCGACGACGCGCGGCCCGACGTGGACGCGGGCGACCGAGCTCCCGGTTCGCTCCATCAGCCATGCTGCCGCGATGCGGGTGCCGTTGCCCGACATCTCGGCCCGCGAGCGGTCGGGGTTGACGATCGTGACGTCGACGTCGTCGCCGTCGACTCGGGTGATCTCGACGATGCCGTCCGTTCCTGACGGGTCGACGCCGCTCGAGTCGCCCTCATGAACGAGGTAGACGTTCCCGTGCGCGTGCCAGCGTGACGATGTCATCGGCGGTCTCGCCCGGCGGGCGATCGGCGTCGACCATAGCGAGGCCCGGCACGCGCCGCATCCACTTGCGCTGATACGCGGCGTAGCGCCGGGTGCGTACGACGAGCGCGGCGATCGCCTCCTCGCGCGGCAGCGTCGCGATCTCGTCGAGACCGAGCGTCTTGCGCGCGGTCGTCGAGATCGGGCCGGCGAGCGCGCGCCGCACCTCGTCTTCGACGCCGGCGTCGAACATTCCGCGCGTCCGCTCCTCTATCCGGCGCTCGAGCACGGCCTTCGGCACGTCGAGCCCGACGATCAGCGTCGGCCGGCGGGTCTCCTCGGCCCAGAGCCTGTCCTCGGCCGGCACGAGCGACTCGCCCGTCTCGGCAAGCTCGAGGGCCCGAAGCACCCGGCGGCGGTCGTTGACGTGCACGGCTGCGGCGGCACGTGGGTCGAGCTCGGCGAGGCGGGCGTGCGCGGCGTCGGGGCCGCCCTCGTCGTACAACAGCGCCCAGCGTTCGCGCGCCCCCGGCGCGGGCGCCGGCGGCAGTGCGAGGTCGGCGAGCGCCGCGCGGAGGTAGAGCCCTGTGCCGCCGACGACCACGGGTGTCCTGCCGACCGCGAGGATCTCGTCGATCGCGGCGTGCGCGAGTGCCGCGTACTCCCCCACCGATGCCTGGTGGTCGAGCGGCCAGACGGCCACGAGGCGCACATCCCCGGCGGGCTGGTTGGTGAGGATCGGCAGGCCCCGGTAGACCTGCATCGCGTCCGCGGACACGAGCTCGGCGGGGATCCGCTCGGCCACAGCCTCCCCGACGAGGGATTTTCCACTCGCGGTCGGGCCGAAGATGCCGATAACGGTCACCACAGCATTGTCCCGCGCCACGGCGCGGCCGGGAGAGGTGGTCGTGAGCATCGCGCAGCGCACTCGCAGGACGCATCTGGACCGAACGCGTGCCGAGGCGCTCGCGTTCGTCGCCGCCTGCACCGGGATCGCGCTCGCCACCCTGTTCACGGTCGCATGGGTGGCGGGTCTCGCAGCGGTCGGCGAGCGGCTTCGCTCCGTCCAGCCGTCCTGGTTCCTCGTCGCCCTCGCCGCGGAGGTCGTGGCATACGTCGGCTACGCGCTCGGCTATCGCGAGGTGGCCCGTGTCGAGGAGGGGCCGGACATGAGCCGCGGCACGGCGGCGGCGGCGGTTGCCGCCGGCTTCGGACCGTTCGTCGCCCGCGGCGGCTTCGCCGTCGACCTGCACGCGTTTCGCCAGACCGGCATCTCCGACCGGGATGCGCGCGTCCGCGTGCTCGGCCTCGGTGCGCTCGAGTACGCGCTGCTCGCACCCGCCGCCTGCGTCGCCTCGATCGAGCTGCTCGCCCGTGGCGCGCACACGCCGTCCGAAGGCTTCACGCTGCCGTGGGCCATCTTCGTCCCGCTGGGCTTCGCGGCCGCACTCTGGGCCGTCGGCCACCGCCAGCGCTTCCGCGGCAGGGGTGGCTGGCGCGAGCCGCTCGCGCAGGCGCTCGAGTCGGTGCACGTGCTCCGCTGCCTCGTCACGCGGCCGCGCCACGCCGCCGCGCCGCTCGGCACGGCGATGTACTGGTGCGGGGACATCGTCTGCCTCTGGGCGTGCCTGCACGCGTTCACGCACGGCATGCCGAGTGTGCCGCTGTTGCTGATCGGCTACGCGACCGGCTACGCGCTCACGCGGCGGACGCTGCCGCTCGCCGGCGCGGGAGCGGTCGAGGCGCTGCTGCCGTTCGCGCTGTCCTGGATGGGTATCCCGCTTGCAGCGGCTGTGCTCGCGGTGTTCGCCTACCGCGTCTTCAACCTCTGGCTGCCGATGGTGCCGGCCGCGCTGGGGCTGCGGTCGCTGCGCGCCGGCGGGGCTTAAGAAACGGCGACGGCGGCCTGGACGCCGCCGAGGGTCGTCGATGTCGCCCGGTCGATGACGACGTCGACGAGATCGCCGGCCGTAGCGGAACCGCTGAAGTTAACAGTGGTGTTGCGGCGGGTGCGTCCACGCAGGAATGCGGGGTCGGTGCGGCTCGGCCCCTCGACGAGCACCTCCTCGACCCGGCCGATCCGTTCCTCGTTGCGTGCGGCGGCGAGCCGCTGCACGAGCTCGACGAGCCGCTCGATTCGCTCGCGCTTCACCTCGTCCGGCACCTTGGGCATCGCCGCCGCGTCGGTGCCGGCGCGCGGCGAGTAGATGAACGTGAAGGCGCCGTCGAAGCCGACCTCCTCCACCACCTCGAGCGTCTCGCGGAAGTCGTCGTCGGTCTCGCCGGGGAAGCCGACGATGATGTCGGTGGTGAGCGCCAGGTCGGGGATGGCCGCGCGGAGCTCGTCGACGAGACGGAGGTAGCGCTCGCGTGAGTACGTGCGACGCATGATCTTCAGGATCCGCGTCGAGCCGGACTGGAGCGGCAGGTGCGCATGCTCGCAGACGGCGGCGCACTCGGCCATCGCCTCGATCACCGGCTGGCGGAAGTCCTTCGGGTGCGGACTCGTGAAGCGAATGCGCTCGATCCCGTCGACGCCGTCGCAGGCACGGAGGAGCTCGCCGAAGTCCGTGTGGGTGTCGGGCAGCAGGTCGCGGCCCCACGAGTTGACGTTCTGGCCGAGGAGCGTGATCTCGCGCACGCCGTCCTGGGCGAGCCGGGTCACCTCGGCGAGCACGTCGCCCGGGCGGCGGCTCACCTCCCTCCCGCGCACCGCGGGAACGATGCAGTACGAGCACGTCGAGTTGCAGCCCATCGAGATCTGCACCCAGGCCTGGAAGGAGCGTTCGCGGTGCATCGGCAGCGCGGCGGCGAAGGCCCGCTCCTCCCCGGTCCCGAACGCGCTCCGCGCGACGCCGAAGCCGCCGGCGCCGAGCCACTCGCCGAGATGGGGGATCGTGCCCGGCCCGAACGCGACGTCGACCTGCGGGTAGAGCGAGAACAGCCGTTCACGCTGCGCCTCCGCGTAACAGCCGCCGACGGCGATCACCATGTCCGGGTGCTCGCGCTTGCGCGCGGCCGCGTCGCCGAGGTACGCGGCGAGCTTCGTGTCCGGCTTCTCGCGGATCGTGCACGTGTTGAAGACGGCCACGTCGGCGTCGTCCGGGCTCGCCGCCTCGCCGAGCCCGAGCTCCTCGAGCATGCCCTTGATCCGCTCGGAATCGTGAGCGTTCATCTGGCAGCCGAAGGTCGTGACGGAATAGCGCTTCAACAGATGAGCCTCCAGCGCGCGTCGAAGGGCGAGTGGGACCCACGATAGCCAGAGGGCTCCAGCGGCGTGCCGCGCGAGGTCACGGATGGCTCGGCGGCTGCGGAGCTATCCGCGGATCTGCGCGAGGGCTTCGCCGATGCTCGCAGCGGCCCCCTCGGCTCGTAATCGCTCGGTCTCCGCGGCGCGAGCGTGAACGGTCTCGACATCGACGCCACCCTAGGCGGTCTACAGTGGCCGCGTGGCACGTGTCGGTCTGATGCTCTACACCGTTCGCGAGGAGTGCGAGCGCAACCTCGAGGAAACCCTGGACGCGGTCGCCCGTCTGGGCTACGAAGGCGTGGAGCTGTGGCAGCTGCACGGCCATGATGCAGCGCACGTGCGGGGCTGGCTCGACGGGAGCGGTCTCGTCGCCGTCGGGCGCCACGCGAACCTCCAGACGCTCGAAGCTCAGCTCCCCCAGCTCGCCGACGAGCTGGGCATGCTCGGCACGGACCGGGTCGCGCTCAGCTTCATCGAGCCTGCACCCGGTGCTGCCGAGCGCATCGCGGCCGTCGCGGAGACGGCAGCGGCGGCAGGCCTGCGGCTCGGCTTCCACAACCATGCGTCCGAGCTGCAGCCGTTCGGCGAGGGCGGCGGAACGTTCCTCGACCGGCTCCGCGAGCTGCCGCCGGACCTCCTCTGGCTCGAGCTCGACCTCGGCTGGGTCTGGCACGCCGGCGTCGACCCCGTCGCAGAGCTCGCGAAGACGAACGGCCGCTGCCCGCTCGTGCACGTGAAGGACTTCCGCAGCCGCGAGGACCGGGACGACGTCCCCATCGGCGACGGCGCGGTCGGCTACGAGCGCGTCCTGCCCGCAGCCCTGCGCGCGGGCGTGGAGTGGCTCGTTGTCGAGGAGGACGAGGTCGAGGAGCCTGCCTTCGACGCGGTCGCGCGCTCGCTGCAAGCCGTGCGCCGGTTGGTCGCAACGTCCCTGTGAGGGAGCCTGTGCGCGTCGGCGTCGTCGGCTGCGGCATGATCGCGAGACGCTACGTGACGGACTCGGCCGCCTTCGACACGTGGCAGCCGATCGCGTGCGCCGACCTCGACACCAGGAGCGCGGAGGCGTTCGCGGTCGAGCACGGGCTGCGCGCCGAGCCGGTCGACGAGCTGCTCGCGGACCCGGAGGTCGAGCTCGTCCTCAATCTGACGCCGCCGAACGCTCACGCTTCGCTGACGGCCTCCGCGCTCGCAGCGGCGAAGCATGTGTACTCCGAGAAGCCCCTGGCCGCGTCCGTCGTGGACGGACGCGCCCTCGTCGAGAAGGCGCAGCGGCTCGGCCTGCGACTCGGCTGTGCCCCCGACACGTTCCTCGGCGGTGCGTACGAGGCAGGAAGACGGCTCATCGAGGAGGGAGCGATCGGGGAGCCGCTCGGGGCAGCCGGCACGATGCTCGTCGGCGGCCCGGACTCGTGGCATCCGAACGCGGAGATGTTCTTTCGCGTCGGAGGCGGGCCGCTGCTCGACATCGCGCCCTACTACCTCACCGCGATCGTCGACCTGCTGGGTCGGGTCCAGTCGGTTTCCGGCTTCGCCGTCACGCGCACGCCGAAGCGGACGCTGGGAGCCGGCCCGCGGGCGGGCGAGACCTTCGCAGTCGAGGTGCCCACACACGC
Source organism: Gaiellaceae bacterium (assembly GCA_035623575.1). Classification (GTDB taxonomy): domain Bacteria; phylum Actinomycetota; class Thermoleophilia; order Gaiellales; family Gaiellaceae; genus Palsa-739. The sequence continues at coordinate 36,832 of DASPTD010000021.1, forward strand.
CGCCGTCGTGCTGCGGCTCGAGCACGGTGCGCTGGCCACGCTGACGGTCAGCTTCGAGGCACGCGGCCAGTACCTGAGCGGCATGGAGATCTTCGGCAGCGAGGCGACGCTCTACCTGCCGGATGCGAACAGCTTCGGCGGCGAGGTGAGCCTCCGCCGCGGCCGGGGCGAGCCCGAACCGGTCCCGTACACGGCCGACGGTGCGCAGGAGACACGCGGACTCGGATTGCACGAGCTCGTCGAGTCGATGCGCGCCGGGCGCCCCCACCGAGCGAGCGGCGCACTTGCGCTGCACGTCCTGGAAGCAGCCGACGCCGTCATCCGCTCGTCGACCGAGCGGGCCGTGATCGACCTCGGCTAGGCCGATTCCCCGCCCGCCGTCGCCTACCGGAGCTGCTTGGGAGTCAAGAAGGCGACGAGCACGGCGTCGCCCCGAGAGAGCTCGCTCCAGCCCGCCTTCGAAACGGTGAGGGCTGCGAGTGCCGCGGTCGGGAACTTCGCCTCGAGCAGCGAGAGCTCCTCGCCGGCCGACGCGAGCAGCAGTGCAAGGTCCTGCAGGCCGGGGTTGTGCCCGATCAGCAGCACCGACGCCGCCCCGTCAGGCACCGCCCGCAGGCGCTCGAGCAGCGTGTCGGCGGTGGCTGCGTAGAGCTCGTCCTCCACCACAACCGTCGTCGTGGCGCCGAGCGCGGGGCGCACGACCTCGAGCGTCTCGCGCGTGCGCACGGCGGAGGAGCACAGGACGAGGTCGGGCTCGATTCCGAGTCGGACGAGATGCTCGGCGATGCGCTTCGCGTCCCGGCGGCCCCTCGGCGCCAGCGGCCGCTCCCGGTCGGGCAGCGCCGGATCCGACCAGCTCGATTTCGCGTGCCGGAGCAGATAGAGGCTGTGCATGACGGCCGGCCTCCCAGTGTACGGAAGGCGCGGAGCTCCTGATCAGCCGGTGACGTGGTGGTGCACGAGGGAGGCGAGGCTCGGCGCGTTTCGGATCGACGGGCTCAGCGTCCCCCAGATCGCGAGGACGATGCCGCACGCGGTGAAGACCGCACCCGTCGTGCGCAGCGACACCGAGCCGAGCAGGAAGCCCGCCAGGAGCGGGCCGAGCGGCGCGACGAGAAGCGCGATGCTGCTGCGGACGCTTTCCACGCGCCCGATCAGGCGATCCGGGGTCACCGCGATGCGGTAGCCGTCCACGACCGAGTCGGTGACGGGCGCCGCGATCCCGAACGGCACGATCGCTCCGGTCAGGACGTAGACGTCGGGCCGGACGAGGAAGGCGACGGTGCCGAGCCACGTCCAGAGCTCGATCAGGATGATCGTCCGCGTCGACAACCAGCGGCGGAAGAGCGGCGAGAAGAGCGAGCCGGCGAGCGTGGAAACGCCGAACACCGCGACGAGCAAGCCGATCTCGCCGCCGGAGAGACCCTGCCGTGTGCCTCCGACCACGATCACGAGCAGCAGGCCGGGCATCGCGAAGTTGCCGAGACCGTAGATCAGCGCGCACGTACGCAGGAACGGCCGGCTCCACAGGAACCGTACGCCCTCGGCGATCTGCGCGCGCAGCGGCGACGTGTCGGCTTCACGCTCCTGCTGGAACGGAGTTCGCATTCCGAGCAGCGAGAGAATCGAGAAGGCGTACGAGACCGAGTCGACGAGGAACGGGATCGCGCGGCCGAGCGCGAAGAGCACCCCGCCGAGCGGCGGCCCGGCGAGCCGCACCGTGGACGCGCGCGCCTGCTGCGCGCCGACGGCCGCCGGCAGCTGCTGCGACGGCACGACCGAACGCAGCGCGCCGGCCGCCGCAGCGCTGAAGAACACCGATCCGCTCCCCTCTACGAATGCGACGATCGGGATCTGCCACGAGGCGAGCCGGTGGAGGAGGATCGTCACTGCAAGGCTCGCGATCGCGAGCGCACGCAAGCCGTCTGCCGTGATCATCAGACGCCTGCGGTTCAGACGGTCGGCGGCGAACCCGGCGACGAGCCCGAAGACCGCGTTCGGCACGAGCCGCGCGAAGGCCACCACACCCGCCTTCGCCGGCGAGTGCGTCGTCGCCAGCACGAGCAGCGGATACGCGATGGTCGTCGACGCCGTGCCGGCGGTGGACAGAAGCCTTCCGGTCTCGAGCAGCACGAAGTCGCGATTGCGTCGCAGCGGCACAATTCGGGAGCCGGGAGACACGACCGGCGGACGTTACCGGTCGGTCCCGTCGTATTGTCTCGGCGTGAGGATTCGTGCAGCGGTCCTGGAGGCGTTCGGGAAGCCGCTCGTCGTCCAGGAGGTCGAGCTTGCAGAGCCGCGTCCCGGCGAGGTGCTCGTCAGGCTCGCAGCGTGCGGCGTCTGCCACACGGACCTCTACACGGCATCGGGCGCGGACCCGTCCGGCTACGCGCCGACCGTCCTCGGCCACGAGGGCGCAGGCGTCGTCGAGCGGGTCGGCGAGGGTGTCACCTCCGTGCGACCGGGAGATCACGTCGTCACGCTGTTCTCACCGCAGTGCCGCGAGTGTGTCCACTGCCGCAGCCCGCGCACGAACCTCTGTCTCGCGATCCGGGAGCAGCAGAATCTCGGCTGTCTGCCCGACGGCACGACACGCCTCGTGCGCGACGGCGATCCGATCCGGCACTTCATGGGCACCTCGGCGTTCGCCGAGTACACGGTCATGCCGGAGATCGCGCTCGCGCACGTCACGCCGGACGCGCCCTTCGAGCACGCGGCGCTCTTCGCCTGCGGCCTCTCGACGGGGCTCGGTGCCGCAATGTTCACGGCCCGCGTCGAGCCTGGCTCGACCTGCGTCGTCTTCGGCGCGGGCATGGTCGGCCTCGGCACGGTCGCCGGCTGCCGGCTCCAGGGCGCGGAGCGGATCGTCTGCGTCGACCTGTCGGCGGAGCGGCTCGCGCTCGCACGCGGGCAGGGCGCGACCGAGACGCTAACGGGCGGCCCCGACGCCGTCGCGGAGATTCTCGAGCTGACCGGCGGCTTCGGCGCCGACTACACCTTCGAGGCCACCGGCAACGTCGCCGTGATGCGCCAGGCGGTGGAATCGGCCCGCATGGGCTGGGGCCTCTGCACGATCGCCGGCGTCGCCGGCAAGGGCGAGACACTCGACATCGTGCCGCGCTACCTCATCACCGGGCGGCGCGTTTGCGGATCCTCGTTCGGCGGCGTCAAGGGCCGCGACCAGGTGCCGCAGCTCGTGCGGATGGCGCTCGACGGCCTCATCGACGTGGCACCGTTCATCTCGCGCACGCTGCCGCTCGACGAGGTCAACCGCGCGTTCGAGCTGCTCGAGGCGCAGGACGGCATTCGCAGCGTCATCCGCTTCGGCTGAGCGGCCGCAGCGTTCAGTTCAGGTTTGCGCCCGCGACGCCGACAATGCGGAGATGAGCAGGCATCGGCAGGCGGCCGGTATCGCAGTGGCCCTCTACCTCGCGATCGGCGCGTGGATGGCCTACGCCGTCGGTGACCAGCGGCACGGCACCAGCGGGATCCACTCCCTCGATCCGATCTTCGCCGCGATCACCGTGATCGTCTACCTCGGCGGCGGCGCGCTTCTGTTCAGAGGCGTGCGGGCCGGCAAGAGATGGTGGATCCTGCTCGTGCCGGTCGCCGCCGTCCCCGTACTCCTGACCGCGCTGATCGCCTCCGTGCTCATGCTCGGCGGGCGCTTCTAGGGCTCGGCCGGCTATTCGCCCCAGGCGGCCTGCACCGGCGCGTCTTCCTCGCCGGGCTCCTCTGCCTGGGCGAGGCCGCCGAGATTGCGGGCGACGTCGACCGCGCGGCTCTCCCGGATCACCGTCACCTTCACCTGGCCGGGATACTCGAGCCGGTCCTCGATCTCGCGGGCGATCTCGTGCGAGAGCAGCGCGGCGCCGTCGTCGTCGAGCTCCCCCGGCTGGACGATCACGCGAATCTCGCGGCCGGCCTGCAGCGCGTACACCTTGTCCACGCCCGGCTTCGACGCCGCCAGCTCTTCGAGCGACTCGAGCCGCTTGATGTAGTGCTCGAGGCTCTCGCCGCGCGCGCCCGGCCGTGACGCCGAGATCGCGTCGGCGGCGATCACGAGCACCGCCTCGACGGTCTGCGGCTGCACCTCGTAGTGATGTGCCTCGATCGCGTGCACGACACCCTGCGTCTCGCCGTAGCGGCGGGCGAGCTGCGCGGAGATGAGGGCGTGCGAGCCCTCGACCTCGTGCGTCATCGCCTTGCCGAGGTCGTGCAGCATCGCGGCACGCTTCGCCGTCTTGACGCTCGCGTCGAGCTCGGTCGCCATGATCCCCGCCAGGTGGACGACCTCGAGCGTGTGCTTGAGCACGTTCTGCCCGTAGCTCGTGCGGAAGCGCAGCCGGCCGAGGATCTTCACGAGCTCCTCGTGGAACGGGCCGCAGTTCGCCTCGAAGACGGCCTGCTCCCCCGCCTGCCGCACGACGTCCTCGATCTCCGCCTTCGACTGGTAGTAGGTCTCCTCGATCCGGGCCGGGTGGATGCGCCCGTCCTCGATCAGCCGCGTCAGCGTCAGGCGCGCGACTTCGCGGCGCAGCCCGTCGAAGGACGAGAGCACGACCGCGTGCGGCGTGTCGTCGACGATGAAGTCGACGCCGGTCAAGTGCTCGAGAGCGCGGATGTTGCGACCCTCGCGGCCGATGATGCGCCCCTTCATGTCGTCCGACGGCAGCTCGATCACGGTGACGGTCGTCTCCGCGGCATGGCTCGCCGCGACACGCTGGAGCGCGTCGGCGACGAGGTTGCGCGCCAGCCGCTTCGACTCGACGCGCGCCTCCTCCTCGAGCATCCGGACCCGGCGGGCGAGGTCGTGGCGCACGAGCTCCTCGCCGCGCTCGAGCAGATGCGCCTTCGCCTCCTGCGCGCTCATGCCGCCGATCCGCTCCAGCTCGGCCTGCTGCGCGTGCTTTGCCTGCTTGAGCTCGTCCTGGAGCTGGCGCAGGTGGGTCTCACGGTCGGCGAGCCCCTGGTCCTTGCGACCGAGCTCGACGAGCTTCCGCTCGATCTCCTCTTCCTTCGCGAGAACGCGCTCCTCGATCTTCAGCACCTGCTCGCGCCGGTCGGCGAGCTCCGCGTCGATCTCGGTCCGCAGCTTGACGGCCTGCTCGCGCGCCTCGATGTGGGCCTCGCGGCGGACCGCCTCCGCCTCGCGCTCGGCGTCCTCGATCAGCTGCCGGCGGATGCGGCGGGCCTTGCCGACGCCCGTCGCGCCGAAGACCTGCACCGCGAGGAGCGCAAGCACCGCTCCCACGGCGATTCCGATGGCGACCCCGATCCCGATCAGCACGGTGCCCGCTCCTGACTCGATTGGGCTGTTGCGGCGTTGTACGGCCGCCGTTCCACCGGGCATCACGCCGGCTCGGGATCTCCGAAGTCGCTCGATTGCGGCGCGCGGGCGCGCGCCAGCCGTGACGGTGCTACCTCGCGGGCAGCCTCCGTCGGCTGCGTCTCGAAACGGTCGTGGTGTCGGCTCTCACGTGTTCAGCGATTCGGAAAAAGTCCGTATGCAGGCAAAATGTCGGGTGAAACGTGTGAAGCATCGTAGCGCCGATCAGGACTCTTCCGCAAATCCCCCCAGCCCGTCCTCGACGGAGCCGGCGTCGAAGCCCCTGGCCGCGAGCCAGCGGGCCGCCCGGGCGTCCCGGCCGCGCTGCTCGACGAGCCGCCGCACCCGCTGCCGCTCCGGCTCGAGTCGGGCGAGCGCTGCCGCCACGGACTCGCCGGCCAGGCCCCTGTGCTCGAGATCGACGCGGATGGCGGCGTCTCCGTACCCGCGCTCGGCGAGCGCCTGCGCCCGCGCCGCGGCGAGGCGATCGTCGTCGACGAGCCCGGCCCGTTCGAGCGTCTCGAGCACCTCCCTGCGAGGGCGCGGTGCGACCCCGGCGGCGCCGAGGCGATCGTCGAGCGACCGCCGCGAGCGGTCGCTCACCGTGAGCGCGCGCAGCGCGCGCGTCAGCGCGTCTGCCCGCCGTAGCTCTCGCCCGAGCGTGCGCGCCGTCTCGCGGTCGAGCGGCCGCCCGACGCACAGCCTGCTTCGTACCACCACCTCTGTCGGCACGAGGCGCCAGAGGACTCCGTCGAGCTCGACCTCGACCCGCCCGCGCGGCCGCTTGCGCAGCGCGGTCACGGTCCTCGGCGGCTGCGCCACTGAGAACTAGGGCGACGTCACCGGCTCGGGTTCCCCGACGAGCACGGCTTCCGCCCTCTCCTTCTTTCCGTTCGTGCTCGGCGCCTCGGCGGCGGGCGGCAGCAGCCGGGCGGAAACGATCTGCTCCGGCCCCAGCTCGATCTGGATCTGCTGCAGGATCTGCTGCGTCACGTCCGGATGCTCGCGCAGGAACGCGGTCGCGTTCTGACGGCCCTGGCCCAGCCGCTCGTCGCCGAAGCTGAAGTACGAGCCCGACTTGGCCACGATCTTCCGGTCGATCCCCGCGTCGAGCACGGTGCCTTCCCAGGAGATGCCGGAGCCGTAGATGATGTCGAACTCGGCCTGCTTGAACGGCGGCGCGACCTTGTTCTTCACGACCTTGACGCGGACGCTGTTGCCGATCGCCTCGACGCCCTCCTTCAGCGTCTCGATGCGCCGGATGTCGAGGCGCACGGAGGCATAGAACTTCAGCGCACGACCGCCCGGCGTCGTCTCCGGGTTGCCGAACATGACGCCGATCTTCTCGCGCAGCTGGTTCGTGAACAGACAGATCGTGTCGGTGCGGTTGAGCGTGCCGGCGAGCTTGCGCAGCGCCTGGCTCATCAGCCGCGCCTGGAGGCCGACGTGCGAGTCTCCCATCTCGCCCTCGATCTCCGCCTTCGGCGTCAGCGCCGCGACGGAGTCGATCGCGACGACGTCGAGCGCGCCCGAGCGGATCAGCAGCTCGGTGATCTCGAGCGCCTGCTCGCCGGTGTCCGGCTGCGAGACGAGGAGATCGTCGATGTTGACGCCGATCTTCTTCGCGTACGCGGGGTCCATCGAGTGCTCCGCGTCGATGAAGGCGCAGATGCCGCCGCGGCGCTGCGCCTCGGCGATCACGTGGTAGACGAGCGTCGTCTTTCCCGACGCCTCGGGGCCGAAGACCTCGACGATGCGGCCGCGGGGCAGGCCGCCGATCCCGAGCGCGAGGTCGAGCTGGAGCGAGCCGGTCGAGACCGCACCGACCGACACCGACGGGCGGTCGTTCATCTTCATGACCGAGCCCTTGCCGAACTGCCGCTCGATCTGCCCGAGCGCGACGTCGAGTGCCTCTTGCCTGTCCACCTATCGACCTCCTAGCGCAACCGATGCGAGAACCTCGTACTGCGCCCCTCCCGGGCGCAGCCGTGACAGATAAGCAGCCGCGTCGGACGGAACGCACGTTCCCAGAGCCGGCGGCTGGAGCCGCAGCCCCGGGCGCTGCCGATAGCGTGCCACCGTGACGTGCGGAAGCCAGGGACGGCCCTCGCGGCGGTAGACGCCGAGCCGCTCCAGGCCGGTTTGGACGGCGTCGGCGACGGCGGTCACGCGCCCTCCCTCGTCGTCGAAGACGAGCATGGCGACGCTGCGGGTCTCCCGGTACCGGGCCGGGGTGAGACGCAGATCCGGCGCGGCAGCGGCCGCGGCCTCGCGCAGCACCTGCACGATCGCGTGCAGCTCTTCGCCGGGACGGTGGCCGAGGAAGGCGAGCGTGAGATGGAGATGGTCGCGCGCGACGATGCGCACGCCGTGGAGGTGGCGGCGCTGCCAGGCCTCGATCCCGTCGAGCACGGGCCCGGGCAGGCGCAGCGCGAGGAAGAGCCTGAGCCGTTCATCGCCGCCCACGCTAGCGGGCGAGCTCATACGCCTTCGTCGCGACTCCGTGTCAGCAGACGCCGCACGAGGTGGAGCGCGCCGACGGTCGAGCGGGCACGGATCGACACGCGGTCGCCGGGGAAGCTGAACTCGTGCCCGTGCCCGCCGTCGGGGCCCTCGGCGTGGAGGAAGACGAGCCCGACGGGCTTCTCGGGCGTGCCGCCGTCGGGCCCCGCGATGCCGGTCACCGCGACCGCGACGTCCGCGCCGAGCCGTTCCCGCGCGCCGCGCGCCATGGCCTCCGCGACCTCGGCGGAAACCGCACCGTGTGCGGCGAGGAGCTCCTCGGGCACGCCCAGCTGCGAGACCTTCAGCGCGTCCGAATATGCCACCACGCCGCCGACGAACGCCCCACTGGCACCCGCCAGGCCGGTGAGCCTCGCCGCGACCATCCCGCCTGTGCAGGACTCGGCAGTCGCCATGCGCAGTCCCCGCGCGCGCAGGAGCGCGAGGACGTGCGCTTCGATCGGCTGCTCGTCCCGCGCATAGAGCCACTTCTCGGTGCTCCGCAACAGCCCCGCTTCCAGCTCCTCCGCACGTGCTTCGCTCCCCGGCTCGACGACGAGGTCGACGTGGATCTCGAAGTCGCGCGCGCAGATCGTCGCCTCCACCCCGTCCCCGTCGCCGCCCGCGTCGGCGAGCGCGCGCGCGACCGCCGACTCGCTGACGCCGAAGAAGCGGAGCACACGCCGGCCCGGCGGCCGTGCCCTCGCCAGGAGGGCGCTGAACGCGTCGGTCTCGAGCGCGCGCGGCCACAATCGCTGCAGCTCGGAGGGCGGGCCCGGCAGCAGCACGACGAGGCGCCCGCCGCCGTGCGCCACGAGCAGTCCCGGCGCGGTGCCCGCGAGGCCGAGCACGATCGCACCGTCGGGAATCGTGGCCTGCTTCGTCACGCCGGCGTGGAAGTCCGCATACGGGCGCTTCAGCCGCTCCGCGGCCGCCCGCGAGACCGTCTCGATCTCCCGCTCCAGCCCCTCGTCCACGTGCAGGCCGACGCCGAGCGCCCGCGCGACGAGCTCGACCGTGCGGTCGTCGTGGGTCGGGCCGAGCCCGCCCGACACGAGGCATGCGTCCGCGACCAGCGCGTCCCGCAGCGCCGCCTCCAGCTCCTCGGGCCGATCCCCGACGACCGCGATCCGCGCGGGCTCGAGGCCGAGCCGGAGCGCCTCGCGCGCGAGGAAGGGGCCGTTCAGGTCGCTTCGCTCGCCGCGCACGAGTTCGCTCCCCGTGGCGACGACGACGGCGCGCGGCCGCTGTTTCAACCGCCGGCGAGGGCCGTGCGCGACGGCGTGACGATGACCTTCAGGCTTGCCCGCGCGGGCAGGGAGACGGCCTTCCCGTCGAGCTTGAGCTCGAGACGCCGCGGGTGCTTGATCCAGATCCAGAACCGCTGGCCCGCGAGGTAGTTCGCCTCCCCGGCGCGCAGCGTGCCCTGGTACAGCATCCCGCCCGTCGCCGAGCTTCGGCGGATCTCGAGATACGTGCCCGGGCCGGAGAAGACCAGGCCGCGGAGCACCGTCGGCGCCGACTGCGCCGGCACGACGGGCGGCGTCGAGCCGGACGAGTCGCCGCCTCCGAACTTCCACGCGACGATCACGAGCGCCGTCAGCGCCGCGATCCCTGCGAGCGCCAGCAGCACGGCCTTGCGCTCGATCCCGCGCTGGCGTCGCGCGCGCGGCGAGGCGCGGCGCAGCGGCGTCTCGTCGAGGCCGTCGACGACGAAGCGCGAGTTGTACTCGTCGACGTACAGCTGGCCGTCGAGGCCGAGGAAGTCGGCGTACGCGCGCAGGAACCCCTTCACGTACGGCTGCGCCGGCAGGACGGCGAACTCCTCGTCCTCGAGCGCGCGGATGTACCGCGCACGGATCTTGGTCGCGAGCTCGACCTGCGGGTAGTCGAGGCCCTGTCGGACCCGGGCCTCGCGCAGGCTGTTGCCGATCTCGAACACGAGCCCTCATTGTAGAGCCCCGCTCCACGCCTAGTGCGCCGGCGGCCGGAGCACTGCGAACTGGTCGGTGATCTCGAGCGCCTGTGACCGGAACCGGTAGAGCGTCGCCGGACGGCCGCCGCCGCTGCCGTAGCGGCGGCGAGCGCCGGTGTCCACGAGGAGTCCGCGCCGCAGGAGCACGCGCTGCACGTTCGTGGCCGACACCGCGTGCCCCAGCGCGGCGCTGTAGAGGTCGCGCAGCTCCGCGATCGTGAACACCGGGGGTGCGAGCGCGAAGCCGAGGTTCGTGTACGAGAGCTTCGCCTTCAGCCGTGCGACGGCCGCGAGGAGGATCGTCTCGTGGTCGAACGCGAGCGCGGGAAGGCGGTCGACCGGGTGCCAGGCCGTGTCCGGTGGCACATGAGGGTCGACGCCGGCCGGGACGAGGCCGAGATAGCCCGTGGCGAGCTCGCGCCGCAGCGGGTCGCGCTCCGGGTCGCTCCACGTCTCGAGCTGCTCGAGGTGCGACACCTCGCGCACGTCGACCTTCTCGGCGAGGTGGCGGCGGATCGACTCCTCGAGCGCCTCGGCCGGGTCGAGCGCTCCCCCGGGCAGCGCCCACGCGCCCGCGTACGGCTCGCGTGCCCGCTGCCAGAGCAGCGCCTCGAGCCGGCCGTCGCGGATCTGGAGCACCGCGGCCAACACGGCGTGCGTCATCGGCTTCGGTCGGGAGGTGGCGGCCATGTAGACTTCGTCCCATGTTATCGCCTTTGAGGAGAAAACCGCAGAGCGAGCGGGCACACGACCTCGTGATCGTCGGCGCCGGCGTCGCCGGCCTCTATGCCGCGCTCGCCGCCTCCGCCCGCGGGGCCTCGGTGCTCCTGCTCGCGAAGGGGCACCTGCGCTCTTCGAACAGCTACGCGGCGCAGGGCGGGATCGCCGCGGCCGTCGGCCCGGACGACCTCCCGGAGCTCCATGCCGAGGACACGCTCGCCGCCGGACGCGGCCTCTGCCGCCCGAGCGCCGTGCGTCTCCTGACGGAGGACGCGCCGGCCCGCATCGCGGAGCTCGCCTCGCTCGGCGTCGGGTTCGACGCCGGCCTGGCCCGGGAGGGCGGTCACTCCCGCCGCCGTGTCGTGCACGCCGGGGGCGCCCGAACCGGAAGCTGCATCGCCGACGCGCTCGCGCGCTCGGTCGCGGCCGCGCCGCGCATCGAGGTCGCCGAGGCCGAGCGGGCGATCGGCCTGCGGCTGGCGGGCGGCCGCTGCGCCGGCGTCGTCACGGCCGGGCGCGAGGTGCCGGCGCGAGCGACGCTGCTCGCGACGGGCGGCTACGCGGCCCTGTGGGAGCGGACGACGAACCCGCGCGGGGCGGTCGGCGACGGCCTGCTGCTCGCCTACCGTGCCGGGGCGGCGCTCGCCGACCTCGAGCTGATGCAGTTCCACCCCACCGCGCTCCTCGACGACGGCTTCCTGCTCTCCGAGGCGCTGCGCGGCGATGGTGCCCTCCTGCTCGACGCACAGGGCGAGCGATTCACCGACGAGCTCGCGCCCCGCGACGTCGTGGCTCGTGCGATCGCGGCGCGTGACAGCGCCGGGCTCGACCTCCGCCCCGTCGCGCTCGACCGCTATCCGACGCTCGTGGCGACGCTCGAGCGTGCCGGGTACGACCCGGCCGACCGGCCGATTCCGGTCGCGCCCGCGGCGCACTACTCGATCGGCGGCATCGTCACCGACCTCGACGGACGCACCTCGCTGCCCGGCCTCTACGCCGCCGGCGAGTGCGCCTGCACGGGTGTCCACGGCGCGAACCGGCTCGCCTCGAACTCGCTGCTCGAATGCGTCGTCCTCGGCCGTCGGGCGGCGCTGGCGGCGATCGGCGAGCCCCGACCGGCGAGGGCCGCCGACACGGTGCTCGCGGAGGAGGCTCCGCCCTCGCCCGAGGTGCGGCAGGCGCTGTGGCAGGAGGCGGGCCTGATCCGCAGCGCAGAGGGGCTCGAGCGGCTGCTCGACGCGCCCCATCCGCTCGCCCGCCTGATCGCGCGCGGCGCGCTCGAGCGCCGTGAAAGCCGCGGCGTCCACTTCCGCGAGGACTTCCCGGCCGAGGACGCCGAGCCCGTCCACGTCGTGCTGCGCCGCGGCGAGCCGCCGGTGAGGCAACGATGGAGCTGACGCAGGAGACAATCGAGCGCGTCGCCGCCGCCGCGCTCGCGGAGGACATCGGAGCCGGCGACGCAACGTCCGAGGCGCTCGTGCCCGCGGGGAGTCGTTGCCGCGCGCAACTGCAGCTCGAGGAGCGCGGCGTCGTCTGCGGCGTGCCGGTCGCGGCTGCGGTCTTCCGCGCCCTCGATCCCACCGCACGCATCGAGCCCGCCTTCCCCGAGGGAGCCCTGGTGACGGAGACGCCGGCCGTCGTCGCCGAGATCGAGGGCGACGCACGCGCGGTGCTCAGCGGCGAGCGCGTTGCCGTCAACCTCGTCGGCCGGCTCTGCGGCGTGGCGACGCTCACGCGCACGTTCGTCGATCTCGTCGACGGCACCGCTGCCACCATCCTCGACACGCGCAAGACGACGCCGGGACTGCGCGCGCTCGAGAAGTACGCCGTTCGGTGCGGCGGCGGCAGCAACCACCGCGCTGGGCTCGACGACGCGATCCTCGTCAAGGAGAACCACCTACGCCTCGCCGGCGGCATCGCCGCCGCGCTCGCCGTGCTCGCCGAGCGGAACGGCGCGCTTCCGGTCGAGGTCGAGGCGGAGACGCTCGCCGAGGTGCAGGAGGCCCTCGGCGCGGGCGCAGAGCGCATCCTGCTGGACAACATGAGCCCAGCCGAGACGGCGGCCGCCGTCGCGCTCGTGGCCGGCCGCGCGAAGCTCGAGTCCTCCGGGGGCATCTCACCCGAGACCGTCCGCGCCTACGCCGAGACCGGCGTCGACTTCATCTCCGTCGGCGCGCTCACCAACCGCGCCCGTTCGCTCCACCTCTCCCTGGAGGTCCTGTGACCGCGCTCGACGTCGCATCCCTGCACGACGAGATCCACGCGCTCGCGCGTGAGCGCGACGCCGTGATCCTCGCGCACAACTACCAGCGCCCGGAGGTGCAGGACGTCGCGACGTACGTCGGAGACTCGCTCGGGCTCTCGCGCCAGGCGGCGGCGACGGACGCGTCCACGATCGTCTTCTGCGGCGTCCACTTCATGGCCGAGACTGCGGCGATCCTCAGTCCCGAGAAGACGGTTCTCCTCCCCGACCCCGATGCCGGCTGCTCGCTCGCGGCGTCGATCACGGCCGACGAGCTGCGCGAGTGGAAGGGCCGGCATCCCGGCGCCGTCGTCGTCTCGTACGTCAACACGAGCGCCGAGGTGAAGGCCGAGAGCGACTACTGCTGCACGTCGGGGAACGCGCGGCAGGTGATCGAGGCGATCCCGCCCGAGCAGGAGATCCTCTTCCTGCCCGACCTCTACCTCGGGCTCTGGCTCGAGAAGGTGACCGGCCGCAAGCTGATCGTGTGGATGGGCGAATGCCACGTCCACGCGGGCATCCGCCCGGCCGACATCGACCGCGTGCAGGCGGAGGCGCCGGACGCGGAGCTGCTCGTGCACCCCGAGTGCGGCTGCGCGAGCCAGGCGATGGCGTTCGGCAACGAGCGGACGCACATCCTCTCGACCGAGCAGATGGTCAACTTCGCGAAGCGGTCGCAGAAGACCCGCTTCGTGGTCGCCACCGAGACCGGAATCATCCACCGCCTCGAGCGCGAGGTGCCGGGGAAGCGCTTCGAGCCGATCCGCGAGGACGCCGTCTGCCGCTACATGAAGCTGACGACCCTCGAGAGGGTGCGCGACTCGCTGCGCGAGGGCCGGCACCGGATTGTCGTCGACCCGGACACCGCCGCGAAGGCGCGACTCGCCCTCGAGCGGATGGTCGCGATCGGCGCCTGAGCCGCACGGGCGGCGCCATCATCAAGGCCAGCGCGCCGGCCCTCTCGCCGAGAACCTCGTACGGGATGGCGGCGTACGCCCTCGACGGCAACGTCGTCTGCTTCTTCCAGAGCGCGCGGACGTTCAAGACGAGGTATGCGACGTTCGGCTCCAGCGACGCGGCGAGCCTCGACGAAGGCGCCATGTGGCCGACCGCCTTCGCGCTGAGGACGTTGACCGCCGCCGACCTAGGCCGGGGCTGTGGGTGGCCGCGAGCGACCTAGGCTCGACCACAGCCACGCAGCGAATCCGAGCGCGACGACCGCGAGCAACAGCAGGATCCACTCGACCGGGGTGGATGCGCTTGTGTGGAGGACTATCCGACTCGAACCGGGTGGTCCGAGGAGGGCCGACGGCGGCGACGGAACGTGAGGCGGTGTTGGTCTGGACGTTCTGGACGCGACGACCGACACCGTGGGCTGCCCGGTCAGGAGCAGCAGCGCCGCCACGATCAGTGCGATCGCTGCAACGGCGGTGAATGCCACGAGGACGATCGGCCTGCGGCCGGCGCTCCCTCGGCCGGCCGGCACCGGGACGATCCCCCGTTCGGCCGCCCAGGAGGCAGCGAACGAACGCGGATCAAAGGCGCTGCTTCCGAGCAACTCCTCGGCGGAGACGCCGTCGGCCTCGGCTTCGCCGAGGTCGGAGGCAAGGTCCGCCGCCATCTCCTCGGCGAGCGGATCGGGGACGCCGAGGCGCTTCCACTCCTGGCGGCACAGCTCGACGAAATCACTCATGAGGCCACCTCGACCTTGACAGGGGCGAGCACCGCATCGACAGCGTCGCGGGCCGCACGCCACTCGGACACCCCGAGCGCGAGTGCCAGCCGCCCGGTGCTCGAGGGGCGGTAGTACTTCCGCGGCGGCCCACCGTTGCTCGCGGCCCGGTATGTCTCGACGAGACCGTCACGCTCCAGGCGTCCCAGCAACGGATAGATGGAGCCCTCGCCGACCATCGCAAGACCGCGGTCACGCAGTCGCTTGGTCATCTCGTAGCCGTACGCCGGTCCCTCGTCCATCACTGCGAGCAGGCAAAGATCGAGCACGCCGCGGAGCAGCTCGGTTCGTCGCTGAGAGCCAGGTGCCATGCACCACAAGCTAGCAGGCAGACCCTTGCCTCGCCAGCCTTTTGGAGGCGGCCGATCAGGGCAGCCAGGCGATGCCGCCGGCTGCTTGGTGGCCGGGGGGCCCGAGCCAGCTGAATCCGCCGGCGACGACGAGGCCGCCGGAGACAGGGACGATCGCGTTCGCCTCCCCGTCGCCGTCGATGTGCCACGGCTCGACCTGACCGGTCTCGGAGACTGCGCCCAGCGTGTGGGCCAGGTCGCTGACGAGGAGGTCGGCTCCGACGGGGGCGAGCGCCTCGACGGCAGGTAGGGCCGGGGCGAAGGGGAGCAGTGTGCCCTTGCGGTCGAGTGCGAAGGCGGCGAGGCTCGTGCGCGGCTGTCCGTCGACTCGGCTGAACTCCCCGCCGGCGTAGAGGGTGGTGCCGCGGATCGCGAGTGCGACGATGCTGTCGTTGGTCGAGTGGCGCCAGAGGTCCTGGCGTCCGTTGCCGCTGATCGGGAGTGCGATCACGCTGGGCCCGGCCGCGAGCAGCGTGCTGTGCCAGACGGCGAGAGCGCTGACGTTCCAGGTCGCCTCCGGGGAGTACCAGAGCAGCGAGCCGGCCCCGCCGGCCGAGAACGCGGCCAGGTGCTCCTGCCGTCGCCCGGGCGCTCCCGGTTTGGGCTTGGTGGGCGCCAGGAAGATCGAGCCGCCGGCGAAGACGCGTCCGCCGCTGACCGCCAGCGCGTCGACGCCGGGCGCCGACGGGTGCCACGCGAGCACCCGCCCGGTTCCATCGGTACTGACTGCGGCGAGGCCGCTGCGGGGCACGCCGGCGACGTGGGTGAACTGGCCGGCGAGATAGATCGTGCGACCGGCGACTGCCAGCGCATCGACCATTCCATCGGCTTTTGGATCCCAGGGGAGCAGCGCGCCGGTGCCGACGTCGAAGGCGGCGAGGTTGTTGCGGACGGCGCCGCCCGCACCGGTGAACGCACCGCCGATCAGCAGCTGCCCGTTCTGCGGCACGGCGGTGAGAACTGGGCCGGCGATCGGCGGGGAGACCGGTTGGAAAGCGGGTTGCGCGGTTCCCGCCTGGGCGGAGTAGACGCGGTCTGTGTAGCGCAGGTCGGTCGCGGTCCGGCCGGCCACATACAGGGTCGTGCCGTCGGCGGCCAGCGTCGCGGGAAAGATCGTGCCCCAGCGGCGCCACACTCCCGTCGTGAGGTCGACCAGGGCGATCGTGTCCGCACCGCCGCGGGCGAGGTAGGCGCTCCCGCCGACCACGGCGATCGCGCTGACGCCCGTGGCCGGCACGCTCAGTTGCGGGCCGATCGGTGCCCCGTCGGTCACGTCGAGCGCTTCGATGTTCGAGTTCCCCCCGTCCTGGAACTTGCCGGCGACGAGCAGCGTGGCACCGTTGAGCGCGAGCGCGCCGGCGCCCTCGGCTTCGGCGACGACGGGGGTGTAGGTGCGCTTCCAGATCGGCGCTCCGCCGGCCGCGTGGTAGGCGGCGACGCCGTCGGGACCGAATCCGACGTACAGGCGTCCTCCGCTCGCAAGCAGTGCGAGCACGCCCGTGGGGTTGTCTGTGGTCACGGGCAGCAGCTCGTAGGTGGTCGGCAGGGCGGCGCCGGTCTTCGCGTCGAGCGCGACCAGCACGGGCGCCAAGCCGCTTGTCACCCTGTGGATGCCACCGACATAGAGACGGCCTCCCGCGAGCGCGAGCGCACGAGCGGGCCCGACGTCCCCGGGGGAGAACGCCGAATCGAGCGTCCCGTCGGCGCGCAGGTGCGCGAGCCCGGAGCAGGGGACGCCGCCGACACTCGTGAACGAGCCTCCGATGTACCAGCCGCCCGAGCCGTCCGCGAGAGCGGCGCTCACCGCGCCGCCCGCCACCTCCGCAGCGACCGGCTCGAGCGTCCCACCCGCCTCCGGCACCACGATCGCCGAGCCGGTGCGGTTCGCGACGACGGAGAAGTCACCGCCCACGTAGACGGTGCCGCCGACGCGCACCATCGCAGTGGCACCCACGACATAGCGCCCGGACGCGGTTGTCGGCAGCACCGTCGCCGCCGCCGGCCCGGCGAACGCGGCCGACGCCACCGCCACCTCCGTCAAAGCGGCCGCCAAGACCCCGCCGGCAAGCAGAGCAGCAACCCCACCACGGAACACAGCGCGAACATGGCACCATCCCGGTTCCCGCCAATCAGCACCTTCTCGCACTACCCAGCGCAGTTCCCCGCAAACCTCACGATTCTCGAGAGCTCCCCGATCTCCCCGCATTGCGTATCCGCGTCAATGGGGCTTGTCCCAGATGACCCAGCCAGCCCGATCACATGAGCGCCGTGGGAGCGCGCACGGGGGCAGCTCCCAGATGCGCCGCGATCGGGTAGAAGTTGGCCGGCGCGGCGGCGACTTCAGCGAGCAGCGCAGACAGCCGGATGCCCACAGGGCAAACGTATTCCCGCATCCGCCGCTGCGCAGCTCAGCGACAGCACTCCCAGGGGCGGCATGGTCTACTGTCTGGATGGAGCAGCGCACCGGCTTTCTTGAGCACGACGGGTGCCGGGTCGCGTACGCGACCGTCGGCGAGGGGCCGCCGCTGGTGCTGCCGGCGTTCTGGATCAGTCATGTCGGCGAGGACTGGGGCTACCGGTCCTTCCGGCACTTCGTCGAGTCGCTGGCGCAGGGGCGTAGCGTTGTTCGCTACGACCGGCCCGGGACCGGCCTCTCCGACCGCGACCGCCGGTCGGAGACGCTCACGCTGGAATATGAGGTGGAGCTACTGGCAGGGCTCGTCGATGCGCTCGGCTTCGACCGTGCCGCGCTTTTCGGCAGCTCGGCCGGCGGGCCGATCGGTGTCGCCTATGCGGCCCGGTGCCCCGAGCGGGTCGAGCGTCTCGTCCTCTACGGGACGTTCGCCACGGGAACCTCGATTGGCACCCCGGAGACGCAGGCCGCAATGGTCGAGCTCGTCCGCTCGAGCTGGGGCCTCGGGAGTCGGATGCTCGCGGACGTCTTCGGCCCGTCTGCGTCCGCGTCCGAGCGCAGGGAGCTGGCCGCGATCCAGCGGACGGCGGCGACGGCCGCGACGGCCGCGCGCCTGATCGAGCTCATGTACGCGTGTGACGTGCGTGACGTCCTGTCGACACTTGCGGTACCGACGCTGGTCGTGCACCGCGAGGGCGACAGGGCAATCCCGGTCCGGCACGCACGCGAGCTCGCGGCGCTCGTTCCCGGCGCAGAGCTCGTGCTGCTCCCCGGCGACGCGCACCCGCCGTGGCACGGCGACAGCGACCGGCTCGTCGAGGCGATCGCGCCGTTCCTTCACATCCGGCCGCCTGCCGCCGCACCTGCGTCCGGCGACCTCGACGAGCTGACTGCGCGCGAGCGCGAGGTGCTCCGGCTCGTCGCGGAGGGCCTGAGCGACGGCGAGATCGCCGCGCGGCTGGTCGTCAGCCCGCACACGGTGCACCGCCACGTCGCGAACGTCCGGCGCAAGCTCGGCCTCCACTCGCGCTCGGCCGCCGCCGCGCACGCGGCACGCGCCGGCCTGATCTGACCCCACGCATCTGCCTCGCTTATGAGTGGTATGTCCGCTTGTTCGGCCGAGAAGCGACATGTTCCCGCATGAGAGCGAGGCGGTCCGGCGGCTTGCCTCCGGTGCCTCGATCTCCGTCGTAGAGGACCCGGCGCGGCCCGGGAACGGTCTGGTGACCCTTGGATCTCGACGCCCACGAGGCGCGCAGCCAGCCGGGCCTGCTCCCAGGCCCTAGGCGTCTCGTGGTCGCAGATCCCGGCGGGAACACCCTCACGTTCTCCAGAACCCGGCATAAGGCCGGCCTGCGCCGGTTCGGGAAACGACCCCTCCTGAGGTAGTGGTACCTCGCCCGCTTCGCCTATGCGTGATGCAGGAACCTGAAGTAGAAGGCCACGAACAGGAGGACAATGCCAACGTTTGCCGCCAGCCGCTCCCAGAAGTGGCTTCGGAAGAACAGAACGTCCACCCCGACCACGACAGCGGCCATGGCAACCACGTACAGCGCGCCGGCTGCCGGCCTTCCCATCGAACCACCTTACCGGGGCGCAGTGGGGCCTACACGGGCCTCGGGCAAGCGGGCAGCACAAAAGACGACGGTACCCACCAATCCCTCCGCGGGGTGACGGCTGAGTCTGCCATCGGAAATGATGAGGCTCGCTTAGGCGAGTGTCCAGCAGCGGGAAGGCGAGGGCGCCTACAGGCGCGTAGACGCCCCATCTGATGTCATTGTCAGCCTCAGACGGACTGGCGATGGGCGACGTCGTACTTGGTCACGGACGTCCGTCTGCCCGGAGTCTCATCGGCCGGCATTGCATCCAACACCGCGGCCGCGTGCTGATAGTCCTCCTCCGAATCGAAGAACTGAATCACCAGAGACCGTTCACGTTCTCCGTCGTGGAGCCAGACGAACTCCATTGCCGGAAGCCCCTGCGGCGGCTCGACTCCCTGCATCATCTGCTCAACGCGGTCCTTCGAGACACCCTCGAACTCAACGACACGCGCCAAAGCCATACGAGTCTCCTTTCGAGTTCAGCGTCACGCGAACTGTCGCGCCGGAACGCGAGACATTACCGACGCCTGACGCGCCAAGGGGTGGTTGCTCTGGCGACAGCCTGAGCAGTATCTTCGAGGTCGTGGCGGTTGAGCTGCGAGTGATGCGAGATGATGAGTTCGCCGATTGGCTGCCGCGGGCGTGTGAGGACTACGCGGACATCATGGCCCGCTACGGCGGTGCGGACGTGGAGGCGGCGCGGGCGAAGGCTAGGCGCGACTCGGAGCTCTTGTTTCCTGGCGGCCTCCCATCTGCCGAACAGCTTGTGTTCGTGATTGAGGCGGACGGCGAACGCGTCGGAGAGCTCTGGCTGGCTGTGCGTGACGGCGAGCTGGGGCGCTTGTTGTATGTGTGGGACATCCGCGTCGATGAGCAGCACCGCGGGCGTGGCTTGGGCCGCCAGGCAATGCTCTTCGCTGAAGAGGAAGCACGCAGGCGTGGCCTCACGGACATCGCGTTGACTGTCATGGGTGGCAACGAGACGGCAAGACGCCTGTACCGCTCACTCGGCTACACCGAAACAACGGTCACGATGAAGAAGACCGTTCCACGCGAACCCGAGTAGCGCGCCGGAGAGCGAACCCTCGGGTGCGCCAGCGTTCGGTCAGCCGACCATCTGCCCTGGAGTCAGGCAGATGCCGGAAGCCGCGTGTTCCATATCGCCTCCGTGATGCGCCACGCGCCGTCGGGCTCTTTCCGCCAGATCTCTAGGAAGTCGCCCTGATCCGAGAGTTGAACCGGGGCGCCTACGGGGCGCAGTGTGATGGCGTATCGCCCGCGGACGTACGCGATCCCATCGGCGCCCTCGATCCTGTCTCGAATGAGCTCGTAGCTGCCGAGCTCCTCGATTCGCTGGAGCCATCTTTCGATCGCGTCGCGGCCCTGGTGGAGCTCCTCGTGCGGCGGGATCCGCACGCCGTCCGCCGAGAACGATCGAGCGACACGCTCCCAGTTCCCCGCACGCATGGCGGCGACGTAGGCGTCGGCCGCATCCTCGATCGCGGCGCGATCGTCCGCATTCAAGCTCGACATAGCCCCATCCTCCCACAACACGAGGGGTCACCGAATGATGCGACCGTCGGCTGGGCCAACGTTGCTCCTATGTCAAGGCGGGTGATGTTTTCAAGGTGTTGAAGACGACGCGGACGAGCAGTCGTTTGAGGCAGCGGAGTGCTTCGCGTCGGCTCTTGCCTTCGCTGCGTTTGCGCTCGAGGTAGTCCCGCGCGGGGGCGTGGTAGCCGGCCTGGGTGATCGCGATTCGGTAGAGCGCCGCGTTGAGTTGGCGGTTGCCGCCGCGGTCGAGCCGGTGCCGCTGGCTCTTTCCCGAGCTTGCTTCGAGCGGTGCGGCGCCGCCGTGACGCGCCAGTTGCGCGTCTGTTTTGAAGCCGTCGATCGGTCCGATCTCGGCGAGTAGCTTCGCGGCCGTGATCGCGGCGCAGCCGGGGATCTCGAGTAGCGCCGACGCAACCTCGGTCGTCCGCGCTTCGAGCTCCTGGTCGAGCTCGCTGATCGTCCGGTTCAGCTGCCTGATGATCGCGACGAGGTCGCGGGCAAGCCGCGCCTGCAGCTCCTGCTCGCGCCGCGCAAGCCACCGCGCAACCCGCTCGAGCTGGGTCGCGCGGTCGAGGCGCCGCAGGGGCACTTCGTAGGTCGGTCGAGCTGGTGCAGATGCCAGCGCAACCGCTGCTGGCTGCGCGTTCGTCGAGCGAGGAGATCCTCGCGATGATCAACCAAGAGCTTGATCTCGCGGTAGATCCGTTCGTCCGGCCGCGGCCGGGAAAGGCCCGGCTCCCGGATAGCCGCCCTGGCGATCGCGAGCGCGTCGATCGGGTCCGACTTGCCGCGCGTCCCGCCGGCGCGCCGCTCCGGCACGGTCAGCTTCGGCGGCACCCGTACCAGGTCCTCGCCGGCGCCGACGAGCTGGCGCTCGATCCAGCCGGTCAGCTGCCGACAGTCCTCGACCGCCCACAACCGCTCCCCGTCGAGCGCAGCAGCCCAGCCGAGCAGCTCCTCGCTGCCCACCTGGATCGCCTTCTCGGCGAGCGGCCGGCCCGCCTCGTCGACGGCAAACGCAGCCACCGACTGCTTGTGTACATCCAGCCCGATCACGATCATCTCCATCGCCTCCAAGCCGTTGGAGGCGACCGGCGAGCGGACAGACCTCAATCGAGGCCACAAGGCCACGCTCCTATCAGGTCACACTCGACGGTCTCGATCGGCGACGGCGACACAACGCTGGAAAGTCAGACCCTCGGCTCGACATTCGGAATCGACTCAGCCGCCGCCGACCGAGTCTCTTCAAGCAATCGGACGCCGCCACAGCGGCGACGATGACATTGAGTTAGGGAATGTCCCTTGGGCGGGCGAGCGCGAACGGGATTCGATACCCCACGGTGATACCGGCCGACGTGGGACACTGAAGCCGTGGAAGGCGCCGGAGCGCCTATCGGTTCTCGCGTGCTCGTAATCGGAATGGCGGGGGCGGGCAAGAGCACTTTCTCGCGCGCGCTTTCGGCGCGGACAGGGCTGCCCGTGATTCATCTCGACGTTCATTACTGGAAACCGGGCTGGGTAAGACCCTCGGAGAGCGAGTGGCGCGATAAGCAACGCGGTCTGCTGACGGAACCCGCCTGGATTGCAGACGGCAACGACCCCGAGACGCTCGATCTTCGACTTGGACGCGCCGACACAGTCGTTCTTCTCGAAACGCCATGGTGGATTTGCGCGGGCCGCACGTTCTTGCGCGGTCTTCGGAAGCCCTTGGGCGAGATGCCCGAAGGTTGCGACGATTCCGCAATACGTCGGTTGCGTGACGAGTGGCGGCTGGTCGGGGTCATTTGGCGACACCGCCGTTCAGAGGCGGAGCACGCGCGCACGATGATCTCGCAGTACGGAAGGCATGTGGTGCTATGTCGGATCCGGTCGAAACGAGAAGGCCGAGACTTCCTCAGCGCGGTGACCCATAGCCGCGCTGGAACCACTGCGCGGCCGTAATAGCTCTCCCGAGGTGAAAGCGCAGGCCGAGACCGTCGGCTGGGCCAGCATCCGGGGTCCACCGGAGCGGTCGCGCTCGAACCGGACTCCGTTAACGGGCGTTGTCGAGGGCGTGTGTCGTCCAGGCGACGACCTCGGCAATTAGGGCCGGGTCGACGGGTCGGCGCAGTTCCTTGCGGTAGGCAAGCAGCGTCGGTCGCCCTGGCTGGCAGCGGAGGGTATGGGTGAGGTTTGGCGGGCGGGAGATCGTGACCAGGCCGCCCGCGGCGGCGCTGATCGCCTCAAGCTGGTCGGGGTCGATCTGCAGGTCTTTGCCGCCGGTGACGGCGAGGATGGGGAGGCGGCAGCGGCCGAGGTCGACCGCCGGGTCGTAGGCGAGGAACTCGCGCTGCCAGCGCGCGTTCACGCGGCGCAATCCGATGCGGGCAATGTCGCCGGTGCCTGCGGATACCCTCGCGTGCGAAGCATCAAGGCGCCTGTCGAGGTCGATCCGCAGATGGCCCAGGAGCGACCGGACGGGCGCCGGGAGCGTGGCGATCATCCGTCTCAATTGGTAGTGGCCGACCTCCGTGCCGGGCATGGCGCTGCCGGCGAGCAGCACGATCGCGGCGAGCGGCTCGCTCTGTGCGGCCAGGGCGATTGCGGTCAGCGCGCCCTCGCTGTGCCCGATCGCGGCAACACGGGTCTCGTCGATCTCCGGCCGTCCGGCCAGAAACGCTCTCGCCCCTGCGGCGTCGTCGACCGCGTCGAAGAACCCTGCCGAGCGCCAGTCGCCGCCCTCGCTCTTGCCCACGCCACGCTTGTCGTAGCGAAGCGTTGCGATCCCGGCCGCTGCGAGCGCATGGGCGAACTGCGGCGGCGCATCGACGCGCAGGAGCCCCCAATTCTCGTTCCGGTCGACAGGGCCAGAGCCGGCAAGCAACAGCACCGCCGGCCAAGGAGCCCCCACCGGGCTGGCGGGGAACGTCAACGTGCCGGCGAAACGCAGGCCACCCGACCCAAAGAAGACCTCCCGTTCGATAAACACCGGCAACGAAGCCCCGGAACGGCCGTCCGCCCCGCGCGGTCTCGTCGAAACAACCCCTCTCTGACCAGCACTCACGACAGCAACGATCATCCGGCCCCACAGCACCGACCCCATCAGCGCTGCCCATGACCCAAACAGCGGAAAACCCCGCAGCCGCGCCCCAACAACCAACCCCCAGTGCAGCCAACCTCCCTTGCGCGAGCGTCCTCTCGCCCGACCGTCGACCCGGGCAGCGACTTCGCGAAGGCTTAGTGCTCGAGCCGCAACAACAGCTCGTAGAAGCCGACGGCGATCGCGCACGAGAGGGCGATGGAGATGCCCGCCACGCCGAGGATCACGCCCGCCCGCGCCCGCCC
>DASPTD010000031.1:0-13283 GCA_035623575.1 Gaiellaceae bacterium
CTCCGCGCGCGTCGCCTGCTCCGAGCCCGGCTTGTAGAGCGGGATTCGGATCAGCGCGGAGCGGTTCCGCTGCGACCACGCGACGTACACGGGCGCCTCGAAGCCGGGCACGAGCCGCTTGTACGAGTTCACCCACTGCGCGAACACCGCCGAGATCTCGCGCGCATGGCGGAGCTGACCGGCGATGAACCCCTTGCCGACATCCGAGAGGTTCCACTTGTCGTCGCCGTCGAAGAAGGCGTTCCGGCCGCCGCTGAAAAGCGACTGGTGCGTGTGCATCCCCGAGCCGTTCTCGCCGAACAGCGGCTTCGGCATGAAGGTGGCGTGATAGCCGTGCTGCTTCGCGACCTCCTTGACGATGAGCCGGTACGTGAGCATGAAGTCGGCCATGTCGAGCGCGTTCGTGAAGCGGATGTCGATCTCGTGCTGGGAAGGGCCGACCTCGTGGTGGTGGTATTCGACCGGGATCCCCATCGACTCGAGGGCGCGGATCGTGTCGCGGCGGACGGTCGTGGCTGCGTCCAGCGTCGTCTGGGCGAAGTAGCCGCCCTCGTCCAGCGTCTCCGTCCCGTTCTCGTCCTTGAAGAGGAAGTACTCCGCCTCCGGGCCGACGTTGAACGTGTCGAACCCCATCGCCTCCATCCGGTCGAGCGCGAGGCGCAGGACGTGCCGCGGGTCGCCGTCGTAGGGCCGGCCGTCTGGCGTGACGACGTCGCAGATCATGCGGCCGGTCTGGCCGTCCGGCAGCACGCGGAACGTCGCCGGATCGGGGATCGCGACCATGTCCGACTCCTCGATTGCGTTGAAGCCGGTGATCGACGACCCGTCGAAGCCCATCCCGTCGTCGAGCGCGCCTTCGACCTCGCTCGTCGTGATCGAGAAGCTCTTGAGATGCCCTTCGAGATCCGTGAACCAGAGCAGCACGTCGTCGATGCCGCTGCCCCGGATCTGCTCGAGCACGCTCTTCCGCGCCGCCGGGTCGGACGTTGCCCGGTTCTTGCTCTCGACCTGCGCCATGGCTTGTTCCTCCTCCGAAAACGCGAAAAGCCCCGGTCGCCGTCTTCTCCGCGGCGCCCGAGGCTTCGTCGCCTCGACAGACCTGCCGAGTCTAACGGATGGGAGCTGCGCGGGACGGAGCTACGCTCGAACCGTGGCTGTCGAGACCTCCCTCGCCCGCCTCGCCGGAGCGGTCGCCCGCAGGCGCCGAGCGGTGATCGCGGCCTGGCTCGTCCTGCTTGCCGCCGGCGGCTGGTTCTCGCTCCACCAGACCGACCACCTCTCCGGCGGCGGCTGGGACGTTCCCGGCAGCCAGTCGATCCGCGTCTCGAACATGCTCGGCTCGTTCCCGGGCGTGACGCCGCCGACGTTCACGCTGCTCGTCACCGGCTCGACGCCGGCGGACGTCCGCGCGCGCCTCGCCGCGGTCGCGCCCACGCTTCGCGCCGAGCCTCGCCTCCTGCCGGGCACCGCCGTGCTGCTCGCCGGCGGCAAGGCGGCGCTGCTGCCCGTCGCGTACGCCGGCGCCACCTCGAACTCGATCGACATCGCGACGCGCCTCCGTCATGCACTCGTCCAGACGAGCCCCACGGTGCAGACACGCGTCCTCGGCGAGCCCGCCGTGTGGTCCAACTTCCAGCAGGTGTCGAAGCAGCAGCTCAAGCGCAGCGAAGCCGTCGGCTTCCCGCTGATCCTGCTCATCCTCCTGGCGGCGTTCGGCACGGTCGTCGCCGCGGGCGCGCCCCTCGCGCTGGGATTCGCCGCCGTGTTCCTGAGCGGCGCGGTCATCTACTGGCTCTCGCGCGCGTTCGAGATCTCCGTCTACGTGACGAACATGGCCTCGATGATCGGGATCGGCGTCGCGGTCGACTATTCGCTGTTCATCGTCAGCCGCTTCCGGCGCGAGCTGCGCGAGGGCGCCGACGAGCGGCGGGCGCTCGCGCGCGCCCTCGCCAGCTCGGGAACGGCCGTCGTGTTCAGCGGCGCGACGGTGGCGGTCTCGCTCGCAGGTCTCTTCGCGATCCCCGTGAACGGCATTCACTCGCTCGCGATCGGCGCCATCGTCGTCGTCTCCATCTCCGTGCTCGCGTCGACGACCCTGCTGCCGGCGCTGCTCGCCGTGGCGGGCGCGCAAGTCGAGCGCTTCCGCATCCGCCTGCCGTGGCCGACGGGCGAGGAGGGAAGCGACGCCTTCTGGTTGCGCTGGGCCGAAGCCGTGATGCGGCGCCCGGTCGCCGCACTCGTCGCCGGCACGTCTCTGATGCTTCTGCTCGCCTCGCCGCTGCTCGGGATGACGACGTTCAACCGCGGGCTCGAGGAGCTGCCCGCGAACGCGGAGGTTCGGGTCGCCACCGAGCAGGCGGCCGCGCTCGCCGGGCCCGGGTTCAGCTCGCCGGTCCATGTCGTCACGTCGAGGCAGCCGGCCACGCTCGCGCGCCGGCTCGCTGCGGTGCCGGGCGTCGTCTCCGTCTCGCCGCCGGTACGCAGCACCGACGGCGTCCACTGGCTCGTCGACGCGCGCATCGACGCCCAGGCCGAGTCCACCCCCGCGCGGCAGATCGTGAGCCGGATCCGTGCCGTCGCCGGCCCGGACGTCATCCTCGGCGGCTCCACCGTCTTCGACCAGGACGTCGAGCACGCGATCTTCGGCGGCCTCTGGAAGATGCTGCTCTTCATCCTCGCGGCCTCGTACCTCGTGCTGCTCGTGCTGCTACGCAGCGCGGTGCTGCCGCTCAAGGCCGTCGCGATGAACCTGCTCAGCGTCGGCGCGGCATACGGCGTGCTCGTCGCCGTCTTCCAGTGGGGCTGGCTGGACTGGACCGGCTATCGGTCGCCCGGCTACGTCGACACGATCGTGCCGGCGCTCGTGCTCGCCGTGACGTTCGGACTCTCGATGGACTACGAGGTCTTCCTGCTCACGCGCATCCGCGAGCGGTGGCTCGAGCACGGCCACAACGAGCGCGCGGTCGCCGAGGGCCTCGTCCGGTCGGCGCGGGCGATCACGAGCGCAGCCGCGGTGATGGTCGCCGTGTTCGCGTCGTTCTCGGCGGCCGGCTCGCCCGCGCTGAAGGAGCTCGGCGTCGGCCTCGGCGTCGCCATCCTGCTCGACGCGACGCTCGTCCGCCTCGTGATCGTCCCGGCCGCGATGCGCCTGCTCGGCAGCTGGAACTGGTGGCTGCCCGCACGCCTCGCGCGCGTGCTCCCGGCCGCACCGACGCCTGCGCACTAACCTTCGTCGGATGCGGATCCTCGTCAGCGGTGGCGCCGGGTTCATCGGGTCGCACTTCGTCAAGCGCCTGAAGCGCTCGGGCGACGACGTCGTCGTCCTCGACAAGCTCACCTACTCGGGCAACCCGGCCAACCTGCCCGGCGACGTCGAGCTGATCGAGGGCGACATCGCGAAGCCCGAGGACGTCGCACACGCGGCGGCCGGCTGCGCGGCCGTCGTCAACTTCGCCGCCGAGACGCACGTCGACCGCTCGATCCTCGCCGCGGAGGACTTCGGGCGCACGGAGTTCCGGGGCACACAGGTGCTGCTCGAGCACGTCCGCGCGACCGGGGTCCGGCTCGTCCAGGTCTCGACCGACGAGGTCTACGGCGACCTCGAGGCGGGCGGCTCGGCGCGGGAGACGGACCCGCTCCGCCCGTCGAGCCCCTACAGCGCGGCCAAGGCCGCGGGCGACCTGCTCGTGCCCGCCTACGCGCGCACGTTCGGCGTCGACGCGTCGGTCACGCGCGGCTCGAACACGTACGGCCCCAACCAGTACCCCGAGAAGCTCATCCCCCTGTTCGTCACGAACGCCCTCGACGGCGAGCCGCTGCCGCTCTACGGCGACGGGCGCCAGGTACGCGACTGGCTCCACGTCGAGGATCACTGCGCGGGCATCGAGCTCGCCCTGCGCGAGGGGGCCGCCGGCGAGATCTACAACATCGGCGGCGGCGACGAGCACGAGAACATCGAGGTCGCGCAGCGGCTGCTCGAGCTGACGGGAGCCGACCGCTCGCTCCTGCGCAGCGTCCCCGACAGGCCCGGCCACGACCGCCGCTACTCGCTCGACACGACGAAGATGCGCCGTCTCGGCTGGGCGCCCGCGACGCGTTTCGCGGACGGGCTCCGCGAGACGGTCGACTGGTACCGGGACAACCGCGCCTGGTGGGAGCCGATCAAGTCCGGCGAGTACCGCGCCTACTACGAGCGGCAGTACGCCGAGCGCCTCGCGCAGGCCACGCCTGTCTAGGAGCCGCGCGAAGTGCTGCGCACTTCGCGCGGGGAGGAGATGTTGTGCTCCGCAGAGCGCGCGGCGGCGAAGCCGCCGTGCTCTTGTCTGCCGTGAGCGATTGGTCCCGGTAGCGCGCGCGGGGGCGGCTGCGCCGTCCCCGCGCGCGAGCATCCGGCGGCCTGGAGAAGGTTGAAACCATCGCTCGGCGAGCGGGGGAACCCGGCTCCGGGCCGCGAAGTAGCGACGGGAGATGACCCCCCGCCTGCTCGCGCTCGCAGCCGTATCCGCGCTCCTCGCGACGGCCGCCGCGGCCGCGCACGCGCGCGAGCGCGCCCCGAGCGCGCCCGTCTGCGCGGTCTCCTGCTTCGCCGCCCCGGCCGGCTCCGGCGC
Source organism: Gaiellaceae bacterium (assembly GCA_035623575.1). GTDB lineage: Bacteria > Actinomycetota > Thermoleophilia > Gaiellales > Gaiellaceae > Palsa-739. The sequence continues at coordinate 4,608 of DASPTD010000031.1, forward strand.
GCTCCTCATGTTCAGCGGCCACGGCTGGGGCCACGGCGTCGGCATGAGCCAGTACGGCGCCTTCGGGTACGCCCAGCACGGCTGGACGTACGAGCAGATCCTCGCGCACTACTACCCCGGCACGACGCCGGGCACGCTGCCGGGAGCGACGATCCGGGTGCTGCTCGCCGACCGGAGGAAGACGCTGACGCTCTCCTCCTCCGTCCCGTGGACGGTCAGGGACGGTAACGGCGCGAGGCACACGCTCGCCGCCGGAGCGGTGACGCTCGACGCCGGGCTGTCCCTCGCCGTCGACGGCCAGACGGCACCACAGCCGTTGGCGCCCCCGCTCACGTTCAGCCCGGGGCCGGGCGGGCCGCTGACGCTGGCCCGCCCGTACCGCGGCAAGATCCAGGTCGACCTCGTCGGCGGCACGCTCCGCGCGGTCGACATCGTCGGGCTCGAGCAGTACCTGTACGGGGTCGTCCCGGCCGAGATGTCTTCGACCTGGGCGCCGGAGGCGCTGAAGGCTCAGGCCGTCGCCGCACGCTCGTACGCGCTCGCAACCCGCCTCGTCGGGGCGCCGTACGACGAGTACGCCGACGCCCGCAGCCAGCTCTATCTCGGCCTCTCGGCCGAGTCGCCCGCCACGACCGCCGCCGTCGACGCGACGCGGCACCAGGTGCTCCTGTTCGCCGGCAAGGTCGCGACGACGTACTTCTTCTCGAGCTCGGGCGGTGAGACCGCCTCGATCGCAGACGCCTGGGGCGTCCCGCCGCTCCCGTACCTCGTCTCGGTGCCCGACCCGTACGACGTCATCTCGCCCTTCCACGACTGGGGCCCGGTGCCGGTGACGGCACAGACGATCGCCAACCGGCTGAAGGTGCCCGGGACGATCATGGCGGCCTCGACGACGCTGAACGGCTCCGGCCGCGTCGGCCTGCTCGACCTTCTCACCGAGACCGCCGTCTCGACCATCCCTGTCGACACCGCGGTACCGGCGGCGAAGGTGCAAGCCGCGCTCGGGCTCCGCTCGACCTGGTTCGACGTCGGCATCCTCTCGCTCGCCGCTCCGGTCCCGAGCCCGCCGATCGCATACGGCTCCTCGATCGCCCTCACGGGGCTCGTGCAGGGCGTCGACGGCGTCATGCTCGAGCAGCGCACGCCCGCAGGTCCCTGGCAGTCGATCGGGCCGGTCGTCCCCGCCGCGGACGGAACCGTGCAGCTGACCGAGCAGCCGACCGCCACCACCGACTACCGGCTGGCGACGGCCGCCGCGGCCGCCGCGTACGTGCGCGTCAAGGTGACGCCGGTCGTCACGCTCGCGACGACGGCCACGGTCGGTACCGTGGCGGGTACCGAGCTGCCGATCCTGGCTGGAGCGCCCGTGCAGGTACAGCAGCAAGGCCTCGAGCTGACATGGACGACGATCGCAACGGGAACGGTGGCCCCGGACGGGAGCTTCTCCGTTCCCGTGCAGCTCGCCCCGGGCGGCACGTACCAGGTCGTCGTCGGACCCGTTCAGGGCTACTCACCGGGTGCGACTGCACCGTTCACGGCCACCGGCTGATGCGCCGTCTCCTGCCGCTGCTCGCTGTCGCGGTGCTGATCGCCGCGGCACCGGCCGCTGCCTTCGTGCCCAGCAACCCGCTCGCCTCGAAGCAGTGGTACCTCGACGCGGATCACGCCTTCGACGCGTGGCCGACGCCGCCGACGAACCTCGCACCCGTGAAGGTCGCGGTCATCGACTCCGGAATCGACGCGACGCTGCCGGACTTCGCGGGCCGGATCGTCGACGCGCGGAGCTTCGTCGGCGGCAGCCCGTACGTCGACACGGAAGGCCACGGCACCTTCGTGGCCGGCGAGATCGCGGCGAACCTCGACACGCAGGGGATCGTGGGCATGGCCTACACCGCGCAGCTGCTGATCGCGAAGGTCGTGACTCCGGACGGCACGATCCCGCTCGAGGCGGAGGCGAACGCGATCCGCTGGGCGGTCGACAACGGCGCGCGCGTGATCAATCTCAGCCTGGGCGGCGTCCGAGACCCGGTGCGTCGAGATCGCGACACGTATTCGCCAGTCGAGGCGAGCGCAGTCGCCTACGCGTACGCGAAAGGGGCCGTCGTCGTCGCGGCGGTCGGCAACGCCGACGAGGCGTACGCCCAGCCGTGGCCGTACGCGAGCTATCCGGCCGCGCTCCCCCACGTGATCGGCGTGAGCGCGCTCACCCGGAGCGGCAACGTGGCTGACTTCTCCGACCGGGACGCGATCTACAACGACATCGCCGCGCCTGGGGTCGATATCTTCTCGACCCTCCCGACGGCGATGACCGCGCTCCGCCCGACGTGCACCTACCAGGGCTACTCGGAATGCGGCCCGGACGACTACGCGAACGCGGAGGGCACGTCGTTCTCGACGCCGCAGGTGTCAGCGGCGGCCGCGATGCTCTTCGCGGTCGACCCCGCGCTGACGAACAGCCAGGTCGGCGACATCCTCGAGCACACCGCCGACGACGTCAACGCGGCCACCGGCTGCGGGAAGTGCGCGGTGGGGCGCGACCCGTACACGGGCTGGGGGCGGCTCGACGTCGCGAAGGCGATCGCGGCGGTCACGGACGGGCCGTTGCCGCCGCCGGACGCGTTCGAGACGAACGACGACGCGGGCACTCAGGCATGGACGATCTGGGGCAAGCAGAGGACCGTCGATGCGACGCTCGACTACTACGACGACCCGGTCGACGTCTATCGCGTCGCGCTCACCGGCCACGAGAAGCTGACCGCCAGGCTCACGGGCGACTGGCAGGGCGCCAGGGTCAAGCTCGTCCTCTGGCGGCCGAGCACCGCGAGCGTGGTGAACCAACAGCAGTCCTCGACCCTGCGCGCGGCGCAGTCGGCCGCGTCGAGCGGGACGCAACGCCTCACGTTCACCGCCCCGGGCCGCGGCTGGTACTACGTCGAGGCGATCGTGACGGCGCCGGGCTACGGCCCCTATGCGCTCACGCTGACGAAGACCGGATAGGTACTACTACTGGTTGTCGAGCAGCTCGTCGTCCGCGACCGGCCGCACGGCCCGGGCGGGGTTTCCGACGACGAGCATCCGCGCCTCGACGTCCTTCGTCACGACGGCACCTGCGCCGACGAACGCGTCCTCGCCGATCTCGATCCCCGGACAGAGAATCGCGCCGCCGCCGACGCGCGCGCCGCGGCGGATCGTCGGGCCCTCGATCAGGTCGTGGCGGCGCTCGGTGCGGCCCATGAAGTTGTCGTTCGTCGTGACGACGCAGGGCGCGATGAACACGTCGTCCTCGAGAGTCGAATAGGCCGTGATGTAGGCGTCCGCCTGGATCTTCGTGCGCGCGCCGACCGTGGTGTCGTTCTCGATCAGCGAGCCGCGCCCGAGCACGACGTCGTCGCCGACCTGCACGCGCTCGCGCACGCACGACTGGTCTCCGAGGATCACCCGTGCGCCGATCGTCGCTCCGGCGAAGACGACGGCGCCGGTGGAGACGATCGTGCCGTCGCCGATCACCGTCGGCGGCAGCGGCTCCCGCTTCGCCGTCGAGCGCGGCGACAGCGACGGCTGCTTGCCGACGACCGCGCCCTCGAGGACCTTGACGCCGTCGCCGAGCACCGTGCCCGGGTGCACGACGGCGGTGGGGTGGATCTCAGCGCTCACGCAGCGACTCCGTCAGGCGGTCGAGCGCCCGGACGACGCGCGCGCCGTCCTCCGCCACCTTGGCGCGGTCGCCCTCGCCCGCGACGAGGCGCAGGAACTCCTGGCATTCGAGCTTGAGCGGCTCGTCGGTCGCGATCTTGGGAATCCAGATGTCGCCCGAGCGCGTCTGCCACTCGCCGTAGCTGTCGGTGCGCTTCCACGGCGCCTTCTCGTAGACCGTCACCTTGCGGTCGAGCTCCATGTCGTCGAAGACGACCATCTTCTCGCGGCCGACGATCGTCATCTTTCGCATCTTGTGCGGGTCGAGCCACGACAGGTGCATGTGCGCGATCTTCCCGCTCGGGAAGCGGAGGTAGCAGAAGACGACGTCCTCGACGCCCGGGGTGAGGAAGTCGCGCCCGTGCGCGACGCATTCGTCCGGCTCCTCGTCGAGCAGGTAGAGGATCACCGAGAGGTCGTGCACGCCGAGCGACCAAAGTGCGTTCTCGTTCACGCGGACGATGCCGAGGTTCTGCCGGTTGCCGTACACGCAGAGCACCTCTCCGAGCTCGCCGGAGTCGATCAGCTCCTTCAGCTTGCGGACAGCGGGGTGATAGAGCAGCAGATGGCCCGGCATGAGGACGAGCTCCCGCTCGGCGGCAGTCGTGACGAGCTCGTCGATCTCGTCGCCGCGCATCGCGGGCGGCTTCTCGACGAGCACGTGCCGGCCCGCGGCGAGGGCGCTGCGGGCCAGGGCGTAATGCGTGGGAACCGGTGTCGCGATCACGACCGCTTCGACCCCGTCGTCGGCCAGAAGCTCCTCGAAGTCGCCGTACATGCGGGCCTGGGGATAGCGCCTCGCATAGCGCTCGCGGTGCTCGGCGTCGAGGTCGCAGAGCGCCGAGAGCACGCCGAGCTCGTCGAAGTTCCGTGCGAGATTCGGCCCCCACCAGCCGAGGCCCACGACCCCGATCACAGCTTGAACACCTTCGCCGAGTGGTGGTCGCCCTTGCCCCCGGTCGCGTTGCGGAGGTCGACGACGAGGCTCGCGTCGTCGACGACGCGGTCGTAGTCGATCGAATGGTGGTCGGTCACGATCACGACCACGTCGTAGGCGGCCGGGTCGAGCGCGACCGACTCCATCTCCAGGCCGTGCTCGGCGAACCGGGGCACATGCGGGTCGTGGTAGGAGACCGCCGCACCGGCGTTCCGGAGCAGCGAGATGAGCTTCAGCGCCGGTGACTCGCGCATGTCTCCGATGTCGGGCTTGTACGCGACACCGAGAATGAGCACCTTCGAGCCCTTGACCGACTTCTGCTTCGCGTGGTTCAGCGCCTGCGAGACGAGCGAGCGGCAGAAGTACGGCATCTCCTCGTTGACCTTGCCTGCGAGCTCGATGAACTCCGTGTAGAAGCCGAACTCGCGCGCCTTCCACGTCAGGTAGAAGGGATCGATCGGGATGCAGTGCCCGCCGAGGCCGGGGCCCGGGCTGAAGCGCATGAAGCCGAACGGTTTCGTCGCCGCCGCGTCGATCACCTCCCAGACGTCGATCGACATCCGGTCGCAGAGAATCGCGAGCTCGTTCACGAGCGCGATGTTGACCGAGCGGAAGATGTTCTCGAGCAGCTTCGTCAGCTCGGCCGCCTCGGGCGTCGAGACGCGGTGGATCGTCTCGATCGCGCTGCCGTAGACCTCGGCCGCGCGCTCGGTGCAGGCTGGGGTCACGCCGCCGACGACCTTCGGGACGTTCCTCGTCGTCCAGTCGACGCGGCCGGGGTCGACGCGCTCGGGCGAGAAGGCGAGGTGGAAGTCCTCGCCGACCTTCAAGCCGGTCTCCTCGAGGACGGGCAGCACCTGCTCACGTGTCGTGCCGGGGTAGGTGGTCGACTCGAGCACGACGAGGTGGCCCGGCCGCAGGCGCGGCGCGATCCGGCGGACCGCGCCGAGCACGATCGAGAGGTCCGGCTCCCGCTGCGGCGACAGCGGGGTCGGGAGCGCGATCAGGATCGCGTCGGCGTCGCGGAGGACGTCGTAGTCGGTCGTCGCGGAGAGTCCGGCGGCGACGAGCGCGGCCAGGGCCTCGCTCGGGACGTCCTCGATGTAGCTCTCGCCGCGGTTGAGCATGTCGACGCGCGACTGCTGGACGTCGACGAGCACGACGCGCTTGCCTGCCTCTGCGAAGACCTGGGCGAGCGGGACGCCGACGTAGCCGGCGCCGACGATGGCGATCTCGGGTTTCACGCCGGGGCAAGGCTAGCGCGGAGCGCGGCCGCGACCTTCGGCGAGGCGTTCCCGTCCCCGTACAGCGGTGGCCGCCGCTCCGGCATGTGGGCCAGGGCGACGGCGGCGGCGAGCCGCTCCGGGTCGTCGTCGACGAGGACGTTCGCCCCGATCTCGACCGTGTCCTTCCACTCGGTCGAGGGCCGCGCCGTGACGCACGGGACGCCGAACCAGTACGCCTCCTTCTGGAGCCCGCCCGAGTCGGTGACGATCGCGCGCGCCTGCGAGGCGAGGGCGGCCATGTCGAGGTAGCCGAGTGGCTCGGAGGTGCGCACGCGCTCGCCCAGGGTGAGCCCGTGCGCGCCCGCGACCGCCCGCGTCCGAGGATGGAGCGGAAAGACGACCGGCTCCTCGATCCGGGAGAGCCCGTCGAAGAGCCGGCTCAAGCGTTCCGGCCGCACATTCGCCTCGCGGTGGATCGTCGCGAGGACGTACCTCCCCGGCTCCAGGCCGAAGCGGCGCAGCGCCCCCGAGCGCTCGCGCGCGATCGGTCCGAGCCGGAAGGCAGCGTCGGCCATCACGTCGCCGACGACCTCGATCCGTCCCGCAACGCCCTCGGCGAGCAGCGTCACGCGGGAACGCTCGTCAGGACAGAGCAGAAGCGCAGCGGCCCGGTCGACCTCGATCCTGTTTCGCTCCTCCGGCATCGAGAGGTCGCCGCTGCGGAGCCCCGCCTCGACGTGCGCGACCGGCACGCCGGCGATCCCGGCGGCCTCCGCCCCGGCGAGCGTCGAGTTCGTGTCGCCGTAGACGAGCGCCCAGTCGGGGCGTTCGCGCTCGAGCGCGGCGGCGATCCCGGGCCGCATCGCCTCCGGCTCGGCCGTGTGCAGGTCGAGCCGGTAGGCCGGCTCCGCAAGCTTCAGCTCCTCGAAGAAGACCTCGGACAGCTCCCGGTCCCAGTGCTGTCCGGTGTGCAGCACGACCTCCTCGACGCCGGCCTCGCGGAGCGCCACCGAGACCGGTCCCGACTTGATGAACTGCGGTCGGTTGCCGACGACGGAGAGCACCCTCACGGCGGATCAGCCTATGCGCAACCGGGCTACAATGGCCGCCGCTCGGGGCCGTTAGCTCAGCTGGTAGAGCAGGGGACTCTTAATCCCAAGGTCGCAGGTTCGATCCCTGCACGGCCCATCCGAACTCGCCCGCGCCGCCGCGACGGGCGCTCCGGCCCGTTGACACCATCCGGGGTACGCACGTTTACGGATGGCAATGGGTGCGAAACCCCGGATGAGGGGTACCCCGGGTGCTCCCAAGGTGAGTGCACCGTGAGCACCGTCTACGCCACGCAGGGGACGGACGCGCCCAGACGGGTGTTCGAGGCACCCGACAGGGAGGCCTTCGAGGCGGCGCTCGCCGCCGGCCGCGCCAAGCTCCAGAGCCTCTACCGGATGGCGCCGATCGGGATCGGCCGCAACGTCAACCGGGTGATCCAGGAGGTGAACCCCGCCTTCTGCCAGATGGTCGGCTACTCCGCGGACGAGCTCGTCGGCATGCCGACGACGGCGCTCTATCTCTCCGAGGCGGACTACGAGGCGGTCGGGAAGGCGATCTACGCGACGTCGGACCGGGGCGGCACCGGCACCGCCGCTTGCCAGTTCCGGCGCAAGGACGGCGCAGCCATCGACGTGCTCGTCACGGTCACCGCGATCGACCCGCAGAACCTCGCCGCAGGATCGGTCTGGGCGGTGATGGACGTCACCGACCTGAAACGGGCTCAGGAGGCGCAGCGGGAGAGCGACGAGCGCTTCCGGCGGCTGGCCGAGAACGCCCCGGACGTGATCTTCCGCTACCGGCTCAGGCCCGAGCCGGCGGTGGAGTACGTCAACGCCGTCGTGACGGAGATCTCCGGCGGATACACGCCCGACGACCTCTACGCCGACGCGGCCCTGTTCTGGCGCCTCGTCCATCCCGACGACACCGCCAAGCTCGTGGAGGCGCTGCAGTCGGGCCGGCCGTCGTCGGTCGTCGCACGGTGGCGGCGCAAGGACGGGAGTTGGATCTGGAGCGAGGTGCGGTCCGTGCCCGTCTTCGACGACGACGGCGAGCTGCTTGCCTACGAAGGGATCCTCCGCGACGTGACCGAGCACGCGGAGGCGATCGAGGAGCGGAAGCGGAACTTCGAGCTGCTGCGCCGCGCCGGCGAGGAGCGCGGCCGGCTCCTGAACCGGCTCGTGCATGCCCAGGAGGAGGAGCGGCGGCTGATCGCGCAGGACCTCCACGACGACTCGATCCAGGTCCTGACCGCGCTCGCGATGCGCCTCGAGCTGCTGACCGACACGCTGGAGGATCCCTCCACCGTCTCCGAGGTGACGGAGGCCGCCTGCACCACCCGGTCCGTGATCAGCGGACTGCGGGGCCTGCTCTTCGAGCTCGACCCGCCCGTCCTCCGCCGCGAGGGTCTCGCCGCCGCGCTCGCCGAGCAGCTCGATCTGATCCGCCGGCAGACAGGCGCCGAGGTCAGGCTCGAGAGCAGGATGACCACCGAGCCCCCCTTCGAGACGACCGCGATCGCCTACCGGATCGCCCAGGAGGCACTCGTCAACGCCCGCAAGCACGCCGGGGCGACACTGCTCACGGTGCACGTCGACGGGGACGAGGAGGGCCTGAGGGTCTGCGTCGCCGACGACGGATGCGGCTTCGAGATGAAGCCGGAACAGCTCGGCCACCTGGGGCTCGTGTCGATGCGCGAGCGGGCCGAGACGGCCGCGGGCTGGTGGCAGGTCGACTCCGCCCCCGGCTCCGGGACGATGGTCGAGTTCTTCC
>DASPTD010000037.1:0-33185 GCA_035623575.1 Gaiellaceae bacterium
CTCATGTCGCGCGCCGTGCACGAGGCCGTGTTCGACTCGATGGAGCACGCCGTGTCGCACGGCTCGACCTTCGCGCCGAACGAGCTCGCGATGGCGGCCGGGCTCGCGACGTTGCACGTGCTCGACGACGAGAAGCTCGTCGAGCGGTCGGCGCGGCTCGGCGAGAAGCTGCTCGAGCTGACGCGGCCGTTCGTCGACGAGCTCGCCGTCGTGCGCGAGGTTCGCGGGCGCGGGCTGATGTGGGCAATCGAGTTCGCGGAGCCGGAGTCGGGAAAGCTCTCCTGGCGGCTGATCGAGCGGATGCAGCCCGGCCTCTTCGCGCAGCTCGTCGTCGGGCCGCTCTTCTCCAAGCACCGGATCCTCAGCCAGGTGGCGGGCCACAACATGGCGGTGATCAAGGTGCTGCCGCCGCTCGTCGTCACCGACGAGGACGTCGAGTACTTCGTCGAGTCGCTGCACACGGCGATCAAGCGTGCGCAAAACGTGCCCAAGTCGCTCACGCGGTTCGGGCTCACCGCCGCGAGGATTCGCTAGGACACAAAAGGCGGTCGTCAGCCTTCGCGCGGCTCCCACCGAAAGCGGAAGACCGCGACGACGAGCCCGCCGGCGCCCCAGGCGGCGAGCACGCCGAGCGCGAGCGGCTTCGTCCACAGCGCGTGGCCGTGCAGGTAGATCGCGTTCATCAGGTCGATGAAGTACTTGAGCGGCAGCACGTCGCCGATCGCACGCAGGAAGGCCGGATAGTGGCGCGTCGGTCCGAACGAGCCCGTGAGGAACGCCATCGGCAGCAGGATGAAGTTGACGACGGCGGAGGAACCCTCCGCCGAGTGGATCAGCGACGCCGTCGCTACTCCGAGGGCGGCGAACGCGGCTGCGCCGACGATGACCGCGACCACGAGCGAGCCGAGGGCCGTGGGAAACGGCGTCCCGTAGAACAATCGCCCGATCAGGAACAGCAGCACCGTCTGCAGCGCGAACACGAGCAGCGTCGAGACGAGCAGCGCGGCGACGTACGTCGCCGCGGGCAGGGGCGTCGCGCGCAGCCGCTTCAGGATCGCGTTCTCGCGCCGCAGCACGAGCTGGATCGCGAGCCCGGCGAAGGCGGTGTTCGCGCAGCCGTAGCCGATCAGCCCGGCGAGCAGCGCGTGCGACGCCGGCACGCCGTAGATCTTCCCGGAGTAGACCGACCCGAGCAGCACGAACAGCAGCATCGGGAAGAGGAAGATGAAGAGCGCCGCCTCCTTGCTGCGCCAGAAGACGAGCTGCTCCGCGCGGAGCTGGTGCACGAACAGCCGCGCCCGCGGCGACCTGTGCCTTGTCGCGACCGCGATCGCCTCGGTGCTCACAGGTCAACCCTCTGACGGATGACGGGTCGGCCGGTGAGTTCAGACGGCTCCGCGTCCTCCTCGGTGAGCGCGAGGTACACGTCCTCGAGCGTCGGGCGGCGCACCTCGAGCCGGTCGAGCTCCTCGCCGCGGGCGACGGCGTCGGCGGTGAGCTCGTGCAGCACGCGCGTCGGCTCGGCGGTGCGCAGCAGCACGTCCTCGCCGTCGCGGCGGTAGCGGATCTCGACCTCGAGATCGCTCGTCGTGAGCTCGCGCGGCGTGCCGACGCGGACGATCTGCCCCTCGCGGAGGACGGCGACGCGGTCGGCGAGCTGCTCCGCCTCGTCGAGGTAGTGCGTCGTCAGCAGCACCGTTTTCCCGAGCGAGCGAAGCGAGCGGATCATGTCCCACGCCGCGCGCCGGGCGGCCGGGTCGAAGCCGGTGGTCGGCTCGTCGAGGAAGACGAGGTCGGGGTCGCCGACGAGGGCGACGCCGAGATCGAGACGCCGCTTCTGGCCACCCGAGAGCGTCTTCACGCGCGCGTCCCGCTTCTCGGCGAGCCCGACGAGCTCGATCACCTCGCCGACGTCGCGTGGATGCTCGTAGTACCCGGCGAAGATCGCGTGCGTCTCGCGCACGGTGAGGTTCTGCCAGAGCTGCGACTGCTGCAGCACGACGCCGATGCGCTGGCGAAAGTCGACCCCGGGCCGCTCCGGGTCGTGCCCGAGGACGGTCACGTCGCCCGCATCCCGGCTGCGGTAGCCCTCGAGGATCTCGACGGTCGTCGTCTTGCCCGCGCCGTTCGGGCCGAGCAGTCCGAAGACCTCCCCCTCCTCGATCTCGAAGTCGACGCCGCGAACCGCCTCGAGCCCGCCGTACCGCTTGCGCAGGCCGCGCACCGAGATCGCGCTCATCGGCCAAGCATCTGACGGATGACGGGTCCGCCGGTGAGTTCGGACGGCCGCGCGGGCAAAGCCCGCACGGCCTGGAAGCGCCGGCTCATGCGCCCTCCAGCTCGACGAGCGCCGTCCCGCAGGGCGGGAACGGCGGCGGCGGGCCGCCGGTCAGCGCCGCGGCGGCGCGGCCGCAGTCCGGCTGGTGCGCGACCACGACGACCGTCTCGCCGCGCGCCTCGGCGGCGGCGCGCATCTGCTCGGGCGTTGCGCCCGGCGCGAGCCGCTCGTCGACCTCCGGCTCGCACAGCCCGAGCGCGGCCGCCGTCTCGCAGGCGCGGAGCAGCGGGCTCGTCACGACGGCGTCCGGCGCGAGCCCCTCGGCGCGGAGGCGCAGTCCGAGCTCGCGCGCATGTTTGCGGCCCTCGGGAGTGAGCGGGCGCAGCTCGTCCGGGCTCCCGGGGGCGGCCTCGGCGTGACGGACGATCAGGAGGCGCATTCCGGCCAGGATAGTCCGGGTCGGCGTAGAGTCGCGGCGTGGCCGGCTACCGCTTCGTCGTCTGCGACGTCTTCACCGACGAGCCGCTCGCCGGCAACCAGCTCGCCGTCTTCACCGACGCGCGCGAGATCCCCGAGGCGCTGCTGCAGCGGCTGGCGAGGGAGACGAATTTCTCGGAGACGACCTTCGTCTATCCGCCGGAGGCGGACGGCCACGTGAGGATGCGCATCTTCACGCCGGTGCACGAGGTGCCGTTCGCCGGACACCCGACGCTCGGCACGGCGTTCGTGCTCGCCGGGCCGCTCCAGCTCGACGAGATCCGGATCGAGACCGGCCGCGGCACCGTGCCGGTCGCGCTCGAGCGGGACGGGCCGAAGATCGTCTTCGGCCGCATGACGCAGCCGCTGCCGACCGTCGCGCCGTTCACGGCGGCGGCCGAGCTGCAGGCCGTGCTCGGCGTCGAGTCCCGGCTCCCTGTCGAGCTCTACGACAACGGCATCCCCCACGTGTACGTCGCGCTCGGCTCCGCGGCCGACGTGTCCGAGCTCGCGCCGGACCTGCAGCGGCTCGCCGCTCTCGGGGACTTCGGCATCAACTGCTTCGCCGGCTCCGGCCTGCGCTGGAAGACGCGGATGTTCGCGCCGGCGGCCGGCGTCGCGGAGGATCCGGCCACCGGCTCCGCAGCGGGCCCGCTCGCGCTCCACCTCGCGCGGCACCGGCTGATCGCGTTCGGCGACGAGATCGAGATCTCGCAGGGCGCCGAGATCGGCCGGCCGTCGACGCTGTACGCCCGCGTCCACGGCAGCGCCGGCGCGGTCGAGCGGATCGAGGTGGGCGGCTCGGCGGTGATCGTCGCCCGCGGCGAGTTCCGCCTGTAGCCCGTCGTCAGTCGATCCAGGCGACGGCGACGATGTCCGGCAGCTCGAGCGGCAGCGAGCGCCAGAAGACGCCGCCGTTCGCGGAGACGTAGACCCGGTTCCGCGCCGCGTACAGCATCCGGTCGGGCTCGTCCTCCGCGACCGCGACCGCGAATCCGGGCGGCAGGCCGCCGCCGGCCTCGCGCCAGGTCGCACCGCCGTCGCGGGAGATCGCGAGCGGCGGGCGGCGGTCGAGCAGCGCGACCACCGTCGACCCTGCGGCGGCGGTGGCGACGACCCGCGGCAGCGGGACGCCCGGCGCGTCCGCCTCCGGCAGCTCGGAGCCGGGACCGAGCACCAGCTCCTCCTCGACGTCGACGAGCAGCACGCCCTCGACCGTCTGCACTGCCGCGATCAGCGAACGCTCCCGTTCAACAGCGCGGAAACGACCGAGGTCGCACGCCGCGCGGCCGAGACCGGCGCGTGACGGGCTGCGCGTGCGACGAGGTACGCCGCCGCGAACGCGTCGCCCGCTCCGGTCGGGTCGACGTGCACGGCCCGCGCGGGGACACGGGTTGCGGTTTCGCGCGCGAGCACGAGCGAGCCCTCGAGCCCGAACGTCACGATCACCTCGGGCACGCCGAGCGACGCGAGCGACTCGAGCTCCGCGTCGCCGACGATGGCGCGCGCCTCGTCGTCTCCGAGCTTCAGGATCGCGACGTGGCGCAGGACGTCGGGGTCGTAGTCGGCGTCGAGCGTGAGCGGCCCGGTCTTCGGCACGCGCACGAGGCCCTGTCCGTCGAGCAGGATCCGTCTGCCGCGCGCGAGCTGCTCGAGCGTGCCCGCGTCGAAGTCGCTGCGCAGCAACGGCACGACCTGGAGCCACTCGATTCCGTGCAGGAGCTCCGGCGGCACCTCGCTCGCACGCCACGGCTCGCCCACGGCCTCGACGATCATCGTGCGGACGCCCTGCTCGTCGTACGACATCGAGAACGCGGTCGTCTCGCCGCCGAGCGAGAGCGAGGTGACGAGCCCGGTCGTCGCGAGCTCGTGGCGGAACCGGCGCCGCTCCGGCTCGCCGCACTTCGCGAGCAGCACCGCGTTCTCGCCCAGGGCGCGGAGCGCGCGGGCCGCGTGCCAGGGGCCGCCGCCGATGCGTGGCTCGCCGCCGGCGACGACGTCGCGCGAGAGGTGCCCGATGACCGCGAGCGGGCGCACCCGCGCAAGCCTAGTCTCGAGCGTCCGCCGTCACCGGCGTCGCACGACCGCGCGCGGCGAGCGCGAAGCCGAGCGCGAGGGTGAACGAGGCGGCGAAGCTCGGCAGCGAGGCGGTGAAGCCGACGTCGCCCGGATGGGTGTGCGCGACGAGGTCGGTCCACCACGACGGCCCGACCGGCGAGAGCCACTGGTAGAGGCAGAAGCCGACGAGCCAGGCGCCGAGCTGCTCGAGCCGGAGCGTGGCGCCCGCGAAGACGTGCGCCGGGCCGTAGTGCGCGCCCGCCGCGAGCCAGTCGGCGACGAGCACGCCGAAGAGCGGGACGAAGAACGATCCGAGCAGGTAGAGGAAGTCCTGGTAGTTGCCGAGGTTCAGCACGAGCGCCAGGCCGGTCGCGGTCGCGGAGACGAGCGTGATCAGGAACCGCTGTGACAGCCGCGGCAGCACGTTCTGGATCGAGACGGCGGTGGAGTAGATGTCGGCGAACGCCTTCTCGCTCTCGTCGATCGTGATCGCGAGCAGGGCCACGAACGCGACGCCTCCGGCTGCGGCCACGGCGGCGGGGAGCGCCTGCGCGTCGCCGACGCCGCGGGCGAGCACGATCAGGATCCCGAGCCCGACGCACCAGATCGTCGGCACGAAGTAGCCCAGTCCCGCGCCGAGGGCCGCACTGCGCCGCGTGCGGGCAAAGCGGGTGTAGTCGGCCGCGAGCGGCGTCCACGAGACGACGCTGCCGATCACGAGGTCGACCGCCTGGCCGAACGACGGGAAGCCGCCCCTGCCCGGCCGCGCCCAGTAGGCGTGCAGGTGCGACTTCGAGATCGCCCAGTACGTGAGGTACCCCATTGCGAAGAGGAGGGCCCAGGAGGCGAACTTGCGCAGGTAGCGGCGGACGAAGCCGATCGGGCCGAGCATGCCGAGGCCCCAGCTGAGCACCCCGAAGGCGATCGTCCACAGCCATCTGCCGCTCCAGCCGAAGACGTGCTGCGAGAGCGCGGCCGCCGCCGCGGCGATGATGATCAGCTCGAAGGTCGACCACCCGACGTTCTGGGCGACGTTGAGCACGGTCGGCGCGTACGAGCCCCTGCGACCGAGCGGCGCGCGCAGCAGCACCATCCCGGGAACGCGCGCGTCCGCGCCGATCAGGGCGGCGAGGCCGAGGAGCGCGTTCCCGGCCACCGCGCCGACGACGATCGCGAGCAGCGCGTCTCGCAGCGAGAGAGCAGGCACGAGCAGCGCACCGATCACGATCACGAGCAGCGAGACGGAGAGGTTGCCCCAGAGCAGCGTCGAGTCGAGCGCGCTCAGGACGTGCAGCCGCTCCGGAACGGGGTCGATGCCCCAGCTCGGCGTCTTCTCGCTCACCTGCCTCCCTCCGCCGGCATGACCCGGATCAGGTTCGTCGGGTGTGATCTCAGCCGCGCAGGCGGCACCCCGGTGCGGCGAGGTTAGCGAAAACTACGCATAGCCTTCCTCGAAGAACCTGCCCTCGTGTGCCATCGCCTCCTCGCGGCTGAGCCCGGCCTCGGAATGCGGCGTGGCGCCGATGGCGTCGGCGAAGCGGTCGATCAGGTTGAACGCCGCGGCCACGTAGATCGCGTCGCGCAGCGCGGCGCGCGATACTCCTGCCGCGAGAGGGCGCGAGGCGTCGAGCTGCTCCGGCGACTCGGTCATCGCCTCGAGGAAGCGCAGGGTCTCGCGCAGCCCTTCGGCGATCGGAGCGGTCTCGTAGTCGTCGAGCACCGCGTCGACGAGAGCGGGGTCACCGAAGGCGTACGACGCGACCGCGCCGTGGGCCTCCGTTCAGAAGGGGCACTGGTTACGCGCGGAGACGAACGCGGCGAAGAGCTCGCGCTCGGCCTCGGTCCAGTCCGACGGGCCCTTCATCACCTGCTGGAGCAGGTCCGAGAACGGTCTGCCGAAGAGCTCCGGCCGGTAGCGGAGCGCGAGCGAGATGTCGGAGACGTATCCGTCGCGCGCGCGCAGCTCCGCGACCCGCGCCGCCTCGGGCGGCCGGTGCCCCGTCTCTAGCGCGTGCAGCCTCATGCCCGCTCCAGCGCTGCGAGCGCGGCGCGCCTGCGCTCGTCGGCGGCACCGAGCGCCGCGGCTAGGACTGCCTCGAGCACGACGTCGTCGTCCAGACCGGCGGTGTCGCCGTCGACGATCCGGTACGCGTGGCGCCGCACCTTGTCGAGCAGCGGCGCCAGCTCCTCGGGGTCGTCGCCGCGCGCGATCGCCTCACGGACGGCGACGTCGAGGCTGCCGGGCTCGCGCAGGACGGCCGCGTCGACCGCTGCCCATGCTGCTGCGTACGGGTCGCTCACCGCTCCGCGAGCAGCCGCCTCAGAACAAACTGCAGGATGCCGCCGTGCCGGAAGTAGTCGCGCTCGCGCGGCGTGTCGAGCCGGACGCGCGCGCGGAACTCCTTGCCGTCCGCGCGCACGGCCACCTCGCTCGTCTCGCCGTTCTCGACGCCGGTGATCGAGAACTCCTCCCGCCCGGTGAGCCCGAGCGACTCCCGCCCCTCGCCCGGCAGGAACTGGAGCGGCAGCACGCCCATCATCAGCAGGTTGGAGCGGTGGATGCGCTCGTACGACTCCGCGATCGCGGCGCGCACGCCGAGCAGGTTCGGGCCCTTCGCGGCCCAGTCGCGCGACGAGCCGGAGCCGTACTCCCTGCCCGCGATCACGATCGTCGGCACGCCCTCGGCGCGGTAGCGCATCGCCGCGTCGTAGATCGTCGTCTCATCGCCCTCGGGCAGGTGCACGGTCCAGGTGCCCTCCGAGCCGGGGACGAGCTGGTTTCGCAGCCGGACGTTCGCGAAGGTGCCGCGCACCATCACCTCGTGGTTGCCGCGCCGCGAGCCGTACGAGTTGAACTCAAGCCGTTCGACGCCGTGCTCGAGCAGGTACGTGCCGGCGGGCGAATCGGGACGGATCGCGCCGGCCGGCGAGATGTGGTCGGTCGTGACCGAGTCGCCGAGCATGACGAGACACCGTGCGCCGGCTATGTCGGAGACTCTCCCGGGCTCGGCCGTCATCTGGTCGAAGTACGGCGGCTTGCGCACATACGTGGAGGCGTCGTCCCAGGCATAGAGATGCCCGGAGGGAATCTCGAGTTGTCGCCATCGCTCGTCACCGCGATACACGTCGTCGTAGGTGCGGCTGAACATCGCGCCCTCGAGGGAGCCGGCGATCGTGCGGTCGATCTCGTCCCGGGTCGGCCAGAGGTCGCGGAGGAAGACGTCGTTGCCGTCCTCGTCCCGGCCGAGCGGCTCGGCGACGAGGTCGATGTCCATCCGCCCGGCGAGCGCATAGGCGACGACGAGCGGCGGTGACGCGAGATAGTTCGCCTTCACGTCGCCGTGGATGCGCGCCTCGAAGTTGCGGTTGCCGGAGAGCACGGCGCAGACGACGAGCTCCCCCTCGCTCACGGCGGCCGCGATGTTCTCCGGCAGCGGACCGGAGTTGCCGATGCAGGTCGTGCAGCCGTAGCCGACGAGGTTGAAGCCGAGCTCGTCGAGGTAGCGGTCGAGGCCGGCGCGCTTGTAGTACTCGGTGACCACCTTCGAGCCGGGCGCGAGCGACGACTTCACCCACGGCTTGCGCTGGAGGCCGCGCTCGACCGCCTTCTTCGCCAGCAGGCCGGCGGCGATCATCACCGACGGGTTGGACGTGTTCGTGCACGAGGTGATCGCGGCGATCACGACGGAGCCGTGCTCGACCGAGTAGGCCTCGCCGGCAACGGGCACCCGCTTCTTGTCGACCGTCGTCGTCTGCACGGGCACGGGGTCGGCGTCCGCCGCGCCGTCTCCCGTCGGCGGGTCGCTCGCGGGGAAGCTGTCGGCGACCTCCTTGTCGTAGGAGCCGTTCGTGTAGTCGACGCCGAAGCTGCCGAGCGACTCGATGAACGCCTCCTTGGCCGACGCGAGCGGCACGCGGTCCTGCGGCCGGCGCGGCCCGGCGAGCGACGGCTCGACCTCGCCGAGGTCGAGCTCGACCACCTGCGAGTACACCGGGTGGTCGTCGGGCTCGTGCCAGAGCATGTTCTCCTTGCAGTACGCCTCGACGAGCGCGACCCGCTCCGCCGGGCGGCCGGTGAGGCGCAGGTACGCGAGCGTCACGTCGTCGACGGGGAAGAAGCCGCAGGTCGCGCCGTACTCGGGGCTCATGTTCCCGAGCGTCGCCCGGTCGGCCAGGGCGAGCGCTCCGACCCCGGGGCCGAAGTACTCGACGAGCTTCCCCACGACGCCGACGTGACGCAGCATCTCCGTGACCGTGAGGACAAGGTCCGTCGCAGTCGCTCCCTCCGGCATTTCCCCCGTGAGCCGGAAGCCGACGACCTGCGGGACGAGCATCGAGAGCGCCTCGCCGAGCATCGCCGCCTCCGCCTCGATGCCGCCGACGCCCCAGCCGAGCACGCCGAGCCCGTTCACCATCGTCGTGTGCGAGTCGGTGCCGACGAGCGTGTCCGGGAAGGCGACGCCGTCCCGCGATTCGACCACGCGCGCGAGGTACTCGAGGTTCACCTGGTGGCAGATGCCGGTGTTCGGCGGCACCACCTCGAGGCCGTCGAAGGCGCTCTGACCCCAGCGGAGGAACGCGTACCGCTCTCGGTTCCGCTCGAACTCGCGCTCGACGTTGTGCTCGATCGAGAGCCGGGTCGCGAACTCGTCCACCTGCACGGAGTGGTCGATCACGAGCTCCGCCGGGATGAGCGGGTTGATCCGCGCCGGATCGCCGCCCTGGGCGCGCATCGCGTCGCGCATCGCCGCAAGGTCGACGATCGCAGGCACGCCGGTGAAGTCCTGGAGCAGGACGCGCGCCGGCATGAAGGAGATCTCCCCGGCCGGCTCGTCCGCCGCCACCCAGCCCGCCACCGCCTCGACCTCGGCGTCGGAGCCGCTCCGGAGCACGTTCTCGAGCAGGATCCGGAGCGTGTACGGAAGCCGCGCGACGTCCCACCGGGGCTGGAGCGCGTCCAGCCGGTAGATCGAGTAGGTCCTGCCGCCGACCCGAAGCTGCGCAGGCTCCGCCATGCCTCGATTCAAGCAGACGGCGAAGCACCCGTCGGACGTGCTTCGATTAGGGAGGACATGCGACCTCTGGCAGTCGCCCTCGCCGCCGCAGCCGCGCTCGCCCTCGCCGGAAGCGCCGCCGCCGCCACACCGGACCTGAGCAAGCTCGTCCTGACGGCGAAGCAGGTGGGGCCCTCCTACGTGCTCCTCCAACGCACCGACGGGCACGGTCTCGGGACACGCACGCTCGACCTCTGCGGCACCGCCAACTACCCGAGCGAGAAGCTCCGCACGTCGCGGCTCCAGGTCGAGTACCTGCGCAGGTACGACAGGCTCGGCCTCTCGAACGAGGTCGTCACGTACAAGCCGGGCGGCGCGGCGCAGGCCATGCGCGAGCTGCTCGCGCACGCGACGGGCTGCCCGCACAAGCCGATCCGGCCCGGCGAGCAGAACCTGCCGCCGCTGACCTTCACGATCACGCGGCTGAAGGACAGCAACCTGCTCAAGGGCTATCTCGCCGTCCGCGTTCGCACGACCGGCGTCGTCAACGGGAAGAAGATCGACCAGACCTCGTACGCGGTCTACCAGCGCTACGGCAACGTGCTCTCCGGCGTCTACAGCTACGCGCTCACGGGCCCGGCGAAGTACGGCAAGGCGGCCGACCAGATGGCCTTCTGCCTGCACGCGGCCGAGCAGAGCGCGCTCGACCTCCAACCCGCGACCGGACCGTCGGCCTAGAGCCCTTAACCCACGCTTAACGTGGCGCAACGGACGGGAAACCCGCCGTTGCTAGAAGAAGTGGGTGAGCCCGGAACGCTCTCGTCCGGCCGTCCTCCGTGCCGCAGCCCTCGTGGGCGCGGGCGCCCTCGGCGCCGCGATCGCCCTCGGGATCGCCGCGGCCGCGGGCGGCGTGGGCGGGACCGCGACGACCGTACGCGAGGTCCTCTCCGCGCCGGCGGCGTCCTCCGGGCCGGAGACCGCCTCGTTCGCGCGGTCCGCCCATCCGCTGACGATCCACGAGATCTACACGCGCTCGGCGCCGGGAGTCGTCCAGGTGACGGCGACGACCAAGGTGACGACGCAGCCGAACCCGCTCCTCGACCCGTTCGGCTTCACCGGGCCGACCGTGGAGACGCAGCAGGCGCTCGGCTCCGGCTTCGTCATCGACAAGGCCGGCCACATCGTCACGAACTATCACGTCGTCCAGGGCGCCAGCCGCGTCGAGGTGAGCTTCTCGGACAACGAGCGCAAGCCCGCGACCATCGTCGGGCGCGATCCGTCCACCGACGTCGCCGTGCTCCAGGTGAAGGGACTCGCGGCGCGGGCGCTGACGCCGCTCGTGCTCGGCAACTCCGACCTCGTCGAGGTCGGCGACGCAGTCGTGGCGATCGGCAACCCGCTCGGCGAGGACCGTTCGATCACCTCGGGGATCGTGAGCGCCCTGCAGCGGCAGATCTCCGCGCCGAACGGCGCCCCGATCGACCACGTGATCCAGACCGATGCCGCGCTCAATCACGGCAACTCCGGCGGACCGCTCCTCAACACCCTCGGCCAGGTGATCGGGGTGAATTCGCAGATCCAGACGGCGAGCGGCCAGGACGGCAACATCGGCATCGGTTTCGCCATCCCGATCAACACCGTCAAGGGCGTCGCGGCGCAGCTGATCTCGAAGGGCAGCGTGGAGCACGCGTTCCTCGGCGTCGACGTGCAGGCGATCACGCCGACCGTCGCGAAGCTGTTCCGCCTGCCGACGTCGCACGGCCTGCTCGTCGGCACGGTGTGCACGAACAGCGCGGCGGCGAGCGCGGGCCTGCGCGCGGCGACCCAGCAGGTGACCCTCGCAGGCGACACGTGGCCGCTCGGCGGCGACATCATCGCCAAGGTCGACGGCGTTCCCGTGACGTCGGTCGACCAGCTCCGCTCGGTGATCGCCGACATGAAGCCCGGCCAGACGGTGCGACTCGCGATCTACCGCGGCAACAAGCTCGAGACCTTGAACGCCAAGCTCGGACGGCAGCCTCTGACCCCACGATGCTGACCGCCCAGTCCGGCCCCGCAGTGCTGGGGGCCTGCTCCCGACAAGCCGCACGCCAGCGCGGCCCGGGAGCGTGAGACGGGGGCCCCGACCGCCTGCCCGGGGCCCCCGACTCTATTTCCGAAGGTGCGCAAGGACGCGTCCCGCGTAGCTACCTTTTCGCGGGTGGAGAGGGAGCAGATTCGCGCGACCACGCACGTCCGCGTGGCCGAGCCGGAGATGCTGGAGGACGAGGAGCTCTGGTCCGGGGAGGACGACAGCGATCACGCCGGCTGGTTCTGCGTCCGCACCGACCCGTTCCCGTGCCCGGCTCCCGGTTGCACGTACGTCGCCGACTTCATGACGGCGGCGCATCTCGTTCTGGTCTGGGAGGAACGAGACGACCCGAACCTGCTCCGGCATGCCGCACGCGCGAAGGAGGTCGGGCGCAACCCACGCGTCGTCTCGTACGAGTCCGGCTACGGGCCGAGCGCCTCGTACTACGCGTGGGAGGCCGCCGGCCGTCCCGTGCACGGGATTCGAAAGTAGTCGTGGCGACGCAGACCGAGACGCTCCGGGTCAGCGGCATCCGCTGCGAGCGCTGCGTGGCGCGGCTCGCCGGCGCGCTCAGGGGACACGAAGGCCTCGAGGCCGCGAACGCGAACCTCGTCGGCGAGGTGACCCTCGCATGGGACGACGAGCGCACCAGCCGCGAACGGCTGCTCGAGGCGATGGCCCGGGCCGGCTTCCGCGAGCTTCCGGCCGCGCTCTAGCAGCGCGCCGCGGGAATCGCACCGCTCTGCCGAACGTTCAAGGCGGAATGGGATGCGCTGCTAGTGTGGCCGAGATGGCCGAGGCCTCTTCGGACGCCGCGCGCATCGCAGCCGAGGCACGCGACCGCGTGCGCTTCGAGGAGGAGGCGCTCGCGCTGGCCGACCAGGTCTACAGCGTCGCGCGTCACCTGGCCGGGTCGCGGGAGGAGGCGGAGGATCTCGTGCAGGAGACGTACGCCCGTGCGTTCCGGAGCTGGCGCTCGTTCCAGCCGGGGACGAACCTCCGCGCGTGGCTGCTTCGGATCCTCACGAACCTCAACATCGATCGCGGCCGCCGGCAGCAACGGGCCCCGCAGATGCAGGCGCTCGAGGCGAACGACTACTTCCTCTACGACAAGCTCGCGCAGGACGACGGCGGTGTCACCGACGAAGACCGGGTCGTCGAGCGGCTCTCGCAGGACGACATCGTGTCGGCACTGTCAGCCGTGCCCCACGACTTCCGGGACGTGATCGTGCTGGTCGACATAGGCGACTTCAGCTACCAGGATGCGGCGCAGATCCTCGACATCCCGATCGGTACGGTGATGTCGCGACTGCACCGTGGACGGCGCGTCCTGAAGCGAGAGCTCGCGGAATCCGTAGCGGAGGACGTGAGATGACCGAACCCCACGACGATCCGTGCGCGCACTGCGAAGAGATGATGCAGCCGTACCTGGATCACATGCTCAGCGACGACGAGATGCGCGAAGCGGAGATGCACCTCGACGAGTGCGAGTGGTGCCGGCGGCGATACCGCTTCGAGGAGAGCCTGCGTCGCTACGTCCGGCAGGCCGCGAACCAGCCGATGCCGGCCGGGCTCAAGGTGAAGCTCGCCGCGCTTCGCATTCCGCTCGAATAGCTGCGCTATTCGAGCGGGGGAGATGTTGTGCTCCGCAGAGCGCGCGGCGGCCAAGCCGCCGCGCGCTTCTCTGCCGTGAACGAACGGTCGTGATCCGCGCGCGGTGGTGGCTTCGCCATCAGCGCTTCCCGAGTCGACCGCCCCTCGTCAGGGGAAAAAGGACACCGGCTCGGCCGGCGTCCCCTCTGCGGAGCACAACATCTCGCCGTGAGAAGTGCGCAGCACTTCTCACGGACCCTTTCTTGGTCCTACGATCACGACGAGGCGGCGCGGGTCGTTTCCGCCGGGGAGCGGTTGGAGGGGCGCGCCGAGCTGCTTCGCCAGGCGCAGGCCGATCGCCTCGCCGCCGGGCGGGTAGTACACCTCCGTCTGCGGGTACGTGAAGCTCGAAGCGCGGCCCACGTCGACGACCTGGTAGGAGAGAGCCTGGATCCGGCTCGCGACCGAGCGCGTGAAGACGATGTCGCCGCTGCCGTTGAGCACGACGACCTTGATCGTCCACGGTGCGGGCAGCGTGGCGGGAGCCGCCACGGTCTTGGCCGGCTTCTTGGCCGGGCTGCTCCGGGCGAGCACGACGGCGAGCGTGGCCGCGAGCACGAGGGCGCCGATCGCCGCGACCGCGGCGAGCCGCCGCCATGGGTTCGACTCGAGCGGCTTCGGCGGCACCGGCAGGCCGGCCAGCTCGAGCGCTTCGCGATGATCGATCCCGAGAGCGGTCGCGGTGAGGAGGCTGGCGAGCAGCGCGCGGTCGGGGTTCGGGAAGCGGTAGAGCCGCCCCTCCTCGAGCCATTGCACCTCCTCGGAGGTGACGCCGGCACGGCGCGCGGCCTCGTCGACCGTCAGCTGCCGGTGCAGGCGCGCGCGGGCGAGCGGCGACTCGTCGCCCGGCGGCGATGCGGTCGGCTCGAGATGGCGTGCGGACTCCATTTCCGAACGTCTTCCTTCGGCGTCGCCCGACCCGGCCCTTCCGGACTCATCGGCGCAGGTCGACGTCTCCAGGAGGGGTGAGGTCGTCGCACGCGACGAGCCGGGCCGCGAGCGCCCGCGCGCCGTCGTCGGGGACGAGCGGCCAGGCGGCGCGGGCGAGCAGGACGGGGTGCAGCCGCACCTCGCCGTAGGCAGCGGCGACGACGTCGCCGCCCTCCTCACGCCAGGAGGCGACGACTCGGTCGACGGCCCGCGGATCGAGCTCGGGCCCGTCCGCAAGCACGACCACGGCCGCCTCCGCGTCGGCCGGCAGCGCGCGCAGACCGCAGCGGAGCGACGCGCCGGGCCCGCGCTCCCACTCAGGACAGTGCACCGTGGCCGCGTCGGTCTCGACCTCGTGCGCGCCGAGCACGACGAGGATCCCGTCGAGCGACGTGCTCGCGCGCAGGGCTGCGAGCACGCGTGGCAGCAGCTCGGCCTGCTTCGGCGGCGAGACGCCGTACCGCGACGACGCACCGGCCGCGAGGACGACTGCGTGGACCACTGGCTCGGGCTAGGAGCAGCCGGCTAGAGCCGCCCACCGCTGCTGGACGTTCGCCACGTAGGACATCGTCTCGGCGCTGGGGGCGCCGCCGGCCTCGTCCACCGCGGTCGGGCCGGCGTTGTACGCGGCGAGGGCGAGATCGGTGCGCGCGTAGCGGTCGAGCAGGATCTTCAGGTAGCGCGCGCCTGCGAGCACGTTCGTCACCGGGTTGTCGACGTCGAGCTTCAGCCACGCCGCGGTCGAGGGCAGCACCTGGAGCAGGCCTCGAGCGTCCGCCTGGGAACGGGCGTCCGGCTTGAAGCGCGACTCGACCTGTGCGACCGCGACGAGCATCGAGAGCTGGAAGCCGGTGTCGCGGGCCGCATGCACGAAGGCGCTGCGGAACCTCGGCGGGATCGGGCAGCGCGCGCCGTGGTGCGCCGGGTTCTTCGCAGGCAGCGCGGGGATGCGCGGCAGCGCCGCCCCGGCTCGCCCGCCGTGTGCGCCGGCGGCGACCGCGGCGCTGCAGGCGATTCCCGTGACGGCGAGGAGTGCGAGCAAGCGCACGACCATCGAGATCGAGATCCTACTGCGTCAGCTCACGCTCTCGACTGCCCGCCGCACGAGGGCGCGGGCGACGTCGACCTTCCAGGCCGTACGTGGCAGCGGCGTCGCCAGGTCGAGCGCCTCTGCGCCGTCGAGCAGCCAGGGGACGGGGGCCACCCCGGCGAGCGCGATCCTGGTCTCGCCGACGGTGCGCGCCGCCGCGACCCCCACCTGGGGGAAGGCCCAGCGCCGCCGGTCCATCGCCTTGAGGTAGACGCTCGCGTCCACCTTCGGCAGCTCGAGCTCGAGGATCAGCTCGCCCGGCGCGAGCGTCGTCGTGCCCCGGTCCCGCTCGTCGGGCAGGCGGTAGAGCCCGCCGAGCGGGAGCTCGCGACGGCTGGTGCGCAGGCGCGCCCCGAGCGCGAGCAGCGCGGCGGCCACGTCCGACGGATGCGCCGACGCACAGAAGCCGTTGGCGAAGATCGCGTGCTCGCGATGCTCGCCGTCCCGGGCGTGGCAGCGGTCGCCGCCGTGGAGGCGGCATGGGTATCTCTGCCGCCAGTACCAGCAGCGGGTCGACTGGAGCAGGTTGCCTCCGACCGAGCTCATGCTGCGCAGCTGGGGCGAGGCGGCCAGCCGGCACGCCTCGCGCAGCGCCGCCGGCACGCCGGGATCCGCCGCCAGCTCTGCCAGCGTCGTGCCGGCGCCGATGCGGCCGCCGTCGATGCCGCGCGGGACGATTCCGCGTACGTCCACGAGCGTGTCGCCGTGCATGATCCCGTCGCGCAGCAGGGGCACCACCTCGGTGCCGCCGTGCACCGGGATGCCGCCGTCGAGCTGGTCGATCGACGTCGCCCTAACGAGCTCCAACCTTCTCCTTCGCTCCCTCTCGCGCGCGCTGCTCGGCCTCGCGCAGCGCGCGCAGCATCTCCTCGCGACTGATCGGGAGCTCGTGCACGTCGGCACCCGTCGCATCGCGGATGGCGTTCGCGATCGCGGCGGCGGTCGGGACGATCGGCGGCTCGCCGAGACCCTTCGAGCCGAGGCTCGTCAGGTGCGCGTCCGGCTTGTCGACGAACTCGCACACGATCTCGGGCACGTCGGCGATGGTCGGCATCCGGTAGGAGTCGAGCGTCGTCGTCAGCACGCGGCCCGTCCCGGGGTCGAGCAGGCGCACCTCGGAGAGCGTGTGCCCGATCCCCTGGATGATCCCGCCCTCGACCTGGCTGCGCGCACCGAGCGGGTTCACGACCCGGCCGACGTCGTGCACCGCGGCGACCCGCTCCACGCGCACCTCGCCGGTCTCGACGTCGACGGCCACCTCCGCCACCTGCATGCCGAAGGTGTTGACGCTCATTCCCGTCGGGTTCGGACCGCGCGCGCCCTTGCCGAGGATCTGCGCGTTTCCGAGCACGCCGAGCAGCTCCTCGAGCGGGACGGAGAGGTTGCCGTCCGCGGAGACGATCGTGCCGTCGCGGATGTCGAGCACGCGCTCCTCGAGGTCGTAGCGCTGCGCCGCGATCTCGATGATCTGACGTTTCACGTCGGCGGCCGCGGCACGCACTGCGGGACCGACCGACGGCAGGGTCGACGAGCCGGCCGAGAGGGTCGCGTACGGGCCGCGGGCGGAGTCGCCGAGCACCACCTCGACGCGGTCGAGGGAGACGCCGAGCTCCTCGGCGGCGATCTGCGCCATCGCGGTTCCGGTGCCGGTGCCGAGGTCCTGCATGGCGGTGACGACGGTGATGCGCGCGTCGGAGCCGACGCGCGTCCACGCATAGGACGGCGGCCCGCCGCCTCCGAACCAGATCTGGCTCGCCAGCCCGACGCCGCGCTTCCACGTTCCGTCGGAGCGCGCGCGCACCTCGCGCCGGCGGTCCCAGTGCTTCTGCGCGAGC
This sequence comes from Gaiellaceae bacterium, assembly GCA_035623575.1. Taxonomy (GTDB): domain Bacteria; phylum Actinomycetota; class Thermoleophilia; order Gaiellales; family Gaiellaceae; genus Palsa-739. Next base: position 17,387 of record DASPTD010000037.1, read on the forward strand.
TCGTGGCATGCGGCGAGGTTCTTCGACGAGTACGGCGTGCCGTTGTTCGAGTCTGCGTGGTTGCGCCGTCGCAGCTCGAGCGGGTCCAGCTCGAGCCTGGCGGCGAGCTCGTCGATCAGGCATTCCAGGCCGAACGTCCCCTCGACGAAGCCCGGCGCGCGGAACGGCTTCATCGGCGGCGCGTTGATCTTCGCGCCGTAGCAGACGGTGCGCACGTTGTCGCAGGCGTAGAGCATCCGCATCGGCCCGTCGGTCATCGTCGACCAGCCGCCCCAGCCGACCGCGTTGACGAACTCGCCGCCGAGAGCGACGATCGTCCCGTCGCTGCGAGCACCGGCGACGAGCTTCTGGATCGTCGCGTTGCGGTTGCCGGCGGCGGTGTTCTCCTCGCGCCGCGTGAGGGCGCAGCGCACCGGCCGCCCCGTCCGGCGGGCGAGCTCGGCGGCGACGAACGTGTACTCGCCCGCGCTGTTCTTGGAGCCGAAGCCGCCGCCCATGAACTCGCACACGACGCGCACCTTGTCGGCGGGCATGCCGAATGCCTCGGCGACCTCCGCGCGCACACCCCAGATGTACTGCGTCGAGATGTGGACGTCGAGCGTGTCGCCGACCCACTCGCACACCGCCTGGTGCGTCTCCATCGAGTTGTGCAGTACGACCGCCGTGCGGTATGTGCTCTCGACGACGACGTCGGCCTCCGCGAGCGCTCGGTCGAAGTCACCGCGCTCGTGGCGGGCAGGCTCGGAGGTGAACTGCTCTCTCGCGACCGCCTCCTGCGGGTCGAGCACGACCTCGAGCTCCTCCCAGTCGACGTCGATCGCGTGCAGCGCCGCGCGCGCCTGCGCGAAGGTGTCCGCGGCCACGGCGGCAACCGGGGCGCCGGCGTAGCCGGCCTCCTCGTCCAGTCCCTTCGCCTCGCCGGGGCCGAGCGCGCCGCGCACGCCCGGGGCGGCCAGGGCCCGGGCGAGGTCGATCCGCCGCACCCGCGCGTGTGCGTGCGGCGAGCGCAGGATCGCGGCGTGGAGCATTCCGGGCAGCCGGAGGTCGGCGGTGAAACGGGCCTCGCCGCGCACCCGCGCGGGCCCGTCCAGCCGCTCGGCCGGCCGGCCGACGACGTCGAGCGGGCCTTCCGGCCACTGCTCGAGCGGATCCTCCTCGACGACGAGCCAGACCTCCTCGAAGCGGCCCTCGACCTCCTTCTCGGTGCGGATCAGCCTCGCCACTGCAGGATGGCCTCCTCGATCCGCGGGTAGGTGCCGCAGCGGCAGATGTTGCCGGCCATGTTCTGGCGGATCTCCTCGACGGTCGGCTCCGGCCTCGCCGCGACGAGGGCTGCGGCGGAGACGATCTGGCCCGGCGTGCAGAAGCCGCACTGCACGGCGTCGGCGCGAACGAACGCGGCGACGAGCGGGTGCTCGCGGAGCCCCTCGATCGTGGTCACCTCGCCCTCGACCATGTGCGCGAGCGTGATGCACGAGAGGATCGGCACTCCGTCGACCTGCACCGTGCACGCGCCGCAGTGCCCCTCGTTGCAGGCGACCTTCGTGCCGGTGAGCCCGAGCTGCTCGCGCAGGACCTGTGCGAGGCTCATCCCGGCGGGCGCGTCGAGCGAGCGCCTCCCGCCGTTCACCGTCAGCACCAGCTCAGGCACTCGTCGTCACCGCGAGGATGTCGGCGAGGTGGACCAGCCGCGACGTCGTCCGCGCGACCTGCCGCTTCTCCCCCTCGCCCTCCGCGTCGGGAAGCGTCCTCCAAAGGTCGCGGGCCGCGGTCAGCAGCTCGCGGATGCGGTCCATCTCCGCGACGTGGCCGTTCGGCTCGCTGCACGCGTTGAGGGCGAGCCCGAGCGCGCCGAAGCTGTCGCTCTGGCGCGTGAAGAGGAGCGTCATCGCCATCGAGAGGTACTGGTGGACGCGCGCGAGGGCCATCGGCTGCGAGAACAGGTCGGAGCCGCGCGGCCGGGAGGGGGCGAGCGGGGGCTCGCCGTCTGCGATCCGGTTCGCGTTGGCCGCGAGCATCATCCGCACCTGCTCCTCGTCGAGCCCGGCCGCGCGCGCGGACTTGAGCGAGAGCAGCAGCGAGGCGGGCTGCTGCCCGTACGGGTAGTCGGAGGCGTAGACGACCTGCTCCGGCGGCACGAGATGGAAGAAGGTCAGCAGGTCGATCGGGCTCCACACGGAGGTGTCGAAGAAGACGCCCGCCTTGCCGGCGAAACGGCCGGCGAGCCCGGTGAGGTCGGCGATCCCTGCGTGAGCGATGATCAGCTGCGCCTCAGGGTAGGCGTCGACGAGCCGGTGCAGGTTGTCGGCGATGGGCGGCAGGCCGCGTCCGCCGTGGATGAGGATCGGCACGCGGCGCTCCGCCGCGAGCGCGAACACGGGCGTCAGCCGCTCGTCGTCGAGCAGGAACTTCTGGGCACGCGGATGGAGCTTGATGCCGCGGGCCCCGAGGTCGAGGCAGCGCTTCGCCTCCTCGATCGGCTCCTCGTCCAGCGCGAGCCGCACGAACGGGATCATCCGGCCGCCGGAACGCTCCGCGAAGGCGAGCGTGCGGTCGTTGCCGGCCCGGAAGCCGGGATGACGGTCGGGCTCGTCGAGGCAGAACACGAAGCAGCGCGTCACGCCGTACCGGTCCATGCCCTGCTCGAGCTCCTCGTAGCGGCCGCTCATGCCATCGATGTCGGTGCCGAGATGCGTGTGGGCGTCGAAGATGTCCGCCCCGGCGGGCAGCTCGGCGCGGAGCTCCGCCTCGAAGGCGTCGAACAGCACCCGGGCTCGCTCGAACGGTGCGCTCACCCTTGGAATCTACCCGCGCCACCCGTTCCCTCGCGGCCGGCGGGACGCACGCGCCGAACAGGAAGGCGGCTCGCTGCTACGCGAACGACGGCGCGAGGACGCGGTCGAGGAAGACCCGCTCCCGCACCGCGCCCTCCCACTGGGGCACACCGTTGACGGCGATGCTCGGCACGGCCCAGACGTTCATCTCGTCCGCGAGGCGGGGGAACTCGCCCGCCTCGATCGCGGCGGCGGTCACGTGCGGCGAGGCGAGCGCGGTCTTGTACGCCAGCAGCACGGCCGGCGGGCAGTGCGGTCAGGTCGGCGTGACGAAGACGTCGATCGCGAGCTCACGGTCGAGCGCGGCGAGCCGCTCGAGCGACTCGGACGTGAGCGACGGCGCCGACCGCCCGGCCTCGAGGACGGCGCCGACGAGCGAGGCGAGCTCATAGCCGTAGGGCGTTCCGAAGTAGCGCAGTCCTCGGTCATCGCCTGCGGGGAGGACCAGGACCGCCGGGAAGAGCGTCACTCCGGCCGGCTGCTGCTCGATCCGGGACGTGACTCTCCCGGAGAGAGCGGCCAGCGCCTCCACGACCTTCACCGTCTCCGCGCTGAAGTCGAAATCGCCGGCGCCCGGTAGCGGCGTCTCCTCCGGGCCGAGGGCCACGACGAGGTCCACCGGGCGCTCCATCGCGTCGAGCAGCTCGCGCAGGCGCGGCTCCTCGTCCGGCCTGAAGACGGTGGGCATGAAGACGAGCGTAGCGGCGTTGTACGAAGCCATGGAACGGCGCCGCTTCGGCCCGAGCGGCCTCGAGATCACGCCGGTCGGCATCGGCACGGCGCCGATCGGCTCGCTGCCGGGCACCTGGTGGGTCGACTGGGGGCCCCAGGACGAGCCCGACGCGATCCGCGCCGTCCACGCCGCCCTCGACGGCGGCGTCAACTGGATCGACACGGCACCCTTCTACGGCTGGGGTCGCGCCGAGGAGATCGTGGGGAAGGCGATTCGCGGCCGCGACGACGTGCTCGTCTTCACGAAGTGCGGCACGATGCGCGGCGGCGACGGCGCCGACTTCATGGACCTCCGCCCCGCGGCCGTGCGCTCCGACGTCGAGGGCAGCCTGCGCCGGCTCGGGGTCGAGCGGCTCGACCTCCTGCAGCTCCACGATCGCGACCCCCGCGTTCCGATCGAGGAGACGTGGGGCACGGTGCTCGAGCTCGTCGCCGAGGGGAAGGTGCGGCACGGCGGCATCTCGAACCATCGCGCCGAGGAGGTCGTCCGCGCGCTCGCCGTCGGCCCCGTCGCCGGGCTCCAGCACGAGTACAGCGCGCTCTCGCGGCAGATCGAGGAGGGGATCCTGCCGCTCGCGGTCGAGCGCGGGCTCGGCGTCATCGTCTGGGCGCCGCTCGCGAGCGGATTCCTCACCGACGGCTTCTCGGTCGACACCCTCACACCCGGCGACTTCCGGCGCACGCACCCCTTCGCGGAGCTCGATCTCGGCGTGCTCCGCGAGACGCTGCGCCGGGACGGCGGATCGGTCGTGGGCGGGGCGCTGCGCTGGGTGCTCGCGAACCCCGCCGTGACGGGCGCCATCGTCGGCGTGCGGGACGAGCGTGAAGGCCGCCAGCTCGCCGACATAGGATCCGCGCTGTGAGCGACGTCCTCATCCTCGCCGACTCGGTGCGCTCGCCGGAGATGCGCCACGAGGTGCCGGTCGCCGTGCCCGACGCCTTCCTCTACGCGGAGCGCGACGGTCGGCGCGTCGTGGTCGTCAGCGGCTTCGAGGTTCCCCGCATCGCTGCCGCAGCACCCGAGATCGAGACGCTGCCGCCGGAGACGTTCGGGTTGGACGAGCTGCTCGCCGGCGGCATGCGCGCCCCGCTCGTCGAGCTCGAGGTGTACACGCGCGCCTGCGCGGAGCTCGGGATCAGCGACGCGGTCGTGCCGGCGAGCTTCCCGCTCGAGCTGGCCGACCACCTGCGCGCGAACGGGGTCGAGGTCAGCGTCGACCGCGAGCTGTTCGAAGAGCGCCGCCGTCGCAAGACCCCGGCCGAGATCGCGGGTCTGCGGCGCGCGCAGCGGGCGTGCGAAGCAGCCCTCGACGTCGCACGCGACATGCTGCGCAACGCCGACTCGAACCGGACGCTCCTGCTCGACGGCGAGGCGCTGACGAGCGAGCGGATCAAGCTCGAGATAGAACGCGTGTTCAGCGCGCACGGCGTCGCCGCGGAGGAGTTCATCGTCTCGCACGGCCCCCAGACCGCGATCGGCCACGACGGCGGCTCGGGCGCGATCCTCCCCGACGAGCCGATCGTCTTCGACCTCTTCCCACGAGAACGTGAGACCGGCGTCTACTCCGACATGACCCGCACGTACGTCGTCGGCACGGTCTCCGACGAGCTGCGCGAGTACCACCGGCTCTGCAAGGAGGCGCTCGAGCGCGCAACCGAGGCGACGAGGCCGGGCGTCAACGGCCTCGACCTGATGCGGCTCGTCTGCGACCTCTTCGCCCGGCACGGGTACCCGACACCGCTCACGAAGCAGCCCGGCGAGGTGCTCGACAGCGGCTTCTTCCACGGCCTCGGCCACGGCGTCGGCCTCGAGGTGCACGAGCGGCCCTGGGTCTCACGCGTCGGCGACGATCTCGTGCCCGGCGACGTGATCACGCTCGAGCCGGGCCTCTACCGTGCGGGGTACGGCGGCGTTCGCCTGGAGGACATCCTTCTCGTCACGGAGGACGGGGCGGAGGTCGTGACGCAGTACCCGTACGATCTGGCGCCATGAGCGATCACGCGATCGAGACGATCTTCCTCGAGGAGCGGCGGTATCCGCCGCCCGAGGAGTTCGCGCGACAGGCGAACGCGCAGCCCGGGATCTACGAGGAGAGCTTCGAGGCCTTCTGGGAGCGCGAGGGTCGCGAGCGGGTCAGCTGGTTCGCGCCGTTCCACTCGCTCTACGAGTGGGAGCCGCCGTACGCGAGATGGTTCCTCGGCGGCACGCTGAACGTCTGCTTCAACTGCGTCGACCGTCACGTCGAGGGAGGCCGGGGCGACAAGGTCGCCTACTACTGGGAGGGCGAGCCCGAGGACGACCGTCGCGAGATCACGTACGCCGATCTGCAGCGCGAGGTCGTCCGCTTCGCGAACGCGCTGAGGAAGATCGGCGTGCAGAAGGGCACACCGGTCGCGATCTACATGGGGATGGTCCCCGAGCTCGCGGTGGCGATGCTCGCGTGCACGCGCCTCGGCGCGCCGCACACCGTCGTCTTCGGCGGCTTCTCGGCCGACTCGCTCTCCGGTCGCATGAACGACATGGAGTGCGAGGTGCTGATCACGCAGGACGAGGCGTGGCGGCGCGGCTCCACCGTGCCGCTGAAGAGGACCGCGGACGACGCGATGGCCGCCGCGCCCGGCGTTCGCGCATCGGTGGTGCTTCGCCGCACCGGCAAAGACGTGCCGATGCAGGCGGGGCGCGACCGGTGGTGGCACGAGCTCGAGGACGACGTCGCGGACGACCCGTCGTCGTGTCCCTGCGAGCCGATGGACAGCGAGGACCTGCTCTTCCTCATGTACACGAGCGGCACGACCGCGAAGCCGAAAGGGATCGTGCACACCACCGGCGGCTACCTGTGCGGCGTCGCGACGACGCACCACTCCATCTTCGACCTGAAGGCCGACGAGGACGTCTACTGGTGCGCCGCCGACATCGGCTGGATCACCGGCCACAGCTACATCGTGTACGGCCCGCTCTGCAACCAGGCGACCTCCGTCATGTACGAGGGAACGCCCGACTATCCCGACAAGGACCGCTGGTGGCGGATCGTCGAGCGATACGGCGTGACCATCCTCTACACGGCGCCGACCGCGATCCGAGCGCACATGAAATGGGGACCGGAGTTCGCCGCGCGCCACGACCTCTCGTCACTCCGTCTGCTCGGCTCGGTGGGGGAGCCGATCAACCCGGAGGCGTGGATCTGGTATCGCGAGCACGTCGGCGGCGACCGCACGCCGATCGTCGACACGTGGTGGCAGACCGAGACGGGGATGGTGCTGATCACGCCCCTCCCCGGGGTGACGACACTGAAGCCGGGCTCGGCGACGAAGCCGTTCCCGGGCGTGCAGGCGGCCGTCTTCAACGAGCAGGGCGACGAGGTCGGCCCGGGCGGCGGCGGCTACCTCGTGCTCACGCGCCCGTGGCCGGCGATGCTGCGCGGGATCTTCAAGGATCCCGACCGCTACCGGGATACGTACTGGTCGAAGTACGAGAACGTGTACTTCGCCGGCGACGGCGCGCGCATCGACGCCGACGGCGACTTCTGGCTGCTCGGCCGCGTCGACGACGTGATGAACGTGTCCGGCCACCGCATCTCGACGATCGAGGTCGAGTCGGCACTGGTCGATCACCAGGAGGTCGCCGAGGCCGCGGTCTGCTCGCGCAAGGACGCCGTGACCGGCGAGGCGATCGTCGCCTACGTGACGTTGAAGGGCGGCCACGAGGGCTCGGTCGAGAAGCTCGAGGAGCTTCGCAACCACGTCGCGAGGAAGATCGGCGCGATCGCCAAGCCGGCGAACATCGTCTTCACGCCGGAGCTGCCGAAGACGCGGAGCGGGAAGATCATGCGCCGCCTGCTGCGCGACGTGGCCGAGAACCGCGGGCTGGGCGACACGACGACGCTCGCCGACCCGGCCGTGGTCGAGGAGATCAAGCACCGCGCGGACGCGGAGAAGGGCGACGACTGAACATAGAGGAGCAGCGGACGCTCGCGGCGGAGCTGTTCAACGCCACCTGGCGGCTGCTCGAGAAGCCCGACCGGACGCCGGACGAGGACGACGAGATGCTGCACGCGGCCCATGCTTCTCGCTACCACTGGATCCGGGCCGGCACGCGCGTCAACGGGGCGCGCGGCGAGTGGCAGTGCGCCCGCGTCTACGCCGTGCTCGGCCGCCCCGAGCCGGCGCTTCACCATGCGCGCCGCTGTCTCGAGCTCTGCGAGTCGGCGCCGGACGACCTCGACGAGTTCGACCTGCCGTTCGCGTACGAGGCGCTCGCCCGCGCGCACGCGGTCGCCGGCGACGAGGAGCAGGCGCGGCACTGGCTCGCCCGCGCGCGCGACGCGGGCGAAGCGATCTCCGACGAGGACGACCGTGCCCTGCTCGAGGCCGACCTGGAGACGATCGGCGGCACATAGGACTGGCACGCCGTCCTCGAACCGTGGTAGAAGGAACCGCGCACGGCCGGGTTGAAAGCACTCTGACGGGCGACTTCGGGTTTAGGTGCTGACCGAACCGCCGACCAAGGCCATCGTTACAGCAGCGCGTCGAAGTGATCGGCGTCGTCGAAGGGGCCGATCAGCGCGAGTCGGATGGCGTCGTCGCGGATGATGTCCTGGGCGACGCGCTGCACGTCCTCGACGGTGACGGCGTTGAGGCCGGCGAGGATCTCGTCGAGGTCGGGCGCGCGGCGCTCGAGCACCTCCTTGCGCAGTCCGAACATGATCAGCCCCTGCGGGCTCTCGAGCTGGAGCACGAACCTGCCCTTGGCGAAGTTGCGCGCCTTCTCCAGCTCATCGGCCGGCACCGGCTCGGCGGCGATCTTCCTCAGCTCCGCGCCGATGGTCGTCACCGCCTCGTCGATCCGGTTGATGTCGACGCCCGCCTGCGCATAGAGCGAGCCCGTGTCGGTGTAGCTGTGGTTGACGCCGAAGACGTAGTAGGCGAGCCCGCGGCGCTCGCGCACCTCGGTGAACAGGCGGGACGACATGCCGCCGCCGAGCACGGTCGCGAGCAGCTGGAGCGCGTACCGGTCCGGATGCTCGAGCGGGTAGCTCGAGACGCCGAGGATCACGTGCGCCTGGTCGGACTGCTTCGTGAACACCTTCACGCGGCCGTTCGCGTGCGGCTGCACGGGAGCCGGGACACCGGTCTCCGCCGGGGGGAGGTCGCCGAGCAGCGCCTGCGCGCGCTCGAGGACGTCTTCGCCGATGCGTCCACCCAGCCCGAGCACCATGCGCGGCGGCTGGTACCAGCGGCCCAGGTACGACGTGAACGTGTCGCGCGTCGCGGCGCGCACGGTCTCCTTGCGGCCGATGATGTCCCAGCCGAGCGGCTGGTCGCCGTACAGCAACTCCTCGTACACGCCGCCGATGTAATCGCGCGGCGTGTCGAAGTACATGTTCATCTCCTCGACGATCACGCCCTTCTCGCGTTCGATCTCCTCCTGGTCGAAGCGCGAGTTGCGCAGCATGTCGACGAGCACGTCGAGCGCGACGTCGCGGTGCTCCGCCGCGCACTTGACGTAGTACGCGGTCGATTCCTTGCCGGTGAACGCGTTGAACTCGCCACCGATCGCGTCGATCTCGCCGGCGATCTGGCGCGCGCTCGGCCGCCGCTCCGTCCCTTTGAAGAACATGTGCTCGGAGAAATGAGCGATCCCGTTCGTGTCCGCCGTCTCGTAGCGGGAGCCCGCGGCGAGCATCACCATGCACGTAACCGACTGCGCCTCCGGCAGCCTTGCGGTCAGGACGCGCAGCCCGTTGTCGAGGGCGTGACGTTCGTACGTGCTCACCGGAAGGATGGTATAGACGTGGTCCATGGCCGCCGAGCAGACAAAGCGGGCGATCGCGCTGCAGCCCGAGTGGCTCGCGCAGATCCCCGCCGGCAGGCGTTTCCCGGGCGGCGCGCGGCTCCTCTTCACCGGCTGCGGCACCTCGTTCCACGCGGCGCAGACGGGCGGCGACGCGGTGCAGGCGCTCGAGCTCGTCCTGCGGCCCGAGCGCGACGCCGACCTGCTCGTGCTCGTCTCGCATGAGGGCGAGACGCCGCTGACGCTGGCGGCGGCGCGCGCGTGGCCGGGACCGAGGTGGCTCGTGACGGGCAATCCGGACGGTCCGATCGCTGAGCTGTGCGAGGAGGTCGTCGTCGCGACGCCGGAGATCGAGCAGAGCTGGTGCCACACCGCCGGCTACACGTGCGCGGTCGCCACGATCGCCGCACTGCACGGCGAGGATGTCTCGTGGCTCGCCGAAGCCGTCGCGGACGCGCTCGCCGCAGAGCTGCCGGCAGTCGGTGCGGAGGAGCGGTTCCTCGTCGCCGGCGCAGGACGCGACTGGCCGACGGCGCAGGAGGCGGTGCTGAAGCTGCGTGAGGGTGCGTGGCTCGCCGCCGAGTCGTACGAGACGGAGCAGCTCCTGCACGGTCACCTCGCCGCCGTCGACGAGTCCGTGCGCGCGTTCGTCCTCGAGGGTGAGGGGCGCGCCGCCGAGCGAGCGGCGGCCGCGGCCGCCGCGCTCCGCGAGCTCGGCTGCGAGGTCGACCTCGTGCCGACGCATCACCCGGTCGTCGACGTCGTCAGGTTCCAGCGGCTGGCGGTCGCAATCGCGGAGGCGCGCGGGCGCGAGCCGGACCGGATCCGCCGGCACGACGAGCGCTGGGCCGCCGCCGCGAAGGCGGCGAAGGCCGACTAGCGGTCCTTCCGGCGGTAGACGAACCGCAGCGCCTGCCAGGTCTCGTCGATCGACGCCGACTTGTTGTCGACGAGCCCGTGGGCGAGGCCGATCGACTGGACGGCGGCGAAGTCGAGGTCCGTGTCCAGGCGGGCGGCCTTCTTCGGCCACGCGATCCAGAGGCCGTCGGCCGGGCCCAGCGTCGCCCGCAGCGCCGCGAACCGCAGCTCGAGCTCGGCGCGCCGCGTCGTGAAGAACACGAGCACCTCGGCGCCCGGCTTCGCGCCGAGCTTCTGCGACAGCTCAGCCACCGGCGAGGAGCCGGCGCTCCTTCTCCCGCGTCAGCGTCGGCCGCTGCTCGCCCGCCTCGCGGCTCCAGGCGAGCGTGTCGCGCACCGTCTCCTCGAGGGGTCGAAAGCCCAGGCCGGCGGCGAGCGCGCGCCGGATGCCGGCGCGCATGAAGCCGGCCCATTCGTCGCCGGGCACCCAGAGAGGCAGCTCCATCCACGGCTGCACGTCGGCATCGAGGATCCGCTGCTCGTCCGTCCAGACGAGCCGGGCGTCCGACCCGAGCGCGGCGATCGCGTGCTCGAGCAGCTCGCCGAGCGTCAGCGGCTGCGCGGGGCCGGTCGCGTTGAACGTGCCGCCGGGGCCGTGCTCGGCGAGCCGGACGAGCCACGCGCCGAGGTCGCGCGCGTCGACGAGCTGCACCGGCGCCGCCGGGTCGCCGGGCGCGAGCACGTCGCCGCCCTCGGCGATCCGGCGCGGCCAGTAGGTGAAGCGGTCGGTCGGGTCGTGCGGGCCGACGAGCAGCCCGGCCCGGACGCTCGCGGCGCGCTCGCCGAACACCTCCTCGACGACGCGCTCGCACGCCGCCTTGAGCGCACCGTAGTCGGTCTCGACGCTCTCGCTGAACGGGTCGTCGAGGTGTGCGACCGCGGACTCCTCGTCCACCGGCCGGCTGAAGTCCGCGTAGACCGAGATGCTCGAGACGAAGACATAGCGTCCGACCGCGTCACGCAGCAGCTCGGCCGACTGGCGCAGGACGCGCGGCACGTAGCCGCTCGTGTCGACGACCGCTTCCCATTCTCGTCCCGCGAGCGCCCCGAGGCCGCGGTCGCGGTTGCCGACGAGGTGCTCCGCCTCCGGGAAGAGCTTGGGGTTCGTGCGCCCGCGCGTGAAGATCGTCACCTCGTCGCCGCGCTCGAGCGCGGCCGCGACCGTGTGGCGGCCCAGGAACGCGGTGCCGCCCAGGACGAGCAGCTTCACAGCCCGTGCAGAGCGGTCAGCAGCCGATCGATCTCCGCAGCAGTGTTGTAGTGGACGAATCCGGCGCGGACTGCGCCGTCGGGAGCGAGGCCAAGCCGCTCCATCACCTCCACCGCGTAGTAGTCGCCGTCCCAGACGGCGATCTCGGCTTCGGCCAGGCGCTCGGCCACGGCGCGCGGCGTCTGCCCCTCCACCGTGAACGCGAACGTCGGCACGCGTCCGTCCATTGTGGGCAGGCCGTGCAGGGTGCAGCGCTCCGGCAGACCGGCGAGGAAACGCTCTCCGAGCGCCCGCTCGTAGCTCCGGATCGCGGGCCAGCCGAGCGAGTCGATGTACTCCACCGCCGCGACGAACCCCGCGAGCAGCTCGTGCGGCAGCGTTCCCGTCTCGAACCGGGTCGGAGCGGGCCGCACCTTGTACGGTCGCCACCCGTCTGCGAGCTCTTCCCGGACGTACGCGAGACCCAGGTGCGGCCCGAAGAACTTGTACGGCGAGCAGAGCAGCACGTCGACGCCGAGCTCGGCGACGTCGATCGGTCCGTGCGGGCCGTAGTGCACGGCGTCGGCCCACGCCAGGGCGCCCGCGTCGTGCGCGAGCTCGGAGACGCTGCGTGCGTCGGTGAGCGTGCCGATGGCGTTCGACGCGAGCGGGAACGCGACGACCCGTGTCCGCTCGGTCAGCTGCCACTCGAGGTCCTGCAGGTCGAGGGTCGTGTCGTCGTGGACGTCGACGAAGCCGACCTTCAGATCGAGGTCGTGCGCGAGCTCGAGCCACGGGGAGACGTTGCCGTCGTGGTCGAGGCGGGTGACGAGGATCTCGTCTCCGGCGCGCAGTGTTCGTCCGAGCGTGCGCGTGAGCATGAAGTTGAGCGTCGTCATGTTCTGGCCGAAGACGGCCTCGTCCGCGGCGCAGCCGAGGAACGACCCTGCGGTGATGTGGGCGAGGTCGAGCAGCGCGTCGCTGCGGACGCTCGCCGGGAACGCGCCACCCAGATTCGCGTTCGACTCGCGCAGGTAGCCGGCGATCGCGTCGATGACGGAATCCGGGCACTGGGTCCCTCCGGGGCCGTCGAAGAAGGCGGTCGGTCCCTGGAGCGCGGAGAAGCGGGCGCGGACGGCGTCGACGTCGAGGGAGACGGTGCTCATCTTCCGGACGCTACCCGACTACGATCGGGGCATGAGCAGCACCCTGACGCCGCCGCGCGAGCGGCTCGACCGCGGCGAGAGCACGGGGCTCGGGCGCCCGTGGCACGTCGTCGTCCTCAACGACGACCACAACACGTTCGAGGGCGTCGCCTTCGCGCTCTCGAGCGTCCTTCCCGGCGTCGACTACGACGGCGGCATGGGGCTCGCGAACCGGATCCACAACACCGGCCTCGCGATCGTCTGGTCGGGAGAGCGTGAGCAGGCGGAGCTGTACTGGGAGCAGCTGCGCGGCTTCGGGCTGACGCTCGCGCCGCTCGAGGACGGCTAGGGACCCGCGCCGCACCGTCCGCAGCCCACCGTACGCTGCGGGGGTGCGACGGCTCAGGATGCTGTCGGAGGCCGAATGCTACGCCCGCTGCTACCGCGGCTGGGAGTCGACGGTGACGGTCGTCCGGCGCGAGCCTCGAAGGCCCCGGTTCCCGGCGAGGGTGTCCGGGGAGGACCTGCGGAAGCTCCTCGAGCAGCGGATCGACGCACGCGTCAACGAGGTCGAGGCCGCGTAGCAGCTCCGAGCGCCGTACCGGACGTCGTCGCGCCGGGGCTGCGCGTCGTCTTCTGCGGGATCAATCCGGGCCGGGTCTCGGCCGCCGCGCACGCACACTTCGCCAACCCGCGCAACGACTTCTGGCGGCTGCTGCACGCGGCGCGCTTCACCTCCCGCCTCTACGAGCCGGCGGAGCAGTTCGAGCTGCTGAACGAGGGCGTCGGCGTCACGAACGCCGCCCATCGCACGACGCCCGGCTCGGGTGACCTGCGCCGGGACGACTTCGCCGGCTCGGCCGAGCGGCTCGAGCGGCTGGCCGCGGAGCTGGGTCCAGCCTGGATCGCCTTCGTCGGCAAGGAGGCGTACCGCGGCACGTTCGGCGAGCGGCCGGAGCTCGGCGTGCAGGCGCGGGAGCTCGGCGCGACGTGCCTGTTCGTGCTCCCGTCGACCTCGCCGGCGAATGCGGCGGTGCCGTGGTGGGACCGGCTCCGCTGGTTCAACGAGCTCGCGTCTCGCGCCTTCGGGCACCCGCCGCGCACCGGTGTGCGCGCGCTCGTGCTCGATCCGCGCGACCGCGTCCTGCTCGTGCGCTTCGAGGACGCGTTCGGCAGCTGGTGGTCGACTCCGGGCGGCGGCGTCGATCCCGGCGAGAGCGATCGGGACGCCCTCGCGCGGGAGCTCGCCGAGGAGGTCGGCCTGCACGGCTTCGAGCTCGGGCCGCTGATCTGGACGCGCGAGCACTGGCTCGTCGACCCGCGCCGCTGGGGCGGCCAGCGCGAGCGGCACTACCTCGTGCGGACGGAGGCGTTCGAGCCGGCGCCGCGGTTCACCGCGGCCGAGCTCGAGGCGGAGGGCGTCACCGGCGCCCGCTGGTTCGCCGTCGGCGAGCTGTCGACGGTGCTGACCGGGCCGCGGCGCCTCGCGGAGCTCGTCCGCGACCTGCTCCGCGACGGCCCGCCCGAGGAGCCGGTCGACGCGGGCGTCTAGGCTGCCCAAGTAACAACTTGTTACTTTCGCCGGCTGCCAGGTTTCACCGCGGTTACGCGATCAAGTGACAATTTGTTACTTGCGCGCTAGAGAAGTCCCGCCTCGCGCAGACGCGGGATCACCTGGTTGCGCACGGCCGGCGCGACAGTGCCGGTGAAGGCGTCCGCCGTCTCGAACCACTCGAGGCCGGCGATCTCCGCGCAGGGCCGCGGCGGCCGGTCGAGCGCGGCGAGGTAGACGCTCATCCGCATCTCGATCCCCTCGAGTGCGGCCTCGTCGACGATCGTCTCGAAGAACGTCACGTCGGTTGGGACGGCTCCCAGCTCCTCGTCCAGCTCGCGCCGCAGGCAGGCGAGCTCGTCTTCGCTTTCGTCCGGCTTGCCGCCGGGGAGGTAGAAGACGTCGGGCGCTGCATGCTTGCTGACGAGAAGGAGCCGCCGGTCCTCGACGATCGCTGCGCCGACGACGCGCAGCGGGAACGGTTGCGGCTCCATCAGCTGCGCCAGCGGTTCGTGATCGGCGTGCGGCGGTCGCGCCCGAACGCCTTTGGGCGCAGCCGCACTCCCGGCGGTGCCTGCCGCCGCTTGTACTCGGCGCGGTCGATCATCGCCACCGCGCGCCGGACGACGTCCGGGTCGAAGCCGTCGGCCGACAGCTCCTCGAGCGAGCGATCCTCCTCGACGTACGCCTCGAGCACGCGGTCGAGCGCGTCGTACGGCGGCAGCGAGTCCGCGTCGAGCTGGTCGGGCCGGAGCTCGGCGCTCGGCGGCCGCTCGATGATCGACCGGGGGATCAGCTCCCTGCCCGCGCGCTCGTTCAGGTGGCGCGACAACCGGAAGACGTCGGTCTTGTACACGTCCTTCAGCAGCGCGAAGCCGCCGGCCATGTCCCCGTACAGGGTCGCGTAGCCGACGGACATCTCGGACTTGTTGCCGGTCGCGACGAGAAGCCAGCCGAACTTGTTCGAGAGCGCCATCAGCAGCGTGCCGCGGACGCGCGCCTGGACGTTCTCCTCCGTCAGGTCGGGCCCGCGTCCGGTGAACGATCGTGCGAGCGCGGCGGCGAATGCCTCCACCATCGGCCCGATCTCGATCTCCCGGAAGTCGCAGCCGAGGCTGTCCGCGAGCCGGCGCGCGTCCGTCCGCGTGCCTTCGGACGAGTAGCGCGACGGCATCGACACGCAGTGCAGCCGCTCAGCCCCGAGCGCCTCGGCCGCGAGCGCCGCGGTGAGAGCCGAGTCGATGCCGCCGGAGACACCGACGACGATCTCCGCGAAGCCGTTCTTGCGCACGTAGTCGCCCAGCCCGAGCTCGAGCGCCTGCCGCATCTGCTCGAGCTCGCCGCCGAAGGGGACGATCGCCGGCCTGACCGTGTCGCGTCGCTCGCGCGCCGGCCCGAGCCGCACGCGTCGCACCGTGCCGAGATCGCCGCGGTCCCTGGCGAGCGCGCGGCGGCGGGCATCGGTGAGGCGGCGCGCGACGACCGCCGTGGGATCGACGTCGACGACGAGCAGCGCCTCCTCGAAGCCGGGCGCGCGCGCGAGCACGGTGCCCTCGTCGTCGAGCACGAGCGAGTGGCCGTCGAAGATCAGCTCGTCCTGGCCGCCGACGGTGTTGCAGAAGGCGACGTACGCCGCCG